>CP000699.1:1405000-2107500 GCA_000016765.1 Rhizorhabdus wittichii RW1
GGCGGGCGAAGAAACCGCTCGACTGGGGGCATTCCTCGCCGGTCTCGGTCGAGCGGAATTCCTCGAGCAGCTCCTTCTGCCGCGCGCTAAGGCGGGTCGGGGTCTCGACGTCGATCTGGATGACGAGGTCGCCATGGCCGCGGCCGTTGAGCACCGGCATGCCGGCGCCGCGCTGGCGGATCTGCTTGCCCGACTGGATGCCGGCGGGGATGCGGATCTCGTGGCGCTTCTTGTCGAGGCCGGGCACCTCGATCGTGCCGCCGAGCGCGGCGGTGGTGAAGCTGATCGGCGCGCGGGCGAACAGGGTCGTCCCGTCGCGCTCGAAGATCCCATGCTCGCGCAGGTGGATGAAGATGTAGAGGTCGCCCGGCGGGCCACCCCGCGCGCCGGCCTCGCCCTCGCCGGTCAGGCGGATACGGGTGCCTTCGTCGACGCCGGCGGGGACCCCGACGTCGAGCGTCTTGGTCTTCTCGATCCGGCCCTCGCCATGGCAGGCGTCGCAGGGATCGGAGATCACCTGCCCCGCGCCGTGGCACGACGGACAGGTCCGCTCGACCACGAAGAAGCCCTGCTGCGCGCGCACCTTGCCGTGGCCGCCGCAGGTCTTGCAATGCTGGGTGCCGGTGCCGGGCTTGGCGCCCGATCCGTCGCAGGTGTCGCACTGCGCCGCGACGTCGACGGTGATCGACGCCTGCTTGCCGGCATAGGCCTCCTCCAGCGTGATCTCGAGATCGTAGCGCAGGTCCGCGCCGCGCCGCACGCTGGAGCGCTGTCCGCCGCCGCCACGGCCGCCGCCCATGAACTCGCCGAAGATATTCTCGAAGATGTCGGAGAAGCCTTCGAAGCCGCCGCCGCCGAAACCGCCGGCGCCCGGCCCGCCATTCTGGAAGGCCGCCTTGCCGAACCGGTCGTAGGCGGCGCGCTTCTGCGGGTCCTTCAGGCAGTCATAGGCCTCGTTGATCGCCTTGAACTTCGCCTCGGCCGCATGATCGCCGGGATTGCGATCCGGATGATACTGCATCGCCAGCCGTCGGAACGACGTCTTGAGGACCTTGTCGTCGGCCGTACGCTCGACCTCGAGCAGCTCGTAATAATCGATATCCGTGCTCATCGCGCCCCGTAGACCACCACATGCCCCGCGACCGCCTCCATCGCGGCGGCCGACCATTCCATATGCTCTTGCCAGACATTACACGGCCCCGCCATCGCTGACGGGGCCGGTAAGGTCACGGCATCATCGACGCCTTACTTCTTGTCGTCGACTTCCGAGAATTCGGCGTCGACCACGTCGTCGTCCTTCGGCGCCTCTTCGCCCGGAGCCGCGGCGGCCGCCTGCTCCTTCTCGTAGATCGCCTGGCCGAGCTTCATCGCGACCTGGGCGAGCGCCTGGGCCTTCTCGGTCATCGCATCGGCGTCGCCGCCCTCGACCGCGGTCTTGGCGTCGGCGATCGCAGCCTCGATCTCGGACTTGAGGCCGCCGTCGACCTTGTCGCCATGCTCCTGGAGCTGGCGCTCGGTCGTGTGGATCAGGCTCTCGGCATTGTTCTTCGCCTCGGCCGCCGCACGGCGCTTCTTGTCCTCCTCGGCGAACTTCTCGGCGTCCTTCACCATGCCGTCGATGTCGGCGTCCGAAAGGCCGCCCGAGGCCTGGATCTTGATCTGCTGTTCCTTGCCGGTGCCCTTGTCCTTGGCGGACACGTTGACGATGCCGTTGGCGTCGATGTCGAAGGTGACCTCGATCTGCGGCACGCCGCGCGGCGCCGGCGGGATGCCGATCAGGTCGAACTGACCCAGCATCTTGTTGTCGGCCGCCATTTCACGCTCGCCCTGGAAGACCCGGATGGTGACGGCGTTCTGGTTGTCGTCGGCCGTCGAATAGGTCTGCGACTTCTTGGTCGGGATCGTCGTGTTGCGGTCGATCATCCGGGTGAACACGCCGCCCAGCGTCTCGATGCCCAGCGACAGCGGGGTCACGTCGAGCAGCAGCACGTCCTTGACGTCGCCCTGGAGCACGCCGGCCTGGATCGCCGCGCCCATCGCCACCACCTCATCGGGGTTGACGCCGGTGTGCGGCTCCTTGCCGAAATAGCTCTTCACGACCTCGCGGACCTTGGGCATGCGGGTCATGCCGCCGACCATGACGACCTCGTCGATGTCGGCCGCCTTCAGGCCGGCATCGGCCAGCGCCTTCTTGACCGGCTCGATCGAGCGCTGGATCAGCGGCTCGACCAGACGCTCCAGATCGGCGCGGGTCAGCGACTTGACGAGGTGCTTCGGCCCGGTCGCGTCGGCGGTGATGAACGGCAGGTTGACCTCGGTGGTCTGCGCCGAGGACAGCTCGATCTTCGCCTTCTCGGCGGCTTCCTTGAGCCGCTGCAGCGCGAGCCGGTCCTTGGTCAGGTCGATGCCCTCGGCCTTCTGGAAGTCGGCCGCGAAGAACTCGACCAGCTTGGCGTCGAAGTCCTCGCCGCCCAGGAAGGTGTCGCCGTTGGTCGACTTCACCTCGAACACGCCGTCGCCGATCTCGAGGATCGAGATGTCGAAGGTGCCGCCGCCGAGATCGTAGACCGCGATGGTCTTGCCGTCATTCTTCTCGAGGCCATAGGCGAGCGCCGCCGCCGTCGGCTCGTTGATGATGCGCAGCACCTCGAGGCCGGCGATCTTGCCGGCGTCCTTGGTCGCCTGGCGCTGGGCGTCGTTGAAATAGGCGGGGACGGTGATCACCGCCTGGGTCACGGTCTCGCCCAGATAGCTCTCGGCGGTCTCCTTCATCTTCTGCAGCGTGAAGGCCGAGATCTGCGACGGCGAATAATCCTCGCCGCCCGCCTGCACCCACGCGTCGCCGTTCGGGCCCTTCACGATGTGATAGGGGACCAGCTCGGTGTCCTTGCGGGTGATCGGATCGTCGAAGCGACGACCGATCAGGCGCTTCACCGCGAAGATGGTGTTGTCCGGGTTGGTGACGGCCTGACGCTTCGCCGGCTGGCCGATCAGCCGCTCGCCATCCTTGGCGAACGCGACGATCGACGGCGTGGTCCGCGCGCCTTCCGCATTTTCGATGACCTTGGGCTTGCCGCCTTCCATCACGGCGACGCAGCTGTTGGTGGTGCCCAGATCGATACCGATTACCTTAGCCATTCCAGTCCTTTCAAACCCCCAAAACCGATCCCGTCCATGCCCCCAGATAACGAGGCGAGCATGCGGCCGATCGCATTGAATGGGGGCGATATAGGTGGGGATTCATTTGCTGCAAGACGCAACAGCGCCTAATTGCATCCCGATTCCCACGGAGTTTCCGATGCATCGCACGATTGCCGCCGTCATGGCCCTTGTCGCCCTGTCCGCCTGCCAGCCCAGAGGCGCCGGCCAGCCGGTGGTGAAGGGCGCCCAGGTACGGCTCGCCGCGGTGCCCGGCGGCCCGGCCGGCGGCTATTTCACGCTGGAGGGCGGCGCGAAGGACGATCGGCTGCTGAGGATCGACAGCGCCGTGGTGAACAAGATAGAGTTGCACGAGAGCGTCATGAACGGGGGCGTGATGACGATGCGGCCGATCGCCGAAGTGCCGGTTCCGGCAGGGAAGACCGTCGTGTTCGCGCCGGGCGGCAGCCATGCGATGCTGTTCGGCGTCGATCCGCGAATCACCGCGGGCACCGGCGTGCCGATGCTGTTCACCTTCGCCAGCGGCGCGCGGATCGAGGTCGAGGCCAAGTCGGTCGCGGCCGGGGACGACATGGACGGCATGCGCCACTGATGGCCACCGCGCCGGCCATGGCCCCGCCCGTCTTCCTGGTCGCGGCACCGCGATCGGGCTGCGTGGCGTTGCGCCAGTTGCTGGACCGGCACCCGGCGGTGGCGATCGCCCCCGACATCGACTTCCTCGTCGACGCGATCACCCCCGACGGACGCTTCATGAAGCGCGACGCCTTCGTCCGGTCGGTCGAGTTCGACAGCCGGTTCAGGACGCTGGGGCTGACCGTTCCCACCGGCCTGCCCTTCACCGGCATCGCCCGCGCGCTGCTCGACCAGCTCACCGCGAAGCCCGGCGCGACCGTGACCGGGGCGACGATCCGGCATCATTTCGACCGCATCCTGTGGCTGTGGCCCGACGCGCGCTTCATCCACCTCGTTCGCGACGGGCGGGACGTCGCCGCCGCCCATGTCCACCGCCGCGAGGCGGGCAATCTGTGGCACGGCGTCGCCGATTGGGTCGAGGTCGAGACGTTGTGGGACCGAATGTCGCACAAATTGCCGCCGGACCGGCAGTTCACCCTGAAATATGAGATGCTCGCCGGCGAACCCGAATATGAGCTGCGCCGCCTGTGCGAGTTCCTGCGGGTGCCGTTCGCGCCGGCGATGCTCCAGCCGCCGGTGGCGCTCGACCAGGAACCGGCGGGCCGCTGGCGCAAGGCCGACACGCGCGAGATCTCGGCGGCGGAGCACAGCGCCGCGCGCTGGCTGCTCCAGAACGGCTATTTCCTGAGCGGGACGGTCCGGCCGCCGTCGATGCTGCGCCGCGCCGCGTTCGGCATCCAGAACAAGCTCGTCCTCGCCAACCATCGCCGCGAGCGGCTCGGCACCGGGCTGTGGCTCAAGGCCGGGCTGGTCGCGAAGCTCGGCGGCCGCAAGGCCAGGGCGCGGATGAAGCGCCGCCAGTACGACATCCTGTCGAGGGATTGAGGGAGTTCCCCCTCCCTTTCAAGGGAGGGGGTCAGGGGGTGGGTGCGAGCGCAGCGAGCATGCTCGATCGTCGCGCGGAACTCCGTAGAGGGGGCATCGAGCCCCTCTACTCCGTACCCCACCCTCCCCTGAAGGGGAGGGAAAGACCTTTTAGGCTTCCGGCGTCTTCGCGACGCCGACCAGGGCCGGGCGCAGCAGCCGGTCCTTGATCATGTAGCCGGCCTGCATCTCCTGGATCACCGTGCCGGGCTCGGCGTCGGCGCTGGGCAGCTCGACCATCGCCTGGTGGCGATTCGGGTCGAGCTTGGCGCCGAGCGCCTCGATCTTGCTGATGCCGTTGCGCTGGAACACGTTCTCCAGCTCCTTGGCGGTCATCTCGATGCCGGTCAGCAGCGAACCGATCCGGTCGTCCTCGCGCAGCTCGGCGGGAATCGCGGCCAGCGCGCGGCCGAGATTGTCGGCGACCGACAGCATGTCGCGCGCGAAGCCGGTCGCGGCATAGGCCGAGGCGTCGGCCTTTTCCTTCTCCAGCCGGCGGCGGACGTTCTGGGTCTCCGCCTGGGCGTACAGCACCTCGTTGCGCAGCTTCTCCAGTTCGCCTTCGAGCTTGGCGAACGGGCTCTCGACCTCGGCCTCGGCCGACGGTTCGGTCTCGGGGGTCTCGACTTCGTTCTCGCCGATATTCTCTTCGCTCATGCCTTCTTCCGGTAGCTTCGCGGATCGATCCGCATCTGTTTCGCGGGCTGATATAGTCAAACGCGGCCGAACGACCAGAGGTTCGGTATTTTTTGCATCATAAAGGATCAGGCTCTAGGGCAACGCCATGTCGATCCTCGACGCGCATCGCGAAGCCCTCGTCCGGATCGCCCGGCGCTCCCGCACCCGCAGCCTGATCCCGCGTGCGGGGCACGACTTCGCCTCGAACGACTATCTCGGGCTGTCGCGATCGGCCGAGCTGCGCGCCGCCGTCGCCGCCGCGCTCGACCGGGGCGTGGCGATCGGCGCGGGTGGGTCGCGGCTGCTGCGCGGCAACGATCCCGAGCATGAGGCGCTGGAGGCCGAGGCAGCCGCCTTCTTCGGCAGCGAGGCGAGCCTGTTCTTCTCCTCGGGCTTTGCGGCGAACAGCGCGATCTTCTCCACCCTGCCCGGCGGGCGCGACCTGATCGTCCATGATTCGCTGATCCACGCCAGCGCGCATGAGGGGATGCGGCTCGGCCGCGCGGCGACGGTCGCGGCCGCGCACAACGACGTCGACGCCTTCGCCGACGCGATCGCCCGCTGGCGCGCGGAGGGCAACAAGGGCCGCGCCTGGATCGCGGTCGAGAGCCTGTACAGCATGGACGGGGACAAGGCGCCGCTCGCCGAGCTGGCGGCGCTCGCCGATCGCGAGCAGGCCTTCCTGCTGATCGACGACGCCCATGCCGTCGGCGTCTTCGGCCGCGACGGCCGGGGCCTCGCCGACGGCCTCGACGGGCGCGAGAACGTCGTCGTGCTGCGGACCTGCGGCAAGGCGCTGGGCTGCGAGGGGGCGCTGGTCTGCTGCCCCCGCGTCATCGCCGACCTGTTGGTCAACAAGGGGCGCGGCTTCATCTTCTCGACCGCGCCCTCGCCGCTCGCCGCCGCCGCCGTCCGCGCCAGCCTCGACCTCGTCCGCGCCCAGCCCGAGCGGCGCGATCAGCTCGCCCGGCTCGTCGCCTTCGCCGGCGGGCGGCTGCCGCCGAGCGGCTCGCAGATCGTCCCCGTCATCCTCGGCGACGACGCCCGGACGATGGCGGTCGCCGCCGGTCTCCAACGGCGCGGCTTCGACGTGCGCGGCATCCGGCCGCCGACCGTGCCGACCGGCACCGCGCGGCTACGTATCTCGCTGACCCTCAACGTCGACGAGGCCGCGGTCGCCTCACTCGCCGACGCCGTCACGGAGCTGACCGCATGACCCGCGCGATCGTCGTCACCGCCACCGACACCGACGTCGGCAAGACCGTCTTCTCGGCCGGGCTCGCCGGCCTGCTCGACGGCTGCTACTGGAAGCCGGTGCAGGCCGGGCTGGCCGACGGCACCGACAGCGACACGGTGCGTCGCCTGTCGGGCCTCCCCGACGACCGTATCCTGCCCGAGGCCTATCGCCTCGAAACCCCCGCCTCGCCGCACCATGCCGCCGCGATCGACAATGTCGTGATCGATCCCGCGCTGCTGGCGCCGCCGCCCTGCGACCGGCGGCTGGTGATCGAGGGCGCGGGCGGGCTGTTGGTGCCACTGGCGGGCGGGCTGCTGTTCGCCGACATCTTCGCGGGCTGGCGGTTCGAGACGGTGGTGGTGGCGCGGACCGCGCTCGGCACGATCAACCACAGCCTGCTGACGATCGAGGCGCTGCGCGCGCGCGATATCCCGATCCTCGGCATCGCCTTCATCGGCGATCCGCAGGAGGAGAGCGAGCGGACGATCGCGGCGATCGGCGGGGTGCGGCGGCTGGGCCGCCTCCCCCGGCTCGACCCGCTCGACGCCGGCACGCTCGCCGCCGCCTTCGCCGCCGCCTTCTCGCCCGAGGATTTCGCCCCATGAGCTCGCCCGTCTGGCACCCCTTCACCCAGCACGGCCTGGGCGAGGACATCCCGCTGATCGAGCGGGCGGAGGGCGCCGGGCTCCACGCCGCCGACGGCCGCCGTTATGTCGACGCGATCTCGTCCTGGTGGGTGACGACCCACGGCCATTGCAACCCCAGGATCATGGCCGCGATCCGCGCCCAGACCGAGAAGCTCGACCAGCTGATCTTCGCCGGCTGGACCCACGGGCCTGCCGAGACGCTGGCGCGCGCGCTGGTCGACATCACCCCCGCCGGGCTCGACCATGTCTTCTTCTCCGACAGCGGATCGACCAGCGTCGAGGTCGCGCTGAAGATGGCGCTGGGCACCTGGCTCAACTGGGGCGAGCCGCGCCACCGCATCGTCGTGATGGAGCACAGCTATCATGGCGACACGATCGGCGCGATGTCGGTCGGCGAGCGCGGGGTCTACAACCGCGCCTACCAGCCGCTGCTGTTCGACGTCGACACCCTCCCCTTCCCCGTCGGCGACGGCGACCGGACGATCGCCGCGCTCGAGGCGATCTGCGCGCAGGGCACGCCGCCCGCCGCGCTGATCGTCGAGCCGCTGATCCTCGGCGCCGGAGGGATGCTGATCTATCCGCCGCATGTGCTGAAGGCGCTGCGCGACATCTGCGCGCGCGAGGGCGTGCTGTTCATCGCCGACGAGGTGATGACCGGCTGGGGCCGCACCGGCATGTTGTTCGCCTGCCAGCAGGCCGGGGTGAAGCCCGACCTGATGTGCCTCTCCAAGGGGCTGACCGGCGGCGCGATCCCGCTGGCGGCGACGCTCGCGACCCGCGAGATCTTCGACGCGCACCTGTCCCAGGACCGCGCGCGGATGTTCTTCCATTCGTCGAGCTACACCGCCAACCCGATCGCCTGCGCCGCCGCCAACGCCAATATCGCGATCTGGCAGGAGGAGCCGGTGCTCGACCGGATCGGCGCGCTCGTCCACCGCCAGGCGCGGCGGCTCGACCGGCTCGACCACCCGCTGATCGTCGGCAAGCGCCAGCTCGGCACGATCACGGCGATGGAGTTCGTCGATCCCTATGGCGACTATCTGTCGGCGATGGCGCCGATGCTCGGCCGCTTCTTCCGCGACAACGGCCTGCTGCTGCGGCCGATGGGCAACACCGTCTATGTGATGCCGCCTTATTGTATAGACGATAAGGACCTCGACGCGATCTACGACGCGATCCTGGCGGCGGCGCTGAAGATGGCGGCGTGAAGAAGCAGATCGTCGCCGCCATCCTGCTGCTCGTCCTGCTGCTGCCGATGTTCGCGGGGATCAGCCGGATCAAGCGCCTGCCGCGCGCGCCGAAGAAGGAGGACGAAGGCCCGAAGGACGACGGCGCCTGAGCGGCAACCTTTCGTTAACCATGATCAGCGACAATTAAGGGATGTTAACGGGACCCTTCTCATGAGCCTGCCGGGCTTCGGCCGCGTCGAGCGCGAGGCCGGCGTGCGCGGGGCGATCGGCCGCGCGGCGCAGCGGGTCGGGGTCGACTTCACCTATCTGCTCAACCAGGCGCGCTCGGAGAGCGGGCTCGACCCGAACGCGCAGGCGCGGTCGAGCTCGGCGGGCGGGCTGTTCCAGTTCATCGACCAGAGCTGGCTCGGCGCGGTCAAGATGTACGGCGCGAAGCACGGCCTCGGCTGGGCCGCCGACGCGATCAGCCGGCGCGGCGACGGCGGCTGGAAGGTCGACGGCGCGGTGCGCGACCAGGTGATGGCGCTGAAGAACGATCCGGAGGCCTCCTCGCTGATGGCCGCCGAGTTCGCGAGCGACAATGCCGACGGGCTGAAGGCCTCGCTCGGCCGCCAGCCGCGCTCGGCCGATCTCTATTTCGCCCATTTCCTGGGCCTCGAAGGCGCGACCCGCTTCCTCAAGGCCGCCGACGCGCGGCCCGACGCCAGCGCCGCCGCGCTGTTCCCGCGCGAGGCCCGCGCCAATCGCTCGATCTTCTACGACGGCGGCGGCAATGCCCGATCGCTGTCGCAGGTCTATGCGCTGATGGCGAAGAAGATCGACGACAATGGCGCGCCGCTGAACGGCGCTCCCGCCAATCCCGGCGACGCCTTCGGCGCCGACACGCTCCGCCTCGCTTATGCGAAGGAGGTGTTCGAGGGCGACGGTACCGCGACCCCCGACACCGGCGAGATGCTGGCGATGATCGGCAACCAGCGGCTCAACCTGCTCAAGCCCAATCCCGCCAATGCGAGGCTCGCCTATATGATGCTCGCCTCGGACGGCAACGGCAGCATCACCGACACCAGCCTCGACGCCTGATTCCCGTCGCCCGTGCTCGTCATCCTGGCAAAAGCCGGAATGACGATTTACGGAGCGCCGTTCTGTTTCCCCGCCTTGCGCGCGGCGATCTGCGCCAGCCCGGCGGCGGGCATGGCGGTCGGGTCGCTGGCGCCGCCGCCCGCCATCAGGTCGACCGGCCCCGCCTCGGCGGGAGCATCGGCCGCCGACCAGGCGAGGGTGATCGACATGCGGCGGTTGCGGGGATCATAGGGATCGCCCGCGACATAGGGCTCGCGGTCGGCGACGCCCTCGATCCGCGCGAAGCGGGTGTTGGCGACGCCGAAGTCTGAGAGGGCGCGACGGGTCGCCTCGGCCCGCGCGGCCGACAGCGTCCAGTTGTTGACGGTGCGGCCCTTCGAATAGGGCATCGCATCGGTGTGCCCGCGCACGATCACCGAATTGTCGGCGAAGTTGGTCACCTCGGCGACCTGCTTCATCAGCGCGCGCGCCTCGGACGACAGCTCGTCGGTGCCCGAGCGGAACATCGCGAAGTCGGCCTGGTCGACCAGGTCGATGCGCAGCCCCTCGCGCGTCTCCACCATCCGCACATTGCTCATCATCTTCGCGAGCCTGGGGTCGGCCGCCATCTTCGCCTGGAGCAGCAGCTTGAGCTTCTGGAAGGCGACGCGGTCGCGCGACTTCGCCGATCCGGCGCCGTCCTTCTCGCCCCCCGACGCATCCTTGGGGATGCTGATCGACTTCGATCCGGTCTGCGCCGCGCGGTGCGGGTAATTGTCCTTGTCGACCACCGACTCGCCGCCGAAGATGCCGTTGGAGCCGGCGCTCTTCTCCTTGAACTGGACCATCGTCGGCGTGAAATAGTCGGCGATGCCCTTGCGCTGCTTCTCGTTGGTCGCGCCGAGGATCCACATCAGCAGGAAGAAGGCCATCATCGCCGTCACGAAGTCGGCATAGGCCACCTTCCAGGCGCCGCCATGATGGCCGCCATGGCCTTCCGCGACGATCTTCTTGATGATGATCGGGCGGGGTTCGGGCTCGTTCCTGCCGCGCTTCGTGGGCGATTGCGCCATGGTGGAAGCGTTCCTCTATGCGCCGGGGGGCTCAGCGGCCGCGCATGCCGTCGAACACGTCGGCGAAGGCGGGCTGGTTGACATGGGTGATGCCCGAGCGGGCGGCCTCGATCACCAGCGGCAGCGGGTGGCCGTGCAGCGAGGCGATGATGATCTGCTTGACCACGCCATAGATGGCGCCGTCGGCCTCGATCACCTGGCGGCAGCGGCCGGCGAAGGGGCCGACGATGCCATAAGCGAGCAACACGCCGAGGAAGGTGCCGACCAGCGCCGAACCGATCATCGCGCCGAGGATCGCCGGCGGCTTGTCGATCGAGCCCATCGTCTTCACCACGCCGAGCACGGCCGCGACGATGCCGAGCGCGGGCAGCGAGTCGGCGAGGTTCTGCATCGCGTCGGCGGGCTTGATCTCGTCATGGTGGTGCGTCTTCAGCGCATTGTCCATGACGTCCTCGACCGCCATCGGATCGAGCGTGCCCGAGGAGATGACCACCAGACGCAGCGTGTCGGTGATCATGTGGATCAGCGTGTCGTCCTTGAGCAGCTTGGGATATTCGGCGAACAGCGTCGATCCCTTGGGGTCCTCGATATGCGGTTCGAGCGCGACGGGCCCCTCGGTGCGCAGCTTCTTCATCAGCGTCGAGACGAGGAAGATGACGTCGAGATAGTCCTTCTTGCCATATTTCGGTCCCTTGAAGACCTTGGCGAAGCCGCCGCCGAGCGCCTTGAGCTCCTTCATCGAATTGCCGGCCACGACCGCGCCGAGCGCGGCGCCGCCGATGATCAGCATTTCGTGCGGGATGGCATGCAGCACGGGCTCCAGGTCGCCGCCGGTGAAGGCGAATCCCCCGAACACCATGGCGAAGAGAATGACCAGGCCGATGCCAGCAAACATGAACGCTTACTCCCAGGAATTCCGTCGGGTCCGGGCCCGGTCGCCGGTCCGTCCCCCATCACCGTTAACGGCACGAAAAGCAGATGCTTTATCCATGCCGCGAGCCCGCCTAGCGCAGGAAATCGAATAAAGTGTTGCTGTTGACCTTGGCGAAGGCGGCCTGCGCGGCCTGCAGCGTCAGGGTCTTGGCGTTGAGCTTCATGATCGCCGCCGCGACGTCGGTGTCCTCGAGCGAGCTGCGCTCCTCGGAGAGTTGGGTCGAGACGCCTTCGAGCGTGTCGGCCGCGACGTCGAGCTGCTGGGCGCGGACGCCTTGGGCGGCGCGCTGATCGGTGACGCGCTGGACCGCCACGTCGATGTCCGACAGCGCGACGTCGGCAGCGGCGCGGCGCGCGGTGGCGTCGTCGGTCGAGATCGCGTCGATCGCGGTCCCGATCGCATCGTCGAGGCTGCCGGTGCCATGGGTATAGGCGAGGCCGTCGAACACGGTCGACCGCTGCGCGGTCGCCGCCAGCCGCACCGTCGACGACACCGATATCTGGAGCGGGGCGTCGGTCGGGAACAGCGCCTGGCCGGTCGGCGTGCTCGTGGTGGCGATGTTGCTGAGCGCGGTGCGCAGCGATTGCAGTTCCTGCACCATCGCCGCGCGATCGGCGGCCGATGCCGAATCCGACCGCCCGGCCAGCGTCAGTTCCTTCACGCGATTGAAGATGTCGGCCATGTTGCCCATCTGCGTGTCGACCTGCGCGGCGACCGACTGCGCAGTCTGGATGTTGCGCGACCAGGTGACCTGGTCGGCCTGCACGCGGCGCAGCTCGGCGATGCGGGCGGCCGAGATCGGATCGTCGGACGCCGTCTGCACCTTCTTGCCGGTCGATATCTCGGTCTGGGTGCGGGCAATCTCCTCGCCGAGCTTCGCCTGGCGGTTGATTTGCGCAATGGCGCTGTAGCGGGTCGCGGAGATCACCGGTCAATCCTTCTAGTTGAACAGGCCCAGGATTTCCTGGAGGGTTTCGCGGGCGACCTGGATGATCCGGGCCGAGCCGCTATAGGCCTGCTGGAAACGCAGGAGCTGCGCCGCCTCGACATCGAGATCGACGCCCGTGACCTCGTCGAGCTGCTGGTAGGCGCCATCGCGCTGGGTGGCGGTCGCCGTCTTCTCCGCCTTGGCCGCCGACACGCTCTGCGCATGCGCCGAGACGAGCTGCGACCATTGCGCTTCCGGCCCGGTGGAATTGCGATAGTCCTTCAGCGCCAGCGCATTGCCGTTGGCGACGCCGCCCTTCGCGGCGGCGATCTTCGACAGGTCGCTGGTGGTGACCTCCAGCGTATCCGCCGTCGTGCCGGTGATCAGCGCCGCGCCGGGATCGCCGTTGCGATCGACGCCCGCGCTGTTCCAGTCGTTGATCACCTGCGCGAAGCGGCCGGCGATCGCATCGAGCGAGTCGCGGCGCGAGGCGATGATGTTGGCCGCGTCGGCGAGCCCGGCGAGCGAGCCCGATTGCGGGTTCATCGCCATTTCGCTGCCGAAGCCCGAGGCGATCAGCGAGAAGCGGCCGCTGTCCGATGCGACAAGCCCGACATAGCCGGCATTGGTGCTGGCGGCGTCGACCAGGGTGACGGTGCTGTCGCCGAGCAGCTTGACCGTGGCGCGGCCGTCATCTTCCAGCTTCACGTCGATGCCGACCGCGTTGGAGATGCTCTGCAGCACTTGGTCGCGCTGGTCCTGGAGCAACGCCTGGCCCGACGAGCCCGCACCGGCGCGGCGGAGCGCCGAATTGATCTGCACCAGCGTGCGCAGGTCGTCGTTGAGCTTGGCGACGGCGTTCTGCGCCTCGGTCGAGACGCCGTCGGCCGCCGAGCGCAGCGCGGTCGAGGTGGTCTTGAACTGGTTCACCGCATTGCCGAGCGCGGTCAGCAGGGTCAGGCGGTTGGTGTCGCTGCTGACATCGGCGCTCATCGCCTCGGCGGCGGTGAACACGCTCGACATCTTCACGCCCAGGCCGACGTCGGAATCGTCGAGCGCGGCCTCGGCGGTGTCGAGCCAGGTCGCCTTGGCGTCGGCGCGCGCCGCCTCCGAATTGGCGAAGCGCGCATAGGTGCTGCGATAATTGTCGAAGATGCGCTGGACGCTGCCCGCCTCGACGCCGCCGAACACCGCCGAGGAGCGGTAGATATAGCTGTTCGCCGCGGAGACGGCCGACTCGTTGAGCACCACCTTGCGGCGGCTGTAGCCCTCGGTCTCCGCGTTCGAGACGTTCTCGCCGACCGTGGCCAGCGCCGTCCGATAGGCGACGACGCCCGAGCGGCCGATCTGGAGGAGGTCGCTCATCCGCTCGCCCCGTCGGCCTTGGCGGCGTCGGCGGTCGCGGCGGCGTCGGTCGATCCGGTCGATCCGGTCGTGGCGGCGGGCTTCGCCACGCGCGCCTGGAACTGGCGGACGAGCAGGTCGGCGATGCCGATCGCGCCCTTGTTCGCGAGCTGGTCGGCGAGGTTCGAGTCCTGCATGTCGCGGAACTGGTCGGTCGCGTCGCTGCCGAACAGATCGTCGTCGCACAGCTTCGCGTCGCGGGTCGACTTGAGCATCTGGCGGGTGAAGATCGCCTCGAACTGCTTCGCGGCGGCCTTGAGCTGGTCGAGCCCGCTCGCCTTGGGATCGGCGAGCGCGCCGACCTTCGCGGAAACATTGCCGATCATAGCACCACCAGCTCCGCCTTCATCGCGCCCGCCTGCTTGAGCGCCTCGAGGATCGCGACCAGATCGGCCGGCGAGGCGCCGATCGCGTTGACCGCCTTGACGATGTCGGCCAGCGACGCGCCGGGGTTGAACTCGAACATCGGCCGGGCCTCCTGCTCGACGTTGATCGCGCTCGACTGCTGGACGGCGGTCTGCCCGCGCGAGAAAGGCTGCGGCTGGATGATCTGCGGCTTCTCGTCGACCTGGACGGTCATCTTGCCATGGGTGACGGCGACCGGTGCGATCCGCACCGCGCCGTTGATCACGACGGTGCCGGTGCGCGCGTTGACGACGACCCGCGCGGGGGCTTCGGCCGTGTCGACCTCCAGATTCTCGATCCGGCTCATCAGCGCGGTGCGGACCTCGGCGCCCTGCGGCGCGTCGATGGTGATGGTGGTGGCGTCGATCGAGCGGGCGATCGGCTGGCCGAGCCGGCCGTTGATCGCGGCGGCGACGCGCTGCGAGGTGGTGAGGTCGCCCTCCGAAAGGTCGAAGCGGAGCTGCGGCGTCGTCGCGAAGCCGGCGTCGACGCTGCGCTCGACCGTCGCCCCGCCGGGGATGCGGCCGGCGGTCGGCACGTTGATCGTCAGCTTGGAGCCGTCGGCGGCGTCGATGCCGAGACCGCCGACCGCGAGATTGCCCTGCGCCATCGCGTAGATCTGACCGTCGGCGCCCATCAGCGGCGCCATGATCAGCGTGCCGCCGCGCAGCGACTTGGCCTTGCCCAGCGCCGATATGGTGATGTCGAGCCGCTGGCCGGGCTTGGCGAAGGCGGGCAGCTCGGCGGTGATCATCACCGCCGCCGCGTTCTTGAGCGCCGGGTTGACGCCGGCCGGAAGCTGCAGGCCGAAGCGCGAGGCGACGCCCTTCATGCCGAGGGTCGAATAATCGAGGCTGTCGTCACCGGTCCCCGCCAGGCCGACGACGATGCCGTAGCCGGTGAGCTGGTTCGCGCGCAGGCCCGCGAAGCTGCCGATGTCCTTGATCCGTTCGGCATGGCCCGCCCCCGCGAGGGCGAGGCCGGAGAAGCAGAACAGGGCGGTGATCAGGGCGCGGAACATGAACGGCCAATCCTCGAAATTCTTAATCAGAATGGACTCAAGATGGAAAAGAAACGGTTAAGCCATCCCTGCCGCGAGCCGCGGGCGATCTCGCCCTTGCCCGAATAGGTGATGCGGGCGTCGGCGACGCGGGTCGACGGAACCCGGTTGTCCGGGCCGATGTCGGCGGCGCGGATCAGGCCGGTGATCGCGATATTCTCGTCGCCGCGGTTGAGCGTCAGTAGCTTCTCCCCGCGCACCAGCATCGTCCCGTTCGGATAGACCCGGACGATCGAGACGCTGATCTCGCCGTTGAGCTGGTTCGACTGGGCGGCGGCGCCCTTGCCGGTGAAGGTGCTGCCCCCGCTCGCGCCGACGTCGGTCGGCTTGAACAGCGACAGCGGGCCGGTGGTCGGCGGGGTCAGGCCCAGTTCGCCCGATCGATCGGTCGACGCGCTGTTCGACTTGGCCGCCTGGGTCCGCTCGACCAGCGTGATCGTGACGATGTCGCCGATCATCGCGGCGCGCGCGCCGTTGGTCAGCGCCGAATAGCCGTTGGCGGCCTGGTAGATCGCGCCGTTCGCCTGCGACGGCAGCGGCTCCGCCGCGAACACCGGCGAATAGTCGATGGCGCGGGCGCGCTTGGCGGCCAGCGCCGGATCGGCGGCGGCACCGAGCGACAGCGCCGCGAACGCGCCGAGCAGGACGGCCTTAGAGGTTCTGGTTGACATATTGCAGCATCTGGTCGGTCGAGGAGATCATCTTGCTGTTCACCTCATAGGCGCGCTGCGTCTCGATCATGTCGACCAGCTCCTCGACGATGTTGACGTTCGAGGATTCGAGCGACGACTGCTGGATCGTGCCGCGCCCGTCGATGCCGCCGGGGCCGGTCTGCGGCTGGCCCGAGGCGGGGGTCTCGGTCAGGATGTTGTTGCCCTCGGCCTGAAGCCCCGCCGGGTTGGAGAAGCGCGCCAGCTCGATCTTGCCCAGCTCGGTCGAGGTCGTCTCGCCGGCCTGGGTCGCGCTGACCGTGCCGTCGGCGGCGATCGTCAGGTTGGTCGTGTTCTCGGGGATCTGGATCTGCGGCTGGAGATGATAGCCGTCGGCGGTGACGATCGTGCCGTCGTCCGAACGGTTGAAATTGCCGTCGCGGGTATAGCCGGTCCGGCCGTCGGGCAGCAGCACCTGGAAATAGCCGTCGCCCTGGATCGCCATGTCGAGCGGGTTGCCGGTCTCCTGCAGCGCGCCCTGGGTCTGGATCTTGGCGGTGCCGTTGATCTGGACGCCGGTGCCGAGATTGGTGCCGGTCGCGAATTTGGTCGAATCCGACGAGGCGGCGCCCGGCGCCGTCATCGCCTGATAGGCGAGCGTCTCGAAGCTGGCGCGGTCGCGCTTGAAGCCGGTGGTGTTCACGTTCGCCAGGTTGTTGGCGATCACCTGCATGCGCATGTTCTGGGCATCGAGGCCCGTGCGCGCGACGTGCAGTGCTGCGTTGCTCATGGCAAGCTACTCCTCTGAACTTTAATCGAACCGCATGAGATCGGCCGACGCCTTGTCGATGTCCTGGGCCGAACTCATCATCTTGACCTGCATGTCCCAGTCCCGGCTCGCCTCGATCATGTCGATCAGCGTGGTCGAGACGTTGACGTTCGATCCCTCGATCGCGCCCTGCCGGACCGCCGCCTGGGGATCGGCGCCGAGCGTGCCGCCGCTCTGCGGGCGGAACAGGCCGTCGAGCCCCTTGGCGACCGCGCTGCCGTTGGTCGATACCAGCTTGAGCCGGTCGACCATCTGCATCTGGGTCGGATCGCCGCCCTGCGGCACGATCGAGATCGTGCCGTCGCCGGCGATCACCAGCCTGTCATAGGGCGGCAGGGTGATCGGTCCGCCATCGCCGAGGACGGGCATCCCGTCGCCGGTGGTCAGCAGCCCGCTGTCGCCGATCTGGAGATCGCCGCGGCGGGTATAGGCCTCGTCGCCCTCGCGGCTCTGCACCGCGAGCAGCGTGTCCTTGCCCTGCAACGCGACGTCGAGGTCCCGGCCGGTCTCGTTGATCGTGCCTTCGCTCATGTCGGCCGAGGTGACCTCGCCCGAATTGGTCGCGCGGCTGTCGAACCCGTCGCCCTTGAGCCACAGCGCCGTGCTCGAGCTCATCTCGCCGCGGAAGCCCACGGTGTTGGCGTTGGCGAGGTTGTTGGCGGTCATCGTCTGACGCGCCATCGCCGATCGCATCGCCGAGAGGGAGCTGTAGATCAGCTTGTCCATGGCCGGGGTCCTCTAGTCCGTCAGCGGGATCAGGTGCGCAGGTTGACGATCGTCTGGGTCATGGTGTTGGCCGCCTCGATCGTCTTGGCGTTGGCCGAGAAGTTGCGCTGCGCCTGGATCAGCGCGACCAGTTCCTCGGTGATGTCGACATTGGCCTGTTCGAGCGCGCCGGACTGGATCTGGCCGGTGCCGTTGCTGCTCGCCTCGCCGATGATCGGTTCGCCCGACAGGCCGGTGGCGCCCCACTTGCTGTCGCCGAGCTGGCGCAGCCCCTCCGGGTTGGAGAAGTTGGCGAGGATGATCTTGCCCAGCGCCTGGCTGTCGCCGTTCGAGAAGGTCGCGACGATCAGGCCGTCCGCGCCGACCGACACGTTGTCCAGCTGGCCGGCGGCATAGCCGTCCTGGTCGAAGCTGGTCAGCGTGAACGGCGAAGCCGACATCTTGGTGCTGCCGCTGTAGTTCAGGGTGAATTCGAGCGGAGCCGAAGCGCCGGCCGGGGTGAGCGGACCGAGATTGATGGCGCCCGACGGAGCGGTCTTGGCGCCGGTGCTGTCGAAGGTCAGCGTCAGCGGCGCCGGCTGGGTCGCGGCCGAGCTGTCATAGCTGATCTCGGTGTCGCCAATGAAGGTGTGCGCGGTCCAGTTGGTGTCGGTGACCGAGCCGCCCGGCAGGTTCTCGCGGATATAATAGGTGGTCATCGGGAAGGCATTGCCCGCCGCGTCATAGACCGTGGTGGTGGTCGACTGGTTGTAGCTGTTCGGATCGGTACGGTCGAACTTGTAGGGGTTCGTCGTGCTGTAGATCGCCCGGGTCGAGGGCACGTCGCCCGCCGACGGGAAGGTCACCGACAGGTCGATCGTCTGCGTCGCCTTCGAGGTGCCCGAGGTGAGCGGGAGCTGTATCGAGCGGGCCGAGCTGAGGCCGGTCGCGGTGACGTTGCCCTTGGTGTCGGTCGGCAGCGCCTGCAGATAGGCGCCCGAGGAGTCGACCAGGAAGCGGTTCGCGTCGACGCTGAACGCGCCGTTGCGGGTGTAGCTGACCTGCCCGTTCGAGTTGGAGGCGCGGGTCACGAAGAAGCCCTGGCCCGAGATGGCGAGATCGAGCGAGCGCTCCGACGATTCGAGGCCGCCCTGGGTGAACTGCTGGGCGATGCCGCGCAGGCGGGTGCCCTGGCCGGCGATGCCGGAGCTCTGCATCGGCGAGGAGGAGACGAGGTCGCCGAACTCGGTGCCGCTGCGCTTGAAGCCGGTGGTGCCGACATTGGCGATGTTGTTCGAGATGACGGCGAGGTCGGTCTGCGAGGCCTTGAGGCCGGAAAGCGCGGTGTAGAAGGACATGGGGGCTTGCTCCGTTACCGAAATCAGGAAAGCTGAAGGGCGTCCGCCGGGTCGAAATTGCCCAGCGGGGTGACGATCTTGGTGGAACCGCTGGCCGGCGAGCTGACGCTCGCGACGGTGGCCCAGCTCGACGTGGTGATGCCGGCCATCGCCTGCGCCTGGCTGTCCTTGGCGGAGGCGACGATGGTCAGCGGACCGGCGACGGGATTGCCGTCCTGGTCCTTGCCGTCCCAGTAGAAGGGGACGTCGCCGGCCGGCACGTTGGTGGCGCTGCCGGTGTAGACGACGGTGCCGCTGCCATCGACCAGGCTGATGTCGACCCGCGAGGCGGCGTCCGGCAGGGTGACGTTGCCGGCGAAGGAACCGTCGGCCAGCGCGCTGGCGGCCTTGGACGGCAGCAGCGCCGCCTTGCCGATCCAGTTGGCGGCGTCGGCGACGCGCGACTGCTGGAGGCTCTGGACCATCGACTTGAGCGACTGGTTCATCTCGGCGATGCCGGTCGTCTGCGAGAATTGCGCCATCTGGGCGACCATCTGCGTGTTGTCGACCGGGTTGAACGGGTCCTGCGTCTGCATCTGCGTGGTCAGCAGCTTCAGGAAGTCGTTCTGGCTGAGCGACTCGTTGCTCTTCTTGGTCGTGGTGGTCGAGCTGTTCTTCGCGCCGTTCAGGCTGTCGAGATAGCTGCTACCGGTGGATATCGTCATTTGCCGAGCCTCAGCGTGTCGAGGGTGAGCGTCTTGGCGGTCTGCATGACCGAGACGTTGTTCTGGTACTGGCGCGCGGTCTCCATCATCTCGACCAGCTCCTGCGCCTGGTCGACGCCCGCTTCCCAGACATTGCCGTCCTTGTCGGCCTTGGGATGGTTGGGGTCGTAGCGCTTGGTCGGCTCGATGTTGGAGGCGACAACCTGGTCGACCTTGACCGTCGCGACGCCGGGGGCGTCGGTGACCGAGGAGAAGACCGGCTTGATCGCGCGGAACGCCTCGGCCTTGCTGCCCGCGACCGACCCCGCATTGGCGAGGTTCGAGGCCGAGGTGTTGAGCCGGACCATCTGCGCCGACATGGCGCGGCCCGCGATGTCGAAGACGGAGAGATTGCCCGCCATGCTTATTCTCCCTTCAGCGCCTGCATGACCGTGCCGATCCGTCCTTCGAGGAAGGACAGCGTGGTCTTGTAGCGCAGGGCGTTCTCGGCGAACTGGTTCTGCTCGGTCGACAGCTCGACGGTGTTGCCGTCGAGCGAGGTTTCGAGCGGGACGCGGTAGCCGATATGGGCGTCGGCGGCCTGCGCGGCCGACATGCCGTCGGTCGCGTCGGACAGCGCCTTCTGGAAATCGATGTCGCGCGCCTTGTAGTTGGGCGTGGCGGCATTCGCGATGTTGGACGCCAGCATCGACAGGCGCTGCGACCGCAGCTCCAGTGCCTTGCCGTGGATCCCGAAAAGCGGATCAGCCATTTTTTCGCTTCACCTTCTAAAGTCCTGTCGTCGGCGGCCGTTAATCCTGTTCGAACAGGCTCGACGGCTGCCTTGGCCACCACCCAAGCAACTGCCGTGCCAAACATGGTTAACGGGGCGATCATCCCCGAAATTTCCGGGATTCGACGTCGAACCGGCAATGCCTTGCCGGGAGCGGCAAACTCTTGCCGGCGATCTTGCCGGATATTGGGGAAGCAATGGTCCTGCTCGAACAGATCGCCCGATATATCGACCCGGTGGCGATCGGGATCGTGTTCGGCGGGACGCTCCTTACCACCGCCTTCCGGGCGACCCGCGCCGATATCGGCCGCGCCCTTGCCTCGCTGTCGCTGCTCGGCCGGGCCGATCCGCAGGCCGATGCCGCCGCCGCCCGCGTCTCGGTGAGCCGCATCCGCGAGCTGGCCGAGGTCCGCAGCCTCGCCTGCGTCGACCGGGTCGAGACCGCCCAGCGCTTCCTGCTGCGCGCCGCGCGCGAACTGTCCGACGCCCGCACCTCGGCCGACTTCGTCCGCTGGGCGAGCGCCGACATCGAGGCGCGCCGCCAGCGCCACCAGGGCGTGATCGGCGTGTGGCGCGCGATCGCCGAGACCGCGCCGGCGATGGGCATGATCGGCACGATCATCGGGCTGGTCCAGATGTTCGCGCATATGGAGGACCCGGCGGCGATCGGCCCGGCGATGGCGGTGGCGATGCTCACCACCCTCTATGGCGTGATCTTGTCCTCGGCGGTGGCCGGGCCGATCGCGGGCCGGCTGGAGACCCTCTCCGATGCCGAACTCGCCTGGCAGACCACGGCGTGCCGGCAGCTCGAGCTCCTCGCGCGCGAAGAGCTGGACAGCCTGCCCCCGGCGATCGTCCGCCCGAACCTGAGGACCGTGCTGTGAGGCGCGAGATATCGCAGCGCTGGGTGCTCAGCTTCGCCGACCTCACCCTCCTCCTCCTCGCCTTCTTCGTGCTGATGCAGGCGCAGGCCGCCGACCGGCTCAAGCTGGCGGCGGGCATCCGCGACGCGTTCGGCGGCGATGGCGCGGACGGCGCCTCCCGCAACGACGTCCAGGGCTTCACCGCCGCCGCGATCTTCGAGAGCGGCGAGGCGATCCTCAAGCCCGGCGCGCTCCAGCGGCTGAGGGCGATCGGCGCCGCCGCCGCCCGGACGGGCGCGCGGGTCGTCGTCGCCAGCCAGGGCCGCGACGGCCAGTCGGCCCGGCTCGACAGCTGGGAACTCGCGGCCGCGCGCGCGACCGCGACCGCGCGCGCGATCCGGTCGGGCGGCCTTTCCGACGCGAGGATCGAGATCACCCTGCCGCCGATGCGCGCCAGCGAGCCCGCCAAGGGCCAGCGCATCTCGGTTCAACGGCTTTCGGGGCCTCCGCCCCGATGACGGTCCCCCGGCGGACGGCCGGGTTCCCCCCAACGGGCGCTCCTGTCTCTGTGCTGGCCGCAGGACGCCCGGGAACCCGCCGCCCGCCGGGGCGATCGCCCCGCGCGAATGGTAAGCGCGGCGTTAACCAAATCTTTGCGGTTGGGCGGATAGGCTCGGCAGCATGAACCGGAACCTGCCCACGACGCGCATCGCCCTTCGGCCCCTGGCGCTGGCCGCCGCCGCGCTGGGCGTCGCGGCCCCGCTCGCCGCGCAGAACGCGCTGCCGCCCGCGCAGGACCTCGGCCAGCTCGAACGGATGGTGGTCGCCTCGGTCGGCGCCGACGTCGGCATGCCCGGCGGCCCGCTGGCGCCGATCGACCGCCGCATGCGGCTCGCCGCCTGCCCCGGCGCGATCCAGATCGATCCGCCGGGCACCAGCTCGGTCACGGTGCGCTGCACCACCTCCGGCTGGCGGCTGCGCGTGCCGCTGATGCGCGCCGCCATGGCGATGAACGCCAGCGCGACGATGGGCGGCGGCAATGACGGCACCACCGCCTCCGCCAACGCCGCGGTCCGCAAGGGCGATCCCGTCCAGCTCGTCGCCCAGGGCTCCTCCTTCTCGATCAGCGTCGATGCGACGGCGATGGAGGATGCCGATATCGGCCGCCGGGTGCGGGTCGCAACCAATTCGAAAGGCTCGACAATCTTCGCGGAGGTGATCGATGTCGGCCGGGTCCGCCTGATCGGATTTAAATAAATTCGAAACCTGTCGTTATCATCGGCAGTGGTGGAATCGCGGCCCTCGGGCCAGGAACGAAAGGAATGGTCATGATCAATGGGGTAGGACAAGCCAGCCCGACCCGCATCGGTCAGGTGAAGGACGAGACGGTGAAGCCGCTGGCGTCGCCGGCCCCGGTGGAGTCCACCGGGAGCGCGCCGATCGCGGCGCCCTCGCTCGTCGCCGCGCTCGCGGAAGCCGGGCCTCCGGTCAACAGCGAGAAGATCGCGGCGATCCGGCAGGCGATCGCGTCCGGCCAATATCCGATCGACGCCAAGGCGATCGCCGCGAAGATGATCGCGCTCGACCTGCCCGGCACGTCCAAGTGACGAACCCGGTCGTCGAAGCTCTGATCGTGTCGAGCGAGGCGTTGATCGCCGCGCTCGACACGCACGACATCGACGCCATCGAGGCGGCGCTGCCGGCGCTTGCCCGCAGCGTCGAGGCGCTCGACACGCTCGACCGCCGCGCCCTGTCCCCGGAGCTTCGCGCCCGGCTCGAAGAGGCGATGCGGATCGCCGACGGCGCCCGCGCCCGCGTCCGCTACCTGGTGGACCGCACCCGCCAACGGATCGACCTGCTCGCCATGGCGGCCGGCCGGTTCGACTGCACCCCCGCGACCTACGGCCGCCCGGACCGCTGACCGCGCGCCGGCCCGGGGCGCATCCAGGCGCCGATCAGGATGCCGCCCAGGATCAGCACCATACCGGTCAGGTGATAGGCGTGCAGCGTCTCCCCCAGCAGCCCGGCCGCCAATAGCGCGCCGAACAGCGGCATCAGCGTGATCGTCTGCCCCGCCGGCCCGGCGCCCAGATCATGCACCGCCGCATTGTAGAGCATGTAAGCGGCGAGCGAGGGCAGCAGCGCGACATAGGCGAAGGCGCCGACCGTCCCCCAGCCCATCACGACCCGCGCGCCGCGCGCCCATTCGAGCATCGCCAGCGGCGCCATCGTCGCGATACCGATCAGGAAGGCGACGAACAGGAAGCTGAGCGGATGGCTGGCCGGCCGCAGCCGCAGCAGGCTGGTATAGGCGGCCCAGCCGATCACCCCGCCCAGCACCAGCAGATCGCCGATGTTGAGCCCGATCGACAGGATCGCGAAGGGATCGCCGCGCAGCACGATCAGGATCACCCCGGCGATCGACAGCAGCACCGCCGCCATCTGCGCCCATGTCGCGCGCTGGCCGAACAGCATCCGGTCGAACAGCAGCACCAGCGCCGGGATCGCCGCCTGGAGCAGCAGGCCGTTGGTGGCGGTGGTATATTGCAGTCCGGCATAGACGAAGCCGTTGAAGGCCGCGATGCCGACCAGGCCGAGCAGCAGCACGATCCTCCACTGCGCCGCGAGCAGCGCGCGGTCGACGCGCAGGTGCCGCCAGGCGAAGGGCGCCAGCACCAGCGCCGCCCCGCTCCAGCGGACCAGCGCCAGGGTGAAGGGCGGGATCGCCCCCTGCACCGCCCGGCCGACGATGAAGTTGCCCGACCAGAACAGCATCACCGCCGCCAGCGTCGCATAGGAATAGAGCGGCGTGCGCCGCCGGTCGGTCGTCATCGCGGGCGTATGTCGGTCAGCCGGCCGCGCGCAGCGCCTGGTCGAGATCGGCGAGGATGTCGTCGATATGCTCGAGCCCGATCGACAGCCGGACATAGCCGGGCGAGACGCCGGCCGCCGCCTGCTCCTCGGCCGAGAGCTGCGAATGGGTGGTGCTGGCCGGGTGGATCGCCAGGCTGCGCGCGTCGCCGATATTGGCGACATGGTAGAACAGGCGCAGCGCGTCGATGAAGCGGCGCCCGGCCTCGACCCCGCCCGCCAGCTCGAAACCGAGCAGGCCGCCCTGCCCGCCGGTCAGGACGCGGTCGGCCCGCGCCCGCTCCTCGCCGGTCTGGACCGACGGGTGGATCACCCGGGTCACGTCGGCGCGGCCGGACAGGAAGCGCACCACCGCCAGCGCGTTCTCGCAATGGCGGGGCATGCGCAGCGGCAGCGTCTCCAGCCCCTGCAGGATCTGGAAGGCGTTGAACGGCGACAGCGCCGCGCCGAGGTCGCGCAACAGGATCGTGCGGGCGCGCAAGATATAGGCGATCGGCCCGAGCGGCTTGGCCGCCTGCGCCCAGACGGCGCCGTGGTAGCTGGGATCGGGCGTGTTGAGATTGGGTTGCCGATCGGGAAAGGCCTCCCAGTCGAAATTGCCGCCGTCGACGATGACGCCGCCGATCGAGGTACCGTGCCCGCCGATATATTTGGTCGTCGAATAGACGACGATCGCGGCGCCATGGTCGAGCGGACGGGCGATCAGCGGCGCGGCGGTGTTGTCGACGATCAGCGGGATGCCGATCGGCCGGCCCGCGGCGGCCAGTTCGGCGATCGGGCAGACGACCAGCTTGGGATTGGGCAGCGTCTCGACATACCAGGCGCGGGTGCGGTCGTCGGAGGCGGCGACGAAGCCCTGCGGATCGGCCGGATCGACGAAGCGCACCTCGATCCCCTGATCGCGCAGCGTGTTGGCGAACAGGTTCCAGGTGCCGCCATAGAGATGCGTGCCGGCAACGATATTGTCGCCGGCGCGGGCGAGGTTCTGGATCGCATAGGCCGAGGCCGCCTGCCCCGACGCGACCGCCAGCGCCGCCGCGCCGCCTTCGAGCGCAGCGATGCGGTCCTCGAGGATCGCCGTGGTCGGGTTGCCGATGCGGGTATAGATGTTGCCCAGCTCCTCCAGCGCGAACAGCCGCGCGGCGTGGCCGGCATCGTGGAACTGGTACGAGGTCGTCTGGTAGATGGGCGGCGCCACCGCCCCCGTCGTCGGATCGGCGCGCCAGCCGGCGTGCAGCGCCAGGGTCTCGGGGCGGTAAGCGGGCTTGTCCATCAGTCGCGTCTCCTTTCGCGCCGGTCTGGCTCAGAGTCGTTGCCTTGTCGAGGCGGAGTCGAGGCGGACGGCGATCTTCACCATTCCTAACTCAAAATTAACCACGTTCCGCGCATTCCTCGTCCCGCATTCACGCGAGGATCATCGAGGATCGCATGTCGGTGGCACGGAATATCTCGGATTTCCGCAATTTCGGGCACCCGCTTCCCGGCGGGAGGGGCTGAGTCATGGCCGCTCCCCACTCCGTGACTCGCAAGCTCTGGGCGATGACCGGCAAGAGCGCGATCCTGCCGCTCGCGACGCTGATGCTCGTCGGCCTGATGGTGATCCCGGTGCCCAGCTTCGTGCTGGACATGGGCTTCATCGCCAACATCATGATCTCGCTGGCGGTGCTGATGGTGGCGCTCAACGCCGCCAAGCCGCTCGATTTCTCCTCCTTCCCGACGGTGCTGCTGTTCGCGACGCTGCTGCGCCTGTCGCTCAACGTCGCCTCGACCCGCGTCGTGCTGGTCGATGGGCACACCGGCCCGGCCGCCGCCGGCCACGTCATCGAAAGCTTCGGCAATTTCCTGATCGGCGGCGACTATGCCGTCGGCCTGTTCGTGTTCGGCATCCTGATGGTGATCAACCTCGTCGTGATCACCAAGGGCGCCGGCCGCGTCTCGGAAGTGTCGGCGCGCTTCACCCTCGATGCGATGCCCGGCAAGCAGATGGCGATCGATGCCGACCTCAACGCCGGCCTGCTGACCCCCGAGGAAGCCAAGGCCCGCCGCCAGGAGGTCGCGACCGAGGCCGACTTCTACGGATCGATGGACGGTGCGTCGAAGTTCGTGAAGGGCGACGCCGTCGCCGGCGTGCTGATCCTCGTCATCAACATCTTCGGCGGCCTGATCCTCGGCACGCTGAGCCACGGCCTGTCGCTGAGCGAGGCGGCGTCGACCTACATCATCCTGGCGATCGGCGACGCGCTGGTCGCGCAGGTGCCGGCGCTGCTGCTGTCGATCGCCGCCGCCGCGATCGTCACCCGCGTCTCCTCCCCGCTCGACCTGTCGGGCCAGATCACCAGTCAGTTCGGATCGGCCCGCGCCTGGGCGCCGGTCGCCGCGATCCTCGGCCTGCTCGGCATCGTGCCGGGCATGCCGCACATGATCATCCTGTCGGCCGCCGCCGTCGCCGGCTTCGTCGCCTGGAAGCTGTCGAAGATCAAGAAGGCCGAGCAGGCGATCGAGGTCGCCGCCGCCGAGGCCGCCAACGCGCCCGCCCCGGTCTCGCCGAACAGCATCGACTGGAACGAGATCTCGGACGGCTCGGCGCTGGGCCTGGAGCTCGGCTACGGCCTGGTCGGGTTGGTCGACGAGCGCAAGGGCGCGCCGCTGATGGCGCGGATCACCGGCATCCGCCGCCAGCTCTCGCGCGAGATGGGCTTCGTCATCCCGCTGGTCCGCGTCCGCGACAATCTCAGCCTCCCGCCCAACGCCTATCGCATCACCGTCGCCGGCGTGATCATGGGCGAGGACGAATGTTTCCCCGAGCAGCTGCTGGCGCTCGACAGCGGCGACCTGGAAGGCCGGGTCGAAGGCCGCGAATGCCGCGACCCGAGCTTCGGCCTCGAAGCCGTGTGGATCAGCCCCGACCGGCGCGGCGACGCGATCGTCGCGGGCTATACGGTGGTCGATCCGGCGACCGTGGTCGCGACCCACCTGAACCAGGTGATCGCCGCCACCGCCGCCGACCTGTTCGGCATGGACGAGGCACAGCGCCTGCTCGACGCGCTCAAGGAGGCCGCGCCGCAGCTCGTCGCCGGCCTCACCCCGCAGCCGCTCAGCCTGGCGCAGATCGCCTCGGCCTGCCGCGCGCTGCTCGCCGAGGGCGTGCCGCTCAAGGATTTCCGCCGCATCGCCGAGGCGATGGTCGACGCGGCCGGCCAGTCGGCCGACGGCCTCGCGCTGGTCGAGAACATCCGCTCGCGGATCGGCGCGCTGATCGTCCAGACGCTGGTGCCGGTGAAGATGCCGCTGCCGGTCGTCACGCTCGACGCCGGGCTCGAATCGCTGCTGGCCCAGGCGGTCCGCACCTCGCCGGGCGCGAGCCATCCGTTCGAGCCGGCGCTCGCCAACCGCATCGTCGCCGCGATCTCCGAAGCCGCGATGCCGCTGGTCAACAGCGCGACCCGCTTCGCGATCGTCACCTCGCCGATCGCCCGCCGCGCGCTGGCGCGGCTGCTCAAGCCGCACCTGCCCGAGACCCCGGTGATGTCCTTCCTGGAGATCCCCGACGGCAAGGCGGTCGAGGTCGCGGCGGTGGTCGGCGGCGGCCCCGCCAACAATATGAGCGCCGGCGCGCTGAGCGCCCGGCCGATGGAGACGGCAGAATGACCCTCGCCTGGCCCGACATCACCGAGCTGCCCGGCACCGCCGGCCAGGCGCGCAGCGCGCGCGTGATCAGCATCGCCTGCGGGCGCAGCGGCGTCGGCAAGACGACGATCGCGGCGAACCTGGCGCTCGGCCTGTCGAAGATGCGCCGCCGCGCGATGCTGGTCGATTGCGATCCCGGCCCGGCCGACGCGACCCGCATGATGGGCCTCGACCCCGCTCATTCGATCGACGACGTGGTCGGCGGCCGCCTGACCGTGGACGAGATCGTCGTCGACGGGCCCGAGGCGCTGTTCGTCGTCCCCGCCGGCCCGACCGACCGTGCCGGCCGCGTCGACCTGTCCGCGCGGCTCAAGCTCGCCGACGCCTTCCGCCCGCACCGCCGCTCGCTCGACTTCGTGATCGTCGACACCCCCGGCAGCGCCGATCCCGACACGCTCGACATGGTCGCCTCGGCCGACCTGCCGATCGTCGTCCTCGCGCCCGATGCCGAGCGGTTCATGGACGCCTATGGCACGGTCAAGCTGCTCGCGCTGGAGCATGACATGCGCGAGATCGCGATCGTCACCAACCGCGTCGCCGACGAGGCGATGGGCCAGGAGCTGTTCCGTCGCTTCCGCGACGTCGCCGGCCGCTTCCTGACCGACACGACGCTCAGCCATCTCGGCGCGATCCCCCGCGACGATCGGGTGCTGACCGCCGCCGCGCGCCGCCGCCTGGTCGTCGACCAATATCCGCACGCGCGCGCCGCGCAGGCGATCGCGCAGCTCGGCCGCACGATCGACACGCTCGCCATCCCCGCCCGGCGCGGCGGCGACAGCTTCTTCGGGATGGAGGCGGTGTTCCGTGCTGGCTGAGAAGATCGATCCGGCGCTCACCTATGGCCGCAAGCCGCAGAAGACGCGGCCCGAGGACCTGGTCCGCGCGCACATGCAACTCGTCCGCAAGATCGCCTGGCACGTCCATGGCCGGGTCTCGACCGCGATCGACGTCGAGGACCTGATCCAGATCGGCATGATCGCGCTGGTCGAGGCCGCGAACGGCTATGAGGATCGTGGCCACGCCTTCTCGACCTATGCGTCGATGCGGGTGCGCGGCGCGATGATCGATCATCTCCGCCGCCAGGCCGCGCTGACCCGATCGGCGATGGCCAAGCGGCGCGCGCTGCTCACCGCCAAGGCCGATTTCGAGAAGAAGCACGGCCGCAGCCCCAGCGAGTCCGAACTCGCCCAGGCGCTCGGCCTCGACGGCGCCGCCTTCCACGCGCTGCTCGACGAGACCGCCGCGACCTATCACGAGTCGATCGACGAGGTATATTCGGACCAGTCGATGTGGTTCGCCGACGTCGAGGAACGGGTCGACCAGACGATCGAGCGCGAGGAACTGGCGGGCGCGCTCGCCGAGCATATCTCCGAGCTGCCCGAGCGCGAGGCGATGGTCCTCCAGCTCTATTTCGTCGAGGAGATGAACCTCGAGGAGATCGGCCAGACGCTGGGCATCGGCGCCGCGCGCGTCTGCCAGATCAAGAAGGCCGCGCTCGACAAGCTGCGCGTGTCTCTACGGGAGTGGGGTTGATCCTCACCACGTCGGGATAGGATTTACCGCTCCCCGATCGCCGCTTCGATCCGGTCCATCTTCCGCTCGAACTCATTGAGCCGGACGTTGGTCGCGGCCTGTCCTTCGCGGACGGCGCGGACGACCTGGGTCAGCGGGTCGCGTTCGAGCAGGCCCTTCTGCAGATTTTCCATGCGATGCTGGAGCTCGGCGCTGGTCACAGGCGCGCTGGCGAGTTGGGCCTGCTGCGCCTTGAGCAGCTCGACCTGCCGGTCGCGGACGATCCGCAGGTCGCGGACCAGCCGGGTCGCGCTTTCGAGCTGCGCCTGCCGCTCGCGCGCATCGGCGACGACGAGCCGGGCGGACATGATCGTCCGTTCGGCGATCACCAGCCCGGCGGCGGAGACCAGGCTCGACACCAGGCCGAGGCCGATCGCCACCCGGCCGAACATCCCGCCGCGCGACGGCGCTGGGGCGGCGGCGACGGCGACGGGCGCCGGATCGGGGGTGGGCAAGGGGGCGGGCGGAGCCACGGCAACCGGTTCGGCGGCGGGCTCGTCCTGCGGAGCGGGTTGCGGCGACGCGGCGGCGGCTTCGACGTCGGGGGCGGAGGGAGCCTCCTCGACCTCGACGATCGGCACGGCGGTGATCGCGGCGGCCGGGGCCGCTTCGACCGCGGCGGCCGGTTCGGCGGGCGGCGGGGCGGGCTTGTCCTCGCGGGCCTGGGCGACGCTCGTCTCGAGATCCTCGAGCGCCTTCAGCGCCGCATCGAAACCTTTTCCGCTGCTACCCTTGGTCGCGTCCATCACCCTGATCCCGTCGACGGCGTGAAATCTCAAGAACAAGGCCCCCGGCGCGGGGGAAACGCTGCGCCGGGGGCCTGTCTGGAGGGGCGGACCGGTGGCCGGGCCGCCCCCGTGCTGGTCTTAGCGCAGGAGGCTAAGGACGCTCTGGCCGTTCTGGTTCGCCTGGGCGAGCATCGCGGTCGAGGCCTGGGCCAGGATCTGCGACTTGGCGAGCGCCGTCGATTCCACCGAGAAGTCCGCGTCCTCGATCCGCGAGCGGGCCTCGGACAGGTTGGTGACGTTCGCGGTCAGCACGTTGACGGCGGCGTCGAGGCGGCTCTGGGTCGCGCCGAGACCGGCCCGGACGGTGTTGACCTGGCCCAGCGCGGCGTCGGCGGCGGTGATCGCCAGGCCGGCATTGGCGGCCGTGTCGACCTTGATCGTGCTGGCATAAGCCGCGGCGACCTTGTCGAGACCACCGACCGAGATGGTGGTGCTGTCGCCGGCGTTGACGCCGGTCTGGATCGCGAAGCTGGTGCCCGAAGTGGCCGAGAACAGCGTGTTGCCGTTGAACTTGGTCTTGGTCACGACGTCGGTGATCTGCGACTGGAGCGCCGACACTTCGGTCTGCAGATTGTCGCGATCGGTCGACTGGTAGGTGCCGTTGGCAGCCTGGACCGACAGCTCGCGGATGCGCTGCAGCATGTTGCTGACCTCGCCCAGCGCGCCTTCGGCGGTCTGCGCCAGCGAAATGCCGTCGTTGGCGTTGCGGATCGCGACGGACATGCCGCGGACCGACGCGGTCATCGACGAAGCGATCGCCATGCCGGCGGCGTCGTCCTTGGCGCTGTTGATGCGCTTGCCGCTCGACAGGCGCTCCATCGCGGTCGCCTGCAGCTGCGAGGCCAGGCGGCCGGCATTCTGCGAACGCAGCGACGAAATGTTGGTGTTGATGACAGCCATTTGAAAAATCCTTCCGCTACTACTCGGCGTTCCGGTTCACTCGACCGTCCTCGCCACGAAACCGGTAACGACGCCCCGAATGCGGGCTTAAGGCAAAAAGATGGTTAGCGCGGGTTAACCTTGATTTTGTTGGTTAACGGGGTCTGAAGGCGTCCGAAAAGGCAAGAAAATGGAGGCTTTTTCGAGGGTTATACGACCCCGGCCCTCCCCGTCATGCTGAACTCGTTTCAGCATCCACCGGCCCGCTCAGGCTGTCCCGGAGAGTATAGGGGCGTTCGCAACAGGAACCCCGACACCGAGGCCCAGCCTCCCGGTGGATGCTGAAACGAGTTCAGCATGACGGTTGTGCTTGGGACGGCCGCTGCGCGCCCCAAAACCGAAACGACCCCCGATGCGGATGCACCGGGGGCCGTCTCGGCCAGCAAGTGATGAGGTGGAAGTCTTATTTGAGCAGGCTGAGCACGCTCTGCTGGCTCTGGTTCGCCTGGGCCAGCATCGCCGTCGACGCCTGCTGGAGGATGCCGGCCTTGGCGAGCGCCGTCGATTCCACCGAGAAGTCGGTATCCTCGATCCGCGAGCGCGCCTCGGACAGGTTGGTGATGTTCGCGGTCAGCACGTTGATCGTCGCGTCGAGCCGGTTCTGGTTGGCGCCGAGGCTGGCCCGGACGGTGGCGACCTGGGTCAGCGCGGTGTCGGCGGCGGTGATCGCCAGGCCGGCATTGGTGGCGGTGTCGACCTTGATCGTAGCCGCATAGGCGGCGGCGACCTTGTCGAGGGCGCCGACCGAGATCGCGGTGGCGTCGCCCGAATTGACCCCGGTCTGGATCGAGAAGCTGGTGCCCGACGTCGCCGAGAACAGCGTGTTGCCGTTGAACTTCGTGCCGGTCACGATGTCCGAGATCTGCGACTGGAGCGCAGCGACCTCGGTCTGCAGATTGGCGCGGTCGGTCGACTGATAGGTGCCGCTGGCGGCCTGCACCGCCAGTTCGCGGACCCGTTGCAGCATGTTGGCGGCTTCGCCGAGGGCGCCTTCCGCCGTCTGCGCCAGCGAGATGCCGTCATTGGCATTGCGGATCGCGACCGACATGCCGCGGATCGAGGCGGTCATCGACGAGGCGATGGCGAGGCCGGCGGCGTCGTCCTTCGCCGAGTTGATGCGCTTGCCGCTCGAAAGGCGGGACATCGCGGTCGACTGGAGCTGGTCGGCAAGGCGGCCCGCATTCTGGGCGCGCAGCGAAGAGATGTTGGTGTTGATGACGGTCATTGGATCAGTCCTTACCTGGTTAAAGGGGCGATGATCCGGTGCTGGCCGTTCTCGCCTCGATCCCATTAACGGCCGTGCTTACCCGGGCTTTAACCGTGAAAATTCACCACGCTCGTCTTTTCCCGCCATTTTTCCATCAAGCATTTGATTCATATCGATAATTTTTTGCAATTTTCCCGCCTTCACCACCCCTCCCAGGCGGCGCCCCTCCTCCGGCCATGTGCGGCGCAAGCGAGCCCCGGCAATTTTTTGCCGGGTTCGACCAAAGGATGGAAGCCATCTGCCGCCTGTCATAAATCCCTTTCTTTCCAATAGGATGACTAGGGCCTTCGAGGCCTCTTCGCGCGCCCGCGTGCGACGGGCACGGGTCCGGGCCCGCGCAGCGCGCGGTCTATTAAGACTTTTTAAGTTAATCCGCCGGTAAGCATGTCCGGCAAGGAGCGGGCGTGGCTGGCACGCCGGATCCGCGAGAAGGACGGCGATGGTGATGATCGGCATCAGCGAGAAGGCGCAGGGTTCGCAGCCGACGCTCGTGTCGTGGCTGGCCGGCGCCGGCATCGAGACGATGCTGATCGATCCGGCCGCAACCCAGGGCCGCGACGGCCGCCGCATCCTGCACGTCACCGAAGTCGGCATGGCCCGGCAGCAGGACGTGCTGATCGATTTCGCCGACGGCACTCCGGTGCTGCGCCGCGCCAAGGTCGGCCGCCCGGCGACCGCCATCTTCGGCTTCGAGGACATGGCGTTCGGCCACGCGCTGATCGCCGAGCTGATCCGTCCCCGCCCGATGCCCGCCTGCGGCGAACCCGAGAGCGCGCGCTTCATCGGCATCGCCGCGCGCGTCGCCCGGAGCGACGCCACCGTCCTGCTGCTCGGCGAGACCGGCACCGGCAAGGAGGGCGTCGCCCGCTACATCCACGCCGCCTCGCCCCGCGCCGACAAGCCGTTCGTCGCGGTCAATTGCGCGGCGCTGCCCGAAACCATGCTCGAAGCGATGCTGTTCGGCCACCAGAAGGGCGCCTTCACCGGCGCCAGCGGCGCGGGCGAGGGCCTGTTCCGCGCGGCCGAGGGCGGCACGCTGCTGCTCGACGAGATCGCCGAGCTGCCGCTCGCGCTCCAGGCCAAGCTGCTCCGCGCGCTCCAGGAGCGCGAGGTCCTGCCCGTCGGCGCCACCGCGCCGGTCGCGGTCGACCTGCGCATCATCGCCTCCGGCAACCGCGACCTCGCGGTCGAGGTCGAGGCCGGCCGCTTCCGCGCCGACCTCTACTGGCGGCTCAACGTCATGCCGCTCGTCCTCAAGCCGCTCGGCGCCCGCCGCCAGGACATCCGCGCGATCGCCGCCGCCCTGATGCTGCGCCACACGCCCGAGCATGAGGAGCTGGCCTGGCCGACCGCGCAGGCGCTCGACCGGCTGATGGCGCATGACTGGCCCGGCAATGTCCGCGAGCTGGAGAACGTCCTGCAGCGCGCGATGCTGATGCGCGACGGCGCGCGGATCGTCGCCGAAGACCTGATCATCGACCGCACCCGCGCCGCGCCGCGCGCTGCCGTCGCCGCCGTCGAAACCGCGCCGACCGCGCCCGTCGTCGCCGATCCGGCCCCGATCCGCCTGGCCGACGCCAAGCGGATCAGCCAGGCCCGCGCGATCGAGGAAGCCCTTGCCGCCACCGGCGGCCACCGTCTCCGCGCCGCCCAGCGGCTCGGCATCTCCGAACGCACCCTGCGCTATCGCATGGCCGATATGCGCGCGGTGGCTTGAGGGAGCGCCCGATGACGACCGTCAACACCAGCAATCTCCTGGCGATGCGCAACGCCATATTGCAGCAGAACAGCGCCTTGCAGAAGGCCGCCGCCGCGCCCGCGCCGAACCCGCTGACGGGCGCCGGCGCGATCGGCAGCGCCACCGCCGCGCCCGACGGCAACTTCGCCACGACGCTGCGCGGCGCGCTGACCGAGGTCAACGCGATGCAGGCCAAAGCCGGCGCGATCACCGAGAGCTACGAGCGCGGCGAGACCACCGACATCGCGGCGGTGATGCTCCAGCGCGAGCAGGCCAGCGTCGGCTTCCAGGCGACCTTGCAGGTCCGCAACAAACTCCTGTCCGCCTACAAGGACATCATGAGCATGCCGGTATAATCGATGGCTGACATCATCCCCTCCCCCGCCTCGGCCCCCGCGCTGGCCGGCTCGCCGGCCGGTCCGGGCGTCGGCACCGGCGCCGTGCTCGAACGGATCAAGGATTTCACGGGGCAGCCCGCGGTCCAGCGCAGCCTGCCGATGATCGGCCTGCTCGGCCTGCTCGGCGGCGCGGCGCTGCTGTGGTCGACCATGTCGGGCGCGCCGCAGCGCGACCTGTTCGCCGGGATGGGCGACGCCGACAAGGCCGCCGTGGCCGAGGCGCTCAAGACCGCGAACATCCCCTATCAGATCGATCGCGGCACCGGCGCGCTGACCGTGCCCGAGACCAGCTTCTACCAGGCGAAGATGCTGCTCGCGCAGCAGGGCCTGCCCAAGTCCGCGCCCGACGGCGACGCGCTGATCTCCTCATTGCCGCTCGGCGCCAGCCGCGCGGTCGAGGGCGAGAAGCTGCGCACCGCGCGCGAGATGGACCTCGCCCGCACGATCGAGGCGATCGACGCGGTCGAGAGCGCCAAGGTCCATGTCGCCGCCGAACAGCCCAGCGTGTTCCTGCGCGACGAGGCCAAGCCGCAGGCGTCGGTCATGCTCCGCCTGCGCGCCGGCCGCGCCCTGGCGGACTCGCAGGTCCAGGCGATCGTCCACCTCGTCGCCTCGTCGGTGCCGAACCTGACGCCCGACGGCGTCTCGATCGTCGACCAGGCGGGCCGGCTGCTGTCCGCGTCGGGCGGCGACCCGATGAGCCAGGCCTCGACCCGGCAGGTCGACATCCAGAACAAGATCGAGCAGCGCTATCTCGACGCGCTGACCAAGATCCTGACGCCGATCGTCGGCCCCGGCAACTTCACCGCCGAGGTCCATGCCGACGTCGACTTCACCGAGACCCAGGCGACGCGCGAGAGCTATCCCAAGGACACCGCCGTGGTCCGCCAGGAACAGGGAAGCTGGACCGGCGACAAGAAGGACGGCGAAGCGACCGGCATCCCCGGCGCGCTGTCGAACCAGCCGCCCGCCGCCAGCCAGGTGGCCGCCGCGCCGAACCAGACCGTCGCCGCGCCGACCGCCGGCACCACCGACGCCGCCAATGCGGGGAAGACCTCCGAGAATTACAACCGCACCTATGAGCTGGGCCGCGAGGTCTCCGTGACCCGCGCGCCGATCGGCACCGTCAAGCGGCTGTCGGTCGCGGTGGCGCTGCGCGAGGGCAGCCGCAAGTTCAGCCGTGCCGAGCTCGCCTCGATCGAGACGCTGGTGCGCGGCGCGATCGGCGCGGACCAGGCGCGCGGCGACGTCGTCGCGCTCTCCGCGCGCAGCTTCGCCGTCGCCGAGGATGCCGAGGTCAAGCCCAACTGGTGGGATGCCCCCTGGGTCTCCACCCTCGCCCGCAACCTGTCGGCGCTGCTCGTCGTCGCGCTGCTGGTGTTCGGCGTCGCCAAGCCGCTGCTCAAGCGCCGCGCCGCCTATATCGAGGAGAAGAAGGCCGCGCTCGATGCGATGGCCGCCTCGGGCGGGCGGCTGCCGCAGGGCACCAACCCGTCGATCCGCGCCGAGATCGCCTCCGAAATGGCGCAGCAGGCGCTGATCGACCCGAACAAGCCGGTCACCCTCGACATGATCGAGGCGACCCCGGGCTATGCCAACCGCGCCGAGCTGATCCGCAACTTCGTCCGGCAGGACCCCGACCGCGCCGCGCTGGTCGTCCGCGACCTGATCCGCGCCGACATGCCGGGGGCGAACTGACGCCATGGCCGACGGAACCCCGATCGATACCGAGAACGCGACGCCGGTCGAGCCTTCGGGCAGCTCCGCCGCCGCAATCCTGCTGATGCTGCTCGGCGAGGAGGAGGCCGCCACCGTGCTGAGCCGCCTCCAGCCCGACGAGGTCCAGCATCTCGGCGGCGCGATGTTCAACGTCGCCAACATCTCCGAGCAGGAGATCGACGGCGTGTTCGACGTGTTCGTCGACCGCGCCCGCGTCCGCACCACGCTGGGCTTCGGCGTCGAGCGCCAGATCAAGGGCATCATGCACAAGGCGCTGGGCCAGGACAAAGCCGACCAGGTCCTGCAGCGCATCACCCCGGCCCAGCACACCAACGCGCTGGAAAACCTGAAATGGATGGACGCGCGGCAGATCGCCAACCTGATCGAGTTCGAGCATCCCCAGATCGCGGCGATCGTCCTCGCCTTCCTCGACGCGCAGCGCGCCGCCGACGTGCTCGCGCTGCTGCCCGAGGAGATGCAGGCCGACCTCGTCTACCGCGTCGCGACGATGGGACCGGTGACCGAGACCGCGCTGGCCGAGCTCGACGAGCTGCTGAGCCGCCCCGCCACCGCCCAGTCGACCGGCGCCACCACCCGCCGCGGCGGCGCGGGCGAGGCCGCGAAGATCGTCAACAGCTCGCGCAAGGCCGCCGAGCAGCGGATCATCAAGGCGCTCCAGAAGCTCGACAAGACCGTCGCCCGCACGATCGAGGAGGAGATGTTCGTCTTCGACAACCTGATGGCGCTGACCGAGAAGGACCTCGGCACGCTGTTGCGGGCCGTCGACAACGACATCCTCGTCGTCTCGCTCAAGGGCGCGGACGAGAAGCTGCGCAGCAAGATCTTCGGCTGCATGTCGAGCCGCGCCGCCCAGTCGATCCAGGACGAGATCGCCGATCGCGGGCCGATGCGCCTGGCCGACGTCCAGGAAGGACAGAAGCAGATGCTCGCCGTCGCCCGCAAGCTGGCGGCCGAGGGCACGATCAGCCTCGGCGGCAAGGGCGACGACTTTGTCTGAGGTCTGGACCAGCGAGATCGGCATCGCCGCCACCCGGGTCGACGCCTGGACCCGGCCGGCGCCGTCGGGCAGCTTCACCGCCTGGGGCGGCGGCGGCGGCCATCCGCGTCGCCGGGCGAGCGACTTCGCGCCGAGCACGATGGCAAGCCCGGCCGAGGACGAGCCCGCGCCCGACGTCGAGGCGATCCGGGCCGAAGCCTTCGCCGAGGGCTTCGACCATGGCCGCCAGGCGGTGCTCGCCGAATTCGCCCGCGAGCGCGAGGCGCTCGCCCAGCTGATCCGATCGGCCGAGGCGTTGCAGCCCGAGCCGGCCGGCCCGCTCGCTGCCGTCCTCGCCGAGACCGTCGCCCGCCTCGTCCGCCAGGTCGTCGGCGAGGTGCGGATCGACCCGGCGACGCTCCGCGAGCGCGCCGAGGCGATCGCCGAAATGGTCACCGCCGAGTCCGGCCCCGCCCGGCTGCGCCTGCACCCCGACGACATCGCGATGCTCGACGGCGTCGACCTCGGCCTGCCGGTCGCCCCCGACCATCATCTCGCCTCGGGCACGATCGTCCTCGAAAGCGGCGAAGGCTGGATCGAGGACGGCCCGCAGGTCCGCCTCGCCCGGCTGCGCGCCCAACTCGACGGCATGGGCCTGCCGCGATGATCAGGATCATCGCTCATATGGGCCTGCCCCGATGAGCCTCGCCGCAAGGGCCGAGGCAATGCTGTCGGCGGTCGAGATCGACCATGCCGGCCCGCGCCGGATCGGCCGGCTCGCCTCCTATGACGGGCTGATGCTCGAAGCGACCGGCTTCCCGATGCCGGTCGGCTCCAACGCCCGGGTGATCGACGCCGACGGCCATGCCGCGCTCGCCGAGGTGGTCGGCTTCCGGGGCAACCGTACCTTGCTGATGGCCCTCGACGCCGACGCGCCGCACAGCGCGGGCGCGCGCGTCGAGCCCGACCGGCGCGGCGGATCGGTCGACGTCGGCGAAACCCTGCTCGGCCGCGTGATGGACGCGCTCGGCAATCCGATCGACGGGCTCGGCCCGATCGCCACCGCCGAGCGCTGGCCGCTGGCCGGCCGGCGCGGCAACCCGCTCGACCGCGCCCGCGTCACCGAACCCTTCGACATGGGCGTCCGCGCGATCAACGCGCTGCTGACCGCCGGCGTCGGGCAGCGCATCGCGATCGCCGCCGGGTCGGGCGTCGGCAAGTCGGTGCTGATGGGCCAGATGATCGCCGGCGCCGACGCCGACATCATCGTCGTCGGCCTGGTCGGCGAGCGCAGCCGCGAGGTTTCGGACTTCCTGGCGACCAAGCTGGCCGGCCCGGTCCGCCAGAAGAGCGTCGTCGTCGCGGTGCCCGCCGACCATCCGCCGGTGCTGCGCCTGCGCGCCGCGATGCGCGCGACCGCGATCGCCGAATATTTCCGCGCGCAGGGCAAGCGCGTGCTGCTGCTGATCGACAGCCTGACCCGCGTCGCCCATGCGCAGCGCGAGATCGGCCTGTCGCTGGGCGAGCCGCCGACGATGAAGGGCTATCCGCCCTCCGCGCTCGGCCTGATCCCGCGCCTGATCGAGCGCGCCGGGGTCGACGCCCATTCGGGCGGCTCGATCACCGCGCTCTACACGGTGCTCGCCGACGGCGACGACACCGACGACCCGATCGTCGACACCGCGCGCGCGATCGTCGACGGCCACATCATCCTGTCGCGCAGCCTGGCCGAGCAAGGCGTCTTCCCCGCGATCGACGTCGGCAAGTCGCTGAGCCGCGTGATGAGCGACATCGTCACGCCCGAGCACCAGCAGGCGGCGCAGATCCTCCGCCGGCTCTGGGCGGTCTATGAGGAGAATCGCGACCTGATCCTGATGGGCGCCTATCGCGCCGGCAGCGATCCGATCGTCGACGTCGCGATCGCGCGGCACGACCATATCCTCGAGTTCATCAGCCAGGGCCAGAAGGACCGCATCGACTATGCCCAGTCGGTCCAGGCGCTGCTCGAGGCGTTCGGCGGATGAAGGCGCTGGTCCGGAAGCGGGCGCGGATCACGCGCGTGCGGGCGGCGCAGCACCTGCTCGCGGCCTCGGCCGCGGCGAACGCCGAGGCGCAGGTCGACCAGCTCGAAACCAACGCCGCCAAGCTCGCCAGCCTGCGCGACAGCCTGACCCTGCCGGTCGGACCGGTGTCGGGCGCGGCGCTGCAGAACCGGGGCGAGCTGGCGCTGCGGCTCGACAATGCCCGCCACGGCCTGAGCGGGGCGATCGCCTCGGCCAAGGCGACCGCCGAGCAGAAGGTCGCCGAGCGGCTCGAAGCGCGCCAGCGCCAGGAAAGCGCGGCAAAGCTCGACGCGCGCGCCGTGCAGGCGCTGACCGAGTGGACCGAGGCGCGGATGGCCGCGTCGTTCCGGCCGAAGCTCGCCAAGACCAGTGAAGGGAATGATTGAGATGGGTGTTGCCGCGCTTTCGACCTCCGCGATCGCGTTGAGCGTGGGTTCGGCGCCGCAGCCGGGCGCCGCCGTCGCGCCCGTGTCTCCGGCTGCCCCGGCGACCCCGGTGATGTTCGCGCAGCTCGTCGCGCAGGCCAAGTCCGGCGACAAGGGCGCGCAGCAGGGCGCGGGCGCCCAGACGGGCCGCGAGGGCGATGCCGAAGCCCCCGCCGCGATCGTCGACGAGATGCTCGCGACCGCCCCGGCCGACGAGACCAGGGACACTGCGAGCGACACGTCGACCGACCTGCTCGCCGACATCGTCGCGATGGTGACCGCCGCCGCGCAGGTGACCGTCACCCCGACCGCTGCCATGCCTCCCGTCCCGCCGCAGGCCGCCCCCGTCGCGGAAGCGTCGGTCGCGGCCCCGGTGGCGACCAGCCGCAGGACCGCCGCGGTCATCGTCACCGTACCGGCGCCCCTCGCCCAGCCGGGGCTCCAGGTCCCGGCGCAGACCGCCCCGCCAGCCATGCCCGTCGTGGACGAGACCGTGCCGACCGCCCAGCCTGTCGCGACCGCCGATGCGCCCGTCCCGTCCCCCGTATTGGAGACCGCGCCTGCCGATCCGAAGCAGGCCGCGGTTGCCGCCGCCGCCACGCCGACATCGTTGCCCAGCGACATCGCCTCGCTGCTGGCCTCGCTGAAGGCCGCCTTCCATCCCGCCGGCCAGCCGCCGGTGAAGGAAGCCGCCACCGCGCCGACGCCCGCCACCGCGCTGCCGGAGGTTCCCGTCGCCACGCCGGTCGAGGCCCCGGTCGCAACGGTCGTCGCGACCGATCAACCCACGCCCGCCATGGCCGACGGCGCCATCGCCGAAGTCGTCGTCGAAACCGCCAGGCCAAAGGACGGCAAGGCCGCCGCGAAGGCTGCGAATACCGCTCCGGCCGTCGCAGCCGATATCCCGACGCCGGCTCCTGCCCGGATCGTCGCCGACGCCCAGCCCCGGCGCGGCGATGCGACCGCCCCGCTCGCCGATGCCGCCCGCCCGGCCGAGGATGCCGCCGAGCCGGCCCGGCCTGCCGCCGCAACCCCGGCGACAGCCGCCCCGGTCGCTCCACAGATAGCCGTCGCCCAGCCGCTCGCCCCCGCCCCGGCGGTGGACGGCGCGAAGGCCGCCGACCCATCGGCCGCGATCGACCAGCCCGACCAGGTCGTCACCCGGCATCTCGACCTCGCCCGCGACAATCAGTGGCTCGACCGGCTGGCGCGCGACATCAGCCAGGCGGCCGCGCATCAGGGCCATCTCAAATTCCAGCTCAACCCCGAGCATCTCGGCGCGCTGACCGTCGAGATCGCCAACAGCGCCTCGGGCACCGCGATCCGCATGACCGCCGAGACCGACCAGACCCGCGCGATCATCGCCGACGCGCAGCCCCGGCTGCTCGCCGAGGTCCGCGCGCAGGGCCTGCGCGTCGCCGAAGCGCATGTCGACCTGAACCAGCAGGGCCAGGGCGGCGGCCATGGCTCGTCCGCCTCGGCGCATGGCCAGCAGGGCCAGCCCGGCCAGCAACGCCAGCCCGCGTCAGCAGATCATCAACCTTTTGGCCGTACACAGGCCGCGATTCGCGACGATGCCGGCGATTCGGCGTCGCGCGACGATGGTGATCTCTATGCCTGATCCGGGCCTGATCATGGGATGTGAACGATGAGTGCTGCCGCAGCTCCCGCCGCCGAGGCGCCCAAGAAGCCGGGCAAGATGAAGGGCATCCTGGTGATGCTCGTCGTCGCCCTCCTGTTCGCCGGCATCGGTGTCGGAGCCGGGCTGTACGCGGCCGGCGCCGGCCTCGCCGGCGGCCATGCGAAGCCCGCCGAGGACCCCAACGCCCCCAAGCTCGTCCCCAAGCCGGGCGCCGAGACGGGCGGCCATGGCGAGAAGAAGACCCTGCCGATGGGCCTGGAGACCGACGCGTCGCCCGATCCTACCAAGTACAAGGCGACCTTCTACACCTTCGAGCAGCCCTTCACCTCCAACCTGCGCGATTCGGACGGCTTCTCGCAGGTCGGGCTCGGCGTCTCGACCTATTACGACCAGAAGGTGCTCGACAACCTGAAGGACAACGAGATGCCGATCCGCTCGGCGATCCTGATGGTGATGGCGCAGCAGGACAGCTTCACCATCTCGACCCCCGAGGGCAAGGTGAAGCTCCAGAAGGACCTCAAGGCCGCGATCAACGACGTGCTGCGCCAGCGCACCGGCTTCGGCGGCATCGACAACGTCTATTTCACCAGCATGGTCGTCCAGTAGGTTTCGTCACGCAGCGTAGCGACATGAGCCCCCGGGTTTCCGCCCGGGGGCTTTTTCGTGCGCGCGCCGCTGGAACGGCACGGGAACTGGTTCCGATCGCGTACCGAGCGGAACGTCGGTCCCACCCTTTCCGTTCTCCCCGCCGAGAGGAGAAGGATGATGATCCGCAAGCTCAAGTCGGGCGAATATCGCCTCTATTCGCGCAAGCCGGACGGCAAGACCGGCAAGCGCCGCAACCTCGGCACCTTCGCGTCGCGCGCGGCGGCCGAGAAGCACGAGCGCGAGGTCCAGTATTTCAAGCGTCACTGATCGCCGGTCACAAGCAGGAGGTTGCGATGCCGACGCATAAATGGTCGCAGCAGGCGACCGAACATTCCGACGCGCTGACACTCGACCGGGGCGTCTTCGCCCAGTCCGACCCAGCCGAGATCGCCCGATCGTTGAAACGATCGGCCGAACACAGCCGTCGGCGCAAGGCGACGCCGTTCCGATCGGCGATGTCGATGCTGACCTTCTACATCAACCGCGCGGGCAAGGACCTGCCGGAGAAGCAGAAGAAGATCCTCGAAGCCGCGAAAGACGAGCTGCGCAAGGCGTTCGGGAAGGAAACATAAACGTCACCCCAGCCTGCGCTGGGGTGACGTGGAGAGGAGAGAGGGGCCGGAACCCCTCCCCCTTTGCATCACATGTGGATCGGCTTGCCGGTGACGGCCATCGCCGCCTCCTTGATCGCTTCCGAATGGGTCGGATGCGCGTGGCAGGTATAGGCGATGTCCTCGCTGGTCGCGCCGAACTCCATCGCCTGGGCGGCCTGGGCGATCATCGTGCCGGCGACCGAGGCGATGATGTGGACGCCCAGCACCCGATCGGTCTTTGCGTCGGCGATCACCTTCACGAAGCCATCGGGCTCATGGTTGGTCTTGGCGCGCGAATTGGCGAGCATCGGGAACTTGCCGATCTTCACCTCGCCGCGCTCCCTCGCCTCCTCCTCGGTCAGGCCGACGCCGGCGATCTCGGGCATGGTGTAGACGACGCCGGGGATGACGTCGTGGTTCACGATGCCGGTCAGCCCGGCGATGTTCTCGGCGACGGCGATGCCCTCGTCCTCGGCCTTGTGCGCCAGCATCGGGCCGGGGACGACGTCGCCGATCGCCCAGATGCCGGGGACGGCGGTCGCGAGGTCGTGGTCGACCTCGATCTGGCCGCGCTTGTTGACGGTCAGGCCAGCCCTTTCGAGCGCTAGGCCCTCGGTGTTCGGGCGGCGGCCGATCGACACCAGCACGGCGTCGGCCTCCAGCGTCTCCGCGGCGCCGCCGGCGGCGGGCTCGACGGTGACGGTCGCCTTGCCGCCCTTGACGGCGACGCCGGTGACCTTGGTCGACAGCTTGAGCTCGATGCCCTGCTTCTTGAAGATCTTGGCGGCTTCCTTGCGGACCTCGCCGTCCATGCCGGGCAGCAGCTGGTCGAGGAACTCGACGACGGTGACCTTGGCGCCGAGGCGCTTCCAGACCGAGCCCAGCTCCAGGCCGATCACGCCGCCGCCGATCACGACCAGATGGCCGGGGACCTTCGCCAGCTCGAGCGCGCCGGTCGAGGAGACGACCACCTTCTCGTCGATCTCGACGCCCGGCAGCGGGGTGACGCTGGAGCCGGTGGCGACGACGATGTTCCGGGCGCGGTAGCTCTTGCCCGCGACGTCGATCCTGTCCTTGCCGGTGAACGCCGCATGGCCCTTCAGCCATTCGACCTTGTTCTTCTTGAACAGGAACTCGATGCCGCCGGTCAGGCCCTTGACCGCGTCGCGGCGCTGGCCGTGCATCGTGTCGAGATCGAGCTCGACCTGGGTCTTGATGCCGAGCTTGGCGAGCTTGCCGCTGGCGGCCTCGTCATAGAGCTCGGACGCGTGGAGCATCGCCTTGGACGGGATGCAACCGACGTTGAGGCAGGTGCCGCCGAGCGTCTCGCGGCTCTCCACGCAGGCGGTCCTGAGGCCGAGTTGCGCCGCGCGGATCGCGGCGACATAGCCGCCGGGACCCGCGCCGATGACGATCACGTCGAAATCATAGTCGGACATTGGTTCGTCTTCCTCAGAGGTCGATCAGCAGGCGGGTCGGGTCCTCGATCGCGTTCTTGATCGCGACGAGGAAGGTGACCGCCTCGCGGCCGTCGATCAGGCGGTGATCGTAGCTGAGCGCGAGGTACATCATCGGCCGCGCGACGATCTGTCCGTCACGGACGACCGGGCGCTCCTCGATCCGGTGCAGGCCGAGCACGCCGGCCTGCGGCGGATTGATGATCGGAGTCGACATCAGCGAGCCGAACACGCCGCCGTTCGAAATGGTGAAGGTGCCGCCCTTCATCTCCTCGAGCTTGAGCGTACCGGCCTTGGCGCGGGCGCCGAAGTCGCCGATCGTCTTCTCGATCCCCGCGACCGACAGGTCCTGCGCATCGCGGATCACCGGCACGACGAGGCCGTTCGGGGCGGACACCGCGACCGAGACGTCGACATAGTCGCGATAGACGATCTCGTCGCCCTCGATCGAGGCGTTGACCGCGGGCACGTCACGCAGCGCCATGCAGGCCGCCTTCACGAAGAAGCCCATGAAGCCCAGGCGGACGCCGTGCTTCTTCTCGAACAGGTCCTTGTACTTGTTGCGCGCCTCGATCACCGCCGTCATGTCGACGTCGTTGAAGGTGGTCAGGATCGCCGCGGTGTTCTGGGCCTCCTTGAGGCGGCTCGCGACGGTCTGGCGCAGGCGGGTCATGCGAACCCGCTCCTCGCGGCGCTCGCCAGCCGGGGCGGCGGCAGCGGCGACCGGCGCCGCGGCCGGAGCCGCCGCTGCGGCGGCCGGCTTGGGCTGGGTCTTCGCCGCGGCGATCACGTCGTCCTTGGTCAGGCGACCGTCCTTGCCGGTGCCCTTGATCTTCGACGGGTCGACGCCATGCTCCAGCACCGCGCGACGGACCGACGGCGACAGGGTGACGGGGTCGCCCGCATCCTCGACCGGCGCAGCGGCCGGCTCCGCCGGGGCAGCCGCCTCGGCCTGGCCGATCGCGTTGCGATCCTCGACCGCCGGGGTCGCGGCGGTCGATGCCGTCGCACCCGCGTCGATCCGCGCGATCACCGCGCCGACATTGACGGTATCGCCCTCGCCGACGACCAGTTCGGCGATGACGCCGGCGGTCGGGGCCGGGACTTCGACCGAGACCTTGTCGGTCTCCAGGCTGGCGATCGGCTCATCGGCCTTCACGGCCTCGCCCGGCTTCTTGAGCCACTGGCCCAGCGTCGCCTCGGTGATCGATTCGCCGAGCGTCGGCACCACCACATCGGTTGCCATCTTACTTACCCTTCGCTTCGTGGCCGAGCGCGTCGGCAATCAGTGCCGCCTGCTGGACGGCGTGGTTACGGGCGAGGCCGGTGGCCGTCGCGGCGGCGGCCTTGCGGCCGGCATAGACGGCGCGGCGCGGCGTGCCGCCCACGTCGGTCAGGACCTTCTCGATATAGGGCTCGACGAAGGTCCAGGCGCCCTGGTTCTTCGGCTCCTCCTGCGCCCAGACCACGGTTTCGAGGTTGGGCATCCGGCCCAGGCGCGTGATCAGCGCATCGGCCGGGAAGGGATAGAGCTGCTCGAGCCGCAGGATCGTCGTGTTGGCGTCCCCGGCCGCGTCGCGCGCCTCGGCCAGCTCGTAGAAGAGCTTGCCCGAGACCAGCACCACCCGGCGGACGTCCTTGTCCTCCGGCGGATTGTGGTCGGGAAGGACGCGCTGGAACCGGCTTTCGCCCAGCATCTCCTCGGTCGTCGACACCGCCGACTTGTGACGGAGCAGCGACTTCGGCGTCATGATGATCAGCGGCTTGCGGAACTGGCGGACCATCTGCCGGCGCAGGATGTGGTAATAATTGGCCGGCGTCGTGCAGTTGGCGACCTGCATATTGTCCTCGGCGCAGAGCTGCAGATAGCGCTCCAGCCGGGCCGAGCTGTGCTCGGGTCCCTGCCCTTCATAGCCGTGCGGCAGCAGCATCACGAGGCCGTTGACGCGCAGCCACTTCGCCTCGCCCGACGAGATGAACTGGTCGATGATGACCTGCGCGCCGTTGGCGAAGTCGCCGAACTGGGCTTCCCACATGACAAGCGTGTTCGGCGCCGCCGACGCATAGCCATATTCGAAGCCGAGCACGCCGAATTCGGACAGCGGGCTGTCGAGCACCTGGAAGCGCCGGTCCATCGCCGAGAGCGGGATGTACTTGTGGCCGTCCTTCTGGTCGACCCAGACGGCGTGCCGCTGGCTGAAGGTGCCGCGGCCCGAATCCTGGCCCGACAGGCGGACGCCATAGCCGTCGCGCAGCAGCGAGCCGAAGGCGAGCGCCTCGGCGGTCGCCCAGTCGAAGCCGGCGCCCGACGCGAACATCTCCTTCTTCGCGTCGAGGATGCGGTTGAGCGTCTTGTGGATCGACAGCCCCTCGGGGACGGTCGTGAGCTGCCGGCCGAGATCCTCGAACAGCTCGGCCGAGATGCCGGTGACGGCGGCGCGGCGCTCGGTGATCGCCTCGCGCGGCTCGGCGAAGCCGGTCCAGTCGCCTTCGAACCAGTCGGCCTTGTTGACCTTGTAGCCCTTGCCCGCCTCGAACTCGGTTTCGAGATGGGCGACGAACTCGGCCTCGGCCTTGCCGGTCCATTCGGCGTCGATGACGCCTTCCTGCACCAGACGCGCGCTGTAGATCGCGCTGACCGGCGGATGCTTGCGGATCGCCTCGTACATCAGCGGCTGGGTGAAGCCCGGCTCGTCGCCTTCGTTATGGCCGAAGCGGCGATAGCACCACATGTCGATCACGACGTCGCGCTTGAAGGTCTGGCGGAACTCGGTCGCCACCTTGCAGGCGAAGGTGACGGCCTCGGGATCGTCGCCGTTCACGTGCAGGATCGGCGCCTGCACCATCTTCGCGATGTCCGACGGATAGGGCGAGGAGCGCGCGAACTGCGGCGAGGTGGTGAAGCCCACCTGGTTGTTGATCACGAAATGGATCGTGCCGCCGGTGTTGTAGCCGCGCAGGCCGGAGAAGCCGAAGCACTCCATGATGATGCCCTGGCCCGCGAAGGCGGCGTCGCCGTGCAGCAGGATCGGCAGCACCTTCGACCGTTCGAGGTCGTCGAGCTTGGTCTGCTTGGCGCGCGACTTGCCGAGCACCACCGGGTTGACGCATTCGAGGTGCGACGGGTTCGGCGCGAGGCTCAGGTGGACCTTGTTGCCGTCGAACTCACGGTCGGTCGAGGTGCCGAGGTGATATTTGACGTCGCCCGATCCGCCGACATCCTCCGGATTGGAGGAGCCGCCCGCGAACTCGTTGAAGATCGCGCGGTAGGGCTTCTCCATGACGTTGGAGAGGACGTTGAGGCGGCCGCGATGGGCCATGCCGATCACGACCTCGTTCACGCCATAGGCGCCGGAATATTTGATCACCGCCTCGAGCGCGGGGATCATCGATTCGCCGCCGTCGAGGCCGAAGCGCTTGGTGCCGACATATTTGCGGCCCAGGAACTTCTCCCACTGCTCGGAGTGGATCACCTTGTTGAGGATCGCCTTCTTGCCCTCGGGCGTGAAGCTGATCTCGGCATCCTTGCCTTCCATCCGCGCCTGGAGGAAGCGCCGCTCCTCCACGTCGCCGATGTGCATATATTCGACGCCGACATTGCCGCAGTAGTTCCTGCGGAGGATGGCGAGGATCTCGCGCGGGGTCGCCCAGTCGAGGCCCAGGAAGCCGGCGATGTAGACCTGCCGGTCCATGTCGGCCTCGGTGAAGCCGTGCCAGGCCGGGGTCAGGTCCTCCGTCTCCTCGCGCTGCGACAGGCCGAGCGGATCGAGATTGGCGAGCAGGTGGCCGCGCACCCGATAGGTGCGGATCAGCATGATCGCGCGGATCGAGTCGAGCGCGCGCTGCTCCACCTCGGCCGGCGTCGCGCCGGCAGCCGGCGCCGAAACGGCCGGCGCGGGTGCCCCACCGGCCTTGGCCGGCTTGGCGGGCACCTCCATCTGGGTGGGATCGAGCGCCGCGGTCAGCGCGTCGGTGCTGGTCGGCGGCCAGTTGGTGCGGGCCCAGCTCGGTCCCGAAACCCCCGCCTCGATGCCGGCGAAATAGTCCTGCCAGCTCGGCTCCACGCTCGACTTGTCCGAGCGATATTGACGATAAAGCGATTCAACGAAGGAAGCGCTAACTCCCTCCGGTCCGTCGAACTCGACGCCTTCGATGCCCATCTCACCATCCTTGTCTGCACCCACCCCGGGACTTAGGCCCGAAGCACAGCAACGTGGGTTGATACACTTGATGTACGTTAACCTGGCGTGAAACGCCGCCCCGCCGGATGGCGGGGCTGGTATTTTTTAACCCTTCAGAACCTCCGCCAGGGTCGTGCCGAGCTCCGAGGGGCTCGCCGCGACCTTGATGCCCGCCGCTTCCATGGCGGCGATCTTGTCTTCGGCGCCGCCCTGGCCGCCCGAGACGATCGCCCCGGCGTGGCCCATGCGGCGGCCCGGAGGCGCCGTGCGACCGGCAATGAAGCCCGCCATGGGCTTCTTGCGGCCGCGCTTCGCCTCGTCGCGCAGGAACTGCGCGGCTTCTTCCTCGGCCGACCCGCCGATCTCGCCGATCATGATGATCGACTTGGTCTCGTCGTCGGCCAGGAACAGTTCGAGCACGTCGATGAAGTTGGTCCCGTTGACCGGGTCACCGCCGATGCCGACCGCGGTGGTCTGGCCCAGGCCGATGGCCGAGGTCTGGAACACCGCTTCATAGGTAAGCGTCCCCGAGCGGGAAACAACGCCCACCGAGCCCTTCTGGAAGATCGAACCCGGCATGATGCCGATCTTGCACTCGTTCGGGGTCAGGACACCCGGGCAATTCGGTCCGATCAGGCGCGACTTGGAACCCTGCAGGGCACGCTTCACCCGGATCATGTCGATCACGGGAATGCCCTCGGTGATGCAGACGATGAGGGGAACCTCGGCGTCGATCGCCTCCAGGATCGAGTCGGCCGCGAAGGGCGGCGGAACGTAGATGACGCTGGCGTCAGCGCCGGTGGCGGCCACCGCCTCGTGGACGGTGTCGAAGTTCGGCAGGCCGATATGGGTGGTGCCACCCTTGCCCGGCGTGACGCCGCCGACCATTTGCGTACCGTAGGCGAGCGCCTGTTCGGTATGAAAGGTGCCGGTGTTGCCGGTCATACCCTGAGTGATGACCTTGGTATTCTTGTTGACCAGGATACTCATGTGCCTGTCGAACCTTCCTTTTTCCCTGGGGAGGGCGATTCCAATGCGGGTTTAGGCGAGCGAGCTGTCGATGCCCTTGCAGGCGACCAGCAGTTCCTTGACCGCATCGACCGAGACCTGGAGATTGGCCTTGGCCGAGTCCGACAGGTTGATCTCGACGATCTTCTCGACGCCGTTCGCGCCGATGATCACCGGAACGCCGACATAGAGGTCGTCGACGCCATATTCGCCGCTGAGATAGGCGGCGCAGGGCAGGACCCGCTTCTTGTCCTTCAGATAGCTCTCCGCCATCGCGATCGCCGAGGTGGCGGGCGCGTAGAAGGCCGAGCCGGTCTTGAGCAGGGCGACGATCTCGCCGCCGCCGCTGCGGGTGCGCTGGACGATCGCGTCGATGCGCTCCTGGGTCGACCAGCCCATCTTGATCAGGTCGGGGATCGGGATGCCGGCGACGGTCGAATATTCGACGACCGGGACCATGGTGTCGCCATGGCCGCCGAGCACGAAGGTGGTGACGTCCTGCACCGAGACGTTGAACTCCTCGGCGAGGAAGGTCGCGAAGCGCGCCGAGTCGAGGACGCCGGCCATGCCGACGACCTTGTTGTGCGGCAGGCCCGAGAATTCGCGCAGCGCCCACACCATCGCGTCGAGCGGGTTGGTGATGCAGATGACGAAGGCGTCGGGGGCGTTCGCCTTGATGCCCTCGCCGACCGACTTCATGACCTTCAGGTTGATGCCGAGCAGGTCGTCGCGGCTCATGCCCGGCTTGCGGGCGACGCCGGCGGTGACGATGATGACGTCCGCGCCCGCGATGTCGGCATAGTCGTTGGTGCCCTTGAGCTTCGCGTCGAAGCCTTCGACGGGGCCGCACTGCGACAGGTCGAGCGCCTTGCCCTGCGGCACGCCTTCGACCACGTCGAACAGGACGACGTCGCCCAGCTCCTTCGAGGCCGCCAGATGCGCGAGCGTCCCACCGATATTGCCAGCACCGATCAACGCAATTTTAGTACGAGCCATCCGACTACTCCGACATGAAGATCGCATAGGAAGGCGCCCACGCGATCGCGGCCGCCAGAATTGCGACGCCCGCTTAGCCCTGTGATCCCGCCGGGGCAACCATTGCATATGCGAACAAGACAAGTTTTTTCGGATGACGGGAAAGCTGACGTTGCGGGCCCAGGCGAAGCCGGCGCCGTCATGAAGCCTTGCAGGACGGGCATCTGCCGGTTGCGGTTCGCGCGCCATCGGCTAGCATCGATCCGACAACGGGGGTTGGGGCAATGCGAAAACACGTCGTTCTGGCGGTGACGATGGCGATGGCGGGCGTTCTCGCGACATCGGCGCCCGCCTTGTCCGCAGCGCGGCCGGCCAGCGCCGCCGGCCCGTCGCCGGCCGAAAAGGCGCGGCTGGAGAAGATGCGCAAGGCCGCCGACGACCTGGACGAAGGCGCCGATCCGGCGGCCTATCGCAAGGCGTGGGAAGCGGTGCTGGCCTATGGCGAGACGCTCTATCCCGCCGGACACCCCGAGCTGGCCTGGCTGGAGGGCGAACTCGTCACCGCCGATTATCTGCAAGGCGACGTCACCGGCGCGCTCGCACGGGCCGAACGCCTGGGCGCGCGGCTCGAAGCCGGCGGCCCCGAATATCGCGACCGGCGGATGGAGCTGGCCAATGCCCAGGTCGTGATCCTGATGACGCTCAGCGACCATGATCGCGCGCGCAAGCTCGCCGCCCAGGTCCTCGAATGGCGGATCGCCAGGAGCGAGGGCAAGCCGAGCAGCAACGTCGCCGCGGCCTATTCCAACTACGCCAATGCGGAGTTCGAGTTCGGCAATTTCGACAAGGCGATCGAGCTGGTCCGCAAGGCGAATGCCGAGGACCGCCGTCACGAGACCATCCCGGTGAACGCCGCGCCGCGCTTTGCCAACCTGCCGGTCTTCCTCCTGCAGTCGGGCCGGCTGGAAGAGGCGATCGAGGAAGCGCGCGCGACGCAGGCGACGCTGGAGGGCTTCATGCCCAAGGGCCATCCCTATCTGGCGACCAACCTCAATACCCTCGCCCGGATATTGCTCACGCTCGGTCGCCCCGGCGAGGCGGAGACGGTGTCGCGCAAGGCCGTGGACATCGCCGTGGCACGCTTCGGCCAGAGCCAGCAGGCGGTGAGCTACATGGTCACGGTCGCGCAGGCGCTGATCGCCCAGGGCAAGACCGACGAGGCGATCGCCACCGCGCGCCAGGCGGCGGACATCCTGACCAAGGGGATCGGCCCGGACGCCCAGCGCACGCTGATGGCGCGCGAAAGCTATGCCGATGCGATCGCCGCCTCGGGCGATCGCGAGCAGGCCATCGCGATCCTGCGCGAGGTGAACGCGACGCGCGACCGCAAGCTGCCGCCCTTCCACCGCGACCGCATCACCGGCCGCGACCAGCTCGCGATCTTCTCGTTCGAGCAGGGCGACATGGCGGCGGCGAAGACCGCCCAGACGGAGGCGCAGGCCCTGCGCCGCTCGACCTTCCCCGCCGAAGATATCGCCAACCTCACCGGCGAGGCGCGGCTGGGCGCGATCGAAGTGCATGGCGGCGACAAGGCGGGCGGGCTGAAACGCGTCGAGGCGGCGGCGGCGCTGCTCGACGAACGGCTCGCCCGGCTGCGTGCGGCCGGCACCCGGCGATCGGGCCTCGAGCTCGAGATCCGGGCCGCCTATGGCTGGGCGCTCGATGCGGCGGTGACCGCCGGCGACGAGGCGCTGGCCTTCCGCCTGGCCCAGCGGATGATGGAGAGCTCGGCGGGGCGCGCCGTACAGGAGGAGGAAGCGCGATCGGTAGCCGGCGATCCGCAACTGGCCGAGCTCATCCGCGAGCGCCAGGACGCCGCGATCGAGCTAGAAGCCCTGCTCGACCGCCAGCTTCGCCTCGCGGGACGTGGCGCCGACACGGCGACGATCGAAGCGGTGGCCGGCCAGCGCAAGGCGGCCGCCGTGCGGCTGGAACAGCGCACCGCCGCCCTGGCCGCCCGCGCGCCCCAACTCGTCGCGCCGGCGGGCTCGGAGCCGCTCACGCTCGAAAGCGTGCGCGAGGCGCTCCGATCCGACGAGGCATTGTTGATCGCCGGGGTGTCCGAAAGCCGCACCACCCTGTTCGCCATCACGCGGGATCGCGTGTCGATGGCCATGTCCCCGGCCACCGCGCAACAGATCGCGACGCTGGTGACCAGGCTCCGCACGGGCATCAGCCTACAGGCAGCGGCAGGGGCCGGACGAAGCTTCGCCCTCCGCGCCGCATCGCCGACCCGCGCCGCGATCTCGGATGACCGGACGGCAACGGGTTTCGATTTCGATGCCTCGGCACGACTGCACGACATCCTGTTTCCCAAGGCCATTCGGAGCACGATAGCGAACAGGTCCCGCCTGCTGGTCGCGGCCAATGCGAGCCTGACGACGCTTCCCCTCGCCGTGCTCGCGCCGCAACGGAGCGATCCGACCCTGCGCAATGCGCATTGGCTGATCCGGGACCATGTCCTCGTCACCCTGCCGTCCATCGCCAGCGTCACGTCCGCCCGCTCGACCGGCACCGGACGGAAGGTGCACAGCTTCTTCGCGGTCGGCGCGCCGGAGCTGGCGCCCGCGGGAACGGCCATGGCGTTCCGGTCGGCCGACATGGCCCGGCAGGTCCGGGACCTGCCCGCGCTGCCCGCCACGGAGCCCGAGCTTCGCACCGTCGGCCGCGCGCTCGCGGCGCCCGAGCAATCAATCCTCACCGGCAGCCGCGCGACCGAGCAGGCGATCCGCACCGCCGACCTGACGCGCACCAACGTCCTCGCCTTCGCCACCCACGGCCTGATGGCCGGCGATCTCGACGGGCTCGACGAGCCCGCGCTGGTGATGACCCCGGGCGGCTCCGACGACGGGCTGCTCACCGCCAGCGAGATCATGCGCCTGCGCCTGGCCGCGGACTGGGTGATCCTGTCCGCCTGCAACACGGCGGCGGGCGGCAGCGGCGACGACAGCGGCCTGGCCGGCATCGCCCGGGCCTTCCTCTATGCGGGGGGCCGCAACCTGCTGGCGTCGCACTGGGCCGTCCGCGACGATGCCGCGGCCTATCTCTCGGTCGGAACCGTCCGGAAATATGGACGCGGCGAAGACCCCGCGCGGGCGCTGCGCGAGGCGATGCTGCGGATGATCGACAAGCGGCCGTTCGAAGGAGCCGAGCAGCCGGTCAACTGGGCGCCCTTCGTCTTCGTCGGGCGTTAGACTGGCGCGTCATGCCGGCGGAGACCGGCATGACGAACAAGGGTGGACCCGCAACGAGTCCAAACGGGGCCTATTCCTCCAAGCCGTGGCCGGCGGCGAGATAGTCCTGGCTGCGCATCTCCATCAGCCGCGAGACGGTGCGCTCGAACTCGAAGGCGCCGTCGCCGTCGGGATAGAGCGCCTCGGGCTCGGCGTCGGCGGCGGCCAGCAGCTTGACCTTATGTTCGTAGAGCGCGTCGATCAGCACCTTGAAGCGGGCCGCCTCGTTGCGCTTCTCGGGCGTCAGCAGGGGAATGCCGACGATGATCACGGTGTGATAGTTGCGCGCGATCGCCAGATAGTCGGCGGCGCCCCGCGCCTCGGCGCAGAGCCGCTTGAACGAGAAGACCGCGACGCCCTTCAGGCTCTTGGGCACGTGCAGGGTGCGCCCGCCCGGCACCGCGATGTCGGCGGTCGGGACGTGCGCGCGGTCCTCGGGCGGATAGTCGGTCAGCCGGAAGAAAGCCTCCGACACCGCCGCGGTCGCGGCCGGGCCGTTCGGCGCGTACCAGACCGGCATGCCGCCCAGCCGTTCGAGCCGATAGTCGGTCGGCCCGTTGAGCGACAGCACGTCGAGACGAGCCTCGATCAGGTCGATGAAGGGCAGGAAGAGCTGCCGGTTGAGCCCGTCCTTGTAGAGATCGCGCGGCGGCCGGTTGGAGGTCGTCACCACCGTCACCCCGGCGTCGACGATCAGCCCGGTGAACAACCGGCTGAGGATCGCCGCGTCGGCCATGTTGTTGACGACCATCTCGTCGAAGGCGAGCAGCTTCGCCTCGGCGGCGATCGCCTCGACCACCGGCGGGATCGGATCGCCCTTCTCCTTGGCGCGCTCGACCCGCAGCCGCTCGTGCACCTCGATCATGAACTCGTGGAAATGGACGCGCCGCTTCGCGCCGATCCGGACGCAGTCGTAGAACAGGTCCATCAGCATCGACTTGCCGCGGCCGACCCCGCCCCACATGTAGAGGCCGCGCACCGGCGGCGGCGCCTTGCGCAGCATCCGCCACAGCACGCTGCCCTTGGCCGGCTGCTCCTCCAGCGCCAGCGCCAGGGCGTTGAGCCGTTCGACGGTGGCGCGCTGGTCGGGGTCCGGGCGCAGCTCGCCGGCGGCGACCAGTTCCTCGTAGCGGGCGACGACGCCGGTCATGACGCCGCCTTGCGGACGATCGCCATGAAGCTGGCGACCATGGCATCGCGCTGCTCGACCGTCCCGCGCAGGAAGATCATGCGCCCGGTCTCGCGGGTGACCTCGACAATCAGGTCGATCGGGTCGTCGATGTCGGCCGCGCCGGCGAACTGGGTGCTCAGTTCGACCGTGACGCCGCGCGGCGAGCGCGCATCGCCCAGCGCCAGCGGCGCGACGAACAGGCCGACGTCGATGAAGGTCAGCAGCGCGCCGCCATGGACCTTGTTGCCGAGATTGGCATGACGCTGCTGCGGGAACAGGCGCAGCAGCGCCCGGTCGCCGTCGCGGCGCACGGCGAGGTCGCCGAGCACCGCGTTGAAGCGATCCTGCGCCTTGATCTCCCACCGGGACCAGCCCGGCATGTCGGGGTGCGGACCGAAGCGGTAGAGGTCCGTGTCTATTTCCACGACGACGCGATGAACCGGATCAGAGCTGCCGCTCGACCACCATCTTCTTGATCTCGCCGATCGCCTTGGCCGGGCTCAGGCCCTTGGGGCAGACATTGGCGCAGTTCATGATCGTGTGGCAGCGATAGAGACGGAACGGATCCTCGAGCTCGTCGAGCCGCTCGCCGGTCATCTCGTCGCGGCTGTCGGCCAGCCAGCGATAGGCCTGGAGCAGGATCGCCGGGCCGAGGAACTTGTCGCTGTTCCACCAGTAGCTCGGGCACGATGTCGAGCAGCAGGCGCACAGGATGCACTCGTAGAGGCCGTCGAGCTTGTTGCGGTCGTCGGGCGACTGCAACCGCTCCTTGCCCGAGGGGGCCGGGGTGACGGTCTTCAGCCAGGGCTGGATCGACGCATATTGCGCATAGAAATGCGTGAAGTCCGGAACGAGGTCCTTGATCACGTCCATGTGCGGCAGCGGGGTGATGCGGACCTCGCCCTTGCAGTCCTCGATCGCGGTGGTGCAGGCGAGGCCGTTCTTGCCGTTCATGTTCATCGAGCAGGAACCGCAGATGCCCTCGCGGCACGAGCGGCGGAAGGTGACCGACGGGTCCTGCTCGCTCTTGATCTTGATCAGCGCGTCGAGGACCATCGGGCCGCATTCGGCGAGGTCGACCTCGAACGTGTCGTAGCGCGGATTCTCGCCGCTGTCGGGATCGTAGCGATAGATCTTGAAGGACTTCACGTCCTTCGCGTCGGGGGCCGCCTTGTGGACCTTGCCGTTCTTCTTGATCTTGCTGTTCTTCGGAAGCGCGAACTCGGCCATGACTCGATCCCCCTGCTTGGTTGGATGCCGCGATAGCGAATGAATTCGCACGGCTCAACACCTGAGCGCATCTGTATAGCATCCCTTGAACCGCCAAGGGGATAAACTAAAGCAGGCGCATGTCGTCCGCCGCCCCTCCCGAGCTCCCGCCCGGATCGCGCCAGGTCGCCAAGGGCGCTGGCACCGCGCTGCTGGCGCGGGCCGGCGGCGTCATCGAGATCGTTTCCCAGCCGCTCTATGTCTGGCTGTTCGGCCTGCCGACCTACGGCCTCTACATGGTGCTGTGGTCGGCGGTGAACCTGATCGAGAACATCGCCGACATGGGGATGACCAGTGCGCTGCAGCGCGTCGTGCCGCAAGCGCGAGACGATGCCGAGCGCGCCGCCGCGCTGCGCCAGGCGATGCTGCTCGGCCTCGGGCCCTGCATCCTCATCGCCCTGCTCGTCAGCCTCGGCGCGCACCGGATCGCCGAGGTGGTCAACGTCGCCGCCAAGGATCGCGACGAACTGGCGACCGGCATCGCGATCTTCGCCTGGGCCCTCCCCTTCTGGGCCTATGTCGAGATCGCGACCTCCGCGCTGCGCGCGCGCAAGGCGTTCGGGCCGGAGATCCGCCTGAGGGTGATGTGGGAACAGATCCTCCGTATGATCGCCGCGACGCTGCTCGCGGCGCTCGGCGCCGGCACGCTCGGCCTGCTGATCGCGCATCTCTGCTCGCTGGCGATCACCTGCGTCTTCTCGACCCGGCTGCTCGCCCGCTATTACCGGCTCGACCTCGTGCTGCGCGGGGCCGGGCCGTCGATGCGGGCGAAGACCTTCTACGCCGGCATCTCGGTGCTGCCGTCGAACATCGTCAACCGGCTGTTCAGCGACGCGCCGCCGCTGATCCTCAACCTGATCATCCCGGGCGCCGCCGGGGCCAGCGCCGCCGGCCTGTTCGCGATCGCGCGCAAGATCGCCAGCGGCGTCCAGCTCATCCGCCAGGCCTTCTCCTATGTGATGGCGCCGCTCGCCTCCGAAGCGGTGCGCCACGACATCCGCCACGTCGCCGAGATCTACGGCTTCGCCACCCGGCTCACCATCGTCGTCGCGACGCCGGTGGTCTGCACCATCGCCGGCGGCGGCCGGGCGCTGCTCGCGCTGTTCGGCAGCGGCGCGCAGGCCGCCTATCTGGCGCTCGCGCTGCTCACCTTCACCCGGCTGATCGAGGCGGTGGCGGGCCAGGCCTCGGCGATCCAGTCGGTGATCAGCCGCTATCATCATCCGCTGGTCGGCAGCGCGATCGGGCTGGCCGTGTCGCTGGCGCTCGGCGCGCTGCTGCTGCCGCAGGGCGGGATGGACGGCATGGCGATCGCGGTGTCGGCGGGCATCGCGGTATCGGTGCTGACCCCGATGGTCCAGCTCTGGCACCACCAGCACCTCCATCCCTTCGCCCCGCCCTTCGCCCGCGCCGCGGCGGTGGCGGCAGCGGTCGGCGCGGTGATCTTCCTGCTCTCCGAACTGCTCGGGCCGCTCCACCATGTCGTCCGCATCGCGATCGGCGCGGTGCTGCTGGTTGCCGGCATCTGGGTCTCGGGCCGCTTCGGCCTCAGCCATGACGACAAGCTGGCGCTGGGCAAGACGGCGCGGAAGCTGCGGCTGCTATAGCTCCGGATCGGGCCGCGACGCCCGCGCCCGCAGGATAGCCTCGACCATTGCATGGTCGGAGGGCTTGTCGACGTCGATGCAAGCCTCGGCATAGGGCAGCAGGACGGCCTTCGCGGTCAGGCCCAGCCGCCGCCCCACCCGCGCGACCGCGCCGCCGAGGGTCAGCATCCGGAGCGCGATCATCAGCGACAGGCCCACGCCGAAGGCGCCGAGCACCGCGCGCGCCTTCTTGCGCTGCTGCTCGACGCGCCGCCAGATGGCGAGCACCTCGAGCGCCTCCGGGCTGCCGAGCCAGAACAGGTTGGCGCCCGAATAGGCGCCGCCGCGAAACGGCAGCCAGGTGCGGCGGTTGCCGGGATAGGCGGCCTCCAGCACCTTCCTCTCGACCAGCGCCACGGCGATGTCGGCTCCCTCGGCGCCGACCTTGAACCGGTCGATCATCGCGTCGTCGAGCAGGACGTTGTCGGCGGTGGTCAGCAGGAAGGGATAGGCCTGCGGCATCGACCGCAGCGTGCCGGCGATCGCCTCGACGATCGAGGCGCCGCTGTCGCGCACCGTCACCCGCTCCTCGTCGCGCAGCCAGCGGGTCGCCGGATCGTCGAGCAGTGCATCGGCCTGCTGGGCGAGGATGACGATGCGCCTGACGTCCGGACGGGCGGCGAGCGTGCTGCCGACCCAGGCGAGCATCGGCTGGCCGGCCACGTCGATCAACGCCTTGAACGGCTGGCCGAAATGCTCCGCCAGCGGGTCGCCGCCGGGGCGCTGGCCGGCCAGCAGGATCACGGTAAAAGCCGAATTGATCATCATCGTGCCTTGCCAGCCCAAGGCCGCGTCGGCAAGGAACGCCGACGTCAACTCTCATATGGTGATCATGAACATCAGTAGTGTACCCGGCGTCCGATCGATCGGAACCAACCCGACGCCGATCTGGGGCATGTCCAGTACCGAGCGGCTGCGGCGCATGGCCGCCGCCCAGAAGCTGCGGTATCGCGAGGAAAGCAACGGCCCCGTCCTGCTGGTCTCGGCCAGCCATGTGTTCGAACCCGCCTGGCTGAAATTCATGGTCGACCGGCCGGGCCAGGTGCTGACCCTCGACGGCGAGAAGGTGATCGCCCATCTCACCTCCGACACGGGCGGCGGCTTTCCCGACGGCCTCGACGAGGTGCGGGTCGAGGACAACCGCGTCTTCTACAACGCCGCGCTGCGCAAGCGCGAGGAACCGGTGATCGCGAAGCTCGAGCCCGGCACCGCCAAGGCGATCGAGCGCAAGACCTATTTCGGCGCCTATAAGGGCGTCACCGACATCCTCACCAAATATCTGTGGCCCGAATGGGCGCTGGTGCTGACCCGCCTGGCCGCGAAGATCGGCATGTCGCCCAACCAGGTGACGGCGATCGGCGCGGCGCTGTGCGTCCTCGCCACCTGGCTGTTCTGGATCGGCGAATATGGCTGGGGCATGGCCGCGGGGCTGGTCTTCATGGTGCTCGACACCGTCGACGGCAAGCTCGCCCGCTGCACCATCACCTCCAGCGCGTGGGGCAACGTCTTCGACCATGGCGTCGACCTGGTCCATCCGCCCTTCTGGTGGTGGGCCTGGGGCGTCGGCCTGTCGCATTGGGGATTGGCCTATACCCATCTCGAATTCACGCTGGTGATGATCGCGATCGTCGGCGGCTATGTCGTCCAGCGCGCGATCGAGGGCGCGTTCATCCGCCGCTTCAACGGCATGCACATCCATGTCTGGGAGAAGATCGACAGCGACTTCCGCCTGATCACCGCGCGGCGCAACCCGAACATGGTGATCCTGTTCGTCGCCACGCTGTTCGGGCGGCCCGACCTCGGCCTTATCGCCGTGGCGGTGTGGACCGTGCTATCCTGCCTGTTCCATGCGGTCCGGCTGGCCCAGGCGCTGCGCCGTCGCAAGCGCGGGGTGAAGGTCCGGTCCTGGCTGACGGTGTGACGCGATAGGAGGACGGAATGGCGAACGCGACGATCGAGAAATTCGGCTGGCCCGCGACGCTGGTCCGCGATTATCGCCATTGGGTCGTCCTGCTGCGTCCGGCCCAGCCGACGCTCGGCTCGCTCGTCCTCGCCGCCAAGTCGGACGCCACCGCGTTCGGCGACCTGCCGGCCGAGGCCCATGCCGAGCTGAAGACCGTCACCGCCGAGATCGAGACGGCGCTGAAGCTGGCGGTCGACTATCGGAAGCTCAACTATCTGATGCTGATGATGGTCGACCCGCACGTCCATTTCCACGTCATCCCCCGCCATGAGGGCGAGCGCGAGCATGACGGCCTCTCGATCACCGACGCCGGCTGGCCCGGTCCGCCCGCGCTGGGCCAGGCCGTCGCGCTGTCGGACGGGCAGGTCGCGGCGATGGCCGGCTGGCTCAAGGGGCTGATGGCGAACGGACGGAGCGCCGCCGCCCTCGCCAAGGGCAGCCCGGCGCAGGAGCAGATCCGCAACGGCGCGCCCAATCCGGTCCGCGACGCGGGGCCCGACGCGATCCGCGACGAGGATGGCAAGGACTGGGACGTCGTCGACGAAAGCTCCGACGAGTCCTTTCCCGCCAGCGATCCGCCGAACTATTCGCGACCGAAGAAGAACTGAGGCGCCAATTCCCTGCCGTCACCCTGAACTCGGGCTGGAGAGAGCGATTTTCCTGTCGTCATCCCGGACTTGATCCGGGATCCAGAAACGCAACGCTGAGGCTTCATCTCGACGGAGCGGCAATGGATCCTGACTTTCGTCAGGATGACGCGCGTTGACGGCCGAAGGAATCCCTACGTCCCGGCCGCCCAGCCCTCGGTCAGCGCCCGCGCGATCGGCAGGTCCTCGGGGAAGTCGACCTCGGCCCAGGGCAGCCCCTCGATCGAGACGGTGCCGACGACGCCGCTCGGCGCCAGCGCGTGGATCGCCTTGAGATACCAGTTGAGCACGCCTTCGGGGGTGCGCATCATCGCCTCCACCTGGTCGCGGAAGATGCGGGGTCCGTCGCCCTTGAAGGCGAGCATGCCGATCGACTCGGCATTGGTCTCATGCGGTTCGAGCCGCTTGCCGATCTGGAGCAGCCGGTCGCCGTCGCGCTGCACCTTCATGTCGTCGAGGTCGTAATCGTCCTTCACGTCGATCGTCACGGTGATCGGCGCGGTCGCGCCGGCGATCAGCCGGCCGACGATGGCGGGCGAGACGAGCGTGTCGCCGTTGAGGATGATGAAGTCCTGGTCCATCTCCTCGCGCACGATCCAGCACGAGCCGAGATTGTCGGCGACCTTGTAGAAGGGATTGAAGCGGGTACGGATGGCGACGCCCGGATGCCCGATCCCGGCCAGCGCCGCCGCCAGCTTCTCGTCGCGGAAGCCGGTGACCACCGCGATCTCGGTGATGCCGTTGGCGACCAGCGCCTCGATCTGCCACGCGATCAGGCTCTTGCCCGCGAAATCGATGAGGCATTTGGGCTGGTCGGCGGTCAGCGGCAGCAGCCGCGATCCCTGTCCGGCCGAAAGGATGATGGCTTTCTTCATGAAGGCGGCCCCCTAAGCGGGAATTGCGGCGAGATGATGAAAAGCCGGCCCAAAGAAAAGGGGGCCGAAGCCCCCTTTTCCCGAACCGTTCCCGATGGCGGCGATCAGTAAACGCGCGCCTTCGGCTTGATATATTCGACGTCGTCGGTGAGCGTGTAATCGTGCACCGGGCGATAATCGATCTTCACCTCGCCCTTGTCGAACCAGGTGATGGTGTGCTTCATCCAGTTCGCATCGTCGCGATCGGGATAATCCTCGTGCATGTGCGCGCCGCGGCTTTCCTTGCGGTTCGCCGCCGAATGCATCGTCACCACCGCCTGCGGCAGCATGTTGTCGAGCTCGAGCGTCTCGATCAGGTCCGTGTTGAAGATCAGCGACCGGTCGGTGATGCCGATATCGTCGAGGCGGGTATAGACCTTGTCGATCTTCCCCTGGCCTTCGCCGAGCAGCTCGGAATCGCGGAACACGGCGCAGTGCTTCTGCATCGTGTGCTGCATGTCGAGGCGGATCTGCGCGGTCGGGGTGCCGCCCTTGGCGTTGCGGTAATGGTCGAGCCGGCCGAGCGCCTTCTCGTCGGCTTCCTTGTTGATCCCGCCATGCTTGCTGTTCGGCTTGACCAGCTCCGCCAGACGGAAGCCGGTCGCGCGGCCGAACACGACGAGGTCGATCAGCGAGTTGGAGCCGAGGCGGTTGGCGCCGTGGACCGACACGCAGGCCGCCTCGCCCACCGCGAACAGGCCGGGGACGACTGCGTCCGGGTTGCCGTCCTTCAGGGTGACGACCTCGCCATGATAGTTACAGGGGACGCCGCCCATATTGTAGTGGACGGTCGGCGTCACCGGCAGCGGCTGGCGGGTCAGGTCGACGCCGGCGAAGATCTTGCCGGTCTCGGTGATGCCGGGCAGCCGCTCCGCCAGCACCTTGGGATCGATATGATCGAGGTGCAGGTAGATATAGTCGCCGTTCTTGCCGACGCCGCGGCCCTCGCGCATCTCCATCGCCATCGAACGCGACACGACGTCGCGGCTGGCGAGGTCCTTCGCCGACGGGGCATAGCGCTCCATGAAGCGCTCGCCCTGCGAGTTGGTGAGATAGCCGCCCTCGCCGCGCGCGCCCTCGGTGATGAGGACGCCCGCGCCGTAGATGCCGGTCGGGTGGAACTGCACGAACTCCATGTCCTGGAGCGGCAGGCCGGCGCGCAGCACCATGCCGCCGCCGTCGCCGGTGCAGGTGTGCGCCGACGTCGCGGAGAAATAGGTGCGGCCCGAACCGCCCGTCGCCAGCACCACCGCCTGGCTGCGGAAGCGATGGATCGAGCCGTCCTCCATGCAGAGCGCGATCACGCCCTTGCACGCGCCGTCCTCCATGATCAGGTCGAGCGCGAAATATTCGATGTAGAAGTCGGCATCGTACTTCAGGCTCTGCTGATAGAGCGCGTGAAGCATCGCGTGGCCGGTGCGGTCCGCGGCGGCGCAGGTGCGCTGCACGGGCGGGCCGGCGCCCATGTTCTGCATGTGGCCGCCGAACGGGCGCTGGTAGATCTTGCCCTCTTCGGTGCGGCTGAACGGCACGCCCGCATGTTCGAGCTCGATCACCGCGGCCGGCGCCTCGCGCACCATATATTCGATGGCGTCCTGGTCGCCGAGCCAGTCCGACCCCTTGACGGTGTCGTACATGTGCCAGGTCCAGTGATCCGGGCCCATATTGCCGAGCGAGGCGGCGATGCCGCCCTGCGCCGCGACGGTGTGGCTGCGGGTCGGGAACACCTTGGTGATGCAGGCCGTCTTGAGGCCGGCGCCCGCCGCGCCCATGGTGGCGCGAAGGCCGGAGCCGCCCGCGCCCACGACCACCGCGTCATAGAGGTGGTCGACGATCTTATATGCCTCGGACATTAGGCCGAAACTCCCCCGAAGGCGATCTTGAGGATCGAGAAGATCGCCAGCGCGGCGCCTGCGATCGTGTAGAGGTTGAGCAGCAGCAGGGAGAAGACCTTGCCGGCATCCTCATGGACATAGTCCTCGAGGACGACCTGGAGGCCCAGCCGCATGTGGTAGAAGACCGAGACGGTCAGCAGGACCAGCGGCACCGCCACGATCGGCGAGCCGATCCACTGCACCACCACGTCGTGCCCGAGGTTGGGCAGGCGGAACAGCGAGACGACGAACCAGGTGGCGAGCAGCAGGTTGCCCGCCGCCGTCACCCGCTGGCGCCACCAGTGCATCGCGCCATGCTTGGCCGAGCCGAGGCCGCGGACGCGGCCGATTCCGGTTCCGTTACCCATCAGTGCGCTCCCTTCGAAAGCGAGAGCAGGATCGGGACCCAGATCAGCAGCGTGACCAGCACCGAACCGACCATCGTCGCGATCGATCCCGTCTTGTTGATCTTCAGTTCATAGCCCGCGCCGATGTCGAGCACGAAGTGCCGCAAGCCCGAGAAGAGATGCTGGAAGAAGGACCAGGTCAGTCCGATCGCGACCAGATAGCCGAACCAGGACGTGGCGACCTTATAGAAGGTCGCATAGGCGTCGGGCCCGCTCGCGGCCGCCACCAGCCACCAGACGAAAGCCAGACCTGCCACGATCGCGAGTCCCACGCCGGTCGCCCGGTGCAGGATCGACACGGCCATGTGCGGACCCCATTTCCAGATAGTGAGGTGCGGCGAAAGCGGACGCCCCGGATTGCGCGACATGATGCCCTCCCTCTGTCGTCGGCGCCCGTCTTAGACGATGCGCCGCACCATGCAAGGCGCTTTGGAGCCCCCGGCGCAGCGAATTTCGGTCATTCTAAACGGCCTGTTTACCAACGCCCCCCTATGAATCGCCCCAATTGGCGAAAGAGTGCGAGGCGCAGATACCCATGATGAACGGTCAGGACGTGGAATCGATCGGTCTCAGCGATCAGGAGATCAGCCGGAAACTGGCGCTCTACGATCGTTCGGCGGACCTCGACGCGCGACTCAGGGCGATCGGCGCCCGGCTCGGCGGCGACGGGCTCGACGCCCGCTGGCAGGCGCTGCTGACCGAGGGCGTGACGCCCGCCGGTCTGCGCGCCTATGCCGACCAGGCGGCCACCCAGGCGGCGCGCGGCGGCGGCGCGGGCGAAATCGCCCGCAAGACCCGCGAGGCGGTCACCCATCTGTGCGGCGAGATCGCGCGGCGCTTCGCCGAGGACGCCGACTTCGTCGGCCGGAGCTGCGAGGCCCTGGTCGCGGTCCATGCGATCCATTTCGACCTGGCCTTCGCCGTCGCCGGCGCCCAGGATCGGGCGTCGCAGCATCAGGGGCTCGCCGACGAGGGCCGCGCCTTCCGCACCAACATCTCCGAAACGCTGGGCCGCGCGCTCGACGATTCCCGTGGCCTGCGCCAGCGCACCGGCCAGACCTCGCAATCGGCCCGCGGCATGCTGGGCAAGACGTCCGAGGTCGCCGCCGCCGCCGAACAGTCGGCGCTGGCGATGCGCGAGGCCGCCCACACCGCCGCCGGCCTGATCCGCGCGATCGAGGAAAGCCGCGCCGAGGTCGAGGTCGCCGCGCAGATCGCCACCCGCGCCGCCGACCGGTCGATCCACGCCGTGGCGATCTCCGAGGTGCTGTCGGACCATGCCCAGGCGATCGAGTCGATCCTCGGCCTGATCCGCGACATCGCGGGGCAGACCAACCTGCTCGCGCTCAACGCGACGATCGAGGCCGCCCGCGCCGGCGACGCCGGGCGCGGCTTCGCGGTGGTCGCGCAGGAGGTGAAGAGCCTTGCCAGCCAGACCGCGCGCGCGACCGACGACATCGCCGCCAAGATCGCCGCGATCCAGGCCGCGACCCGCCAGACGGTGGAAGCCAACGGCGCGATCCGCGACATCGTCGGCGAGGTCCAGACCTCGGCCGAGCGCATCCGCACGACGATGGAGTCGCAGGCGCAGACCGTCACCATGATCACCGCCGCCGTCGACGAGACCGCGCTCGCCGCCGACTCGATGTCGACCACCATCTCCGCGATCCGGGCCGACACCGAGAATGTCGCCGGCGAGATCGACCATCTCGAAGCCGGCTTCCGCCGCGTCGACGGCGAGCTTTCGAAGCTGGAGACGATCACGGGAGACTTCGTCAGCCGCATAGCCGCCTGACATTTCCACAGGAGCGGGTAAACGCTTTCGCGCTTCGTTTCTCATGATCGTCATTCCCGCGAAGGCGGGAATCCATTGGGTCGGTTGACCGGCCCCCTGAAGGTTCGGAGATCGTTCGCCGGTGGATTCCCGCCTTCGCGGGAATGACGCTTGAAAGGCGCTTCTCCCCGCACCTCGGGGCGATCCGCCGTTGCCGTTCCGGCCAACAATCCTTATCCCGCGCCCCATGACCATCAACATCCTCGCCACCGGCACCAGCCGGGGCATCGGCAGGGCCATCGTCGACCGCTTCGCGGACGAGGACGTCCGCATCGTCGGCCACCGCTCCAGCGACGGCGACGACGACAGCATCGCCGCCGACCTTTCCGACCCGACCGCGCCGCGCCGCATCTGGGACCAGGCGCTCGAGCGGCTCGGCGGCCGGATCGACGTGCTCGTCAACAATGCCGGCATCTTCGAGGCCGCCTCGATCGACGCGCCCGACATCGCCTGGACCGAGGCGTGGAACCGGACGATGCAGGTCAACCTGACCGCCGCCGCCGAGCTCTGCCGCCTCGCCGTCCTGCATTTCCGGCGGCACGGCGGCGGGCGCATCGTCAATATCGCCAGTCGCGCCGCCCATCGCGGCGACAGCCCGGCGCATTGGCATTATGCCGCGTCCAAGGCCGGCATGGTGGCGATGACCAAGACGATCGCGCGCGGCTATGCGGCCGAGGGCATCCTCGCCTTCGCGGTCTGCCCCGGCTTCACCGTCACCGGCATGGCCGAGGATTATCTGGCGAGCCGCGGCGGCGACAAGCTGCTCGCCGACATCCCGCTCGGCCGCGTCGCCGATCCGGCGGAGATCGCCGAGACGGTCCGCTTCCTCGCGCTCGCCGCTCCGGCATCGATGACGGGCGCGGTCCTCGACATCAACGGAGCCAGCTATGTCCGCTAGGAGGAAAGCCGAACCCAAGGGCGACGGCGTCACCGGTTTCCCCTTCGCGCCCGAGCGCGAGGGAAGCTGGAAGATCACCCTGCCCTGCACCAAGGCCGAGGCCGAGATGCTGGCCGGCGACCTGCCCGAAATGGCGGCGTTCGATCCGCCGCCGACGCTGATGACCAGCGAGCCCGATCCGGACAGGCCCGACGACTGGCAGCTCGACGTCTATGTCGAGACCAGGCCTGCCAAGGCCCTGGTCACGGCGATCGCCGCGCTGGTGCCGAGCGCCGCCGGGATGAAGCCCGTCATCACCCACATCCCCGAGGACGACTGGGTCACCCTGTCGCAATCGGGGCTGGAACCGATCCACGCCGGGCGCTTCTTCGTCCACACGCCGCACAATGCCGATCATGTGCCCGAAGGGATGACCGGCTTCATGATCGACGCGGGCCGCGCCTTCGGCACTGGGCATCACGAGACGACCACCGGCTGCCTGATGATGCTCGACCAGCTCAAGCGCGGTGGCCTGCGCTTCGACGACATCGCCGATATCGGCACCGGCACCGGGCTGCTCGCCTTCGCCGCGCGGACGCTGTGGCCCGCCGCCCGGGTGATCGCGTCGGACATCGATCCGGTCTCGATCGAGGTGACCGCCGAGAACGCCGCCGTCAACGGCGTGTCGGTCGGGCGCGGGCGCGGACAGGTCGAGCTGGCGGTGGCCGCCGGCCTCGCCCATCGCCGGCTCAAGGCCCGGCTGCCCTATGACCTGCTGATCGCCAACATCCTGGCCGGCCCGCTGATCGAACTGGCGCCGGTATTCGCCAATGCGGTGCTGCCGGGCGGCACCGTCATCCTCGCCGGGCTGCTCGACAGCCAGGCCGAGGCGGTCGCGCAGGCCTATCGCCGGCAGGGCTTCTACCTGGCGGGGCAGATCGTCCGCGGCGACTGGCCGACCTTGCGGCTCGTCAAGCGGAAACGCTGACCCCGGCCGGACCGGCCCCGTCCTTCCTTTCGATACTATTATCCATCCGAGCGCCTGCTATTGTCGGGTCGGAAGAATTTGGGGCACGGACATTGAGGGGGCAGGCGCGGAAGGGATTCCTTCGATCCGGCGGGATGCTGGGCGGCATGCTGGCCATGTGCGCGCTCGCCTTCGCGGCCGCCGGCCCGGTTCGCGCCGCGCCGCGCTGGACCAACCTGGTCACCACCGTCTTCCACAATTACGGCCGCGACCAGGGATTGCCGCATCCGGTGCCGACCGCGCTAGCGCAGGATCGCGACGGCTTCATCTGGATCGGCACCCAGGGCGGGCTCACCCGCTGGGACGGCTATCGCTTCCGCGCCTACAAGGCCGATCCCGACGTTCCGGGTAGCCTGCCCGACGACTGGGTCCAGATCCTGCACGTCGATCCGGCGGGCACGCTGTGGATCGGCGGCGGCGCCGGCGGCCTCGCCCGCTATGACGCGCCGCGCGACCGTTTCGTGCGGGTGCCGCTCGGCCCCAGCGGGGGACGGACGCATATCGGCGCGATCGCCGACGACGGTCGCGGCGGGCTGTGGGTCGGGACCGACCAGGGACTCCATCATCTGAACCCGGCCAATGGCGCGGTCCGGACGACGCCGATCGCGATCGCCGACGCCCCGGTTCGCGCGCTGCTGCGCGACCGGAGCGGCGCGCTATGGGTCGGGACGAGCAAGGGACTGCTGCGCCGCGCGCCCGGCTCCGCCGGCTGGACGATCGTCGCGCTCGACCATGCGGCGGTCAGCATTACCGCGCTCTACGAGGATGTCGAGGGCCGGGTGTGGATCGGGACCCAGCGGCGCGGGCTGCTGCTGATCGACCGGCCGGGCGCGCGGCCCCGCGCAGTCGGCGAGGGCCCCATATTGTCGGCGGGATCGGTGTCCGCGATCAGCCCCGCCAGCCCGCGCGAGCTATGGGTCGGGATGCGCGGCAACGGTGTCGTCGCGATCGACGTCGCGACGCTGCAACCGCGTTTCATCCGGCACGACCGCACGGTGGCCAACAGCCTCGCCCATGACGACGTCTGGGCGCTGCTGCGCGACAAGGCCGGATCGCTGTGGGTCGGCTGCATGGGCGGGCTCAGCTACCATCCGCGCACCTCGGGGCTGATATCGGCCATGCTCGCCTCGGAGAACAGCGTCGACGGGCTCAGCGCGACCGATCCGCAATCGGTGCTGGCGACCCGCGACGGCCGGGTATGGATGGGCTATCTGGACGGCGGCGTCGACGTGATCGATCCGGCGGTCGGCCGTGTCGCGGCGCTGCGGCCCGGCGACAGCGGCGGCCATCGCACGATCCTGCCGCCCGACATCGTCTTCGCCCTGGCCGAGGATCGATGGGGCGGCGTCTATATCGGCACGCGGCGCGGCCTCTACCACAGCGGTCCCGCCGCCGACGGCGTCCGCCTGGTCCCGTTGCCGGGCCGCGACCCGCAGATGTCGGTCACGGCGCTGGCCTTCGACGACGGCGTGCTCTGGGTCGGCGGCGACGAGGACGGGCTGCTCGGCGTGGTCCCCGATCGGGCGGGACAGCCGGGCCGCGTCCTGTTCGGGCCGAAGGACAATGCCCGCCTGACCGACGACGGCGTCAACGTCATCCGGCGCGGCCTGGGGCACGACCTGTGGATCGGGACGCGCAACGGGCTCTACCGGCTCGACCTGGCGACCCACGCGATCGACCATATCGCCTTCGACGCCACCGACCGCGGCGCCCTGCCCGGACGGAATGTGGTGGCGATGCTGATCGACCGGCGCAACCGCCTCTGGGTCGGCACCTTCGGCGGCGGCCTCGCCATGATGACCGGCCGCGACGCCGCCGGCCGCTGGCGCTTCCACCGCATCGGGGTGGCGCAGGGGCTGCCGCACATGAACGTCGACAGCCTGCAGATGGACGGGTCGGGCACGATCTGGGCCGGTACCGACGACGGCCTCGCCCGGGTCGATCCGACGAGCTTCGCGGTCCGCGCCGTGCGCCAGGCCGACGGCTCCGCGCTGGTCGACTATTATGCCGGGGCCGGCGCCACCAGCGCGGTCGGCGAGGCGCTGTTCGGCGCCAAGGGCGGCCTCACCATCGTCCGGCCGGGGCCCCTGCCCCGCTGGACGCTGCAACCGCCGCTGGTGGTGACCGACCTCAGGATCGGCGGCGTGACGCTGCCGGTGGCGCAGGTCAACCAGGCGACCGCGACCGCCCCGCTGACGGTGCCGCCCGACGCCAACAGCCTGGCGGTCGAGTTCGCCGCGCTCGACTATACCGCGCCCGAACGCAACCATTATGCCTATCGCCTCGACGGCTTCGACCGCGACTGGACCGAGACCGACGCCAACCGGCGGCTCGCCATCTACACCAATCTGCCGCCCGGCAATTACGTCCTGCGCCTGCGCGGCTCCAACCGGGCCGGCGTGTGGACCGAGCGCGAACGGACCCTGCCGATCCGGGTGCTGCCCGCCTGGTATCAGCGGCTGTGGCTGAAGCTGGTCGGCGGCGTGCTGCTGCTGCTCGGCGTCGCGATGATCGTCCGGTGGCGGACCCGCTATCTGCGCCGCCGGCAGGCCGATCTCGAACGCCAGATCGCCGAGCGCACCGCCGACCTGCGCGCCGCCAACGAACGGCTGGGCCATCTGGCGCTGACCGATCCGCTGACCGGCTGCGCCAACCGGCGCCATTTCCTGGCGCTGGCCGAGGACCAGATCGGCGCGGCGCGGCGCGGCGGCCGACCGCTGTGCCTGGCGATCCTCGACCTCGACGAGTTCAAGGCGGTCAACGACCGCCACGGCCATCCGGGCGGCGATGCGGTGCTGGAGATGGCGGGCATCCTCCTGCTCGACCATCTGCGCGAGGGCGACGCCGCCGGGCGGATCGGCGGCGAGGAGTTCGCCATATTGATGCCCAACACCGCGATCGCCGACGCCCGGCTGTTCGCGGACCGGCTGCGCGAGGCGATCGCCACCGCCCGGATCACGGTCGACGGCCTGTCGATCGGAGTATCGGTCAGCATGGGCGTGGCCGAGCTGTGCGACGACGAGGATTTCGGACGCCTCTACGCGCGCGCCGACACCGGACTCTATGCCGCGAAGCAGGCCGGCCGGAACCGGGTAGAGACGGTCGTCGCTCCGGCGAGTTGAACGAGGCTCAGGCCGCCATCTTCAGGATCACGTCCCATTCGGCGTCGGAGACGGGAGACACCGACAGCCGGCTCTGCCGCAGCATCGCCATGCCGGCCAGCGCGGGTTCCGCCTTCATCGCGGCGAGGGTGACGGGCTTTGCCAGCGCGCGGATCGGCGCCAGTTCGACCGCGACGAAACGCCCCGCCGGATCGGTCGCGTCGGGAAAGGCGGTGCGCACCACCCTGGCGACGCCGACCACGGCCAGCCCCTCCTGGCTGTGATAGAAGAGGACCTCGTCCCCCTCCTTCATCGCCTTCAGATGCAGCGCGGCGGCATTGTTGCGCACCCCATCCCAGACGGTGCGGCCATCGCGTTCGAGATCGGCATAGGAATAGCTGTTCGGTTCCGACTTCACCAACCAGTGCGACGCCGCCATCACCTTCATCTCCTTTCGGCGACGATCGGCCGCCATCCGTCCCCAAGGTGGCGGATCTGCGTCATCGCCGCCACCGATTTCGACGCTTTCCGTCCGAAAACCGGATCGCTGGAATTCCAATGTTCGGCATAGTATATGACTATCTAGATAGTCAGGATCTTCATATGGACAGGATCAGCCTGGCGGAGGCCAAGGCACATCTGAGCGAACTCGTCGACCGGGTGGAAGCGGGCGATTCGATCGACATCACCCGGCGCGGCAAGCCGGTCGCGCGTCTTACGACGGTGGCCATGTCGCGCAAACCGATCGATTCCGCCCTGCTCCGGTCCCTGACTGAAACGATGCCTCCACAGGACGAGAGCGCCGCCGATCTGGTGCGGTCGATGCGGGATGGCGACCGCTATTGACGGCTTATCTCGACACGTCGCTGATCGTCGCAGCACTCTCCAACGAAGCGACGACATCACGCGTCCAAGGCTGGCTCGCGGAGCAGGATGCAGACCAGCTCCTGATCAGCGACTGGACGATCACCGAAATGTCCTCCGCGATGGCGATCAAGCTACGGACCGGGCAGATCGACGCGGACCATCGGGCGGCAGCGCTGGCGACCTTCAACCGGCTGGTCGCGGAGAGCTTCACGGTGCTTTCCATAACCGGCGGCCATTTCCGGACCGCCGCGAAGTTCGTCGACCAGCATGCCTTGGGGCTACGCGCCGGCGATGCGCTGCATCTGGCGATCGCGTCGGACCATGGTGCTACCGTGCAGACGCTCGACCGGCGGCTGGCCGAGGCGGGTCTCTCGCTCGGCGTGCCGACGCGGTTGCTGGCGTGATATAGCTTCAACCGATCGCCCGCCCGCCGCTCATTGCAGGTCTTCGAGCTCGTACAGCGGCCGGATCTCGATCTCGCTCGGTCCCATCATAGGATTGGGGCAGCGCTTCACCCAGGCGACCGCCTCATCCATGTCCTTGACCTGCCAGAGCCAGAAGCCGGCGACCAGTTCGTTGGGATGGGCGAAGGGTCCGTCGATGACCGTCCGTCCGGGACCGTCGAACGCAACGCGCTTGCCGCGCGAAGAGGGGGTGAGGCCGTCGCCCGAGACCATGATGCCGGCCTTGACCAGTTCATCGTTGAACTTGCCCATCGCCTCGAACATCGCGAGCGCCTCGGGGGTCGGCCGGAAGCCCTGCTCGCTGTCCTCGGTCGCCTTTACCAGAACCATCACACGCATCGTCCGTCTCCTCGCTCGCGCCGGCTTCACGGCCTGACGCCGGAACGACGAACGGGGCTTCGGGGAGCCGACACTCTCCCGAAATTCTTTCGATGGTTCCGAAGAGATCGGGCGGACAGCCCCCGGCTGTCCGCTAATTCCTCCCCGCGGCGCCTTGCAGCGCCGAGCAAATCGGGCGGACAGCCCCCGGCTGTCCGCTAGTTCCTCCCCGCGGCGCCTTGCGGCGCCGAGTAAATCGGGCGGACAGCCCCCGGCTGTCCGCTAGTTCCGATTTACTCCCACTCGATCGTCCCGGGCGGCTTGGAGGTGTAGTCGTAGGTCACCCGGTTGATGCCCTGCACCTCGTTGACGATACGGGTCGCGACGCGGCTCAGGAAGGCGGCGTCGAACGGGTAGACGTCGGCGGTCATGCCGTCGGTCGAGGTGACGGCGCGCAGGGCGCAGACCGAGTCATAGGTGCGGCCGTCACCCATCACGCCGACCGAGCGGACCGGCAGCAGCACCGCGAAGGCCTGCCAGATCGCGTCGTAGAGGCCCGCGCGGCGGATCTCGTCGAGATAGACGGCGTCGGCCTTGCGCAGGATGTCGCAGCGCTCCTTGGTCACCTCGCCGGGGATGCGGATCGCGAGGCCCGGCCCCGGGAAGGGGTGGCGGCCGACGAAGATCTCGGGCAGGCCCAGCTCGCGGCCGAGCGCGCGGACCTCGTCCTTGAACAGCTCGCGCAGCGGCTCGACGAGCTTCATGTTCATCCGCTCGGGAAGGCCGCCGACATTGTGGTGGCTCTTGATCGTCACCGACGGGCCGCCGGTGAAGCTGACGCTCTCGATCACGTCGGGGTAGAGCGTGCCCTGCGCCAGGAAGTCAGCGCCGCCGATCTTCTTCGCCTCGGCCTCGAACACCTCGATGAAGGTCTTGCCGATGAACTTGCGCTTGGCCTCCGGGTCGGTGACGCCCTTGAGGCCGTTGAGGAACAGCGTCTCGGCGTTCACATGGACGAGCGGGATGCCGTAATGCTCGCGGAACAGACCGACGACCTGGTCGGCCTCGCCCATCCGCATCAGGCCATGGTCGACGAACACGCAGGTGAGCTGGTCGCCGATCGCCTCGTGGATCAGCACCGCCGCGACCGCACTGTCGACACCGCCCGACAGGCCGCAGATCACCCGGCCGTCGCCGACCTGCTGGCGGATCTCCTCGATCTTGGTCGCGCGGAACTCGGCCATCGTCCAGTCGCCGGTCAGGCCGCAGACATGGCGGGCGAAATTGGCGATCAGCTTGCCGCCATCGGGGGTGTGGACGACCTCCGGGTGGAACTGCACACCGTAGAAGCGGCGCTTCTCGTCCGAGGTGACGGCATAGGGCGCGCCCTCCGACACTGCGACCGGCGAGAAGCCGGGCGGCAGCGCGTCGACCTTGTCGCCATGGCTCATCCACACCTGATGATGCTCGCCCTCCTTCCAGAGGCCGTCGAACAGCGCCGAGCGGGTCTTGATCTCGATGAAGGCGCGGCCGAACTCGCGGCTGTCGTGGCTCGGCGTCACCGACCCGCCGAGTTGCTGGCACATCGTCTGCTGGCCGTAGCAGATGCCGAGGATCGGCACCCCCGCCTCGAAGAAGCGCTGCGGCGCGCGGGGCGATCCCATCTCGGCGACCGAGGCGGGGCCGCCCGACAGGATGATTCCCTTGGGCTGGAGCCGGTCGAACGCGGCATCGGCGGCGTTGAAGGGTGCGATCTCGCTGTAGACGCCGGCCTCGCGGACCCTGCGCGCGATGAGCTGGGTGACCTGGCTGCCGAAGTCGACGATCAGGATCGACTCGTGCGGCTGGCTGGCCTTCGGGGCGGTGGCGGGAAGCTGGGCTGTCATGCCGAGCCGATAAAGGGCGGCGGCGCGGCTGTCCAGAGAGAGCGGGCATGAAAAAGCCCGCCCCCGCGGACGGGAGCGGGCCTTTTCGCGATTATCGGCCGGTCGGGCTCAGCGCGCCGCCATCCGGTCGCCCATGTCGATCGTCTCGATCTGGCCTTCGCGGACCGCGCAGAAGAAGTGCCGGTCGCCGCGCTCGCCCCGGACGACGCCGTCGACCCGCCAGCCATCGGGGCCGTCGCGACCGACCGAGTCGACCGAGGAGACGGGCCCGCGCGCCATGTTCTCGACCGCGTCGGTGCAGATCGACGCGACCTGGCGGGCATCATCGCCCGAGTCGCGCAGATCGTCGCGCTGGTCGTCGCCGCGCCGCGACGGGACCTGGTCGCGCTTGTTCTTGCTTGCCGACGAGGCGATCGCGATCGCCCCGCCGCCGATGATCGCGCCGAGCAGGATGTTGCCGAAGGTGTCGCCGCCGCCGCCATGGCGGTGATGATAGCCGCCGCCCCAATAGGGACGCGCCATCGCCGGGGCGGCCGCCCCCGCCAGCAAGGCCGCCGCCGTCGCCGAAGTGATGAATGCCTTGATCATGTCGATGCCCCGCAAAATGCTACGCCTACGATGCTGGAAAATGCGATTAGCCGCCAGCAGATTGCGGTGAGCTGAATGGCGGGGAGGCCGCCATTCTTCACTGCGCCGGCGCGAACACCATCAGCAGATTGCCGGCCATGTGGCTGTACATGCCATAGCCCGAATTGATCACGACATGGCCGTCGACGACCAGCGCGCCGGGGCCGCTCATCGAGCCGCCCTTGCCCTCGATGCCGGTGATCGTCGGCACCGGCCGGGTCGTGTCGACCTGCCACAGCACCGTGCCGGTCGCGGCGTCATAGGCGCGGAAGGTGCCGTCGAGATGGCCGGCGAACACGACGCCGGGGATCGCCGTCACCGCCGCCGAGATGCCGGTGTCGCAGAATTTGCGGCCGGCGCAGTCTTCGGGCGCGCGGGCGTTCCAGATCACCCGGCCGGTGGCGGCGTCGATCGCATGCAGCCCCGATCCGCGGATCGACGCGTCATAGACGCGCGCGTCGCCGGTGTCGGGCATGTCGTTGATCGGCACGAAGACGCGGGTGCCGTCGGCCGCCATGCCGAAATGCACGCCGCCCTGGGTGCCGCCATGGCCGAGCTGCCGCTGCCAGGCGATCCGCCCGCTGTCGGGATCGAGCCCCCAGGCCTCGCCCGACTTCTGGCCGATCACCAGCATCCGCCGGCCACCGCCGATCGGGATCAGCAGGGTCGAGGCGGCGACGTCATGGTCGGGGCCGTTCTCCTTGGGGCAGCTCCCCGAACCCAGCATGCAGGCGACGTTCCAGGCGTCGCCCTTGGTGAGCTGGGTGTGCCAGAGCCGCCGCCCGGTCCTGGCGTCGACCGCGAACACCGCGTCGCTATTGTCGTCGGCGGGCGATGAGTAATTCTCGCCCGATCCGAAATAGACCCGGCCTTGCTCCGCATCATAGGTCGGGCTGTTCCACACCGGCGCGCCCGACGGGCCGAGGATCGGGGCGTCGGCCGGATTCCTCCCCTGCTCGGTCGGCGGCTGCGGCACCGTATAGGCGCGCCAGCGGACCGCCCCGGTCGCCGGGTCGAGCGCGACCACCGATCCGCGGAAGCTGCAGCAGGCATATTTGGGATCGGCCGGCTGCGCGACCTCGAGCGAGGAGACCGGCACGTAGAGCAAGCCGCCACCCAGCGCCGGCGTGCCGGTGATCGTCGCGTCGGGATGGTCGTCGAGCTTCTCCGACCAGAGGATCTTCCCCGTGAAGGCGTCGAGCGCATAGGCGCGGCCGAGCAGGTCGCCGAAATAGAGCCGCTTCGTCGCGGCATCGGCGACGATCGCGGTGCGTATCTCGGCCGAGACGCGCCGCGTCCATTTGGTGCAGCCGCTGTCGAGGTCGAAGGCATAGACGGTGCCGTCCTGGCTGCCGACGAACATCGTCCCCCAGCCATAGCCGGGCTGCGAGCGGGCGCGTAGCGCTCCCGGGAAGGCATAAGCCCATTTGAGCGCCAGCTTTGGCACGTCAGCGGCGGCGAGCTTCGCCATGTCGGCCGGGATGAAGCGGCGATTGTCGTGTCCCCAGCCCACCGCGCGGGGCGGGTCCTTCGCATCGAAAGCGAGCCGCGCGCCCGTGCAGACCGGCGGCAGCTTCGGCTTCGCCTCGCCCGACAGGCGGCGGCGCGTCACGAACTCGGCGACCTCGATCCGCTGCGCCGGGGACAGCGCCGCACCCTGCGCCTTCATCACCCCGCCGGTCAGCGCGGCGACGATCGCGTCGCCCGGCATCATCGCCAGGAAGGTCGGCGACGGCGCCTTCGGCACCCCGCCTTCATGGCAGACGGCGCAATGCTCGGCGAAGATCGCCTTGCCCGGCGCGGTGGCGGGATCGACCGCGCTGGCGTCCTTCGCCTGGAAATCGTCCGTCGAGCGAATCCGGGTCTTCTCCAGCGCCTCGCTCTCGCTCACCGGCTGCCCCGTCACCGCCCCGGCGCCGATCACCGCCACCGCGATCGCCAGCGACATTGTCGCAAGGCCACGCCCGATCCGCTGCATTCCATCCTCTCCCGGCTATCACCGCTCGTTGACGGCGGCGCGCGACTCGATCCGCCTACAAAGAACGGTCGCGCGCCCGGGAGCAAGAAAAAACAATCATGTCTGCTTATTATTTGACGTAGCCGGGGCGCCGCTACGGCAGGCGCATCCCCGTCCAATAGCCCATGAAGGCCCAGAGATCGGCATATTCGTCGATGATCTTGTCGGTCGGCTTGCCCGATCCATGGCCGGCGCGCGTCTCGATGCGGATCAGGTGCGGCCTGGCGCCGATGTCCGCCGCCTGCAACGCGGCGGTATATTTGAAGCTGTGCCCCGGCACGACGCGGTCGTCGGTGTCGGCGGTCGTCACCAGGATCGCCGGATAGTCGGCGCCGCCCTTGACGTTGTGATAGGGCGAATAGCCGCGCAGCACATGGAAGTCCTCTTCCTTGCCGGGATCGCCATAGTCGTCGACCCAGTAGCGGCCGGCGGTGAAGCGGTTGAAGCGCAGCATGTCCATCACCCCGACCGCCGGATTGACCGCCGCGAACAGGTCGGGACGCTGGTTGACCACGGCGCCAATCAGCAGGCCGCCGTTCGACCGGCCCATCGCCGCGAGCCGCCCCTTGGCGCTGATCCCGCTGGAGACCAGATATTCGCCGGCGGCGATGAAGTCGTCGAACACGTTCTGCTTGTTGGCGAGACGGCCGGCCTCGTGCCAGACCTTGCCATATTCGCCGCCGCCGCGAAGGTTGGCGACCGCATAGACGCCGCCCATCTCCATCCAGTCGAGGATCGCGGGCGAGAAGCCCGGCGTCATCGAGATGTTGAAGCCGCCATAGCCGTAGAGCAGCGCCGGCGCGCCCGGCCCGGTCGACTTCTTGCGCGCGACGAACATCGGAATCTCGGTGCCGTCCTTCGACCGGTAGAATTGCTGGTCGACGATATAGTCGCGCGGGTCGAACGACAGCTTCGGCTTGATGAACTCCTCCATCTTCCGGGTCGCGCTGTTGAAGCGGTAGATGGTCGACGGCGTCGCGAAGCTCGAGAAGCTGAAGAAGGTCTCGGGATCGCCGGTCCGCCCGCCGAAGCCGGCGCCGGTGCCGATGTCGGGCAGGTTGATCGGGCCGACCGGCTGCCCGGTCAGCTCGAACAGCTGCGCCTCGGTCTTGGCGTCGCCGAGATAGGCGAGGATCAGCCGGCTGCCGACCAGCGACACGCCGACCAGCGTGTCGCTGGTCTGCGCGATGATCTCGACCGGCTTGGGCTTCCGCTCCGCCACGTCGAGCATCACCACCCGCTGGCGCGGCGCCTTCAGGTTGGTGCGGAAATAGAGCTTGCTGCCGACGCTGCCCGCCAGCGCCCATTCGTTGGTGAAGCCGGTCACCAGCTTGCGCGGCTTGGCATTGGGCTCGGCCAGGTCGAACAGGGTCAGTTCATAGCGCTCGTCGGTGCCCTCGCTCGACGTGACCAGCGCATAGCGGCCGTCCTGGGTCGTCTCGACGCTGTGGTTGAGCCGCGGCCGGTTCGGCGTCGCATAGAGCAGCCTGTCCTCCGACTGCGGCGTGCCGATCCGGTGATAATAGACCTGGTGGTTGAGGTTGAGCTGCTGGAAGGCCGCCCCGGCCTTCGGCTCGGGGAAGCGCGAATAATAGAAGCCGCGGCCGTCGCCGTCCCAGGAAAGGTCGGAGAATTTGACCCATTTGATCTCGTCGTCGAGCGTCTTGCCGGTCGCGACGTCGATCACGCGCAGGGTGCGCCAGTCGCTGCCGCCGTCCTGGATCGAATAGAGCAGCAGGTCGCCACTGTTCGACGGCCGCCATTCGTCGAGCGCGGTCGCGCCGTCCTTGGCCCAGCGGTTGGGATCGAGCAGTTCGCGCTCCTTGCCGTCGAGCCCGTCGCGGACGAGCAGCACCGACTGGTTCTGCAGGCCGCTGTTATAGGTGTAGAAATAGCGCCCGCCGCGTTTGCGCGGCACCCCGTAGCGCTCATAGTTCCACAGCGTCTTGAGCCGCTTGCGGATCGCGTCGCGGCCGGGAAGCGCGTCGAGATAGGCCTCGGTGACCTTGTTCTCGGCATCGACCCAGCGGGCGACCTCGGCGTCCTCGCGGACGTCGTTCTCGAGCCAGCGATAGGGATCGGCGATCGCCTCGCCGAACTGTTCCTCGACGACATCGCCGCGGCGGGTTTCGGGATAGGGCGGGAGCTTGGGGTTTTCGGCGGAGAGGGGCAAGGCGGTGCTCATCAGGACACAGGCGAGGGCGGCACGCAACATCATCGACGGCATCGAACGGAAACCCCCTGCGGAATGCAAAGAAAAAGAGCCGCGAGCGTAACGCCCGCGGCTCTCTTTGCAATGACTTGCTCTATCATCCCACTCCGCAAAGGAGCGGAGGATGCGATCAGGCCGCCTCGGCGACATCCTCGTCGGTCTCGACCGGACCCGAGTCCTGGCCCTTGGCCGAAACGTCGCGGTCGACGAACTCGATGATCGCCATCGACGCAGCGTCCGAGGCGCGGATGCCGGCCTTGACGATGCGGGTGTAGCCGCCGTTGCGCGAGGCGTAGCGCTCGGCCAGGACCTCGAACAGCTTCTTGAGCTGGGTGTCGTCCTGCAGGCGCGCATGGGCGAGACGGCGATTGGCGAGGCCGCCCTTCTTGGCGAGCGTGATCAGCTTCTCGACATAGGGGCGAAGCTCCTTCGCCTTGGCGAGCGTGGTCAGGATCTGCTCATGCTTGATGAGCGCCGCCGACTGGTTGCGGAACAGGGCGGTACGATGGGAAGCGGTCCGCTGAAGCTTACGACCGCCAACGCGATGGCGCATGATGATTTCCTTCGTTCGTCAGAGGGCCGTGTGAGGTACCCCAAGCCAGGCGGTGTGACAGGGCCACCGCCCAAAACCCGTCCTCATGATCGTGGGAGATCGAAGACCTCCCCTGCCTCATGAGATCCCGGCCTCCGCCGGGATGACGTCCCGGCGCGCAATCGCGCGCCAGGACATCAGAACTCCTGTTCGAGCTTCTTGGCCATTTCCTCGATGTTCTCCGGCGGCCAGCCCGGGATTTCCATGCCCAGGCGGAGGCCCATCGAAGCGAGGACTTCCTTGATCTCGTTGAGCGACTTGCGGCCGAAGTTCGGCGTGCGCAGCATCTCGGCCTCGGTCTTCTGGACCAGGTCGCCGATGTAGATGATGTTGTCGTTCTTGAGGCAGTTGGCCGAACGGACCGACAGCTCGAGCTCGTCGACCTTCTTGAGCAGGTAACGGTTGAGCTGGTTGGCGTCGCCTTCCGGCTCGCCCGCAGCGCCGCCCGCGGCGCCGGCGCCCGCGGCCGGAGCCGAGATCGCCATGCCGTCGTCGAAGTGGACGAAGAGCTGGAGCTGGTCCTGCAGGATGCGCGCCGAATAGGCCAGCGCGTCTTCCGGCGTGACGGTGCCGTCGGTCTCGATCGTCAGCGTGAGCTTGTCATAGTCGAGCTCCTGACCGACGCGGGTGTTCTCGACCTTGTAGGCGACCTGGCGGACCGGCGAGTAGAGCGCATCGACCGGGATCAGGCCGATCGGCGCGTCGACCGGACGGTTGGCGGCGGCGGTGACATAGCCCTTGCCGACGTCGGCGGTCAGTTCCATGTTCAGGGTCGCGCCGTCGTCGAGGTGGCAGATCACCAGGTCGGTGTTCATCACCTCGATGTCGCCCGAAGCAGCGATCATGCCCGCGGTGACCTCGGCCGGGCCGGTCGCCGAGAGCTGAAGGCGGCGGGGGCCGTCGCCCTGCATCTTGAGCGCGATCTGCTTGACGTTGAGGACGATGTCGGTGACGTCCTCGCGAACGCCCGCGAGGCTCGAGAACTCGTGCAGCACGTTCTCGATCTTGATCGAGGTGACGGCGGCGCCCTGCAGCGAGGACAGCAGCACGCGACGCAGCGAGTTGCCGAGCGTCAGGCCGAAGCCGCGCTCCAGCGGCTCGGCGACGAAGGTCGCCTTGCGCTTGCCATCGCCGCCCGACTTCTTTTCGAGGCCGTTCGGCTTCTTGAGTTCCTGCCAGTTCTTTGCGTTGACAGCCACTGTGTTCCCCTCGGGGTATGGCAGGCGCGGGAGGCAACCTGCCGGATAAACGGAGAGCGGGGGCCGAAGCCCCCACGCCGGATCAGACGCGGCGGCGCTTCGACGGACGCACGCCGTTGTGCGGGATCGGCGTCACGTCGCGGATCGACGTGATGTGGAAGCCGACCGCCTGCAGCGCGCGGAGCGCCGACTCACGGCCCGAACCGGGGCCCTTCACCTCGACCTCGAGCGTGCGGACGCCGTGCTCGGCGGCCTTCTTGCCCGCGTCCTCGGCCGCGACCTGGGCGGCGTAAGGGGTCGACTTGCGGCTGCCCTTGAAGCCCATCATGCCGGCCGACGACCAGGCGATCGCATTGCCCTGCGCGTCGGTGATGGTGATCATGGTGTTGTTGAAGCTGGCGTTCACATGCGCGACGCCGGCGGTGATGTTCTTGCGCTCGCGACGGCGAATGCGCTGGGGTTCACGTGCCATCTTATCCGTATCCTACATCAAGGAGCGAGCGTCGCGGCCGATCGGCCCGACGCTCAAGCCCATTACTTCTTCTTGCCGGCGATCGGCTTGGCCTTGCCCTTGCGGGTGCGCGCATTGGTGTGCGTGCGCTGGCCGCGGACCGGAAGGCCCTTGCGATGACGCAGGCCGCGATAGCAGGCCAGGTCCATCAGGCGCTTGATGTTCATCGCCACCTGGCGACGCAGGTCGCCCTCGACGGTGTAGCCGGCGTCGATCGCCTCGCGGATCTGGAGGACTTCCTGATCGCTGAGGTCCTGGACGCGGCGCTGCGGCTCGATGCCCAGCTTGGCGGTGATTTCCTTGGCCTTGGCCGGGCCAATGCCGTGAATGTAGGTCAGCGCGATTTCGACGCGCTTGTTGGTCGGGATATTGACACCCGCAATACGTGCCACTGTGCTATTCTCCTGCTCCACGGGGCGGTTGGCTGGCCGCCCCATCTCGACGCTCGCCCCGTCGGACCGGGGCCGCCTCCCACCACGCAAGAAGCACGGCACGCGCACGAAGCGGTACCGGGCAAAGCGGCGTGGGAACGGGGGTCACTAATGCGGCCGATCGCGCCTGTCAACCGGCCGGCGCGATTCGCGGCCGGATCGCGACGACCCGTTCCGTCCGCATTGCCCTTGAACCCGGCCCGAAGGCAAGGCATCCCCGACGCGGGAGCGACAACGGGTTCGGATCGATGGACAGGATGCTGGTTCCGGCCGACCGGGGGCGCTTCTACCGGAACAATTTCGACGCGCTGCGACTCGCCATGGCGCTGCTCGTGGTCTTCTCGCACAGCTTCGCGCTGCGCTTCGGGACCGAAGCGTTCGAGCCGGTCTCGCTCGCCACCAACGGCTATTACAATGCCGGCCATGTCGGCGTCTGGGGCTTCTTCATCGTCAGCGGCTTCCTGATCGCGCACAGCCATGAGCGCTCGCGCTCGATCGGCGGCTATGCGGCGAAACGGGTGCGGCGCATCTACCCCGCCTATCTGGTCGCCACCGCGATCTGCGCCTTCGTCGTGACGCCGCTGTTCGCCCCGCCGGGCTTCGCGCTGACCGCCGCGGAGGCGGCGCGGACGATCAGCGCGAACCTGCTGCTGGCCAATCATTTCCCCCTGCCCGACCTGTTCGCCGCCAACCCGGTCCACGCGGTCAACGGCTCGCTGTGGAGCATCAGGTTCGAGTTCCTCTGCTATGTCGGGGTCGCGCTGCTCGGCGTGCTGGCGCTGCCGCTGCGTCGATGGGCGGTGCCGCTGATCTATGTCGCCGTCGTCGCCACCTGGTGCTGGCTCGACCTCACCGGCCGCAAGCCGGGCGGCCCTGCCCTCGTCGCCGACGTGATCGGCTGGCCCTATATGTGGTTCCGGGTGCTGCCCAACTTCCTCGCCGGGATGATCGTCTACCTGCATCGGGATAATATCCCGCGCTCGACGCCGCTGCTGCTCGCGGGCCTCGCCGCCTGCTTCCTGGGCTTCCATCTCGGCGGACATGGACCGGCCGGGATCGTCGCGGCGCATGTCCTCGCGCCGCCGGTGATGGCCTATCTGGTCTTCTGGATCGCCTTCCATCCGCGCATCGACCTCAGCCGGGCGGCGCGGTTCGGCGATATCTCCTACGGAACCTATCTCTACGCCTATGTCATCCAGCAGATGCTGGTCGCCCAGGCGGCGGCCCTGCCCTTCCCGCTGTTCGTGCTGGCGTCGATGCTGCTCGCGCTGGCCGCGGGCGCGCTGAGCTGGTGGCTGGTCGAGCGGCACTTCCTCGACCATGGGCGACGGCCCGCCGAGCACCGGCCCGAAAGAAAGGAGGCGCCCGCTCTTCCCTGAGCGGACGCCTCCCTTTCTCAACCGATGATGATCGGACGGTCAGACCACGCCATAGGCGAGCATCGCGTCGGCCACCTTCTTGAAGCCGGCGATGTTGGCGCCCTTCACATAGTCGACATGGTCGGTCCCGGCGGAGCCGCCATATTCGACGCAGCGCGCATGGATGCCCTGCATGATGTCGACCAGCAGGCGCTGCAGCTCCTCTTCCTTCCACGAGATGCGCGCCGAGTTCTGGCTCATCTCGAGGCCGGACACCGCGACGCCGCCGGCATTGGCGGCCTTGCCCGGAGCGAACAGGATCTTGGCCTTCTTGAAGACATGGGTGCCTTCGAGGGTGGTCGGCATGTTGGCGCCTTCCGAGACCGCGAAGCAGCCGTTCTTGACCAGCGTCTTCGCCTCTTCCTCGTTCAGCTCGTTCTGGGTCGCGCAGGGCACCGCCACGTCGCACTCGACGCCCCACGGGCGGGCGCCGTTGCCATGGAACTCGGAGCCCTTGAACTCCTTCACATATTCGGAGATGCGGCCGCGCTTGCGGGTCTTGAGGTCCTTGACCCAGTTGACCTTGTCCTGGGTGATGCCCTCCGGATCGTAGATGAAGCCTTCCGAGTCCGACAGGGTCAGCACCTTGCCGCCGAGCTGGTTGATCTTCTCGGCCGCATGGGTGGCGACATTGCCCGACCCCGAGATGACGGCGTTGAGGCCGACCAGGTCCTTGCCCTTGGTCTTGAGCATTTCGTGCAGGAAGTAGACCGCGCCATAGCCGGTCGCCTCGGTACGGATCAGCGAGCCGCCATATTCGAGGCCCTTGCCGGTCAGCACGCCGGTGAACTCGTTGGTCAGGCGCTTGTACTGGCCGAACATGTAGCCGATCTCGCGGCCGCCCACGCCGATGTCGCCGGCGGGGACGTCGGTGTCCGCGCCGATGTGGCGATAGAGCTCGTTCACGAAGCTCTGGCAGAAGCGCATCACCTCGTTGGTGCTCTTGCCCTTCGGGTTGAAGTTGGAGCCGCCCTTGCCGCCGCCCATCGGCAGGCCGGTCAGCGCGTTCTTGAAGGTCTGCTCGAAGGCGAGGAATTTGAGGACGCTCTCGGTCACCGACGGGTGGAAGCGGATGCCGCCCTTGTAGGGCCCGATCGAGTTGTTGTTCTGGACGCGCCAGCCACGCTGCACGCGGATATTGCCCTTGTCGTCCTCCCAGCAGACGCGGAAGCTGATCACCCGATCCGGCTCCGCGATGCGGCGGAGGATCTGGTACTTATGATATTCTTCCTTGTCGGCGATGAAATCGAAGATGTCCTCCGCGACCTCGGTGACGGCCTGGACGAACTCCGGCTGACCGGGATTACGCTTCTTCACCCCCTCGACGAAACTCGCGAGGTCGACATGATCGGAAACGGCCATAGAATATTCCCCTGCTCCTAGGACCCGCGCCCCGGTGCGTTGGGACTCGGCATCCGTAACGACAGGCATCCCGCGATTCCGGGATGTGAGCAAGGATTTTCCGTAGAGCGCGCGGGTTCGCCCGAGGCCTTACCAGTGGCCCCAGAACTCGAATATGTGGTCGATCGGCGTTACCGGCCCGCCAAGCCCGAGCAACAGGATGATGGCGACGATCAGCAGCAGCCACGCCCAGCGCGCGGCCCGGCGGACAAGACCGAAGAAGAAGGTCAGCCACGCCATGGCTTCTCGGCGGGCCGCGGAGGTCCGCCGCCGCCGTCTGCGCCTGACCGGTTGCCGTTCCATGATCGTGCGAACATGCACGAAATATGGCGAAAGCCAAAGCGCTTAAAACAAGCGGCCCGCCACGGCATCGGCCGTGACGGGCGCTCGCTCAGTTGTCGAGGATAGCGGCGATCGCCGCCGAGACATCGGCCATGTCGGCCATGCCGTCGACGCGCCGGACCAGGCCGCGCGCCTCGTAGACCGGCAGGATCGGCGCGGTCTTGGCCCGATATTCGGCCATGCGGGTCCGCACCGTCTCCTCATTGTCGTCGGGACGGCGCTTGAACTCGGCCGAGCCGCAGACGTCGCAGACCCCCGCGACCTTCGGCTGCTTGAACCGGTCGTGATAGCCCTCGCCGCAATTGGCGCAGGTGTAGCGGCCGGTGATCCGCTCGACCAGCGCGTCCTCGTCGACCTCGAGCTCGATGACATGGTCGAGCACGCGGCCGCGGCTCGCCAGGATCTCGTCGAGCGAATGGGCCTGCGCCTCGGTGCGCGGGTAGCCGTCGAAGATGGCGCCTTCCGAGGCGGCCATGCTGTCGAGCTTCTCGCCGATCAGGCCGGAGACGATCTCGTCCGAGACGAGCTCGCCCGCTTCCATCACCGCCTTGGCCTTCAGGCCGATCGGCGTTCCGGCCTTGACGGCGGCGCGCAGCATGTCCCCGGTCGAGAGCTGCACCATGCCGCGATCGGCAACCAGCTTCGACGCCTGCGTTCCCTTGCCGGCGCCGGGCGGACCCAGCAGGATGATATTCACGAGCGGACGCTCCGCGCAAACGTCAGAAAGATCACCTCCGCATTCCCCCCTTGAGCTTGGCCTTCTTGATCAGGTCGCCATACTGGTGCGCGAGCAGATGGCTCTGGATCTGCGTCACCGTATCGATCGTCACGTTGACGACGATCAGCAGGCTGGTACCGCCCAGCGCGATGCCCAGGCCATATTGCGCTGTGACATATTCGGGCACCAGGCAGATGAAGGTCAGATAGGCCGCCCCGATCACGGTGATGCGGGTCAGCACATAGTCCAGATAGTCGGCGGTGTTCTTGCCCGGGCGGATGCCGGGGATGAAGCCGCCATAGCGCTTCAGATTGTCCGCGGTCTCCTCCGGATTGAAGACGACGGCGGTGTAGAAGAAGCAGAAGAAGATGATGCCCGCGGCATAGAGCGCCATGTAGAGCGGCGTGCCGTGGTGCAGATACTGGTTCATCCCGATGATGAAGTCGCCCCACAGGCTCTCGCCCTGGGTGCGCTGCCCGGCGAACTGGCTGATCGTCAGCGGCATCAGCAGCAGCGACGAGGCGAAGATCGGCGGGATCACGTTGGCGGTGTTGATCTTGAGCGGCAGGTGGCTCTTGTCGGCCTGCATCATGCCGCGCGCGGTCTGGCGCTTGGGATACTGGATCAGCACCTGGCGCTGCGCCCGCTCCATGAAGACGATGCCGGCGACCAGCGCGATCACCCCGATCACCGCCAGGACGATGAACATCGCCGACAGCGATCCGGTGCGGCCGCCTTCGAACAGGTTGGCCAGCGCGGTCGGCAGCTGCGAGACGATGCCCGCCATGATGATCAGCGAGATGCCGTTGCCGATGCCGCGGCTGGTGATCTGCTCGCCCAGCCACATCAGGAACATCGTGCCGCCGATCAGCGAGATCACCGTCGTCGCGCGGAACAGATACGGGTCGATCACGACCGCCTCCATCCCGGCGCTGGCGCCCCAGCTCTCGAGGCCGACCGCGATGAAATAGCCCTGGATGCCGGTCAGCAGCACCGTGCCGTAGCGGGTGTACTGGTTGAGCTTCTTGCGCCCGCTCTCGCCCTCCTTCTTGATCGCGGCGAGCGTCGGCGACAGCGAGGTCGCGAGCTGCACCACGATCGAGGCGGTGATGTACGGCATCACGCCGAGCGCGATCAGCGACATGCGGGTCAGCGAGCCGCCCGAGAAGGCGTTGAAGAAGTCGAGTACGCCGCCCTTGGTCGTGTCGAACAGCGACTGGAGCGACCGCGGATCGAGGCCGGGAAGCGGCACATGGCTCAGCAGGCGGAAAATGATGAGCGCGCCCAGGGTGAACCACAGGCGCTTCTTGAGCTCGGTCGCCTTGGCGAACTGGCTCAGATTGATGTTGGCGGCCATCTGTTCGGCTGCGGATGCCATCTTGTTCTGTGACCCCGGAAATGGAAACGGCGGCAACCCTGATGGGTCTGCCGCCGTCTCATATAATGTGTGCTTTCGGCTTGTCAGCCGGAAAGCGCCAGGACGACGGGCGAACCCGCGATCAAGCCTTCTTGGCGGCCTTCGCGGTGCCCTTCTTGGCGGCGGCCTTCTCGGCGGCCGGAACCACCTCGATCACCTCGACCGAACCGCCCGCCTTCTCGATCGCCGCCTTGGCGCCGGCCGAAACGCCGGCGACCTTGAACGAGACCTTCGCGGTCAGCTCGCCCTTGCCGAGGATGCGGACGCCGTCCTTGCCGCCACGGGCAACGCCGGCCGCCTTCAGCGCGGCGTGGTCGATCACGCCGGCGGTGTCGAGCTTCTTGGCGTCGACCAGCTTCTGGATCGCGCCCAGGTTCACCTCGGCATAATCCTTGGCGAAGATGTTGTTGAAGCCGCGCTTCGGCAGGCGCATGTGGAGCGGCATCTGACCGCCCTCGAAGCCGTTGATCGAGACGCCCGAGCGGCTCTTCTGGCCCTTCTGGCCCCGGCCGCCGGTCTTGCCCAGGCCGGAACCGATGCCACGGCCGACGCGGACGCGGCTCTTGCGGGCGCCCTGGTTGTCGCGGATTTCGTTGAGTTTCATCGTCTGCACTCGCTTTCGCTATGTTCGCGCTGAATAGAGGAAGGGGGCCATTAGCCCCCTTCTATCCGTTTGACCAGCCCCGAGGGGCCGGAAGCTCATGCCGCAGAAGCTTTCCCCTGCGGCCGGAGATCCTGACTTTCGTCAGGATGAACGAGACTTACGCCTCGTCCACCTTCACCATGTGCTGCACCTTGCGGATCATGCCGCGGACTTCAGGGGTATCCTGAAGCTCGCGGGTCCGGTGCATCTTGTTGAGGCCCAGGCCGATCAGCGTCGCGCGCTGGTCGGCGGTGCGGCGGATCGGCGAACCGATCTGCGTGACCTTGAGAGTCTTGCCAGCCATCGTCGCTTACTCCGTGATCGCAGCGGCTTCGGCCTCGGCCACCGGGGCCGAAGCACCGCCGCGACCCAGCAGGTCGGCGATCTTCTTGCCACGGCGCTGCGACACCGACTTGGGCGAGGTCTGATCCTTCAGCGCCTCGAAGGTCGCCCGGATCATGTTGTAGGGGTTCGAGGTGCCGACCGACTTGGTCACCACGTCGGCGACGCCGAGGCTCTCGAAGATGGCGCGCATCGGACCGCCGGCGATGATGCCGGTGCCCGGAGGCGCGGTGCGGACCGTCACGCGGCCGGCGCCGAAGTGGCCGTTGCCGTCATGGTGCAGGGTCCGGCCCTCGCGCAGCGGCACGCGGACCATCGCCTTCTTGGCGGCGGCGGTCGCCTTCGAGATCGCCTCCGGCACCTCGCGGGCCTTGCCGTGGCCGAAGCCCGCGCGGCCCTTGCCGTCGCCGACCACGACCAGCGCGGCAAAGCCGAAGCGCTTGCCGCCCTTCACGGTCTTCGAGACGCGGTTGATGTGGACGAGCTTCTCGATCAGCTCCTCGCCCTGCTCCTCGGAGCCACGACGGTCGTCGCGACGGCCCCGGCCGTCACGGCCACGGCCACGGTCGCCGCCGCGGTCGTTTCCGCCACGGCCACGGCCGCCACGGCCACGGCGCTCGCCCTGGCCCTCGGCACCGGGAGCGGCTTCCGCCGGAGCGGCCGCCTGGATTTCGGTTTCGTCAGCCATTTAGAACTCCAATCCGCCTTCGCGGGCCGCATCGGCCAGCGCCTTGACGCGACCATGGAAAAGGAAGCCGCCGCGATCGAACACCACCTGGGTGACGCCCGCCGCCTTGGCGCGCTCGGCAACCGCCTTGCCGACCGAGGCCGCCGCATCGGCGGTCGCGCCGGTCTTGCCCTTCATATCCTTGTCGAGGGTCGAAGCCGAAGCGACCGTGCGGCCGGCTTCGTCGTCGATCACCTGGGCATAGATATGCCGGCCCGAACGGTGCACCGACAGACGGGGACGCAGACCGCCCCTGGCCCGCAGCGCGGTGCGCACGCGACGACGGCGGCGCTCGAAGAGAGAGAGACCCTTGCTCATTACTTCTTCTTCCCTTCCTTGCGGAAGATATACTCGCCGGCGTACTTGATGCCCTTGCCCTTATAGGGCTCCGGCTTCCGCCAGCGGCGGATTTCCGCGGCCACCTGACCGACCTTCTGCTTGTCGATGCCCGAGATCTGGACGGTCGTCTGATCCGGCGTCGCGATCGTGATCCCCTCGGGGATCGCGAAGTCGACGTCGTGGCTGTAGCCGAGCTGCAGCTTCAGATTCTTGCCCTGGACGTTGGCGCGATAGCCGACGCCGGTGATCTGGAGGGTCTTCGAATAGCCCTCGGTCACGCCGGTGATCAGGTTCTGCACCAAGGTCCGCTGCATGCCCCAGAAGGAGCGCGCGCGCTTGGTCTCGTTGATCGGCTGGACCGAGATCGAGCCGTCTTCGATCGCATAGCTCACTTCGTCGGCCAGGCTGATGCTCAGCGTGCCCTTCGGCCCCTTGACCGACAGCGTCTTGCCTTCGATCGCGGCGGTGACGCCTGCCGGCACGGAGACCGGCTTCTTACCGATGCGGCTCATCAGAAGACCTCCGCGAGAACCTCGCCGCCGACATTCTGCTCACGCGCTTCCGCGTCGGACAGAACGCCCCGGGGCGTCGAGACGATGGTGATGCCCAGGCCGTTGCGGACGCGCGGCAGGTCCTTCGAACCCGAATAGACGCGGCGGCCCGGCTTGGAGACGCGGGCGACATGCTGGATCGCAGGCTGCCCTTCGAAATATTTCAGCTCGATGCGCAGGCCGCTGTGGCCGGCGAGGTCTTCCTCGCTATAGCCACGGATATAGCCTTCGCGCTGAAGCACGTCGAGCACGCGGGCGCGCAGCTTGGACGCGGGCGAGAGCACGCTGTCCTTGCGAGCACGCTGCCCGTTGCGGATGCGGGTGAGCAGATCACCCAGAGGATCGGTCAGAGCCATCTTTTCGGTTCCTTACCAGCTCGACTTGGTGACGCCGGGGATCAGGCCCTTGTTGGCCAGATCCCGGAGCTGCACGCGGCAAAGCCGGAACTTGCGATAATAAGCGCGGGGACGGCCCGTCACTTCGCAACGGTTGCGCACGCGGGTCGGGTTCGCGTTGCGCGGAATCTCGGCGAGCTTGAGGCGCGCGATCAGGCGCTCCGTCTCGTCCTTGCTCTCGTCGTCCGCGATCGCCTTCAGGCGCGCATATTTGCCCGCATAAGCCTTCACCAGCTTCTTGCGACGCTCGTTCTTGTTGATCGAACTCAGTTTCGCCATGACTTAAGTTCTTCCTTATCCAGCAGACCGCTTACGCGGCCTGCTTCTGGTCCTCGTTATCCGCCGGGAAGGGGAAGCCGAACAGGCGCAGCAGCTCGCGCGCCTCATCGTCGGTCTTCGCCGTCGTGGCGACAATCACATCCATGCCGCGGATCTTGTCCACGGAGTCGTAGCTGATCTCCGGGAAGATCAGCTGTTCCTTCAGGCCGGTGGCATAGTTGCCGCGACCGTCGAACGACTTCGGGTTGAGCCCGCGGAAGTCGCGAACACGCGGGAGCGCGATCGTGACGAAACGGTCGAGAAACTCGTACATGCGCTCACGGCGGAGGGTGACCTTCGCGCCAATCGGCATGCCCTCGCGCAGCTTGAACTGCGCGATCGACTTCTTCGCCTTGGTGATCACGGCCTTCTGGCCGGCGATCTTGGTCATCTCCAGGGCGGCCTGCTCGACCTTCTTCTTGTCCTGGGTGGCCTCACCGACGCCCATGTTCAGGACGATCTTGGTGATCTTCGGCACTTCCATGTGGTTCTTGTAGCCGAACTTCTCGGTCATCGCCTTGACGATCGTCTCGTCATAGAGCTTCCGGAAGCGCGGGGTGTAGGCGTCAGCCATTGATCGTCTCCCCGGTCTTGACGGCCACACGGACCTTCTTGCCGTCCTTCACCTCGAAGCGGACGCGGGTCGGCTTGCCGTCGGCGGTCGCGATCGCGACCTTCGACACGTGCAGCGGCGCCTCGACACGCTCCAGGCCGCCCTGCGGGTTGGCCTGGCTCGGCTTGCGGTGACGGGTCGCGACGTTGACGCCCGACACGATCACCTTGGCGTCCTTCGGAAAGGACTTGGTGACTTCGCCCGTCTTGCCCTTGTCCTTGCCGGACAGGACGACGACGCGGTCACCCTTCTTGATCTTCAGCGCGGACATCACAGCACCTCAGGGGCGAGCGAGATGATCTTCATGTGGTTCTTGGCACGGAGCTCGCGGACCACCGGGCCGAAGATGCGGGTGCCGATCGGCTCGCCGCTGTTCTTGTTGATCAGAACGGCGGCGTTGCCGTCGAAACGGATCGTCGAACCGTCGGGACGATGGATGTCCTTGGCGGTGCGCACGATGACCGCGCGATGCACGTCACCCTTCTTGACCTTGCCGCGCGGCGCCGCTTCCTTGATCGAGACGACGATCACGTCGCCCACGGTCGCGAAACGGCGCTTGGAACCGCCCAGCACCTTGATGCACTGCACCCTCTTCGCGCCGCTGTTGTCGGCGACGTCGAGGTTCGTCTGCATCTGGATCATTGTTCAGACCCTTCCACTAATCAGGCGTGGTTCGGCGTCGCGTGGGTATCAACCCGCTCGATCACCTTCCACGTCTTGAGCTTCGACATCGGCGCGGTCTCTTCGATGCGCACCGTCTCACCCTCGCGATACTCGTTGGTCTCGTCGTGGGCGTGATACTTCTTCGACCGCTTGATGATCTTGCCGTACAGCGCGTGCTTCACGCGACGTTCGACTTTCACAACCACGGTCTTGTCGGTCTTGTCGGAGACCACCGTTCCGGTCAGCACGCGCTTCGGCATGGCTGGCGCTCCTTACTTCGCGGCCGCAGCGGCACGCTGCGTCTGCAGGGTCTTGATCTGCGCGATGGTCCGACGGACCTCCTTCACGCGGCTCGGCTTCTCGAGCTGGCTGGTGGCCGCCTGGAAGCGCAGGTTGAACTGCTCGCGCTTCAGCTCGCCCAGGTCCTGGGCCAGCTGGTCGTCGGTCTTGGCAGTGAGATCGGCAATCTTCGCCATCTTACTTGTCCTCGTAGATCGACTCGCCGAAGCGAGCGACAACCTTGGTCTTGATCGGCAGCTTCTCCATCGCGCGCTCGAAGGCGACGCGGGCGAGCGGGCCGGGAACGCCGTCGAGCTCGAACAGGATGCGGCCGGGCTTGACGCGAGCCGCCCAGAACTCGGGCGAACCCTTACCCGAGCCCATGCGGACTTCGGCGGGCTTCGACGAGACGGGCACGTCCGGGAAGATCCGGATCCACAAGCGACCCTGGCGCTTGATGTGACGCGTGATCGCGCGGCGGGCCGCCTCGATCTGGCGCGCGGTGATCCGGTCCGGCTCGAGGGCCTTGAGGCCGAACGCGCCGAAGTTCAGCGACGCGCCGCCCGGCGCGTTGCCATGGATGCGGCCCTTGTGGGCCTTGCGGAATTTGGTGCGCTTTGGTTGCAGCATTTTCTATCGCCTTCTGACACCGATTGTCCGGTCGATCAGGCGACGCTGATAAGGGGGAGCCCCTTACCGCGCCGGCCGGACCCCCGACGTCTGAGCTTCCATCATGAGCCGGTCCTGGGCCAGCGGATCATGGCCGAGGATCTCACCCTTGAAGATCCAGACCTTGATGCCGCACACACCATAAGCGGTGTGGGCTTCGGCTTCGGCATAGTCGACGTTCGCGCGCAGCGTGTGCAGCGGAACGCGGCCTTCGCGATACCACTCGGTGCGGGCGATCTCCGCGCCGCCCAGACGGCCGGCGCAGGTGATGCGGATGCCCTCGGCGCCGAGACGCAGGGCCGACTGCACCGCGCGCTTCATCGCGCGGCGGAAGGCGATGCGGCGCTCGAGCTGGTCGGCGACGCCCTGGGCGACGAGCTTCGAGTCGATCTCCGGCTTGCGGATCTCGACGATGTTCAGCGACACGTCCGACGAGGTCATCTTGCCGAGCGCGCGGCGAAGCTTCTCGATGTCGGCGCCCTTCTTGCCGATGATGACGCCCGGGCGCGCGGCATAGACCGAGATGCGGCACAGCTTGGCCGGACGCTCGATCACGACCTTCGAGATCGCGGCCTGCGGGATCGCCTTCATGATGTGCTTGCGGATCTTGAGATCCTCGAGCAGCAGACGGCCGTAATCGGCGCCGTCGGCATACCAGCGGCTGTCCCAGGTGCGGTTGATCTGCAACCGCATGCCGATCGGGTTGGACTTCTGACCCATGTTATTCAGCCTCTTCCTGCTGCTCGCGAACGACGACCCGAAGGCGCGCGAACGGCTTGATGATGCGGGTCGACTTGCCGCGGCCGCGGGTGGCGAAGCGCTTCATGACGATCGACTTGCCGACCGAAGCCTCCTTCACGACGAGCGCGTCGACGTCGAGGTTGTGGTTGTTCTCGGCATTGGCAATCGCCGAGGCGAGCACCTTGCGGACGTCGACAGCCATCGCCTTCTTCGAGAAGGTCAGGATGTTGAGCGCGTCGCCGGCCTTCTTGCCGCGGATCAGGCCCGCGACCAGGTTGAGCTTGTACGGGCTGCCGCGAACGGTGGTGGCGACCGCGAGGGCCTCCTTCTCACCGACCCGACGGGGAGCTGCGGGCTTCGACATCAGCGCTTACCCTTCTTGTCGGCATGGCCGGGGAAGTAGCGCGTCGGCGCGAATTCACCCAGCTTGTGACCGACCATTTCCTCGGAGACCGAAACCGGCACGAACTTGCGGCCATTGTAGACGTTGAACGTCAGACCGACGAACTGCGGCAAGATGGTCGAACGACGCGACCAGGTCTTGATCGGAGCGCGCGCGCCACTGTCCTGAGCGCCTTCCGCCTTCCGGAGAAGGTGGAGATCGACGAACGGACCTTTCCAGATGGAACGGGCCATGGATTACCTCTTCTTCTTCGCGTGGCGCGAACGGATGATGAACTTGTCGGTCGCCTTGTTGTGGCGGGTCCGCGCACCCTTGGTGGGCTTGCCCCACGGGGTGACCGGATGACGGCCGCCCGAGGTGCGGCCTTCGCCGCCGCCATGCGGGTGGTCGACCGGGTTCTTGGCGACGCCGCGGGTGAGCGGACGACGGCCGAGCCAGCGGTTGCGACCGGCCTTGGCGAGGTTCTGGTTCGCATTGTCCGGGTTCGACACGGCACCGACGGTGCACATGCAGTCCGACCGGATGTAGCGCTGCTCGCCCGAGTTCAGGCGGACCATCACCATGCCCTTGTCGCGGCCGACGATCTGCACATAGGTGCCCGCCGCACGCGCGATCTGACCGCCCTTGCCGGGCTTCATCTCGACGTTGTGGACGATCGTGCCGACCGGGGCCTGGCCGATTTCCATCGCGTTGCCCGGCTTGGTGTCGGTCTTCTTGGCCGCGAGGACCACGTCGCCGGCCGCCAGGCGCTGCGGCGCGAGGATATAGGCCAGCTCGCCGTCCTCATACTTCACCAGGGCGATGAAGGCCGAACGGTTCGGGTCATATTCCAGGCGCTCGACGGTCGCGGGCTGATCCCACTTCCGACGCTTGAAGTCGACGATGCGATACTTCTGCTTGTGACCGCCGGCGATGCCGCGCGCGGTCGCATGGCCCTGGTTGTTACGGCCACCCGACTTGCGCTTGCCTTCGGTCAGCGCCTTGACGGGCTTGCCCTTGTGGAGGCCCGACTTGTCGACGAGGATGAGGCCGCGGCGGGCCGGGCTCGTCGGGTTGTAATGCTTGAGTGCCATCTCAGCGCACGCCTTCCGTCACATCGATGGACTGGCCTTCGGCCAGCGTCACGATCGCCTTCTTCACGTCGGAGCGCTTGTAGGGCGTGCCCTTCCAGCGCTTCGTCTTGCCCTTGGAGACGATCGTGTTCACGCCGGTGACCTTGACGTTGAACAGCGCCTCGACAGCGGCCTTGATCTCCGGCTTGCTGGCATCGCCCGCAACCTGGAACACCACGGCGTTGTGCTCGGAGAGCAAGGTGGTCTTTTCGGTGATGTGGGGCCGCAGCACCACGTCATAGTGGCGGTTGTCCACCACGGCTTCCTTCTTAGCCATTGAAGCGCGCCTCCAGCTTCTCGACAGCGGCGCGCGTCAGCACCAGCGTCTCATGCTTCAGAATGTCGTAGACGTTGGCACCGATCGCCGGCAGCACGTTGATCGTGTGGATGTTCGACGAAGCGAGCTGGAAGCCGTTGTCGACCGCCTCGCCGTCGATCACCAGCGCCGTCGCGCCGAAACCGAGCTTGCCGATCTTTGCGATCAGCGCCTTGGTCTTGGCGTCCTTGAGCTCGAGCGTGTCGACCACGACCAGCTTGCCGTCCTTGGCCTTCGACGACAGCGCCATCTTCAGGCCGAGCGCGCGGACCTTCTTGTTGAGGCTGCTCTCGAACACCCGGGCGCGGGGACCATGGGCCTTGCCGCCGCCGATGAAGACGGGAGCGCGGCGATCGCCGTGACGGGCGGTGCCGCCGCCCTTCTGGCGACCGAACTTCTTGCCCGTGCGGGCGACGTCCGAACGCTCGCGCGCCGCACGCGCCGGAGCGCGACGGTTGTGGAGCTGCCACTGGACGACGCGGGCGAGAATGTCGGCGCGCGGCTCGACGGCGAAGACCTCGTCGTTGAGCTCGATGTCACCCGACGCCTTGGCGTCGAGGGTCTGGACCTTGACCTTCATCTATCAGCCCTCCTGGCCTTCGGTGGCCTCGGGAGCCGCGACTTCCTCCGCGGGCGTCTCGGTAGGCGCGCTGTTGCTGTTGGCCGCCGACTTCAGGCCGGCCGGGAACGGCGCGTCCTTGGGAGCGGCGATCTTGACCGAGTCCTTGACCAGCAGCCAGCCGCCCTTCGAGCCCGGAACCGAGCCCTTGACGAACAGAAGGCCACGCTCGGCGTCGGTCTGGACGATCTCGAGGTTCTGCTGGGTGCGGTTCTTGTCACCCATGTGACCGGCCATCTTCTTGTTCTTGAAGACCTTGCCCGGATCCTGGCGCTGACCGGTCGAACCGAGCGAGCGGTGCGAGACCGAGACGCCGTGGGTGGCGCGCAGACCGCCGAAGCCCCAACGCTTCATGCCGCCCGCGAAGCCCTTGCCCTGGGTGCTGCCCTGGATGTCGACGAACTGGCCCGCGACATAATGGTCGGCGGAGATTTCCGCGCCCACGTCGAGCAGGCCGTCTTCCGACACGCGGAACTCGGCGACGAAAGCCTTCGGCTCCACTTCGGCCTTGCCGAAATGGCCGCGCTCCGGCTTGGTGAGATTCTTCGGCTTGGCCGAACCGGCGCCGAGCTGGACGGCGACATAACCGTCGCGGTCCTGCTCGCGGCGAGCCACGACCTGTACATTCTCCAGTGCCAGGACGGTGACCGGCACGTGCCGACCATCTTCCTGGAACAAGCGGGTCATCCCCATCTTCTTCGCGATCACGCCAGTGCGCATGATCCGTTCCTTCCCAACAGAGGCTCGCGTTAGCGGCGAGCGTGCCAACGAAAAAAGCTCCGGTATGAACCGAAGCCTCCAGCCCAATTTTCGATAGCCCCCGCCTGGGCATGGATTTCGCATTGCTGCGAAAGGCGGGGACCAGTCACCGGCACCTCTCCGAGGATCAGGCCGGTCGGTATCCCTATCTTCCGCCATCCCTCGATCCCCGAAGGGAGAAAAATGACGAGCGCGGGAGCGATTCGCCCCCGCGCTGAGCCGGCCTCTTAGGCCAGTTTGATCTCGACATCAACACCCGCTGCGAGATCGAGCTTCATCAGCGCGTCGACCGTCTGCGGGGTGGGCTGCACGATGTCCAGCAGCCGCTTGTAGGTCCGCACCTCGAACTGCTCGCGCGACTTCTTGTCGATGTGCGGGCCGCGGTTCACGGTGAACTTCTCGATGCGGGTGGGCAGCGGGATCGGACCACGGATGAGCGCGCCGGTACGGCGGGCGGTATCGGCGATGTCGCCGGTAGCCTGATCGAGCACACGATGATCGAATGCCTTCAGGCGAATACGGATATTCTGCGTTTCCATGTCCTACACCGATGCGAAAGAGCCGTGCGGCAAGAGCGCCGCTTTCCAACTATATTCTACAAAAGCGAACCGGCCGACCCCCGAAGGGGCCGGCCGGCCCGTTTGAACGCGCTATATTACTTCGAGATCGAGCTGACAACCCCGGCGCCGACGGTGCGGCCGCCTTCACGGATCGAGAAGCGCAGGCCCTCTTCCATGGCGATCGGGGCGATGAGCTTGACGCCGAGCTTCACGTTGTCGCCGGGCATGACCATCTCGGTGCCCTCGGGCAGCTCGACGGTGCCGGTGACGTCCGTGGTGCGGAAGTAGAACTGCGGACGATAGTTGGCGAAGAACGGCGTGTGACGGCCACCCTCTTCCTTCGACAGCACGTAGACTTCCGACGAGAAGTCGGTGTGCGGCTTGATCGAACCCGGCTTGGCGAGAACCTGGCCACGCTCGACTTCCTCACGGCCGACGCCGCGGATCAGCGCGCCGATGTTGTCGCCGGCCTGGCCCTGGTCGAGCAGCTTGCGGAACATCTCGACGCCCGTGACGGTGGTCTTGCGGGTGTCCTTGATGCCGACGATCTCGACTTCCTCGCCGACCTTGACCATGCCGGTCTCGACGCGGCCGGTGACGACGGTGCCGCGGCCCGAGATCGAGAACACGTCTTCGATCGGCATCAGGAACGGCTTGTCGAGCGGACGCTCGGGCTGCGGGATGTACGAGTCGACAGCGGCCATCAGCTCGAGGACGGCGTTGCGGCCGATCTCGTCGTTGGTGCCGTCGAGCGCCTTGACGGCCGAACCCTTGATGACGGGGATGTCGTCGCCCGGGAACTCGTAGGACGAGAGCAGCTCGCGAACCTCGAGCTCGACGAGCTCCAGGATCTCGGCGTCGTCGACGAGGTCGACCTTGTTCATGAACACGACGAGCGCCGGAACGCCGACCTGACGGGCGAGCAGGATGTGCTCGCGGGTCTGCGGCATCGGGCCGTCGGTGGCCGAGACGACGAGGATGCCCCCGTCCATCTGCGCGGCGCCGGTGATCATGTTCTTCACATAGTCGGCGTGGCCCGGGCAATCGACGTGCGCATAGTGGCGCTGCTCGGTCTCATACTCGACGTGCGCGGTCGAGATGGTGATGCCGCGCTCGCGCTCCTCGGGAGCCTTGTCGATGTTGGCATAGTCGACGAAGGTCGCGCCGCCGGTCTCGGCGAGGACCTTGGTGATGGCTGCCGTGAGCGACGTCTTGCCATGGTCGACGTGGCCGATGGTGCCAATATTGCAGTGCGGCTTGGTCCGCTCAAACTTAGCCTTAGCCATTTTTTGCCTCTTCTCTTCGAATCAATTGCCGGACGCGCCGCCCGATGCGGACGCGCCCATAACCACAAATTACCGATTATGCCAGCTTTGCCTTGACCTCGTCCGCGACGTTCGCCGGGACTTCGTCATAGTGCGAGAACTGCATGCTGTACTGCGCACGGCCCTGGGTGAACGAGCGGAGCTGGTTCACGTAGCCGAACATGTTCGCCAGCGGGACCATCGCCTCGACGACCTGGGCGTTGCCCCGGCTGTCGGTGCCCTGGATCTGGCCACGGCGGCTGTTCATGTCGCCGATCACGTCGCCCAGATAATCCTCCGGCGTCACGACCTCGACCTTCATGATCGGCTCGAGGATGGTGATGCCGGCCTTCTGGGCCGCCTCGCGCATCGCGCCACGGCCCGTGATCTCGAAGGCGAGCGCCGACGAGTCGACGTCGTGATACTTGCCGTCGATCAGGTGGACTTCGACGTCCACGATCGGGAAGCCGATCAGCGAGCCGCCCTCGGCGGTCTCGCGCATGCCCTTCTCGACCGACGGGATATATTCACGCGGGATGTTGCCGCCCTTGACCTCGTCGACGAAGACGAAGCCCGAGCCGCGCTCGCCCGGCTTGACCTGGACCTTGACCTCACCGAACTGGCCCGAACCACCCGACTGCTTCTTGTGGGTGTAGACCAGCTCGACCGGCTTCTTGAGATATTCGCGATAGGCGACCTGCGGCGCGCCGACGTTCGCCTCGACCTTGAACTCGCGCTTCATGCGGTCGACGAGGATCTCGAGGTGGAGTTCGCCCATGCCCTTGATGATGGTCTGGCCGGACTCGTGGTCGGACGAGACGCGGAACGAGGGGTCCTCGGCGGCCAGGCGGTTGAGCGCGATGCCCATCTTCTCCTGGTCGGCCTTGGTCTTCGGCTCCACCGACAGCTCGATGACGGGGTCCGGGAACTCCATCCGCTCGAGGATGATCGGCGCCGACGGCGCGCACAGCGTGTCGCCGGTGGTGGTCTCCTTGAGGCCAGCCAGCGCGACGATGTCGCCCGCATAGGCCTCTTCGATGTCCTCGCGGCTGTTCGCATGCATCAGCAGCATGCGGCCGATCTTTTCCTTCTTGTCCTTCACGCTGTTCAGGTAGGTGCCCTTTTCGAGCTTGCCCGAATAGATGCGCGCGAAGGTGAGCGAGCCGACGAACGGATCGTTCATGATCTTGAAGGCCAGCGCCGACATCGGCGCCGAGTCCTCGGCCGGACGCGAGTCCGGGGTCTCGCCGTCGAGCTTGACGCCCTGCACGTCGGGAATGTCGAGCGGGCTCGGCAGATAGTCGACGACGGCGTCGAGCAGCGGCTGGACGCCCTTGTTCTTGAACGACGAGCCGCACAGCACGGGGACGAAGTCGAACGCCAGCGTGCCCTTGCGCAGCAGCGCCTTCAGGGTCGCGACGTCGGGCTCGTTGCCCTCGAGATAGGATTCCATCGCCGCCTCGTCCTGCTCGACGGCAAGCTCGATCAGCTCCTGGCGGGCCACGGCGGCCTCATCCTTCATGTCGTCCGGGATGTCGCGATATTCGAACTTCGCGCCCAGGCTCTCCTCGAGCCAGACGATCGCGCGGTTCTCGACCAGGTCGACGAGGCCGACGAAGCTGCTCTCGATGCCGATCGGGAGATAGAGGACGGCCGGACGCGCGCCGAGGCGGTCCTTGATCATCTGGACGCAGCGCTGGAAGTTCGCGCCGGTGCGGTCGAGCTTGTTGACGTAGCACATGCGCGGGACGCGGTACTTGTCGGCCTGGCGCCACACCGTCTCCGACTGCGGCTCGACGCCGGCGACGCCGTCGAACGCCGTCACGGCGCCGTCGAGCACGCGCAGCGAACGCTCGACCTCGATGGTGAAGTCGACGTGGCCGGGGGTGTCGATGATGTTGATCCGGTGGTCGTTCCAGAAACAGGTCGTCGCGGCCGACGTGATCGTGATCCCGCGCTCTTGCTCCTGCTCCATCCAGTCCATCGTCGCGGTGCCCTCATGGACCTCGCCGATCTTGTAGGACTTGCCGGTGTAGTAGAGGATACGCTCGGTCGTCGTCGTCTTGCCGGCATCGATGTGGGCCATGATGCCGATATTGCGATATTTCTCGAGCGGGTGGCTGCGGGCCATGATCTTAAACTCCGATGTCGGGGACGGGTCCTGCCGACCCGGCTCCGACGATATGGGAACGGACTGTTACACTTTCGAGCCCGCCCCATGGGGAGCGGGCCCGAAGCGCGTCGCTGTTACCAGCGATAGTGCGAGAAGGCGCGGTTCGCCTCGGCCATGCGGTGCGTGTCCTCACGCTTCTTGACCGCATTGCCACGGTTGTTCGCGGCATCCAGCAGCTCGCCCGACAGACGACCGGCCATGGTGTGCTCCGACCGCGCCCGCGCGGCGCTGATCAGCCAGCGGATGGCGAGCGCCTGCGAACGGTCCGGACGGACCTCGACCGGGACCTGGTAGGTCGCACCGCCGACGCGGCGGCTGCGGACCTCGATGCCCGGCTTCACATTGTTGAGCGCTTCATGGAAGACGCCCAGCGGCTCGCGCTTGGCGCGGGTTTCGATGGTTTCGAGAGCGCCATAGACGATGCCTTCGGCGACGGACTTCTTGCCGTCGAGCATGACGCTGTTCATGAACTTGCTGAGCACGACATCCCCGAACTTCGGATCGGGGAGAATTTCGCGCTTTTCGGGACGGCGACGACGAGCCATTTCGATCTACCTCTTACTTGGGACGCTTGGCGCCGTACTTCGAACGGCTCTGCTTGCGATCCTTGACACCCTGCGTGTCGAGCACGCCGCGGAGAACGTGATAGCGCACGCCCGGAAGGTCGCGCACACGGCCGCCGCGGATCAGGACCACCGAGTGCTCCTGGAGGTTGTGGCCTTCGCCCGGAATGTAGCTGATCACTTCGCGGCTGTTGGTCAGGCGGACCTTGGCCACCTTGCGCAGCGCCGAGTTCGGCTTCTTCGGGGTCGTCGTGTAGACGCGCGTGCAAACGCCGCGCTTCTGCGGGTTCTTTTCCATCGCAGGGACCTTCGACTTGGCCTTCTGCGGTTCGCGACCCTTGCGGATCAGCTGGTTGATCGTCGGCATGAAGCCCTTCACCTCTAAGAGTTACTTTACCGATGCCCGAATCACCTTCCGCCGCCCGTTGCCGGACAAGCGGAAATGCACGAAGGCCCCGGCGGTCTTTGCGACCTCCCGGGCCATCACACGCATCGGCAATGTTCAAGCGCCCCAGCGCCGGCGGACCGGCCTAGGGCAGGGCGCGCCTATAGAGAAGGAGTCGGATCGGGTCAACCGGTGGAACCGCCGGATTTTGGCAGCCGTTGTCCGCAGGGCCTATCGCCCCTCCCCCGTCTCCGCCGCGACCCAGACGGCATAGTCCGCGGAGGCCTGAACCGGCAGCAGGACGATCTCGGGCAGATCATAGCCGTGGAGCGCCCTGATCCGCGCCTCGACCCGATCGGCGAGCGCGGCGCGGGTCTTGGCCTGGAGCTGCCATTCCTCGGCCCGCTCGATCGCCCCCTGCCAGCGATAGACGCTGCGCATCGGCACGATCTGGACGCAGGCCGCGAGCCGTTCGCCGACCAGCGCCTCGGCGATCCGCTCGGCCTCGGCCACCGAGCCGCAACTGGTGAGGACGAGGATCATGGCTGCTCGGGCGGCGGCTTCGCCTGCGGCTTGATATAGATGGCGCGCAGCGCCGGCCAGCGCGCGCGCAGCTCCGCCTCGGCCTCGGCGATCATCGCCTCGACCCGGCCGACCGGCACCTCGTCCTCGAAGTCGACCGCCAGGCCGAGGAAGATCGCCTGCGGGCCGATATGGACGGTGGTGATCTCGTTGACCCCGGTCACCTCGGGCCGGCGGTCGATCGCCGCGCGCACCGCCGCCTCCAGCGCGGGATCGGCCGGCTCGCCGATCAGCAGGTCCTTCGCCTCGCGCGCCAGCGCCAGCGCCACGCCGGCAAGCGCGAGACCGATGACGATCGAGGCCACGCCGTCCCAGCGCGCATCGCCGGTCAGCAGGCTGAGGGTGATGCCGGCGCCGGCCACGAACAGGCCGAACATCGCCGCCGAATCCTCGAACAGGACGATGAAGCTCGGCGGGTCCTTCGACTGGCGGACGGCTTCCCACCAGCCATGCTCGCCCTTGGCCGCCCCGAACTCCCTCACCGCGATCCCCCAGCTCGCCCCCTCGAGCAGCAGCGACAGCGCCAGCACCACATAGTTGACCCACGGCGTCCGGATCGGTTCGGGGTCGAGGACGTGGAGGACGCCCTCGTAGATCGACAGGCCGGCGCCGGTCGAGAAGATCAGGATCGCGACGACGAAGCTCCAGAAATAGAGCTCTCGGCCATAGCCGAGCGGGTGACGCTCGTCGGGCGGGCGGACGGATCGCTTCTGGCCGTAGAGCAGCAGGAGCTGGTTGAGGCTGTCGACGACCGAATGGAAGCCCTCGGTCAGCATCGCCGAGGACCCGGTGATCGCCGCGGCGACGAACTTGGCCACGGCGATGCCGAGATTGGCGGCCAGGGCGGCAAACAGGATCAGCCGGCTCTCGGGCGGTTCGGTCATCGGTTCCCTGTCGATTGCGGCCGGCGCGACAATACCCCCTTTCCCCCGGCGGAACGAGCCACAAGTTTCGTCGGTTCCGCCGGCCGGATTTTCGCCCGGCGATGGATCGTCGAGGTCCCTTCGATCGTTGTGGGGATATCGTCACGGAGGCTCGTCATGTCGCGCAACGACACCCGATCCGACCCTGCCGCCCGCCCCCGCCGAAGGGGCCCCGGCCTGGGACGCCTGCTGACCGCCTTGCCGCTGCTCGCGGTCGCCTGCTTCACCTTCGGCGGCAGTGCGCCGGCGGGCATGCCGTCGCCCGAAAGCGTCGCCGCGGCGCCCGACCGGATGCCGGGCCGATGGTCGCTCGGCAGCGCCCGCGACCTGCTCGCCGTCATCGAGGATTCGGCGGAGGAAGGGCTGAATCCGTCCGATTACAATGCCGACGCGCTGCGCGCCGCGATCGAAGCCAGACGGAAGGGCCCGGCGCTCGATGCGCTCGCCACGGCTTCGGCGCTGCGGATCGCGCACGACTATGCCAATGGCCGGATCGACGACAAGGCGGCGCTCGACTGGCATATCGCCCCGCCCGCCGATCCCAATCGCATCGCCGCCGGCCTCGCCGAGGCGCTCGACCGCGACCGGCTCGGCCCATGGCTGCGCGGCCTGCTGCCAGACAACGACCAGTATCGCGCGCTTAGGGCCGCCTATGCCGACGCGCGCGGCGACGAGGCGCTGCGCGGCCGGCTCCGCGCCAATCTCGAACGCTGGCGCTGGATGCCGCGCGACCTCGGCGATCGCTACATCTACGTCAACATCCCCGGCTACCGCCTGTCGGTGATCAACAACGGGATCGAGGAAGCGAGCTACAACGTCGTGGTCGGCGCCCCCAGGACGCCGACGCCGCAGCTCGAGCTCTATGCCCAGTCGATCGTCGCCAATCCCGGCTGGACGGTGCCGCACAGCATCGTCAAGGCGGGCGGGACGCGCGGCAAGGGCTTCCGCTGGATCCGCAACCCGGACGGCAGCGTCTCGGCCTGGCAGGCGCCGGGACCGACCAATGCGCTCGGCCGGATCAAGATCGACATGCCGAACCCGCATGCCATCTACCTGCACGACACGCCCAACCGCGCGGTCTTCGCGCGCGAGAACCGCGCGCTCAGCCATGGCTGCATCCGGGTCGAGAATATCGAGGAACTGGCCGCGATGCTCCAGGGCGGCGACGGCCTCGACGCGGCGCTCGCCGATCCGGGCAAGACGAAGGTCTTCCAGCTCGAACGGAGCGTGCCGGTCTACCTCGTCTACTTCACCGCGCAGGCCGATCCCGACGGCACCGTCCGCCCGCTCGGCGATCCCTATGGCCGCGACAAGGCACTGCTCGCGAAGCTGGGCGCGGCGATGGAAGGGAAGCTCCAGGTCGCGGGCCGCTGACGGCCCGACCGCCGGCGGCGCAGCGATGAACCGTGCAAAGTCCACGGCCGATGCGCCGCGCGGCCGGAACAAATGCCCAGTCCGCCCATGAAATGTCGGGCCGGCTCTGCTAAATAACGGACATAGTTCAGTATATAGAGCGGGTCGGGCATTTGCGGAATATCATCGACACGCCGGTGAACCGGCGCGGATTACTGGGTGCAGGGATTTTCGGCGGACTGGCACTGGCGGCGGGCGGGACTTCGGTCGCGGCCCCGCTCATCCCCGCGCCGCGGCTCCGGCCCGAGGTCCGGTCCCGCGCGCTCGCGGCGATGAGCCGGCATATCGACCGGATCAAGGTGCGCGACCTGATCGGCATCTGCGATTTCGACGATCCCTCCTCGGCGCCGCGCTTCCATCTGCTCGACGTCGCCTCGGGCCGGATCGACAGCCTGCTCGTCGCCCATGGCCGCGGCTCCGATCCGTCGCACACCGGCTGGCTCCAGAAATTCTCCAACGCGCCGGGCTCGGCCGCCTCGTCAAGCGGCGCCTTCGTCACCGCCGAAGAATATTACGGCAATCACGGCCGCTCGCGCCGGATCGACGGGCTCGACCCCACCAACAGCAACGCCCGCGCCCGCGCGGTGGTGGTCCACGGCGCCTGGTATGCCGAGCGGCAGATGATCGCGCAGCACGGCAAGCTCGGCCGTTCGGAGGGGTGTTTCGCCTTCGGGGAAAGCGACCTGGCGCAGGTCATGGCGCGGCTCGGGCCGGGGCGCCTGATCTATGCCGACAAGCTCGACCGTGCCTAAAATGAGTCGAAGCGCATGAACAGCCGCTTCGGGACGGCTGTCGCGATTCCGGAAAATGCTTTAGATTCAATCCTGTCTGGTCGATAAAGAGGGGACTGGATAGTGACTGGATCCGCGTTCGCACGATGGCTCGCCTGCCTGGCGCTGGCCCTGCCCATGTCCGTGATGCCGCTGCCTTGGGCGGTTTCCACGACGGCGCCGGCCGAGGCCGCCAGCCCGCTCGGCGCCCCGCGCTTCTCCGCGGTGCTGATGGACGCCGACACCAACGAGATCCTCTACGCCGAGCAGCCGACCGCGATCCGCCATCCGGCGTCGATCACCAAGGTCATGACGCTCTACCTGGTGTTCGACGCGCTCGACGCCGGCCGCCTGAAGCTCGACGACCGGGTGGTGATGTCGCCGCTCGCGGCCAGCCAGCGGCCCTCCAAGCTCGGCCTCGGCATCGGCCAGTCGCTGTCGGTGGCCGATGCGATCAGCGTCGTCGCGGTCAAGTCGGCCAATGACGTCGCGGTGGCGCTGGCCGAGAAGATCGGCGGCACCGAAGCCAATTTCGCGCGGATGATGACGGCCAAGGCCCGCCAGCTCGGCATGCGCCAGACCGTCTTCGCCAACGCCAGCGGCCTGCCCAATCCCGGCCATTTCACCTCCGCGCAGGACATCGCCATCCTGTCGGCGGCGATGATCCGCAACCATCCGGCCCGCTATCATTGCTTCTCGGAGCAGAGCTTCAGCTACGGCAAGCTGCGGATGGCGAACCACAACAAGCTGCTGGGCAACGTCCCCGGCGTCGACGGCATCAAGACCGGCTTCACCAACGACAGCGGCTTCACCCTCACCGCCTCGGCGGTCCGCAACGGCCATCGCCTGATCGCGGTGGTGCTCGGCTCGCCGTCGGGCTGGCAGCGCGACCGCGACATCACCTCGCTGCTCAACGCCGGCTTCACCGCGCTCGAGATCCGCGGCGCCGGCCGGTCGGAGGACATGGCCGCGCTGCTCTCCAGCTCGGGCTTCGCGCTCAACCGCAGCCTGCGCCCGCTGCCGCAGATCGCTGCGCTGCAGGTCGAGGAAGGCGACACCGAATAGGCCGCAAGTCCCTCCACACAAGAGAGGGCACGCTCCGACCGATCGGGGCGATATCGGGCGGGTAGCATGGACGGGCCATCGCGCCCGTCCTTTTTCGTGAAGCCGTTATTGCAGGATGAACCGGCGGCTCGGCGTCGAACTCGGCGTGGCGGGGCGGAGCAGGTCGTCCAGCCGCTTCTGGAGATGGACGAGCAGGTCGCGCCCCGGCTGCGCCACCTTGCCGGCCGGCTTCGGCCGCTGCGACAGCTCGCAGGCGATCGCCTGATCGCCGCATAGAACGACGACCATGGCCAGCCCGGCCAGAACCGACAGTCTTCCCCAGCCCAAGGCAGCCTCCCTGATGACGCCCGCGCGGGCGCGAGTTCCATGCCGCGCGAGCATTTCAGGCAAGCAATGATCGGCCAACCGCCGGCCGGCGTCGACAAACGACATGGGCGATGGCGGCTGGCGTGTCGGCGTCAGATATGGAGCGGCCGTCCATAGGCGGCGAGGACGCTCTCGTGCATCGCCTCGCTGATCGTCGGGTGCGGGAAGACGGTGCCCATCAGCTCGGCCTCGGTGGTCTCCAGCGTCTTGCCGATGGTGTAGCCCTGGATCATCTCGGTGACCTCGGCGCCGACCATGTGCGCGCCGAGCAGTTCGCCGGTCGCCTCGTCGAACACGGTCTTCACGAAGCCCTCGGGCTCGCCCAGCGCGATCGCCTTGCCGTTGCCGATGAAGGGGAATTTGCCGACCTTGACCGTGTAGCCGGCCTCCTTCGCCTTCGCCTCGGTCAGGCCGACCGACGCCACCTGCGGGCGGCAATAGGTGCAGCCAGGGATGTTGCGCTTGTCCATCGCATGCGGGTGCTCGCCGGCGATATGCTCGGCCGCGATCACCGCCTCGTGCATCGCCTTGTGCGCCAGCCAGGGACCGTCGGTCACGTCGCCGATCGCGTAGATGCCGGGCACGTTGGTCCGGCAATATTCGTCGGTCTTGATGTGATAGCGCTTGTCGGGCTCGACCCCGACCTCCTCCAGCCCGATATTCTCGACATTGGGGACGATGCCGACCGCGACGATGACGTGGCTGTACTCCTCGGTGGTGACCTTGCCGTCCTTGTCCTTGATCTCGGCGGTCACGCCCTTGGCCGAGGGGGTGAGCTTCTGCACGCCGGTCGACGGGCGGATCTTCATCCCCTGCTTGGCGAGGGCCTTGGTCATGAAGGCGCTCACCTCCTCGTCCTCCACCGGCAGGATGCGGTCGAGCATCTCGACCACCGTCACCTCGGCGCCGAAGTCGCCGTAGAAGCTCGCGAACTCCAGCCCGATCGCGCCCGATCCGATCACCAGCAGCTTGGTCGGCATCTCCTTGGGCGTCATCGCGTGGCGATAGGTCCAGATCCGCTCGCCGTCCGCCTTGGCGAAGGGCAGGTCGCGGGCGCGGGCGCCGGTGGCGATGATGATGTTCTTCGCCGACAGCTCAGTCGCCTGCCCGTCCCTGGTGACCGTCAGCTTGCCCTTGTCGGTCAGCTTGCCGTCGCCGAAATGGACCGCGATCTTGTGCTTCTTCATCAGGCCGGTGACGCCCTGGTTGAGCTGCTTGGCGACGCCGCGCGAACGCTGCACCACGTTTGCCAGCTCGAAGCCCGGCTTCACCGCCGACAGCCCGAACGCCTCGGCATGCTTCATATGATGGTAGATCTCGGCCGAGCGCAGCAGCGCCTTGGTCGGGATGCAGCCCCAGTTGAGGCAGATGCCGCCGAGCAGCTCGCGCTCGACGATCGCGGTCTTGAGGCCGAGCTGCGCCGCCCGGATCGCCGCGACATAGCCGCCGGGGCCCGAGCCGAGGACGATGAGATCGTAGGTTTCCGCCACTGCCTGCTCCTGTATCTATCCGTCGACGGCGCGGGGCCGTCCCTGTTCGTCTATCGCGACGAAGGTGATCGTCGCCTGGGTGACCCGTTCATTCTCGCTGCCGTCGCGCGCCTGGCGCCAGGCCGCGACCTCGATCTTCATCGAGGTGCGCCCCACCGACCGGAGATCGGCATAGACCGACACGATGTCGCCGACCTTGACCGGGCGATGGAAGATCATGCCGTCGATCGCGATCGTCGCCGCGCGGCCCTTGCTGTGCTTCGACGCCACCGTGCCGGCGGCAAGGTCCATCATGCTGACCAGCCAGCCGCCGAAGATGTCGCCATTGGCATTGGTGTCCGCCGGCATGGCGACCACGCGTATCGCGGGGTCGCCTGCCGGCGGCAGCTCCATGCCTGCGGCCATCAAGCCAGCAGGCCGAGCGGGTTTTCGACCAGCCGCTTGAACGCCTGCATCAGCTGCGCGCCGACCGCGCCGTCGATGGCGCGATGGTCGAAGCTGCCGGTGGCCGACATGACCGTCGCCGTCGCCAGCGCATCGTCGACCACATAGGGCCGCTTCTCGCCCGCGCCGACCGCCATGATCATCGCCTGGGGCGGGTTGATCACCGCGGTGAACTGCTTGATCCCGAACATCCCCATGTTCGAGATCGACGCCGTGCCGCCCTGATATTCGTGCGGCTGGAGCTTGCCCTCCTTGGCGCGCTGGGCGAGGTCCTTCGCCTCGGTCGCGATCGCGCCGACGCTCTTGGTGTCGGCGCCCTTGATGATCGGGGTGATCAGGCCGCCCGGGATCGCCACCGCCACCGAGATGTCGGCGCGCTTGTACTGGATCAGCGTGTCGCCGGCGAAGGAGACGTTGCAATCGGGCACGTCCATCAGCGCGGCCGCGAGCGCCTTGATCAGCAGGTCGTTGACCGACAGCTTGACGCCGCGCGCCTCCAGCGACGCGTTGAGCTCGCCGCGCAGCTTGAGCAGCGGATCGAGCCGGATGTCGACCGTCAGGAAGATGTGCGGGCTCTGCTGCATCGATTCGGTCAGCCGCCGCGCGATCACCTTGCGCATGTTCGACAGCTTGACGACCTCGTGCGGGATCTCGTCCGGACCGGCCGGCGCCGGCGCGGCGGCGGGCTTGGGCGCCGCGGCGGGAGCGGCGGTCGGCGCGGGAGCCGCGGCAGCGGCAGCGGCAGGCGCCTGGGCCGGAGCGGCGGCGGCCTTCGGGGCGCCGTCGAGATCGGCCTTCACCACCCGGCCGCCAGGGCCGGTGCCGCTGACCTGGGCCAGGTCGACGCCCTGCGCCTGGGCGAGCCGGCGCGCGAGCGGGCTCGCCTTCACCCGGTCGCCCGAGGCGGCCGGTGCCGCGGCGGGCGCGGCCGGCCTGGCGGGCGCCTCGGCCTTGGGAGCCGGCGCTTCGGCCTTCGGCGCGGGAGCGGGCTTCGGTTCCGGCTTGGGCGCGGCCTCGACCTTCGGGGCGGCCTTGGGCGCCGCATCCTCGTCCTCGCCCTGGATCAGCGCGATCACCGAACCGACCTTGACGCCCTCGGTGCCCTCGCCGACGACGAGCTTGGCGATCGTGCCTTCGTCGACGGCTTCGAACTCCATCGTCGCCTTGTCGGTCTCGATCTCGGCGAGGAGATCGCCGGACTTGACCGCATCCCCTTCCTTGACGAGCCATTTGGCGAGAGTACCTTCCTCCATCGTCGGAGAAAGGGCGGGCATCTTCAACTCGATCGGCATATTATATCCCCTGAAGAGGGTTTGGGGTCGATGCCGGCCCCTCATCCGCGCTCAGGATGACAAGGTCAAGGCCGGGATAGCCAGAAAGCACGCCTGAGGAACCGGACCGGTTCGAAGCAAGGGGAATAAGCCAAAGTGCGTACCTATATGGTTGTCATCGACGACAATGAGGCCGCGCGCGCCGCCCTGCGCTTCGCCGCCCGGCGCGCCATCAAGACCGGCGGGTCGGTCGAGATCCTGGCGCTGGTGCCGCAGCAGGAGTTCGTCCAGTGGGGGGCGGTCCAGGCCACCTTCGAGGAGGAGGCCCGGCTGCGCGCCGAAGCGATGGTCGCCCAGGCGGCGAGCGCGCTGATCGAGGATACCGGCGTCATGCCGTCGATCACGGTGCGCCAGGGCGATCCCGTCGCGGTGGTCCGCGAATTGCTGGCCGAACAGCCGCACGTCGCGGCCCTGGTCCTGGGCGCGGCGGCGAGCGGCAATCCCGGCAAGCTGGTCAGCCACTTCGCCGGCACCGACGCGGGCCAGCTCCCCTGCCCGCTGATGATCGTCCCCGGCTCGCTCGACGACGAGGCGATCGACCGGCTGAGCTGAGACGCACCGCATCCGCAGCCGCGCTACGCGCCGCCTTCGCGCGAGCCCTCAGGATCGAGACGCCTTTTCTCGTCCCGGCACATTCTGCCGATTTCATCCAGTCTGGCCGTGGCGGCAGACCATATGATCCCGGTATCGATTTCGTCATAGGCGTGGCTGACGATGTTGCGCAGCCCAACCATTTGCCGCCATGGCAGGTTCGGATGCCTCTCCTGCAGATCGGGCGGCAATCGCTTGCAATGCTCGCCGATCATCGCCAGCCGATAGGCGGTGGCATCTACCGCGTCTCGATCCTCTGCGAAGCTGCGCCTATCGTGCTTGCCGACAGTTTCCCGCGCACGTGCGACGAGAAGCTCGATCGTCTCCAGCTCATGGGCCAGCTTGCGATCGTCCATCAAAAGACCTGTACCAGTTCCGGCGCGACCCGTTCCCGGAAGGAGGGACGCATGGCCTTGCGGGAAACCAGGTCAACGTCCCGCCCAAGGGCGTCCTTGATATCCAGATACACGCCGGCCTGATCGAACAGATCGAATCTGGAGTCCGGATCATAGTCGAAGATGAGGTCGACGTCGGACGCATCGCCGGCCTGATCGCGCGCCGTGGACCCAAAGAGATACAGGGCCGAAACGCCTTGCTGGCGCAGCCGCTGCTCCAAGGGCCTCAGTCTGGCCAACGCCACGTCCCGTTTCATGATCGCATTTTCACACAGTCTCTTGCACGAGGCAAGCATAGGCAATGCATCTATCGCCATAACACTTTGAATAAAAACATATTTTCTACGAAATCACGCCGCGATCCGGGGGCCCAGGACCGCCATCAGCTCGGCGCAGCCCACCACGTCCTGTTCGTCGAAGCGGCCCTTGATCGGGCTGTCGAGGTCGAGCACGCCGATCAGCCGGCCCTCATGGACGATCGGCACGACCAGCTCCGACGCCGAATAGGCGTCGCAGGCGATATGGCCGGGGAATTCGTGGACGTCCGACACGCACTGCGCAGTGCGGGTGTCCGCCGCCGTGCCGCACACGCCCTTGCCGAACGGGATGCGGATGCAGGCGGTCTTGCCCTGGAAGGGCCCAAGCACCAGTTCCTGCCCGATCGCGCGGTAGAAGCCCGCCCAGTTGAGATCGGGCAGATATTCCCAGATCAGCGCCGCGGCATTGGCCATGTTGGCGATCGCGTCGGGCTCGTCGGCGGTCAGCGCGGCGAGCGCCGCCGCCATATCGGCATAGAGCGACGCCTTGTCGCCGTGCCGGTCGATGTCGAACATGTACATGCCGTCCATCTGGACCCGCCGCGCTTGCGCTTCAAGCGGCTTGCGATATCGTCCGCGCGGGGTTCGGGGGGAGCGCGCGATGACGGCATCCTATTATCGCCTGATCCGGTGGCTGCCGGTCGCCTTCGCGGCGCATGTCGCCGAGGAATATCTGACCGGCTTTCCCCGTTACGCCGGGGAGATCAGCGGCCATGCGATGGATCTCCCGCTGTTCCTGGGCGGCAATATCGCCTTCATCGCGATCATGGCGCTGCTCGTCGGCTGGGCCGCGAAGACGCGCAGCGCGACGGCCAATTTCTGGCTGCTCGCCTGGGCCGCCGGCAACCTGTTCTGGAACTTCGTCTTCCACTTCGTCCTGGTGATCGCCTTCGACCGCCATTCGCCGGGGTTGATCACCGGCACCCTGGTCTATTTCCCGCTGTCGCTCGCGCTGTGGCAGGCGGCTCTGGCCGGACGGGTCGTCCGCGCGCCGACGCTGATCGGGGCGATCCTGCTGGGCGGCGCCTATATGGGCGCGGTCGCGGCGTTCAGCATCTTCCATGTCGGCGGGGTCTGAACGCCTAGCCAAGCCGATGCCCGCCCGATAAGGCTCCTCCCATGCCGCTCATCCCCGTCACCCGCTCGATCGCGATCGACAGCGACGAGATCGAGGAAAGCTTCACCCGCGCGGGCGGCCCCGGCGGCCAGGGGGTCAACACCACCGACTCCGCCGTGATGCTGCGCTTCGACGTACGCAATTCGCCCAACCTGCCCGACGCCGTGAAGATCCGGCTGGACGCGATCGCCGGCAGCCGAATGACCCGCGAGGGCGTGCTCGTCCTGCGCAGCGAAGGCGCCCGATCGCAGCTCCTCAACCGGCAAGAAGTCCGCGAACGGCTGTTCGATCTGATCCGCGAAGCGACCTTCGTGCCCAAGAAGCGCAAGCCCACAAAGCCGTCCCGGGCGGCGAAAGCCAAGCGCATGGACGGCAAGTCCAAGCGCTCGGCGGTCAAGAACCTGCGCGGCAAGGTTTTCGACTAGGACGGATCGGGTCGTGGCGCGAACATCGCCCGCATCCGCGCCAGATACTCCTCTTCCGAGGTCGACCAGCGCAGCTCGTTGAGCATCTTGCTGTCGGCCCCCGCCGGATAGCGCAGCTTGCCGCCCTCCTCGGTCGCCGCGGCGAAGACGGCCTCGGCCACCTCGGCTTCACTGCAATAGGCGGTGGGATAGTCCGCCATGCGGGTGAAGCAGGCCTGGGCGAAGGGCGCATAATCGGCCGGGATCAGCCCCTCCATCCGGGCACCGCCATTGGCGGTGAAGCTGGTGGTCGGGGCATAGCCCGGCTCGACCAGCCGGGCGGTGATACCGAACGGCGCGAGCTCATAGGCCAGGGACTCGGTGAAACCCTCCACGGCGAACTTGCTCGCGGCGTAGACGGCGACGAGCGGCATGACCCCGATGGTCACGCTTGACGTGACGTTGACGATAATGCCGTGCCCCTGCCGCCGCATCTGCGGGATGATCGCGCGGCAGGTGGCCATGACGCCGAAGCAGTTTGTCTCGAAGACCTCGCGGACCGTGCTGTCGGGGGTGGCTTCGACGGCGGAGGCCATGCCGATCCCGGCATTGTTCACCAGCACGTCGATCGCCCCGAAAGCCGCCACCCCCTCGGCGATCGCCGTGTCGATGCTCGCCCGGTCGGTGACGTCGAGCCGGACCAGCTTCAGCCGGTCCGATGCCCGGAAGACAGCCGGGTCGGGCCGCCGCATGGTCGCGATCACGTTCCAGCCGCGATCGAGGAAATGGTCGACGGTCGCCTTGCCATAGCCCGACGAGGTTCCGGTGATGAGGATGGTGCTGGTCATGTCCTGTCTCCTTCGTTGCCGTCGGATAGACAGGGCCTTTGAGACGATCTATAATTCATCATCCATTATTCATTATAGATCGTCCCATATAGATCGTCCATGGATCCGCTCAGCGACATCATCGCCCTCCTCCGTCCCCACGCCGCCCTCTCCAAGCCGATCAGCGGCCGGGGCGATTGGGGCGTGCGCTATGACGCCTATGGCCAACCCGGCTTCGCGATGGTGCTGGCCGGGCATTGCTGGCTGACGCTCGACGGCGCCGAACCGGTCCGCCTCGACCGGGGCGACTTCGTGTTGCTGCCCGCCACCCCCGCCTTCACCCTCGCCAGCCGCCCGGGGATCGCCGGCCCCCTCGTCCAGCCGTCGGACCGGGCGGTCCGTCATGGCGAGCCCGACGGCGCCCCCGATGTCGAGATGCTGGGCGGCGCCTTCCGCATCGAACCGGTCAACGCACCGCTGCTGCTGGCCCTGTTGCCCGGCATGATCCACATACGCGCCGCCGAGAGTGCCGCCGACCGGCTGTCGCGGATCATCGCCCTGATCGCCGAGGAATGCGGCGGGGATCGACCGGGGCACGACATGATCCTGCCCCGGCTGATCGAGGTGATGCTGATCGAATGTCTGCGCGGGAGCGGGATCGAGGGCAAGGCGCTCCCTTCCGGCCTGTTGGCGGGCCTGCGCGATCCGGCGCTCGCCACCGCCTTGCGGGCGATCCACGGCAACGTTCGCGGCGGCTGGAGCGTGGCCGGGCTCGCCGCGATCGCCGGCATGTCGCGATCGGCCTTCGCCGCCCGCTTCGTCGAGACGCTGGGCTGCGGCCCGATCGAATATCTGGCGCGGTGGCGGATGGCGCTGGCGCGCGACGCGCTCGATCGCGGCAAAATCCCGCTCGACCGGCTCGCGGAGACGATCGGCTATGAATCGGCCAGCGCCTTCAGCACCGCCTTCCGCCGCCGCATGGGTTGCTCGCCAGGCGCCTTCGCCCGCGCCCGTCGTCAGTCCGCCATAGCGGCCTGACGATCAGGCCGGTTCGGCGAAGCCCAGCGCGGTGAAACGCGCGGGAAGCGGCGCCTTCGCCTCGATCGGGTTCTTACCTTCGCGCGGGACGACCAGGGCGGAGGCATGGAGCAAGGTCACTCCGGCCTGCCCTTCCCTGCCGTAAACCGGGTCGCCATGGATCGGCAGGCCGATGCCGGTCGCGGCGTGCACGCGAATCTGGTGGGTGCGACCGGTCGTCGGCCGGAACTCGACCAGCGCGCGTCCGTCGACGGTCGCGACGACGCGCCAGGCCGTGGTGGCGGGCTTGCCCCTGGGGTCGCCGACCATCCGCCAACCAGCCTCGCGGGTCGAGATCTTGGCGAGCGGCAGGTCGACCAGGCCGCTCTCCTGCGCCGGAATGCCATCGAGGATGGCAAGATAGGTCTTCTCGACCTTCCCTTCCTCGAAGGCGAGCGCATAGCGTTTGTGCGCCTTGGGATTGCGCGCCAGCAGCAGGCAGCCCGAGGTGTCGCGGTCCAGCCGGTGCACCGCGCTCGGCCAGCGCTTGAAACCGAAGGACAGCGACTGGAGGTGGTTCTCCAGACTGATGCTGCCGTCGCGCGGCGGATCGACCGGCAGGCCCGAAGGCTTGTCGATCACCATCGCCTCGCCGTCGATGAAGAGGATATGTTCGTCTAGCACGCGCCTCCCTTGCACGGGCCGGCCCCGCCTGCAAAGAGCTTCCTTGCCTTTCGGGCGCCGCGCCGCTATGCGCCCCCATCCCGTTCCGGTCATCCCTGGAGGCGGTACGGGTCTTGGAAACTCAAATGCGAACTGGAGACATGTTATGAGCGAAGTGCTCGACCTGTCGGCCGAGGCACGCGAGCGGGCTGGCAAGGGAGCCTCCCGCGCGATCCGCCGCGAAGGCCGCGTCCCCGCCGTGATCTACGGCGAAAAGCAGGAACCCGCCTCGATTCACGTCGAGGAGAAGGTCCTCATGAAGCTGCTGCACACCGGCCACTTCTTCAACAGCGTGGTCATGCTCGATGTCGGCGGCAAGAAGGTCCGGACCCTGCCGAAGGACGTCCAGTTCCATCCGGTCACCGACCGTCCGCTGCATGTCGACTTCCTGCGCATCGGCGAACACACCAAGGTCAACGTCAACGTTCCGGTCCACTTCAAGGACGAGGAACTGTCGCCGGGCCTGAAGCGTGGCGGCGTTCTCAACGTCGTCATCCATGACCTGGGCCTGTCGGTCGACGCGGCCGAGATCCCGGAGGAGATCGTGATCTCGCTGAAGGGTCTCGAGGTGGGCGAGAGCATCCACCTGTCGCAGGTCGCCCTGCCCAAGGGCGCGTCCGCGCAGGACCATGAAGACATCACCATCGCGACGATCGTCGCCCCGTCGGCGCTGAAGAGCGCCGAGGGCGAGGAAGCCGCCGAAGCCGGTGAAGAGGCCGCCGAGGGCTGAGCCCTTCGCAGCTTCGCGAAAGAATGAAGGCCCCGCCGACCCGTTCGGCGGGGCCTTTTTCTTGCTGCGGGGATGATGAGGGGAAACGGCAGGAAGCGATCGGCACGATCTGTAAACCGCTCGCTGGCATCACGATCGCCGATTGGCTAGAGCCTGCGCCATGCAGATCTGGGTCGGCCTTGGCAATCCGGGCGCGCAATATGCGATGCACCGGCACAATGTGGGTTTCATGGCGGTCGACACGATCGCCGAGGTGCACCGCTTCGATCCGTGGAAGAAGCAGTTCCAGGGCTGGTCGGCGACCGGGCGGATCGGCAACGTGAAGGTCCTGCTGCTCAAGCCCGCCACCTTCATGAACGAAAGCGGCCGATCGGTCGGCGAGGCGATGCGCTTCTTCAAGCGCGAGACCGGCGACGTCACCGTCTTCCATGACGAACTCGACCTCGCCCCGTTCAAGGTGAAGGTGAAGACCGGCGGCGGCACCGCCGGACATAACGGCCTGCGATCGACCGAGGCGCATATCGGCAACGCGTTCCGCCGCGTCCGCATCGGCATCGGCCATCCGGGACACAAGGACCGGGTCACGGGTTATGTCCTCGGCAATTATGTCAAGGCGGAGCTCGATCCGCTCGCCGGCATGCTGGGCGCGATCGCGTCGGAGGCGGACTGGCTGGCATCGGGCGACGATGCCCGCTTCATGAGCGAGATCGCGTTGCGGCTCGCCGACTGACGGAGGCTGTCATGCAGGTCACTCCCTTCCTGATGTTCCAGGGCGATGCCGAGGCCGCGATCGATTTCTACCGAGGGCTCTTCCCCGAATTCGAAGTGGTCGAGCTGACCCGCTGGGGCGCGGAGGGCCCCGGCAAGGAAGGCTCCATCTATCAGGCGAGCCTCTCGATCGCCGGGCAGACGGTCCGCTGCTTCGACAGCCCGCCGGTCCACGACTTCGGCTTCACGCCCTCCTTCTCCTTCTTCATCGACTGCGACGACGAAGCGCAGATCGAGGCGCTGTGGGCGGCGCTGTCCGACGGCGGCAAGGCGCTGATGGGGATCGGCGACCATGGCTTCAGCCGGCGCTTCGGCTGGGTTCAGGATCGCTTCGGAATCTCCTGGCAGCTCAATCTGCCCTGACGGGCTGACGCCGGACCCTTCCCGCAGTACAAGGCTCCCCGGGGAAAGTTCGCGTTCGGGGGAGTAGCGTGGGGGGTCGTCTATTGTCTGCCGCGGCGGGGGCCGCGCTTCTGATGTCGTCGCCGGCGGTCGAGGCCGCCAGGGCCGATCCGGTGGCCGCCGCCGCGAAGATCGACATATCCGCCGATCCGGGCGGCGCCGTCGTCGCCTGGCGCGCCGCGCTCGCGACCGCGTCGAGGCCGGGCGCACGGCGGGCCCATATCCTCAGCAGGCTCGGCACCGCGATGGTCGGGGCGGCGCAGGTCGAGGACGCCGTGCCGATCCTGCGCGAATCGCGCGACATGGCGGGCGTCTCGCCGTCCGACCGGGCGCACAGCACGACGCTGCTCGGCTCCGCCTTCACCAACCTCAACCGCTATGACGAGGCGGAGGCGACGCTGAAGGACGCCGTGGCGCAATGGCATGCGATCGCGCCGCAGGGCAGCGCCGAGGAGGCCGACGCGATCCACACGCTCGCGATCCTCCATTATGCGCGCGGCGATCTCGACGGCGCCGAGCGGCTCGAAGCCGAATCCTTCGCGCTCGCGCGCCGGGTGAAGGCGCCCGAGAACGAGCATATGGTGGCGATGATCACCACCATGGCGATCGTCGCGCTCCAGGCCGGCAAGCTGGAGGCGAGCGACACCTATGCGCGCGAGGCGATGACGATCGCGGGACGCGTCCTGGCCGAGGATCATCCGATCGCGATCCTCGCGATCAACAATTGGGTCACCGTGCTCGCCGCGCAGAACCGCCGTTCCGAGGCGGTCGACATCCTGCGGCGGATCGCCGGCATCGAGGAGAAGCGCTTCGGCCCCGACTATGCGGGGCTGGCCGTCACCTACAATAATCTCGGCCGCACCCTCGCCCTGCTCGGCCGCGCCGCCGAGGCCGAGCCCTATGCCCGCCGGTCGGTGGCGATCGGAGAGAAGACGCTGGCCCGCGACGACGAGACGCTCGCCGCCTTCCGCAACAATCTCGCCGATCTGCTCGCCGGGCGCGGCCTGCTGGCGGAGTCGCTGGCGATCCGGCGCCAGGCGCTCGCCGATCTCGGCGATTCCAATCCGGTGCGGGCGATGCGCATCCGCACCTCGCTGGGCAAGAGCCTGTTGTCGACCGGCGACGATGCCGGCGCGTGGGAGGCGTTCGCGATCGTCGACGCGTGGCAGGCGAAGACCCTGCCCGAGACGCACCCCGACCGCATCGACATCGCCGGCTGCCGCGCGCTGCTCGCCGCCCGGATGAAACGCGCCGATGCGGCCGAGCGGCTCGCCGGCATCCTCGCCGTCACCGAGCGCGAGCTGTTCGCCAACGCCGATCCCGACCGGCGCAGCAGCACCGTGCCCGATCATCTCGGCCGGTTGCTGGAGGCGAGCTGGCTGGTCGGCGATCGGCCGGCGGGCTTCCGCGTCGCCCAGCTGATGGCGCTCGACGATGCCGGCCGCGCGATCGTCGCCGTCTCGGCGCGCGCCGCCGCGCGCGACGGCGGCACCGCCGCGCTGATCCGCAAGCGGCAGGACCTGCTCGCCCAGCGCGACCGGCTGACCCAGGCGGCGCTGCGCGCCTATGGCAAGGGCGAGGCCGACTATCACGACGCCACCGCCGAAGTCGGCCAGGTCGACCGCGAACTGGCCGCGACCGAAGCGGCGCTCGCCGCCGCCCAGCCCGATTATGCCGCCCTCACCCGCTTCACCGCGCTGGACGAAGCGGCGGTGGCACGGCGGCTCGGCCGCCGCCAGGCGCTGGTGATGCCGGTGCCCTTCGGCGGCGGCGCGCTGACCTTCGTGGTCCGGTCCGGCGGCGGCGCATGGGCCTGGTCCGGCACGGACTCGACCGCGCTCGCCGATGCCGCGACGTTGCGCGCCTCGCTGGGGCTGGAGGTCGCGACGCGAGGCGCGCTCGCCGACGCGCCGACGGACCGGCCGCGCTTCGACCGGGCGCTCGCCCACAGGCTCTACCGCGAGATCGTGCCCGCCGCGCTCGACGCGACGCTGGCCGGGGCCGACGACTGGATTCTCGCCCCGGGCGGCGCCTTCACCCGGCTGCCCTTCGCGGTGCTGGTGACCGACACGCCCAAGGGCCGCGACGACGACCCCGCCGCCTTGCGCGCCACCCCCTGGCTGATCCGCAGGGCCGCGCTGATGCAGGTCCCCTCGATCGCCGGGATCGGGGAGACGCGCGGCGCGACGACATCCGGCGATCGCTTCGTCGGCATCGGCGCGCCGCTGCTCGGCGGCAAGGCCGCGCCCGGTGAACTGCGCGGCTTCTATCGCGGCGGCGCGGTCGACCGCGACGCCCTAGCCGCGCTCGCTCCCCTGCCGCAGGCCGAACGCGAGCTGATCCGGATGCGGGAGGCGCTCGGCCTCCAGCCGAGCCTGCTGGTCGGCGCCGCTGCGACCGAACGCGCGGTCAAGGCCGAGGATTTCAAGCGGGTCCGCGTCCTCGCCTTCGCCACCCATGGGCTGGTCGGCGGCGCGGTCGACAAGGCTTCGGAACCAGGTCTCGTCCTCACGCCGCCGGCGAAACCGGACGATACCGACGACGGCCTGCTCACCGCGTCCGAGATCGCCGCGCTCGACATCGACGCCGACTGGGTGGTGCTGTCGGCCTGCGACACGGCGGCGGGCCAAAGCCCCACCGCCCCTGCCCTGTCGGGTCTCGCCCGCGCCTTCCTCTATGCCGGGGCGCGATCGCTGCTGGTCAGCCACTGGGCGGTGCGCGACGACGTCGCCGCGCGGCTGACCGTCGACACCGCCTCGCGCGCCGCGAAGGGCGAGCCCCGGCCGCAGGCGCTGCGCAGGGCAATGCTGCGGCTGATCGCCGACCCGAAGGTGACGGACGGCGCCGTTCCCTCGGTCTGGGCCCCCTTCATCCTGGTCGCGCGCTGAGAATAAAAGAAAAACGGCGCCAGGTTACCAGACCTGACGCCGTCTCCCGCGGGTGCCGGGCGGTGGGAATGGCCGGCGCCCGAAGCCCTATTTGCCGAACGCCGCCGCACCGGTGAGGGTGGGGCCGCCATTGGTGCTGTTGATCGAGTAGCTCAACCCCACATGGCTCGCGCCGGGGCCGGCCAGGAAGCCCGTGATATAGGCCCCGCAGCCGGTGGACGAGCAAACCGGCCCGCCCGCCGCGACCGGAATGTTGTTGGCCTGGAAGCCCATATTGGCCTGCACCCCCATCTGGCTCTGCGCCGGATTGGCGACGCCGCCGTTGGTGGCGACGTCATAGGTGTGGCCGCCGATCGATACGTGCAGGTCGACGCCCACCGTCGGCGTCGCGCCGAAGGCCACCGCCGCGCTGCCGGTCAGCGAGCCGGGATCAAGCGACCCGTCGCTGATCGTCGGCTTGGTCGCGCCGACCAGGGCATAGCTGGCGGTGCCGCTGGTCGGCAGGTTGGTGGCCGGCGCACCATAGACATAGTGCATCCCCTGCTTGTCGGTGCGGTTGAGGACGCTGCTGTCGAAATATTTGCCGGCCGTGGCGCCGCCGGCCCAGCGCGTCCAGCCGATCACGCCGGCGACGCTGCCCGTCTCGAACCCGTTGTTGGTGCCGATCTCGGGCGATTCCTGCGTGTTCGTCGTCCACACATATTTCACCAGCTTGCCGCCGTCGTCGATCGTGGTCGTCGTCTTGTCGCGCAGGTCGATGCCCAGCCTGTCGCCGGCATAGGCGATCATCTGCCCGGTCCTCTCATTGCCCGTGACCGGCGCGGTCGGGGTCGTCGGGCCGGTGGGCGTGGTCGGAATCGTTGGCAGCACCAGCGTCAGGTTGGCGAGCAGCGGCGCGATCGCATCGAAGGTGCCGGTCGCCGCGAGCAGGTTCAGCGCGTCGCGGATCAGCTGGATGGTCGGGGCCGGCACGCCCGCGAACAGGCCGTTGTCGATCGCCAGGTTGATATATTGGCGGATCAGGTCGACCGTGATCCCGCTGAAGCCGTTCGGATTGCCGCCGCCCTTGAGGAAGTCGATATAGGCCTGCAGCGCCGTGGCATAGCCGGGCAGCACCACCGGACCGGTGCCGGGATCGGTGCCCGGATTGGTTCCTCCGGGCGGCACGAACACGCCGGTGCCGCCGTTCGCCAGATATTGCGCATAGGCGTCGAACACCGACCGGTTGGCCTGCGCGATCGCATCGACCAGCCCGCTCGACTGCAGGAAGGCGAAATAGGCGTTGATCACGTCCTGCGTCGCGCCGGTGAAATTGGCCGGCGCGCCGCCGCCCTTGATGAAGGCGATATAGGCGTTGACGACGTCGAGATAGCTCTTGGTGAAGTCGGTCGCCGCCCCGCCCGAGGACAGGAAGTCGAGATAGGCGTCGGCCAGCGCCCGGTTCTGCGCCGACAGGCCCTGCAACGTCCCCGTCGAGGAGAGATAGGCGAGGTAGCTGTTCACCGCCGCCTGGTTCGCCCCGGTGAAGCTCGCCGGGGAAGCACCGGTGCGCAGCAGGTCGATATATTGGTTGATCAGCGCGGCATAGGTCGCCTTGAACTGATCGCCCGCGCCGCCGTTCGCCAGATAGGCGAGATAGGTCTGGATGATGCCGGGCTCGGCCCCCGCGAACAGCTGCCCGCCATAGGCCGACTGGAGCTGCGCCGCGAAATCGACCAACGTCGCGACATCACCCGTCGGAAAAGCCTTCACCGCCGGATTGGTGGCCGAGGCCTCGACGTTGCGCGCCGCCTGCACGACGTCGCCCGACGCGCCGACCGCGGCCAGCGCCTCGCCCAGGTTGACGGGCACGCCGGCCGCTGCCGCCTGCGCCGTGTCGCCGGCCGGCTCGACCGCGTCGCTCGCCGCCGTCCGCGACGCGGCCGGGGCGGGATCGGCCTGGTTGGCGAAGATGCGCGAGGTGCCGCCGCCGGCCTGCCCCTGCCAGGCCGAGCCGCGGGTATAGACCTTGGTCTGGCCGTCGCTCTGGATCGCGACGTTGCCGCCCAGCGCATGGCCGGTGAAGCTGTCGCCATCGACGGTGAAGGAGCCCGAGGGCGAAGCGCCGGTCAGCCGCGCGGTGGCGCCGCCCGGAAGCCGCACATTGGTGCTCGAAGCGCCCGACTGCGTCGCGACGGTGACGCTGCCCGCGAGCACGGTGACGTCATCGCCGTCGATCCGCACCGCGCCGCCGCCGACCAGCGAGACGATGCTGCCATTGTCGGTCATGATCTGGGTGGTGCCGCCGCTGGTGCGGACCTCCTGCCCGGCCGCCAGCGTCGCGCCGGCCAGCGTGGGATCGTCGGAGAAGAGCAGCTTGCCCGCCATGGCGGGGGTGGCGAGGCCGGCGATCGACGCCGAGGCGAGGAGCCCGAGCGAAAGCCGGGCGAAGATGGTGGTGCTGGTCATGTTCAATTCCCCCGGAACTCGAAGCGGACGCCGAGGCTGGCGGTCCAACGCTTGAAGTCGTACAGCGCTATGTTGCTGAAATTACGCGTGTAAGTGACACGCGGGCGGAGGTAGACCGATCCGGTCAGCAGATATTTGAGGCCGATCGAGGCGTCGATCTGCTCGTCCCTGCGCTTCTTCAGGAACAGCGGATCGGCGTCGTCGTAGCGGCGCAGTTCGCCCGAGACGCCGCCGACCACGTTGAGCCCCGGCGCGATCGAATATTCGAAGCCGAGATTGGCGTTGACGAAACCGTTGGAGAACTGGTCGCCCGCGTTGCGGCGCGCCTCCTCCTTGCCGCCCGACACGCTGGCGACCAGGACGCGGTCGGCATAGGAGACCGCCAACGCATAGCGGTCGGCGTCGCGCAGCGGGTCCCTGTCATAGTCGAAGCGATAGAGCTGCGCGCCGACGCTGAGCGCCGCGCCATTGCCCATCAGGTGGGTATACTGGCCGATCGCGCCATAGGCAGTGCGATAGCCGTCATGGCCCAGCCAGAATTTCTGGGCCTGGCCCGACAGCGACAGCACATCGCGGCTGGCGAAGCTGTAGGAAGCGCCGACCGTGCCGGTCAGGCTCGCCTGGTCGAAGGTGCGGTCGCCGATATTGTCGCGCCAGGTGCCGAGCAGGCTGCCGAACACGCGCATCTGGCGGCTGGCCGGGGTGGCGACGCTGACGCCGCCCTGCAGGTCGTAATATTGCTTGTCGATCCGCCGCGCCGCGCCGCCCAGCGTGCCCGGGCCGAGGCCGACGAACAGCGGGATGGTGATCGTCGACAGGTTGGTCGCGCTGTTGATGTTGCTGTCATGGCCGGCCGAGGCGTCGAGGAAGCCCGATACGTCGGTGCTCCCGCCGGCGACCTCCCGGTCGAAGCGGCGGACGATGCCGTCGAAGCGCTGCCGCACCGGATCGGGCAGGGTCGGGTCCTGGACGACGGTGTTGAACTGGGCGCGCGCGGTGTCGACGTCGCCGCCCAGCGCATAGGCGCGGGCCAGCTCGGCGCGGGCCTGGCTGTTGCCCGGCTGGACCGACAGCACGCGCTGGAAGGCGAGGATCGCCTCGCCCGCGCGGCCGCTGTCGGCGGCGGCGAGGCCCAGCGCATAGTCATAGTCCGGATCGCCGGCGCGGGTCGCGACGAGCGGCGCGAGCATGTCATAGGCCTGCGCGGCCTTGCCCTGTTGCTGAAGGGCGAGCGCGCCCTTCACGGTTTCGTCCATGGCCGCCGACGCCGGCGCGCAGGCCAGCGCGACCGCCATCGCCGCGGCGGCGGAAAAGCAGATGCTACGTGTCACGATATCTCCCCTGTTACCCCGGCGCAGGCTCTGCCACGGACCGTCCGATTTGCTCCCTGACGTTTCCTGACATGCGCTGGCGGCGGCCCGTGCGCGCGCCTATGGAGAGGGGGTGATGCGACCGCGCTTCCTCCTCGCCGCGCTCGCGGGGGCGCTGCTGTCGGCGGCTCCCGCCGCTGCCGAGACGCGCGCGGTGCTGGTCGGCGTCTCGCATTTCTCCGATCCGCGCCTCGCCGCCTTCGCCCTGCCCGGCGCGGCCCGCGACGTCGAGCGGATGGCCGGCGCGCTCGCGACGCTGGGGGTCGATCGGGCGGCGCTGACGATGCTGACCGGCGACGGCGCCACCCTCGCCGCGATCCGCGCGGCGCTCGACCGACTGGCTGCCGCATCGGCCGCCGGCGACCGCGCCGTCATCTTCCTGTCGGGGCACGGCACCCAGGCCCCGGCCAGGACCGCCGACCTGATCGAGCCCGACGGCAAGGACGAGCTGTTCCTCGCCGCCGATGCCGGCGCGTGGGACCCGCGCAGCCGCACGGTGCCCGGCGCGCTGGTCGACGACGAGATCGGCCGCCGCATCGGCGAGCTGCGCGCGCGCGGCGTCGACGTGTGGATGGTGATCGACAGCTGCACCGGCGGCGGGCTGCTGCGCGGGTCGGGCACGCCCAAGGCGATCCCGCCCGCCCGGCTCGGCATCCCGGCCGGCGCGCCCCTGCGCGGCGCGGTCGATCCGTCGGGCTTCGTCGACGGCGGGCTGGCGGGCGGCGGGCGCCTCGTCGCCTTCGCCGCCGCCGGGCCGGGCGCGATCGCCTGGGACGACGGCGACGGCGGCGCCTTCACCACCGCGCTGGCCCGCGCGATCGCCCCCGATCGTCCCGCCAGCTTCGCCGCGCTCGCCGCCGGCATCAGCGGCAGCCCGCGCCGGGGCGGGACGATCGGCGCCTTCTGGACGGCGGGCGACCTGTCGGCGCCGTTGCTGTTCGACGGACGATCGCCCGACATGGTCGACTTCGCCCGCGCGCTGCCACCGCTGCCCTTCGCCACCACGCTGGCGATCGACCGCGCCGGGGCCTGCAAGGCGGACGGCGGCAACCGGCCGCGATCGGACGGCGGCGGCGACCTGACCCTGCTGCTGCATTGCGACCATGTTCGCGTCGACATGGCCGAACCGCCGCAACCGCTCCGCATCGAGGCCTGGTATCGCGACGCGGCGGGCGGCTACACCAGCCTCGCCCCGCCGCTCGGCCTGGTCGTGGCGCCGGGCCGCTGGGCCAATGTCGGCTTCACCTTCGTCACCCGCGACCCCGGCACCGGCCGCGAGTTGCCGAAGGGCGAGGAGACGCTGGTGCTGATCGCGCGCGACACGGACGGCAAGGCGATCGGCGCGCGGCTGCTCCGGTTCAGGGCCGCCTGACCACCCCTCTCAATGCGGCAGGATGATCCCCAGCTCGCGCTCGATCTCGCCACGCGCCAGCAGGCCCGATTGCTCGACGCCCTTGGCGATGATCAGCAGGATCACCTGTTCGGGCGCGGAGATCAGCGTCGGGAAGTGGCCGTGCAGGCTCTGGTCGAGCGCGCGGGCGAACATCGATATCCGGTCGCGCAGCGTCATCTCGGCCGGCAGGGCCACCGATCGGCTGAAGGCGCACCAGCGCTGCGCCGTGAACAGGATCGCAGCGTCGATCGTCGCCGATGCATCGTCATCGCGCGATCCGGATTTTCTGCGGAAGGGCCACATCACCGGCCCAGCATGGCATGGTTCGAAGGGGTCGATGGTGATCCAGTTCACAAGCCGGGGCCGAACCGGGCTCATCCGCCGATCAGTTGCTGAGCACCACCACCCGGGTCGGCACCCGCCCGGCATTGCCGAGCATCACCCGATAGTCGGCGGGGCGCGGCGGCGACCAGCGGCACAGCGGATAATAGGCGTTGCCGCGTTCGTCGCAGACGGTGCGCCCGCGCTGGTCGGCGACGCTCAGGTGCAGGTCGGCGTCGCCGTCGCCGATCGCCGAGACGAAGGCCGGCTCGGCCCCGCGCGTCCGCACCGTCCAGCCGACGCTCTCGCCGGCCGGCAGCATCTGCCGGAACTGGAGCGGGCCGCTGCCCCAGCTTCCGCCGACGATGCCCTTCGGCCGCGCACCGGCCAGCGCCTCCGCCTCAGTGGCGACGGCGGCGTCGCCGGGCGCCATCAGCCGCGCCTCCTCCGCCAGCGCGGCGGCGATCGGCGATCGATCGGGCAACCCCTCGCGCGCGACCAGCCGGCCGGCCTGAAGCTCCGCCTCGCGCAGGCCGCTCGCCGCGACGATCCGCGCCGCCGTCAGCATCTCGCGCGCGTCGCCGCTGCGCCGCGCATGATCGGCCAGCTTGAGGCCGAGCGCCGCGTCCTCGATCGCCGACGGCGCGGCGGCGCCGATCAGCAGCAGGGCGGCAAGGATGCGCAGGCGCTTCATGATCCCGGTCTATAATGGCCGCGCCCGGCAGGCCAGCGCGATGGCCTGAATTTATCTGACGGCCCGAAGCGTCCCGCTTTCCTTTCCCCGGCGGGCTGGCATGATGACGCCATGGGGCAAGAAGACGACATCATGATCGAACAGAGCTTCCGCAGCCTGTTCCTGGGCCGATCCGCGCTGATCCTGGAGGATGAGACCGAAGTCGCCGAGCTGCTGGCGACGGCGCTCGGCCGCGCCGGCTTCGCGCGGGTCGACGTGGTCGCCACCGGCACCGACGCGGTCGACCGGGCGAGCGCCGATCCGTTCGACGTGCTGATCCTCGACCGGCAGACGCCCGAGCTCGACGGGCTCGGCGCGCTCGGGCGGATCCGTTCCGAAGGCGGCCGATCGACCCGCGCCCCGGCGCTGTTCCTGACCGCGCTGGGATCGGAGCGGCACCGGATCGAGGGGCTGGCGGGCGGCGGCGACGACTATGCGGTCAAGCCGCTGTCGGAGATCGAGCTGCTCGCCCGGCTCGCCGCACTGCTGCGGCGGCGCGAATGGGACGGCGCCTCGCCGGCCGGGACCGAGCTGGTCTGCGGGCCGCTCCGGATCGACGCGGGGACGATGACGGCGTCGCTGTGCGGCACCCTGCTCGACCTGACGGCGCGCGAATTCTCGATCCTGTCGCTGCTCGCGCGCAACATCGGCCTGCCGGTGACGCGGTCGATGCTGTGGTCGGTCTGCTGGTCGACCTATAATTTCGTGCCCGCCAATTTCGCCAACACCATCGACGTCCATGTCTCGCGCCTGCGCCGCAAGCTCGAGGCGGCGGGCACCGACCTTCCCGCCAGCCTCAGCCCGCTGATCGTCGCGGTGCGGAGCCAGGGCCTGATGCTGCGGCGGCTGGACGCGCCCGCTTGAGACCATTGCACCTTTCCGCCAAGACGGCGCTGCTGCTGGGGGTCTTCTCGGTGCTGGCGCTGGCGCTCAGCCTCCTCGGCCTCGCCATGGTCGACCGCGACGCCCGCCGCATCGCCGCCGCCGAGGCGGCCCAGCATGATTATGAGGCGCTCGACGAGAAGCTGCCGGGGATGATGGCCGACCCCGCCGCCCAACCGCTGCTCGCCTCGGCGGTCGGCGAGATCGGCCAATATGCCGGGCGCACCGGCCAGCCCCGCATCGCCCTGTTCCGGGACGCCGACGGGCGGGTCCGCGGCACCTGGGCCCGCTGGCCCGGCGGGGTGCGCCCGTGGCGCGAAGGCTATGTCGCCGCCCGCGCGCCCGACGGACATGGCGAGCTGATCGGCGTCGAGCGGCGGCTTCCGGGCGGCGCGGCATTGCTGATCGCCCGGCCGGTCGCCTCGGCGAGCGCGCTGCGCCGGTCGCTGGGGCTGTGGGGCGGCGGCATCGTGCTGGTGCTGATGGGGCTGTCGATCGCGACCGCGCTGATCGTCGGCGGGCAGACCGCCGCGCGCATCCGCCGCCTCAACCGGGTCTGCGACCGGGTTGGCGAGGGCGACGTCAAGGCGCGGATCGCCGATCCCGGCCCGCCCGACGAGATCGGCGTCCTCGCCCGCCACATGAACGGCATGCTCGGCGAGCTCGAACGCCGCATCCACGGCCTGCGCGCGGCGTCGGACCATATCGCCCACGACCTGCGCACCCCGCTCGCCCGGGTGCGCGCGCGGCTGTCGACGATGGAGGACGCCGCCGATCCCGAGACCGCGACGCAGGCGGCGCGCGCGGCGGCCGAGCTCGACCGGCTGATGGCCGCGTTCAACGCGCTGCTCGAACTGCGCGAGATCGAATCCGACGTCAGCTCGCCGCCCGAGCTGTTCGACATCGCCCGCGCCGTCGAGGACGCGGTCGACCTCTACGAAGCCGTCGCCGAGGACGAGAAGCAGGTGCGGATCACCCGCGCGGTCGCCGCCGGCCCGTTCGTCGGCGATCGCGAGTTGGTGATCCGGGCGCTCGCCAACCTGATCGAGAATGCGTTGAAGGTGTCGCCGCCGGGCGCGACCATCGCCGTCGCCGCGCAGGACGCGCGCCGGGACGGCGAGCCGGCGCTCGAACTGGCCGTCACCGACGAGGGGCCGGGCTTCCCCGAGCAGGAGGAGCCCGCGGAGCCCCGTTCGACGCTGGGCGGCCACGGTCTCGGCCTGGTCATCGTCCGCGCCATAGCCGAACGCCATCGCGGCGAGGTCCGCGTCGAGAACGGCGCGCGCGGGGCGCGGGTCACGCTGCTGCTGCGCACGCCGCGCCTGCTCGCCGGCTATGAATAGCGGCCGGCCGGTGCCGCGGGCGGACATGCCGAGCCCGTTCGTTTATCGGCGGTTCAGCTAGGCCGGTTTAGCCTCCGCGCGCTAGACTTTACGAATGGAGGGAACCAACCATGCGTCTTGTCCGAACCGCGATGCTTGCCGGCCTGGCATCCGCGGCGCTTGCCGGAGCAGCCTTCGCCGCCGGCGACGACAGCAAGGTGATGCTGATCGCGATGCCCGACGGATCGGTCCAGCATGTCCGCTATCAGGGCGACGTCGCCCCGCAGGTCGTGCTGGTCGCCGCCCCCGCGCCGGTCAGCCTGTTCGACGTGGCGTTCGGCCCCGACTCGCCCTTCGCCGAGATGGACCGCATCTCGGCGATGATGGAGGCCCGCGCCCAGGCGATGATGCAGCAGGCCGCCGCGATGCAGGCGCAAATGCCAGCGGCCGCCGTCGATGGCGGGCCCGGCATCGTCATGACCAACGCGCAGGGCGAGCCGGTCGGCGTGATGCACTACAGCTTCGTGTCGAGCACGACGTCGGCCGACGGCTGCACCCGGACGGTCAGGTACAGCTCTGACGGCGCGTCCGCCGCCGGCCAGGCGGCCGACCAGCCCAAGGTGATCCGGACCAGCTCGGGAAGCTGCGGCTCGGCCGTTCCCGCGCCCAGCCCGGTGACGCCGACCGGTAGCGCCCCCAAGGCGAAGCCCGCGCCGAAGATCATCCCGGTCAGCGTGCCGGCCGAGCTGAAGGCGTTCACCCCGTCCCGGACCTGATCCGCCCGGATCGGATGTCGACGAAAGGCCCCGGAGGATGCTCCGGGGCCTTTCCGCTTTTTGCGGCATGCACTGGCCTTTGCCCGCCGCACCGGCTATCGGGCGCGCATCCGAACAAGGCTTGAGGGATTATGGGTTTTCGCTGTGGCATCGTGGGGCTTCCGAACGTCGGCAAGTCCACCCTCTTCAACGCACTGACCGAGACCGCCGCGGCGCAGGCGGCCAACTATCCCTTCTGCACGATCGAGCCGAACATCGGCCAGGTCGCGGTGCCCGATCCGCGGCTCTACGAGATCGCCAGGATCGGCGGATCGGCCAAGATCATCGAGACGCAGCTCGCCTTCGTCGACATCGCCGGGCTGGTGCGCGGCGCGTCGAAGGGCGAAGGGCTGGGCAACCAGTTCCTCGCCAACATCCGCGAGGTCGACGCGATCGTCCATGTGCTGCGCTGCTTCGAGGACGGCGACGTCACCCATGTCGAGGGCAAGGTCGACCCGATCGCCGATGCCGAGACGGTCGAGACCGAGCTGATGCTGTCCGACCTCGAAAGCCTGGAGAAGCGCGTCCCCGCCTTCGCCAAGAAGGCCGCGCAGGGCGACAAGGAGTCCAAGGCCGCCGCCTCGGTGCTCGGCCAGGCGCTCGACCTGCTGCGCGACGGCAAGCCCGCCCGGCTGACCCAGCCCAGGGACGACGACGAGGCCCGCATCTTCGCCCAGGCACAGCTGCTCACCTCCAAGCCCGTCCTCTACGTCTGCAACGTCGACGAGGGCGCGGCGGCCGAGGGCAACGCCCTGTCGGCCCGCGTGTTCGAGAAGGCGAAGGCCGAGGGCGCCAAGGCGGTGATCGTCTCGGCCGCGATCGAGGCGGAGATCGTCACGCTCGACCCCGCCGACCGCGCCGACTTCCTGTCCGACCTCGGCCTCAAGGAGACCGGCCTCGCCCGCGTGATCCGCGCCGGCTACGAACTGCTCGACCTGATCACCTTCTTCACCGTCGGCCCGAAGGAAGCGCGCGCCTGGACGGTCGAGAAGGGATCGAAGGCGCCGCAAGCGGCCGGCGTGATCCATAGCGATTTCGAGCGCGGCTTCATCCGCGCCGAGACGATGGCCTATGCCGACTATGTCGCGCTGGGCGGCGAGGCCGCCGCGCGCGAGGCGGGCAAGCTCCGGTCGGAAGGCAAGGACTATGTCGTCCATGACGGCGACATCATGCTGTTCCGCTTCAATGTATAGACATTAGACGAAGATCCGTCATGCCGGCCTCCGCCGGCTTGACGCGAAAGCAGGAATGACCGGATGCGCTATTTCGAGGATTATCAGGAAGGCCAGGTCGAGCGCTTCGGCGCCTATCCGGTGACCCGCGAGGAGGTGATCGAATTCGCCTCCAAATATGATCCGCAGCCCTTCCATCTCGACGACGAAGCCGCCGCGCAGAGCGCGATCTTCGGCCGGCTGGCGGCGAGCGGCTGGCATAGCTGCGCGATGCTGATGCGCATGCTGACCGACCACTGGACCGAAGACGGCTATTTCTCGCTCGGCGGGACCGGCGTCGACGAGCTGCGGTGGACCAAGCCGGTCTATCCGGGCGATACGCTGAGCATCGAGGCGGAGGTGCTGTCGAAGAGCACGCCGCGCTCGCGCCCGACCATGGGCTTCGTCACCTTCCGGCTGACCGTGTTCAACCAGCATGGCGACGTCGTCATGACCCTGAAGGTCACCAACATCCAGCATCGCCGGCCCGCCGCCTGACGCGCGTTCTGGATGGAATGCGGATGCCTACCGGCCTAGGGAGACCAGGCGAGAGAGGGAGGGAACCGCATGGGCGGCGGAGAGGCTGACGATAATGCGCGCATGTTGATACGGACGATCAGGCTCAGCTTTGATGGATCGGGCCGTTCTCGACGAACGGAAGTCGTGTATTGGTACATCGCCACCGCACTGGTCGGCACCACATTCACTTTCGCTGCGACAACCGCGCTGCCATGGAAAGCAGGCCTCGTGGTCAGTGATCTCCTGCAAGCCATCTTATTTATCCCAGGGTTCGCGCTATTCGCCCGTCGTTTGCACGATCAGGATCGTTCCGGCTGGTGGGCGCTGCTCCTTCTGCTCCCCATCGCATTGAGCCTGCCCGATCATATCAGGATGCTCGCCCTCGAGCCCGCGGATTGGTTGGCCGCCGAAAGACAACCCGATGCCACGATCTGGGCCGCGATGCTGGCCGGTCTGATAATATTGGTGCTGTTGCTTTTGCCGGGAACCGTCGGCCCCAACCGGTTCGGTGACGATCCTCGACAAGCCGCTGCCGACTAACGGGACGTTGGTCGAGGGTCAGCCCCGGCCCGCCTGACGGCTGCGTCTATTTGCCGATCCGCGCGATGATGGCGTTCACGCCCGCGCTGATTCCGCCGGCCATGTCGCCCTTCCGAAAGCGCGGCAGGATCGTGTCGCGGATGATCGTCGCGCAGACCGGATCGCTGAGCGCTTTCTCCAGGCCGTAGCCCACCTCGATCCGCACCTTCCGCTCGTTCGGCGCGACGATCAGCAGCACGCCGTCGTCGATGCCCTTGCGGCCCACTCCCCAGCTTCGTCCGACCCTAGTCCCGAAATCCTCGATCCGCTGGCCGCGCAGGCTGGGCACTGTCAGCACAACGAACTGATGGCCCGTGGTCGCCTCCAATCGAGCGAGCCGCCGATCGATGTCGCGGGCGACGGCGGGCGGCAGCAAGCGGGCCTCGTCGGTCACCCGTCCCGTCTGCGCCGGCAGCGGCGGTCCCGCTTCCCACCAATGGGCTGCCGTCGCAGGCATGGGGTCCGCGACCAGAAGCAGCGCCGCGCACGACAGCGCGAGCCGCTTCATCCGAACAACCGGGGCAGCAGCGTCGCCAGCCGCCGTTTCGTCGCGGCGGGCCAGGCGGAAGGCGCCGTGATCACCGCGCCGTCGAGCGCATGGTCGCAGCCCTGCGGGCAATGGGTGCCGCCTTGCGTCCCGGCCGCGACCGCCTCCACCAGCGCCTGGGCGCGGGCGACATTGGCCTCCATGATCGCGATCACCGAGGCGACGTCGACATGGGTGTCCGACCAGGCGTCGTCGTCGGTCACCATCGCGACGCTGGCATAGCAAAGCTCGGCCTCGCGGGCGAGGCGCGCCTCGGGCAGGCCGGTCATGCCGACGACGTCGCACCCCCACCCCTTGTGCAGCAGCGATTCAGCGCGGGTCGAGAATTGCGGCCCTTCGATCACCAGCATCGTGCCGCCGATCCTGTGGGGCCCGCCCTCTTCCGCCAGCGCGCCGGCCACGACCGCGCCGAGGCGCGAGCAGGTCGGGTGGCCGAAGGCGGCGTGGGCGACGATGCCGTCACCGAAGAAGCTGCGCCCGCCACGGATCGTGCGGTCGACATATTGGTCGACCAGCACGAAGCTGCCCGGCGGCACGTCCCCGTGGAAGCCGCCGACCGCCGACACCGCCAGTATCTCGGTGCAGCCCGCCGCCTTCAGCGCGGCGATATTGGCGCGGTAGTTGACCTCATGCGGGGCGATGCGGTGGCCCCGGCCGTGGCGCGGCAGGAACGCCACCTCGCGGCCCGCGATCGTGCCGAGCAGCAGCGAGTCCGATGGCGGCCCCCAGGCGGTGTCGACCGCGATCCATTCGCCGTCCGACAGCGCCGGCATCCGATAGAGCCCGCTGCCCCCGATCAGGCCGAGACGGTTGCTGATCATGCGCCGGTCGTTCCCCTCATAGGAAAAGGGCCGCCCGGTCGCCCGGACGGCCCCTTTTCGCTCATCGAACCGATCCGGCTCAGTGCTTGATGCCCGCCCAGATGTTCCGGTAGGACAGAAAGGCCAGGATCGTGGCGATCAGCAGGAAGCCGAGCACCGCGACGCCGGTGGCGTGACGCTTCTCCAGCTTCGGTTCCGCCGTCCAGATCAGGAAGGCCGAGACGTCCTTGGCCATCTGGTCGACGGTCGACTTGGTGCCGTCGGCATAGGTGACCTGCCCGTCGGCCGCGAGGGGCGGCGGCATCGCGAGGTTCAGGTTCGCGAAGTACGGGTTGTAGTGCAGGCTGGCCGGGGTCTTCGCATCCGGGAAGTGCTTGAGCAGCTCCGCGGGCTGGTCCTGATAGCCGGTCAGCAGCGAGTAGATATAGGCACCGCCGTCATGGCGCGCCTTGCTCATCAGCGACAGGTCCGGCGGCAGCGCGTTGTTGTTCGCGGCGCGGGCGGCGACCTCGTTCGCATAGGGCGCCGGGATCTTGTCGGCCGGGGTGCCCTTGCGGGTCGCGGGCTCGCCGGTCTCCGGGTTGATCGAGGGAACCTCGGTCGCCCAGTTCTTGGCGATCGCCTTCACCTCGGGATCGGTGAAGCCCAGGTCCTTCAGGTCACGGAAGGCGACCTGGTGGAGCGAATGGCAGGCCGAGCAGACTTCCTTGTACACCTGGAAGCCGCGCTGGAGCTGCTGGCGGTCGAACTTGCCGAGCGGACCATCCGACGCGAAGGAAACCTCCTTCGGGTGCAGGTGGAATTCATGCTCGACGGTCTTGGCCGGCGGCTCGCTGATGTAGGCGACGGCGCCCGTCACCAGCGAGAACAGCAGGACGAAGACGAAGCCGAGGCCGGCGAGGAATGCGATGGGACGAACCATTGTCTCTATATCCCCCTTAGGCCGCGGCGTTGCCGTGCTTTTCCAGCACCGCTTCGGTGATCGAGTTCGGCAGCGGCAGCGGACGCTCCATGCGCGAGACGATCGGAAGGATGATCAGGAAGTGCGCGAAATAATAGGCCGCGGCGAGCTGGCTGATCATGACGTAGGGCTCCTCGGCCGGCGAACCGCCGCAATAGCCGAGGATCAGGACGTCGATGACGAGCAGCCAGAAGAACTTCTTGAACGCCGGACGATAATTGCCCGAGCGGACCGGCGACTTGTCGAGCCACGGCAGGAAGAAGAGCAGGATGATCGAACCGAACATGGCGATCACGCCCCACAGCTTGGCCGGGAGGATGAAGTCGACGGTGAAGGCGCGCAGGATCGCGTAGAACGGCCAGAAATACCATTCGGGAACGATGTGCGCCGGCGTCGAGAGCGGGTTGGCGGCGATATAGTTGTCCGGGTGGCCCATCGCGTTCGGCGCGAAGAACAGCACCGCGCAATAGAGGATCAGGAACACGCCCAGCCCGAAACCGTCCTTGGCGGTGTAGTAGGGGTGGAACGGAACCGTGTCCTGCGGACCCTTCACGTCGATGCCGGTCGGGTTGCTCGAACCGGGGATGTGCAGCGCCCAGATGTGCAGGATGATGACGCCCGCGATCACGAACGGCAGCAGATAGTGCAGCGAGAAGAAGCGGTTCAGCGCGGCGTTGTCGGGGGCGAAGCCGCCGAGCAGCCAGGTCTGGATCGGGGTGCCGATGACCGGGATCGCGCCGAACAGGCCGGTGATCACCTTGGCGCCCCAGAAGCTCATCTGGCCCCAGGGAAGCACATAGCCCATGAAGGCGGTGGCCATCATCAGCAGGAAGATCACGAGGCCGAGCAGCCACACCATCTCGCGCGGGGCCTTGTACGATCCGTAGAAGAGGCCGCGGAAGATGTGCAGATAGACGACGATGAAGAAGAAGCTCGCGCCGTTGGCGTGCGCGTAGCGCAGCATCCAGCCCGAGTTCACGTCGCGCATGATGTGCTCGACCGAGTCGAAGGCGACGAGGCCGTTGGCCGCATAATGCATCGCCAGCACGATGCCGGTGACGATCTGGATCGCCAGCGCCGCGCCCGAGAGCACGCCGAAGTTCCAGAAATAGTTGAGGTTGCGCGGCACCGGATAACCGGCGCCGACCGCGTTGTAGACCAGACGCGGCAGAGGCAGCCGGCTGTCGATCCACCGCATCAGCGGATGCTTAGGCTCGTAGTGATTTGCCCAGGGGAAGCTCATGTCTGTCTACCTCAGCCGACTTGGACGACGGTATCGGATTTGAAGGCGTATTTCGGCACTTCGAGATTCTTCGGCGCCGGGCCTTTGCGGATGCGCGCCGCGGTGTCGTAGGACGAACCGTGGCACGGGCAGAAATAGCCGCCGAACTCGCCCCTGATCTCGCCTTCGCCGGCGCCCAGCGGCACGCAGCCGAGATGGGTGCAGACGCCCATGGTGATGAGCCACTGCTTCTTGCCGTCGACGGTGCGCTGCTCGAGCGTCTGCGGGTCGCGCAGCGTGCTCGGGTCGACCTTGTCCGCCGCCGCGATCTCGGCGCCCGTCAGGTGACGGACGAAGAGCGGCTGCTTGCGGAAGATCGTCTTGATCGCCTGGCCTTCCTTGATCGCCGAGATATCGACCTCGATCGAAGCCAGCGCGAGCACGTCGGCCGAGGGATTCATCTGGTTGATCAGGGGCAGCAGCACCGTGGCCGCGCCGACGCCGGCGAAGCTCACCGCCGCGAGATTGATGAAGTCACGGCGACGAACGCCGTCGCCGGCCCCTTCGCCGGGCGTTTCAGTAGTTTCGAGCGTCGCCATTCCGGAACCTTTGCGCTGCCACGATTTCGGCGCCTGCGCCAAAGGGTCCGACAAACAGCCTTTCCCCCCACGCATGCGCGGCCGCCCGCAAAATCCCCGGCGGCTGCGCGCTGATAGCGCCGCTTTGTCGGCTTTGCCAATCCCATTTTCCGATTATTGCGGCATTGCGATACATTAGCCTATCAGCGGGGTGATGCGGATCGCCCTTCACCAGCCCGATATTGCCGGAAATGTGGGCACGATCCTGCGCATGGCCGCCTGCTTCGGCGTTCCCGTCGACATCATCGAGCCGTGCGGCTTCCCCTTTTCCGAGCGTGGCCTGCGCCGCGCGGGCATGGACTATGCCGAGGCCGCCGAGATCAGTCGCCACGCCGACTGGGCCGCGTTCGAATCCCGCGCGGCGGGCCGGATCGTGCTGCTTACCACCGCCGCCGATTTGACCTTGGACAAGGCCGGCTTCCTGCCCGACGACATAGTGCTGCTCGGATCGGAAGGCGCCGGCGTGCCGCGCCCGGTGCATGACCGGGCCGACCTGCGCGTGCGCATTCCGATGCGGCCGGGCTTCCGGTCCTTGAATGTGGCGGTCTCGGCTGGCATCGCGCTCGCCGAGGCGCTGAGGCAGACCGGAGGATGGCCCCAATGACATTGCAGCTCGATGCGCAGCAGACGGCGGCGCGCGCATGGTTCGAATCGCTGCGCGACCGAATCTGCGCCGCGTTCGAGGCGATCGAGGCCGAGGCGGGCAGCGACGCCCGATTCGGCTACACCCCCTGGAACCGCGACGACGACCCCGCCGGCGCGGGCGGCGGCGGCGTCCGCGGCCTGATGAAGGGCCGCGTGTTCGAGAAGGTCGGCGTCAACGTCTCGACCGTCGGCGGCGCCTTCCAGCCGGAGTTCGCCAAGACGATCCACGGCGCGGGCGAGGACAATCCCGGCTTCTTCGCGACCGGCATCAGCCTGGTCGCGCACATGGCCAGCCCGCACGTTCCCGCCGTCCACATGAACACCCGCTTCCTGACCACGACGAAGCGCTGGTTCGGCGGCGGCGCGGACCTCAACCCGCCGATCCCCTACGACGCCGACACCGATGCGTTCCACGCCCGGCTGAAGGCGGCCTGCGATCCGCACGGCGCCGACTATTATGATCGCTTCAAGGCCTGGGCGGACGATTATTTCTGGATTCCGCACCGCCAGGTCCATCGCGGCGTCGGCGGCATCTTCTACGACCATCTCGACGTCGAGGACGATGCCGGGTTCGACGCCCATTTCGCCTTCACCCGCGACGTCGGCGAGGCGTTCCTCGACATCTTCCCGAAGATCGTCCGCGCGCGCATGGACCAGCCCGCGAGCGCCGAGGACCGCCGGCGCATGCTCAACTTCCGCGGCCGCTATGCCGAGTTCAACCTGGTCTACGACCGCGGCACGTTGTTCGGCCTCAAGACCGGCGGCAACATCGACGCTATCCTGATGAGCCTGCCCCCGGAGGCGACGTGGGAATGATGATGGGGGGAATGATCCGATGCCGCTGACCGACGTCCCCTCGGAGATGGTGGCGACCGTCGTCACCTCGCTGGAGATGCTCGAGCGTCCCCGGCCGAGGCCGGCGCCCAACGCGCCCTTCCGCCTGGCGCGGTGGAAGACGCCGTCGACCGACAAATATCGCGCGCTGTTCCGCCGCATCGGCGAGCCATGGCTGTGGTTCTCGCGGCTGGTGATGGCGGACGGGGAGCTGGCCGCGATCATCGGCGACCCGGAGGTCGAGATCCACGCGGTCGAGGATCGGCACGGGATCGAGATCGGGTTGCTCGAACTCGATTTCCGCCAGCCCGGCGAGGCCGAGATCGCCTTTTTCGGCCTCATCCCCGAACTGGCCGGCAAGGGACACGGCAACTGGCTGATGGCGCAGGCCCTGGCGCTCGGCTGGCGCAAGGACGTGAAGCGGATGTGGGTGCATAGCTGCACGCTCGACCATCCCGGCGCGCTCGGCTTCTATCGCCGCCACGGCTTCGTGCCCTTCGCCCGCGCGGTCGAGACCTTCGCGGACCCGCGCCTGGCCGGCATCCTGCCGCGCGAGGCGGCGCCGCACGTCCCGCTGCTCGATCAGCGCGGGGCGAGCGTCCGGTAGACCAGCGCCAGGTAGACCGCGAGGCCCATCGACAGCAGCGCTTCGAGCGCGGCGTTGGCGACCATCTGGATCGCCGAGGCGAGGCCGATGTCGCCGATGCCGAGCTTGAGCAGCTCGGTCAGCGATCCGACCACGAACATCTCGATCATTGCCAGCACGATGCTGAGGAACAGCAGCAGCAGCCAGACGCCGAGCAGCCGCAGCACATTGGCCCGGCCGAGCGCCCAGGCCCGCCGGATCGCGTCGATCGCGCCGAGCGGCTCGACCGCGATCACCGTCGGCAGCAGCAGCAGGCGCAGCCACAACAGGCCGATCGGGATCATGATCAGGACGAGGAGCTGGCTGGCGATCACCGGCGAGCGGGGATCGGCCTTGAAGGTGACCGCGCCCAGCGTCGCCGCGACGACGATCGCGAGCATCACCGCGAGGATGGCGACGCCGAGCAGCAGCATCGCCGCCAGCGCGGTCGGCAGCCGCCGCAGCCCCGCCGACAGCGCTTCGCCGACGCTGATCCCCGGCGCGATGACCAGCAGCGACACGACGAGATTGCCGAGCAGCATCAGCAGGCCGCCCGGCACGACCAGCAGCGCCTGCCACGACGGCACGGCCTCGGCCGCGCCGCGCATCGACATCAGCGCCTGCATGCCGACGTCGAACAGGAGCTGCGCCGGGCCATAGACCGCCAGCGCGACGGGGATGAGCAGCCCGCTCTCCCGGCGCAGGAAGGCGATCGTTTCTTCCCAGACCGTTCCCAGCGAGAAAGCCGTCATTCGATGGTTACTCCACACCCCGTCCGCGCCCCCTATCCGCCGGGCGGGTCGAGCGCAATCGCGCAACACTTGATCCGGCGCCGAAAGCGGCAATATGCGAAGGCATGACCGTGGACGACGACATCGAATGGCGGGTGACCCCCGGCCTCTCCCCCTATGCCGAGACGGTGGCGGAGATGGAGGCGCGCGCCGCCGCGATCCGCGCTGGCGAGGCGCGCGAGCTGATCTGGCTGCTCGAGCACCCCCCGCTCTACACCGCCGGCACCAGCGCCGAGGCGGACGAGCTGCTGCTGCCCGATCGCTTCCCGGTGTTCCGATCGGGGCGCGGCGGGCGCTACACCTATCACGGTCCCGGCCAGCGGGTCGGCTATGTGCTGCTCGATCTCGACAGGCGCGGGCGCGACGTGCGCTGCTTCGTCGCGGCGATCGAGAATTGGGTGATCGCGACGCTGGGCGATTTCGGCATCGCCGGCCGCAGCGAGCCGGGCCGGGTCGGCATCTGGACCGGCCACGGCCCCGACGAGGCGAAGATCGGCGCGATCGGCGTCCGGGTCCGCCGCTGGGTCAGCTTCCACGGCTTCTCGCTCAACGTCGATCCGGACCTGTCGCATTTCTCGGGGATCGTGCCGTGCGGGCTGGGCGAATTCGCCGTGACCAGCATGGCGCGGCTGGGCATCCCGGCCGAGATGGCGGCGGTCGACGCCGCGCTGCGCCGCCACTTCCCGGCGATGCTGGCGGGCCTGCGTTGCTCGACGCGATCTGACAAGGACTCTTGAGCGCCCGAGTCGTTGGCTATATCCTGCCCGCCGAAAGCCTGTATGCGGGGAGTAATCATGAAGCGTTCGATCCACCTCCTTCTCGTCGGCAGCCTGGCGATGGCTGCGGCGGGACTGTCGTCCTGCGGCAAGAAGGACAGCGGCGGCGAGACCAATATCGTCGAAATGAACGCCAGCGACGGATCGATGAACGACATGACCGCCGTCGAGAGCGCGACGCTCGACCAGGCGGGCGCGGCGGCAGCGGCCGACAACGGCGCCACCGGGGACAATGCCGCCAACGCGATGTGATCGATCAAGTGGCGGGGGGATGTTCGAGCACTGTCGGGCGGGCGGTTCTCTGAGGTTCGGGAGAGAAAGCATGGTTCGATGGTTGGTTTCGGGAATGGCGGCGATGCTGGCGGTGGGCCAGGCCGCCCCCGCTTCCGCCTATCTTTTCTGGGTGCAGCCCAATTTCACGGGCGGCCCGGTCACGGGTGACGAGGCCGGCCTCGGCCAGCCGATGCCCAAGGCGACGCCGGCGGAGCTCAAGGCGCATATGCTGTGGAACATGCGCGCCGGGCTCAACGTCGCGGCGCTGCAATGCCAGTTCTCGCCGATCCTGCTGACGGTGCCCAATTATAACGACCTGCTGTCGAAGAACGCGGCCGAGCTCAACGACGCCTACAAGACGCTCGGCGGCTACTTCAAGCGGACCGGCGGCAAGACGTGGCAGAAGACGTTCGACGGCTATACCACCAGGACCTACAACAGCTTCTCGACCATGCACGCGCAGCTCGGCTTCTGCGAGACGGCGAGCGCGATCGGCCGCGAGGCCCGCAAGCTCGGCCGCGGCAAGCTGACCCAGCTCGCGATCGACCGGATGCGCGAGTTCCGCAACAGCCTGATCCCGGCCGGCGACATGATCCACGCTCGCCGCCAGCTCTACGTGCCGATCCAGCCCGTCTCGATGGACAAGGCCTGCTGGACCAAGAAGGACCAGTTCAAGGCCGCCTGCGCCCCGCCGCCGGTGCAGCAGGCCAGCGCCCCCAACGGGCGCGCGGGCTGAGATCATCGGACGGAACCGTCATCCCGGCGAAAGCCGGGATGATCATGTCAGCGAATCCCCACCACCTTGTGGGTCTGGGTCGACAGCCGCCAGCGGGGATGGTCCATCACATAGGCGATCGCAGCCGCGCGCGCTTCGTCGAGCTGGGCACCGTCCATCGGCTGGAGCAGGAAATGCTCGAAATCCCAGCCCTCCAGCGCGGCCGGGTCGATCCCCGGCTGCGGCCAGACCAGCTTGAGCTCGTTGCCTCGGCGCAGCACGATGTCGGTGCCCGCCTTGGGGCTGACGCAGATCCAGTCGATTCCGGCCGGCGCCGGCTGGGTGCCGTTGGTCTCGACCGCGGTCTCGAAGCCGCGCGCCTTGAGCGCGGCGACCAGCGCATCGTCGACCTGGAGCAGCGGCTCTCCGCCCGTCATGACGATGAAGGCGCCGGCCAGGTCGCCCCATAGCGCGATCGCCTTGTCGGCCAGCGCGTCGGCATGGGGGTAGCGCCCGCCATTATCGCCATCGAGGCCGACGAAATCGGTGTCGCAGAAGCGGCACTGCGCATCGGCGCGGTCCTCTTCCCGCCCGCTCCAGAGATTGCACCCCGCAAAGCGCAGGAAGACCGCGCGCCGGCCGACCTGCACCCCTTCCCCCTGCAGGGTCAGGAACATCTCCTTCACGGCATAGCCGGCCATCAGGCGTAGACCGTCGGATCGGCCAGCCCGGCATCGGCGAAGCCCTTGGAGCGCAGCCGGCAGCTGTCGCACAGGCCGCAATGCTTGCCGTCCGGCGTCGGATCGTAGCAGGACCAGCTCATCCCCGCGTCGAGGCCGAGCCGCGCCGCCTCCTGCGCGATGTCGGCCTTGGTCATGTGCTGGAGCGGCGCATGGATGGTGAAGCCCTGCCCCTCCACGCCCATCTTCGTCGCGAGATCGGCGAGATGCTGGAAGGCGGCGATGAACTCCGGCCGGCAATCGGGATAGCCCGAATAGTCGAGCGCGTTGACGCCGAGGAAGATGTCGCGCGCGCCAGTCGCCTCGGCGAAGCCTAGCGCCAGCGACAGGAAGATGGTGTTGCGCGCGGGGACGTAGGTCGACGGGATGCCCGGCATCACGCCGTCCTTCGGCACGTCGATGTCGTCGGTCAGCGACGAGCCGCCGAAGGCGCGCAGATTGAGCGGCAGGGTGACGTGCCGGTCGACGCCGAGCGCCGCCGCGACCCGCTTCGCGGCCTCCAGCTCGACCCGGTGGCGTTGGTTGTAGTCGATCGTCAGCGCGGCGAGCGCGAATCCCTGCTCGCGCGCGATGCCGCCGGAAACCATCGAATCGAGGCCGCCCGACAGCAGCACGATCGCGCGGCGGCCTTCCCTGTTCGCATTGTCAGACATGCCGACGCGCTTAGGCGATTTTGGCCGCCTGCGAAAGCCGAAGCCCCATGAGACGAAAAACAGGCATGGAATTCGCGTCCGATCCTTTATGATCGCCGCCGGTCGGGGAGGGCCGAGGGGAACGCCATGACCTATTGCGTAGGGATAATGCTCCGCGAGGGGCTGATCATGATCGCCGATACCCGCACCAATGCGGGGATCGACAATATCTCCACCTATCGGAAGCTCCACATCCTGGCCGAGAGCGAGGGCCGGCTCGTCGTCGCTGCAAGCGCGGGCAACCTGTCGGTGACCCAACTCGTCCTCGGCATGCTGGCCGAGGGCCTGCCCGCGACCAATCCCGACGAGGGGCCCCGCCGGATCGAGGACATGCCGAGCATGTTCCAGGCCGCGCAGCTCGTCGGCGAGGCGGTGATGGCCGCCGGCGCCCAGCTCAAGCCCGCGCTTTACGCGGCGGGCGTGTCGTCGGGCATATCGCTGCTGCTCGGCGGGCGGATCGGCGGCGGGCCGCTCAAGCTGTTCCTGATCTACGATGCCGGCAACTTCATCGAGTGCCAGCGCGACAGCCCGTTCTTCCAGATCGGCGCCTGCCAGTACGGCAAGCCGATCCTCGACCGCGCGATGAACTATGACAGCACCCTCGACGAGGCGGTGAAGGTCGGCCTGCTGTCGTTCGATTCGACGATCCGATCCGACCTGTCGGTCGGCCTGCCGTTCGACCTGATGGTGATGCGCGCCGATCCCAAGACCCCCGTGATCCGGCGCCGGATCGAGGAGGACGATCCCTATTTCCGCAACCTGTCGGCCCGCTGGTCCATGCTGCTCAACGAATCGCGCGCCGCGATCCCCGACCCGCCCTTCCTGAACGGCGACGCCTCGGTGGTCGAGTTGAAGGCGACGGAACGATAAAAAAGAGGGCCGCCCGAGAGCGGCCCAGTGAGGCTATGCAGCCTGCTAAGGGAGGAAAGTGTGCCCAAAAGGGGAAGGCACGCGACTCATCTACCTCGGCAGGGTTAAACAAAGCATTAACCAGCCGGCATGCATGCGGGCCTGGGGGATTCGACTTTCGGCGAATCGCCCGCCGCCCGATCAGCGCTGGCGGGCCGCGGCCTGGCCGCCGCAGGCGCCGATCCGACGGGCCTCGACGATATAGTCGAACGGCGCGTTGCGGGAGATGCCCTGGGTCTGGATCACGGCGGTCCGCGGCGTTTCCACCCGTACCGTCGTCCGTCCCCAGCCGGTCCGCTGGCAGCTATAATGGACGGTCGAGCTCTTCGGGCCGTTGGCGATCACGAAGCGCGAGCAGCCGGGCTGGTCATGCTCGACCTGCACCAGGGCGACCGGATCGGCGACGCAGACCTGACGGGGGGCGCGGCCCTTGACGTCGAGCTGCCACAGGCCGGTTTCGAGCTGCTGGAGCGCGGTCAGCGACAGCGGCGCGGCCGAACCGCCGGGCGGCGACGCCGGATCGGCCATCGCCGCCGGCATCGTCGCGCCCGCCATCAGCACCATCACGCCACACCGCCACGCCCAAGCCATCATCTGCCCTCACGCCCTGTCAGGCGCCCCCGATCCCCCGATCGCCGTCGCCAGACCATCGCCCTTCGACCAACCGTCGATACATCAAGACCGGCGAAACCGATTCCTGAAGAATACTGTGTTCTTGTGGCAGGAATACGGAGACCCCCGCCGATCCGTTGCAAATCCGCTCAGATCGAATCGAGCGCCAGGGAAAAGCGCCTGGCGCAGAATTCGCAATCGACATGGATCTCGCCCCCCTCGTCGGCCATCTCGGCGCGCTCGTCGGGGGCGAAGCGGCCGATGACCGTGCGGATATGCGCGGGGTCGCAGCGGCATCCGCGCGCCAGCGCGACGCCGGGATAGGTGCGGACCTCGTCCTCGTTGAACAGCCGCCACAGGATCGTCTCGATCGGCAGGTCGGGATCGGCCAGCTCGTCGGCCGTCACCGTCTGCGCCAGCGCCTGGACATGCTCCCATTCGGGATGGTCGAGCCGGGCATGGATGCGATCGCGGCCTTCCTCGCCCTCGGGCAGGTGCTGGACGAGCAGCCCGCCCGCGACGTGGCGGCCGTCGGGCAGCCGGCGGCTGGCGAGGCGGACGAGGCTCGGCAATTGTTCCGACTGGCCGAAATAGGCCTCGGCCGCCTCGGCGAGCGAACCGCCCTCGAGCGGCACGATGCCCTGATAGCGCTCGCCGGTGACGGCCTGGTCGAAGGTGATCGCCAGATAGCCGCGCCCGAACAGCGCGAACAGCGAGGGGTCCGCCGGAATCTCGGCCAGCCGCTCGGGATCGTGGCGGATATAGCCGCGCACCTCGCCGTTGCGGTAATCGGCGACCATCAGCTCGATCGCGCCGCCCTCGGCCTGCGCCTGCAGGGTGAGCTGGCCCTCCTCATGCTTGAGGGTGGAGCCGAGCAGCGCGGCGAGGACGATCGCCTCGGCCAGCAGCTTCTCGACCACCGGCGGATAGCCATGCGCGCCGAGCACGGCGTCGAGCGCCGGCCCCAGCCGGACGATCCGGCCGCGGGCATGACGTTCGGGAATGGCGAAGCCGACGGCGGTGTCGAGGATCTGTATTTCGGAAGCCACGTGATTGTCCCATCGTCATCCGGACTGGTTCCCGGATGCCGAAACAAGGTCAGCATGACGGGCGGCTATTTCAAGTCCGCCCGTCCGCCTTCCGGATTCAGCCGAGCCTGCCCAGGCACCAGAGCAGCACCGCCTTCTGGGCGTGAAGGCGGTTCTCCGCCTCGTCCCAGATCAGCGAGTGCGGCCCGTCGATCACCGCGTCGACCACCTCCTCGCCGCGATGCGCGGGCAGGCAGTGGAGGAAGGCGGCGTCGGGCGCCGCCTGCGCCATCCGCGCCTCGTCGACCTGGAACGGCATCATCGCCGCCAGCTTCTCCTCGGCATGCGCCTGTCCCATCGAGATCCAGGTGTCGGTGACGACGACGTCGGCGCCGCGCACCACCTCGGCCGGATCGCGCGACAGCAGGATATCGCCGCCGCGCGCGCGCGCCTCCGCCAGCACTTCGGCGTCGGGATCATAGCCTTCCGGGCAGCCGATCCGCACCGGGAAGCCGAGCAGGCTGCCCGCCTCGACGATCGAGTGGAGGACGTTGTTGCCGTCGCCGAGCCACGCCCAGCCGAGCCCCTCGACGCGCCCCTTGTGCTCGAGGATCGTCTGTAGGTCGGCCATGATCTGGCAGGGATGCGACCGGTCGGTCAGCCCGTTGATCACCGGCACGTCGGCATATCGGGCGAGGTCGACCGCCTTCCGATGGTCGTCGGTGCGGATCATGATCGCGTCGACATAGCGGCTGAGCACGCGCGCGGTGTCGGCGATCGTCTCGCCGCGGCCGAGCTGCATGCTGCCCGCATCCATCACGATCGTCGTGCCGCCGAGCTGACGCATCGCCATGTCGAACGACACGCGCGTCCGCGTCGAATTCTTCTCGAAGATCATCGCCAGCGTGTGGCCGGCGAGCGGCGCGTCGCGGTCGGGGGCGCCCTTGGGCAGGCCCGCCCGCGCCTTCTTCCGAGACACCGCTTCGTCGAGCATCAGCCGGACGCCGGCGGCGCCGGCATCGGCGAGGTCCAGGAAGCTCCGCGTCACGCCGAGGGCTCGTAGGTCCGCGCGCCGGCCGAGAGCTTCTCGATGCACTCGGCGATGTGGCTTTCCTCGATCACCAGCGGCGGCAGGATGCGGACGACATTCTCGCCCGCCGCCACCGTCAGCAGCCCGTGATGGTCGCGCAGATGCGCGACGAAGGCGCGCGCCTCGACCGCGTCCTTCAGCTTGATGCCGATCATCAGGCCGAGGCCGCGGACGCTGTCGAACACGCCGTCATGGTTGGGGATGAGCTGCTCGATCGCCTGGCGCAGCCGATCGCCGGTCGCGCGGACATTGGCGAGGAACTCGTCGTTGACCGCGACCTTGAACACCGCCTCGCCCGCCGCCATGGCGAGCGGATTGCCGCCATAGGTCGAGCCATGGGTGCCGAACACCATGCCCTTGGCCGCTTCCTCGGTGGCGAGGCAGGCGCCCAGCGGGAAGCCGCCGGCGATGCCCTTGGCCACCGCCATGATGTCCGGCGTGATGCCGTACTGCTCATGCGCGAAGAAGGTGCCGGTCCGGCAATAGCCGCACTGCACCTCGTCGAGGATCAGCAGCAGCCCCTGCTCGTCGCAGATCTGGCGCAGGCCCTTGAGGAATTCGGGCTTCGACGGGGTCATGCCGCCCTCGCCCTGCACCGGCTCGACCAGGAAGCCGGCGGTGGTGGCGTCGACCGCCGCCCGCGCCGCTTCGAGATCGTTGAACGGCACCACCTGGAAACCCGGCAGCAGCGGCTCGAAGCCGTCGCGCATCTTGGGCTGGCTGGTGGCCGAGATCGTGCCCAGCGTCCGCCCGTGGAAGGCGTTCGAGAAGCTGATGATCTTGGTCCGCTCCGGGCTGCCGTTGACATAATGGTAGCGGCGCGCGGTCTTGATCGCGCACTCGACCGCCTCGGCGCCCGAATTGGTGAAGAACACCGTGTCGGCGAAGGTCTTGTCGACCAGCTTCTGGGCGAAAGCCTCGCCCTGCGGGCTGCCGTAGAGGTTCGAGGTGTGCATCAGCGTCGCCGCCTGGTCGGCGATCGCCTTGACCAGATCGGGATGGCCATGGCCGAGGATATTGACCGCGATGCCGCTGGCGAAGTCCAGATAGCGCTCGCCGCGCTCGCCGATCAGGTAGCAGCCTTCGCCTCGTACCGGACGCACGCCGCACCGCGGATAAACCGGCATGAGCGGGGTGATGGTCATGGCAAAAACTCCCTTTCCTTCCAAATCGGTGATCGAACTCCGAAACGCAAAAAGGCGGCCCTCCCGGCCGCCTGTCGGAGAGCGCATATAGTGATGTGGGCCGATGCTCGTCAAACGCTTCGTCGCGGACCGGCGGCGGGGCGCCCGGCGCGGCCATTGACGCGAATCCGCGAGACCGGTCTAACCGCGCCCATGGAGCCATCCCCGAACCACATCGAATGGCGCGGCGCGTTCACCAATGACGAGGTCAACGCGCTTCACGCCGAATGCTTCGACCACCGCCCGTTCGACGACGACTGGTGGTCGCAGGTCAACCGCTTCAGCCTCGGCTGGGTCTCCCTGCGCCACGCGGACGCGCTGATCGGCTTCGTCAACGTCGCGTGGGACGGCGGCGTCCATGCCTTCATCCTCGACACCATGGTATCGACGGCGTTCCGGCGGCGCGGACTGGCGAAGATGCTGATCGACGAAGCGGTCGCCCAGGCGAAGCGGACCGGCTGCGAATGGCTGCACGTCGACTTCGACCCGCACCTGCACCCCTTCTATTTCGAGGCCTGCGGCTTCACGCCGACCGACGCCGGGCTGATCCCGCTGCGATAGGACCGCCTCAGCGGCGCAGCACCAGCTCACCGGTGCGCGGATCGACCAAGGTCACATTCTCCAACGCCTGGAACCGCCATTCGCCGGCGCGGCGGGTGGCCACCGCCATGATCAGCGTGTCGACAGGGTGCGGCCCCGCCGGATGGGCGGCGCCGGCGTTGAGGCGCGACCAGAAATGCAGGATCGCCGCGTCGTCCGAGATCGGATCGACGTCGGGCGCGTCGATCTCCAGGGTCGAATCGCTGTAGACCGACGCGTGGATGCCCGCATGGCCGGCGACGATCTGCTCGACGCCGCGCCAATAGGTGCCGAAGCGGTTCACGAAGGTCGCATCGGCGTGGAACAGCCGGCCGAACGCGTCCATGTCGTGCGCGTTCCACGCCGCCTCGAAACGTCGGGTGAGATCGGCGGGCGTCATCGCGCATCCTTCAAGCCGGTTGCCCATGCTCCCTTCCTATCGGCGCCCATCGGGAAATTCCAACCGCTCGCATCAGCCGGCGGAGCCTTGCGCGGGGAAAGCTCGTTCGCTTCCGGTCCCATGGGAGAGGAATGATGGACAAGGCTCATCCCGATCATCACGGCGGCGGCCGATGACGGCCGGCGACGCTTCGCGGACGGGCGGCTGCCTGTGCGGACGAATCCGCTATCGGCTGGCGAGCGCGCCGTTCGATCCCGGCTATTGCCATTGCCGCATGTGCCAGCGCTTCGGCGGCGCGCCGGTGATGGCCTTCGCCTCGGTGCCGCTGGTCGATTTCCATGTCGAGGCGGGCGATCCGGTCCGCTACCGATCGTCGGAGATCGGCGAGCGCTGGTTCTGCCGCGACTGCGGCAGCTCGCTCGCCATGCGGGTCGATCGCGCGCCCGGGCTGATCGACTTCACCATGGCGACGCTCGACGATCCGACCTGGCTGCCGCCCGCCTTCCATATCTGGCGCGAGAGCCGGATCGGCTGGTTCGACACGATCGACGCGCTGCCCCGGCACGAACGCGAACGGCCCCGGCCCGTCGCGCCGAGTCCCGCCGTCGCCGGGCTGCCGCTTCCTTCCTGACGCCGGTCGGGCGGGGGTGGCGCGCATTTCGGAGGCTGATTTTCTTGCCGCGTCGGGCCTCGCCCGCTAAGGGCCGCCGGTCATGCAGTATGTCAGCACCAGGGGCTCGGCCCCGCGCCTCGGATTCGAAGACGTCACGCTCGCGGGACTCGCGGCGGACGGCGGCCTCTATGTGCCCGAACAATGGCCGGTCTTCTCGACCGCCGAGATCGCGGCGCTGCGCGGCCTGTCCTATGTCGACACCGCCGTCGCGGTGATGAAGCCGTTCGTCGCCGGCGCGCTCGACGATGCCGAGCTGAAGGAGCTGTGCGAGGCCGCCTATGGCCGCTTCGCCCATGCCGCGGTGGTGCCGCTCAAGCAGCTCGACCATCGCCAGTGGCTGATGGAGCTGTTCCACGGCCCGACGCTCGCCTTCAAGGACGTCGCGCTCCAGCTGCTCGGCCTGCTGTTCGAGCGCTTCCTGGCGAAGCGCGACACCCACCTGACCGTGATCGGCGCGACCAGCGGCGACACCGGCTCGGCCGCGATCGACGCGCTGGCCGGCCGCGCCAAGGTCGACATCTTCATGCTCCACCCCAAGGGCCGCGTGTCCGAGGTGCAGCGCCGGCAGATGACGACCGTGCTGGCCCCCAACGTCCACAACATCGCGATCGAGGGCAGCTTCGACGACGCCCAGGCGCTGGTGAAGGCGATGTTCGCCGACGCCGACTTCGCCGGGCGCTTCAACCTGTCGGCGGTCAATTCGATCAACTGGGCCCGGCTGATGGCGCAGGTGGTCTATTATTTCTACGCCGCCGTCCGCCTCGGCGCGCCCGACCGGCCGGTCGCCTTCTCGGTCCCGACCGGCAATTTCGGCGACGTGTTCGCGGGCTATGTCGCGGCCAGGATGGGCCTGCCGGTCGCGCGGCTGATCGTCGCGACCAACGTCAACGACATCCTCCACCGCGCGCTGTCGGCCGGCGACTATTCGGTCGGCACGGTGACGCCGACCGCGGCGCCGTCGATGGACATCCAGGTCAGCTCCAATTTCGAGCGGCTGCTGTTCGACCTGCACGGCCGCGACGGCGCCGCGACGGCGGCGACGATGGAGGGGTTCGAGGCGAGCAGGCGGCTCGACATCCCCGCGACGATGCGGGCCGAGGCGGCCGGGCTGTTCTCGAGCGCCCGGATCGACGCCGACCGGATGCAGATCGCGATGCGCTGGGCGCATGACCGCGCGGTCGAGACGATCGACCCGCACAGCGCGATCGGCCTCGCCGCCGCGCAGGACAGCGATCTCGATCCCTCGATCCCGATCGTCACCCTCGCCACCGCGCACCCCGCCAAGTTCGGCGACGCGGTCGAGCGCGCCACCGGCACCCGCCCGACCCTGCCCGCCCGGATCGGCGAGCTGTTCGAGCGGCAGGAGCGCTACGCCGTCCTCCCCGCAGAGATCGGCGCGATCGAGGGCTTCGTCGCCGAACAGGCCGCGACGGCGGCCTGACGCCCATGACCGGCCCGCATCTCCACCGGCTGGCCAACGGCTTCACCATCGCCGCCGATCCGATGGCGGGGGTCGAGACGATCGCGATCGGCCTGCACGTCGACTGCGGCGCCCGGCACGAGGAGGCGCGGGCCAACGGCCTCGCCCACCTGTTCGAGCATATGGTGTTCAAGGGCGCGGGCGGGCGCAGCGCACGGGAGATTTCCGAGGCGGTCGAGAATGTCGGCGGCTATCTCAACGCCTATACCTCGCGCGACCAGACCGCGTTCCAGGCGCGGCTGCTCGCCGAGCATCTCGACCTCGGCATCGAGCTGATCGGCGACCTGATCCGCAAGCCGCATTTCGATGCCGGCGACCTCGCCCGCGAGAAGGACGTGGTGCTGCAGGAACTGGGCGAGGCGCGCGACCTGCCCGACGACATCATCAACGATCATTTCCATTCGACCGCCTGGCCGGGCCAGGCGTTCGGCCGCCCGGTGCTGGGCGGCGAGGAGACGATCGCCGCGATCGCGGTCGACGATCTCCACGCCTGGACGCGCAAGCATTACCGGCCCGAGAACATGGTGCTGGCGGCGGCGGGCAAGATCGACGTCGACCGGCTGGTCGCGCTGGCCGAGGCGCGCTTCGGCGACATGGAGCCGGCCCCCCGCCCGGTCGCCGAGCTGGCCGCCTATCGCGGCGGCACCTTCGTCGAGCGCCGTCGGCTGGAATCGGCGCACATCCTGTTCGGCTACGAAGGCGTCAGCTATTTCGACCCGTCCTATTATCCGCTGCTGCTGTTCAGCCAGGCGGCGGGCGAAGGCAGCTCGTCGCGGCTGTTCCAGTCGATCCGCGAGGAACGCGGCCTCGCCTATTCGGTCGGCACCTCGGTCGCCGCCTGGCGCGACACCGGCATGCTGACCGTCTATCTCGCCACCGCGCGGCGCGAGGCGCAGAACGCGACCGACCTGTCGCGCGCGCTGCTGCGCGACGTGGCGGCGACCCTCACCCCGGTCGAGCTCGACCGCGCCAAGGCGCAGATCCGCGCGACCATCCTGATGGCGCTCGAATCGGTCCAGGGCCGCGCCGACCGGCTGGGCTTCCAGACGCTGGTCCACGGCGCGCCGATCGAGCCGGCGACGATCGTCGCCCGGATCGACGCCTGCACCCTCGACGAAGCCCGCGCCGCCGGCGCCCGCCTGCTCGAAGGCCCCGAGACGCTGGCGACGGTGGGCCCCGCGCTCAAGGCGGCGGCGTGACGCGCGACGTTCGTTCCCAAAGGCGTCATCCCAGCGAAAGCTGGGATCTCACTTCTTTCCGGCGACAGGAAGAAGGCAGGGAGATTCCAGCTTTCGCTGGAATGACGAACCAGGGCTGAGCGAAAGATCATGAACCTCACCACCCTGATCGCCGAGCCCTGGGCCGATTACGGCCTGGTCGATTCCGGCCATGGCCGGAAGCTCGAACGCTATGGCCGCTTCCGCTTCATCCGGCCCGAGCCGCAGGCGATGTGGGCGCCCGCCTCGCCCAACTGGGAGGCGGACGGCGACTTCATCGGCGCATCGGACGAGGACGGCGGCGGCCAGTGGCACCTGTCGCGCGACGTGCCGCGCGGCGGCTGGCACCTGCGCTGGGAAGAGGTGCGCTTCACCGCGCAGAACACTCCCTTCCGCCACCTCGCCTTCTTTCCCGACATGGCGCCGCAATGGGCATGGATGCGCGACCGGACGGCCGAGGGCGACGAGGTGATGAACCTGTTCGGCTATACCGGGGTCGGCACCCTCGCGCTGGCCGCCAGGGGCGCGCGGATGACCCATGTCGACGCATCGAAGAAGTCGGTCGAGGCGGCCAAGGCCAACGCCTTCCTGTCGGACATGGCCGACCGGCCGATCCGCTGGATGGTCGACGACGCCGCCAAGTTCACCGCGCGCGAGGTGCGGCGCGGGCGGCGCTATGACGGCATCTTCCTCGACCCACCGAAGTTCGGGCGCGGCCCCAATGGCGAGACCTGGCGGCTGGAGGAGGGCCTGCCCGGCCTGATCGCCGATTGCCGCGCGCTGCTCGATGACCGGTCGAAGTTCCTCGTCCTGACCGTCTACGCGATCCGCATGTCGGCGCTGGCGATCGGCGAACTGCTCCGCCAGGCGATGGCCGACCTCGGCGGCGCCGTCGAGGTCGGCGAGATGGCGGTGCGGGAGGAGGAACGCGGCCTCTTGCTGCCGACGGCGATCTTCGCGCGGTGGTCGCGGGACTGATCCACGGCTGACATCATCTGCGGGCTCTGGCATGCTCCCGTCATCACCATAGCGAGTGAACGATGCTGCACCACGCCAGAAGCATTCTAGCCTGCCTCACGCTGATATTGGCAGCCTCCGCAAGCGCTTCGGCCTATAAGGATCTCCAGCGCCTTATCGAGGGGCGGGCGCAGCAATATACCGAACGACGTCCCGCGCTGGAGCAACGTACCCAGCAATCGGCCGCGATTGCGGTTCGATCGATCCAGACCATCGAGCCATCAGCAGCGCAGGCACTGGATACCGCACTCGCGGACACCCGCCAGCTCTCCTATCTACACGGCCGCTATCAGACGCTCTGGGCGCTGCGCCAGCATATGGAAAAGAAGCCGCCACTGATCGCCAGCGAGGTGTGGCTGCAACAGCAGGTCGCGGCCATCAAGGCGAAGATGGCCGCTGCGGACTCGGCGGAGAACGATGTGCGGCGGACCGCCCCCGGCAAGGACGTGCCGCTGATCACATGGGTGGGTGCTATCGAACGCCTGGCCCAGGACCGAGGCTATAACGAAGGAGCCGTCGCCGAACTGAGCCTGATCAATGAAGATCTCCGCGCTTATTACGCGGCGCGCGCCGAAGAGCATGAGAGGGCGGTCCGCCTGCGCACCGCGCTATTGATCGCACTTGCGGCGACGCTGTCCAGCCAGCAGGCGGAAACGCGCGATCTGGGCGTGGATTCGGTGGCCAACGGCGTAACGATATGCCCCGACGGAACCTATGTCGGCGGCAAGACCTGCAACATGACTCCCAACGGGCGATATGTCGGCGGCACTCCGCAAATGACGCCCAACGGTGATTATGTGGGAGGCAAGCCTCGGATAGCCCCGGATGGCAGCTATGTCGGAGGATCGGGCAAGGTTACCATGTGCCCGGACGGAACCTATGTCGGCGGCGCCTGCAAGATGACACCAAGAGGAACTTATGTCGGCAATTGATCCGGCCCGCTTCCCCCGCGCATTGGATCATTGACGGTGCCCCTGACCCACCAGCGCCTCGATCGCCTCCGCCACATCGCCGATCCGGGCGGCATCGTCGAGGTAGGCGGGACGGCGGTGCGCGAGGGGGAATGCGGGCTGTTGCTGGCGATGCCCATCTTCGCGCGGTGGTTGCGAGACTGATTGCCTCTCGAGCAAAAGCCTAATGTCGAGCTTTTTGAGAAGCCGTTCCGCACCCATTGGCAACGATCGGTTCCAGGCTTCTCCGCTGGTCTCCATTGCAAGCGACCTCCACGCTCTGGTCGCCCACCTCCATCCGACAATTGCTCGGCATATGGGCCGTCATATATTCGAAGCCATAGCTCCGCGTCACACCCTCGCGCGTGAAGGTCACACAGATCACGCCTTCTCGTCCCTTTGCGGATGCCAGGCCGACGAACTGGCCAGGCGACAATCTGGCGACCCGTTTCGCGTCACCGGCGAAATCGACCGAAACGTCGGACAAAGATTCAGCGGACCGGTTATGAAGCGTCACCGATTTGGGAGAGATGTCCTTGCAGGCCGTCAGCAATAGACCGATCAGCGAAATCGCCAGGGCGCGCGTGGCGATCATTGGATTTCCCTTCCCGCAGATCATGGAACCCTTCAGCGATCCTCGTCGAACTGGCGTATGATCGCCGCCAGCAAAGGCAATCCAAGGAAGAAGAACCAGAACGCCCAACCGGGAGGCCCTTTATCGACGCCGGGTGGCGGATCACCTGGAAAACAACTCGGCGCCCAATAGGAAAAATAGACCAGCACGAATACCCAAAACAAGGTCCAGCGAAGGGTCTTCATTTTTGATTGCCTTCAGCATCCAAAGTCATGGAACCGAGGTGTCGCTCGTCCCACTCGCTTTCGGGATCGGCCAGAAACTATTTCCTTCGTTCGGCAGATAGGAGGTCTCACGCTTGCCAAACTTTGGATCGTCATCCGCACCACCATTATGCAGCCATGCCGGTGGCCCTTCATGGGGGAAATTAAAGGCTCGGATGAGCTTTTTCGTCTCGGTGTCGAAGCAAAGCGTCTGCGAACCGCTGATCCCCATGCCTCGCAACCCCACACAGGTTTCGTTCGGGAAATCGACTATACTCGGCCATGTATCGAGATAATAATCCTCATCGCTCATCGGAAACTGACTCTTCCTCGACAGCGTCACCGATCGCGATATTATGTCATTATCGTTGAGAAGGCCTTGTTTATATTCATTACACAAAGACTCCTTCCGATGACGTCCATATAACTCGTAAAATTGCCAGATATTGCCGAACGCCAGACAGAGAGCGATGATAACGATCCATCGCTTCAATCCCCATGCCTCACCCTTCTTCGGGAAGATCATGCCGTCTTCCTATTCCCCCGCATCCGGCCCGGACATTCAGGCCGATCCGGGAAAATATCAAGAACAAAATATAAACACCTGCGGATCGACCGCTACTCGGCAAGCGCCTCGATCGCCTCCGCCATCGCGACGTCGCGGTGCGACAGGCCGCCCGCGTCATGGGTGGTCAGCAGGATGTCGACCCGGTTCCAGACGTTCGACCATTCGGGATGATGGTCGTGTTTCTCGGCATAGAGCGCGACCCGGGTCATGAAGGCGAAGGCCGCGGAGAAATCGGGGAAGGTGAAGCTGCGGCTGATCGCGTCGCGGCCGTCGTCATAATCCCAGTCGGGCAGGGCATCGAGCGCGTCGGCGCGCTCCTCGTCGGTGAGGGGTTCGATCGACATGGCATCCTCCGCTGGCGCGATCCGTTTCTGCTCTTTATGTCGGCCGAAGATGAACGAAGGTCAAACCCTGGCGCCCGGCGCCGACCGGATCGAGGCGATCGCGCGCGCGACGATCGCGAAGCTGCCGCCCGCCTTCGCCCGCCACCTGGGCGACGTCGTCCTGAAGATCGAGGAATTCGCCGACGACGCCACCCTCGACGAGATGGGGATCGAGAATCCGTTCGAGCTGACCGGCCTCTACACCGGCCTGCCGATCGGCGCGAAGTCGGTCGATCATTCGGGGACGATGCCCGACATGATCCACCTGTTCCGCCGCGCGATCCTCGACGAATGGGTCGAGACCGGCGTCACGCTGGAGGCGCTGGTCGCGCATGTCGTGATCCACGAGATCGGTCATCATTTCGGCCTGTCCGACGCCGACATGCACGCGCTCGAGGAGATGGCCGGCTGATGGCCGCACGGCTGGCGTTCGACCGGGTCGCCTGCCTGCGCGGCGACCGGCTGCTGTTCGAGGGGCTGAGCTTCGCCCTGGAAGCCGGCGGCGCGGCGCTGCTGACCGGCCCCAACGGCGCGGGCAAGTCGAGCCTGATGCGGATCGCGGCGGGCCTGCTCCCCGCCTCGGCCGGCGCGGTGGCGCGCGAGGGCGGAGTCGCCTTCGCTGGAGAGGCCGCCGCGCTCGATCCGCGCCTGCCGCTGGCCCAGGCGCTCGGCTTCTGGGCGAAGCTCGACGGCGCCTCGCCGGCCGATGTCGACGCCGCGCTCGACCGGATGGCGATCGCCAATCTCGCGCCGGTGCCGGTCCGCCTGTTCTCGACCGGCCAGCGCAAGCGCGCCGCGATCGCCCGGGTGATCGCCGGCCGGGCGGCGATCTGGCTGCTCGACGAGCCCGGCAACGGCCTCGACGCCGCCTCGATCGGCCGGCTCGCCGAGGCGATGGCCGCGCACCGGGCGGCGGGCGGGATCGTCGTCGCCGCGACGCACCAGCCGCTGGCGCTGCCCGGCGCGGTCGAGATCGCGTTGGGGATGCGGGCATGAGCGCCTGGGCCGCGATCGTCCTTCGCGACGTCCGCCTCGCCTATCAGGGCGGCGGGGCGCTGCTGCCGCTGATCTTCTTCCTGCTGGTCGCGACGCTGTTCCCCTTCGCGGTCGGGCCGGACGGCGCGCTGCTGGCGAAGGTGGGCGGCGGTGCGCTGTGGATGGCGGCGCTGCTCGCGGCGCTGCTGCCGGTCGACCGGCTGGTCGCGCCCGACGCCGAGAGCGGCGTGCTCGACCAATATGCGGTGCGCGGCCTGTCGGACGAGGGCGTCGCCGCCGCCAAGATCGCCGCCCACTGGCTGGGCTTCGGCCCGCCGCTGATGATCGCCGCCCTGCCCGCCTCCGCGCTGCTCAAGCTCGACGGGGCGATGCTCGGCCGGCTGGAGCTGGGCCTCGCCATCGGCACCCCCGCGCTTGCCGCGCTGGGCGTGATGACGAGCGCGCTGACCCTCGGCCTGCGCGGCGCGGGGGCGCTGGCGGGGCTCGTCATGCTGCCGCTCGCGGTGCCGCTGCTGATCTTCGGCGCCGGCGCGCTGGGACCGGACGGCATGGGCGCGCTCAAGCTGCTCGGCGCCACCGCGCTGGTCCTCACCGCGCTGGCGCCCTTCGCCGCCGGGGCGGCGCTGCGGGCAAGTCGGGACTAAGCCGGCCCGGGCGCCCACGGTGCTCATCATGCTGAACTCGTTTCAGTATCCGAAGACGCAACGCTGCGCTTCTTGCTCCGACGTTGCGTTTCTGGATCCCGGATCAAATCCGGGATGACGAAAAGTCAGGCCCCCGCGCCGCCCATCTGCGTCAGCACGAACGCATAGGCCTCCGCATCCTCGCGCAGCGATTCATAGCGGCCCGACTTGCCGCCATGCCCCGCGCCCATGTTGATCTTGAGCAGCAGCAGATGGTCGTCGGTCTTGGTCGCGCGCAGCCGGGCCGCCCATTTGGCGGGCTCCCAATAGGTGACGCGCGGATCGTTGAGGCCGCCGGTGATCAGCATCGGCGGATAGGCTTTCGCCGCGACATTGTCATAGGGGCTGTAGCTGCGGATCAGCTCGAACGCCGCCGGGTCGGTGATCGGATTGCCCCATTCGGGCCATTCGCCCGGCGTCAGCGGCAGGCTTTCGTCCTGCATCGTGTTGAGCACGTCGACGAAGGGCACGTCGGCGACCACCGCGCCCCATAGCTCGGGATCGGTGTTGGCGACCACGCCCATCAGTTCGCCGCCCGCCGAGCCGCCGTTGATCGCGATCTTGCCGGCGCTGGTGAAGCCCGCCGCGATCAGCCCCTTCGCCGCGTCGGAGAAATCGTGGAAGGTGTTCCAGCGCTGCTCGGCCTTGCCCTGCAGATACCAGTCATAGCCGAGGTCGTCGCCGCCGCGGATATGGGCGATCGCATAGGCCCAGCCGCGATCGACCATCGACAGCCGCACGGTCGAGAAGCCCGGCGGGATCGCATGGCCATAGGCGCCATAGGCATAGAGGAACAACTTGCCCGACCCGTCCTTCGGGAAGCCCTTGCGATAGACCACCGACACCGGGATCGCCTTGCCGTCGCGCGCAGGGACCATCAGCCGCTCGGTCGCGTAGAGCGACGGATCATAGCCCGACGGGATCTCCTGCACCTTGAGCGTCGTCAGCGTCCGTGCGGCGGGATCATAGTCGAACACCGTCTGCGGCGTGACCATCGACGCATAGCTCAGCCGATAGGCGGCCGGGTCATATTCGGGGTTGCTGCCGAGGCCGGCAGTGTAGCTCGCCTCCGGAAAGGCGATGCGGTGCTCGGCGCCGTCATAGCCGCGCAGGCGGACCTGATCGAGCCCGTCGACCCGTTCGGTCAGCACCAGATGCCTGGCGAAGGCGGTCAGCCCGCGAATGTAGACGCGGTCCGAACCGGCGATCACCGTCTCCCACCGGCCCGGATCGGCCGGATCGGCGCGCGCCACGCGAAAGTTCACATGGTCGTCGTTGGTCAGGATCCAGAGCGACCCATGCGCGCTGTCGACCGTATATTCGCGCTTCACCTGCCGCGCGCTGACCAGCAGCGGCGCGGCGCCCGGATCGTCAGCGGGGACGAGGCGGACCTCGCTCGTCTGGTTGTCGCCGGTGGCGATGACGATCCAGCGCTCGTCCTGAGTCTTGCCGACGCCGACGTTGAAGCCGAGCTCCTCGGTCTCCTCGTACAGCGTCCGGTCGGTCGCCGGATCGGTGCCGAGGATGTGGAGCCGCGCGCGATAGGTGCGCCAATTGTCGTTGACCTCGGTGTAGGCGAGGCTGCGCGAGTCATTGCCCCAGGCGACCGCGCCGTTGGCGACCGTCGTGACCGTCTCGATGTCCTGCCCGGTGGCGAGGTCGCGGATGCGCAGCTCGAACCGCTCGGCGCCGCTGCGGTCGGCCGACCAGGCGGCGAGCCGGCCGTCGGGGCTGACGCTCAGCACCTGCAGGCGGAAATAGTCGACCGTCGCGGCCTCGGCCGGCTCGTCGAGGATCACCGTCCCGGTGGCATCGGCATCGGCATCGGCATCGGCGCCGCCGTCGGCGGGCTTGCGATACCAGAGGCGATATTGGCCGCCCGGCTTGTAGGCCCACCAGTAGAGCCAGTCGCCGTCCTTCCGGGGGACGCTGGCGTCGTCCTCCTTGAGGCGGCCCTTCATCTCGGCGAACAGCGTCTCGACCAGCGCCGCGTGCGGCTGCATCGCCGCCTCGAAATAGGCGTTCTCCTCGCGCAGATAGGCGAGGACGTCGGGATCGTCGACGGTCGGATATTTCGGGTCCTTGAGCCAGGCCCAGGGATCGTCGATCGTGCGGCCGTGGCGGCTATAGCTGTGCGGACGGCGGGCCGCGACGGGCGGCGCAGGCAGGTCGTGGGTCATTTCCGGAACCTCGGGGATCAGGCGGGAAGCAGGCGGCGATCAGGCGGGCAGCAGCGCCACGAGCAGCGCGCGTTCGGCCTCCTGCAGCTCCTGGAGCTGGCCCTGCGCCTCGGCGATCGCGGCCTCGCTGGCCGAATCGCCGGCATCGACCGCCGCCTCGCGCCGCCGGTCGAGCTCGGCGAGCGCGTCGGCGACCGGCAGGCGGGCGATATCGGCGTTGCTATAGGCCTGCTGCCCGGCGACCCAGGCCTCGCTGCCCTCGGGCGCGGAGCGGCCCGCTTCGATCGCGGCGCGCGCCTTCTCGACCTCGGCGCGGAACGCCGCGTCGGCGCTGCGCGCGCCGGCGACGATCTGGGCGATGTCGGCCGAGGGCGCCGGCGGCGCGGGCGTGGCCGGCGCCGCCGGGGGCACCGCCTCCGCCTGCATCACCTCCCGCTCGATCGGGCGCGGCACCAGCGACGGATAGCCGGTCCGCGTGTCGGCGCAGCCGGCCAGGCCCGCGAGCCCGACGAGGCCGGCGAGCCCCGCAAGGCCGATGCGACCGACGCGACCAGCGCGACCGACGGGGCCCGCGCCGAAGATAGGAAAGGCAGGGAAAAGGCGGCTTTTCATGGTCAAGCTCTAGGCCCGCGATAAAATCTGCGCAACGGGGTTGCGTCCGGCGCGATCCCCGACTAGATGCCCCCCTCACAGCGCGCCCGTAGCTCAGCTGGATAGAGCATCAGACTACGAATCTGAGGGTCGGACGTTCGAATCGTTCCGGGCGCGCCAATTTTCCAAAAAGACCTAAGTCGAACCGTCACTCTAATCCGTTTCCTAGAAACGGTGTAGCGTTACGCGCCGTCGATGTTTTTTGGCTGCAGGGTTTTGCCGGCTCGCTTCGGCTAAAGCGGCCTGACGTTCCGCCGCACGATGACCCGATTTTTGAGATAAGCGGCGCATTCGACGGGCGGGAAGTGGTCGAGTCCCCCCCTGCCGCCTCAGGATCAGCGATGCACCGCTATAGCCCGGGACCGCACACCTAGAATTGCGTCACGACGGCGTCGAGGATTCGATAATCGTCGTCGACCATGAGCAGATATTTCCATTTGTCGAAGGTGGTGCAGGGATGGGAACAGCCGAGCGCCATGAGGTCACCGACATCAATGGGGTGGTCCACCGGCAAGGTTATCCAGGCATGCTGATCGTTGAGGCCTGACACCGCCAGGCCATCGGATAGCGCCTCCGCCATCATGCTCCCGCGCCGGGCCCAGCCGACCGGTCGCGGCGGTTCGATGTCGTAGGAGATGTCGCGCTTGCCAATACCGACGATCACCCGGTTGGGCTCCGGCCGGGACAGCACGTGCCCCCACACTTCGATGGCCGGCTGGAAAGGGCGGCGAAATCCGATCGCGCCCCGCAAATCGGGATCACGTTGCGCGCGCGCGTACATGCCATGATCGTTGGTGATGTAGCAGCCGCTACGGAGCACGTAATCCGCAGGAAACGGCCATTTCGCCATCTCCTCGGCGACCTGTTCCAAAAAGGCCGATCCGCCGGCGGAAAAGATCAACCGCATGTCGCCGGGCAGTCCCGTCGATATATGCGCGGCCGTACGTCGTACCAGGTCGAGCTGGCGTCTCACCCGTTCCGCGCCCGCCCGATCCAGCGAAACCACCCCTTCGAATGCCTCCACGCCGCGTAGCCGCAACTGGGGCAGAGCGTCGATCGCGGACATGAGCGCGATCGCCTCCTCCTCTGTCCGCACACCCCCGCGCGTGCCGGGCATGCCGATCTCGATGAGTACGTCGAGCGGCCTTTCCAGGCCGCGCGCAAGAGCCGCCTCCGCCAGCAGGCGCGCCCCTCGGCCGCTGTCGACCAACGAGAAGAACTCGAAGGCGGGATCGGCAGCCAGCTCATCGAGGACATAGGACAGGCCCGTCGGATCGACGAGCTGGTTGGCATAGAAGATCCGGTCGATGCCGGCCTGCCGATAGGTCTGCACATGGGCGACGGTGGCCGCCGTGAAGCCCCAGACGCCATCCTCTTCCTGCAACGCGAAGAGCTGCGGCGCCAGCGTCGTTTTGCCGTGTGGCGCCAGATGCAGTGACGTGTCGCGAAGAAACTCCCGCATGGCGGCGCGATTGCCGTCGATCGCGCTGCGCTTGAGGATGCAGGCCGGGAACAGGACGTCACCGTCGAACAATCCCCACCGGCCCTCCGCCATCGCCGAAGCGGGCCTGCCGATCGAGGCGGCGGGAACGCCCTTCGTACCGACGGGGATCGGCGCCGAGACGAACGGCTCGGTCCTCACCGCCATGAAGCACCTGCCTCCCGCAGGGCGCCGATCGAACGACTATTGGGCATAAACGGCGCCTCCATTGACGTAGAGCGTGGTGGTATTGACCCATCGCGCCTCGTCGGAGGCAAGGAAGACGGCTGCATCGGCCACCTCCTCGGGCTCTCCGGGCCGGGTGAAGGGGGTGGGCGCGCCCATGATCGGCGCCGATCCGACCGGGCCGACGTCGAGACCGGCGATGCGGTCGGTACGGGTCAGCCCCGGCGCCAGCGACACCGAACGAACGCCGCGCGGGGCGACTTCCCGCGACAGCGCGCGGGCCATTTGCTCGATCGCAAGCTTGATCGACGCGTAGAGGCAATGCTGGGGGACCGCTACCCGCGTGGTTCCCGAAGAGATGCAGATGATGGCGCCGCCATCCCGCACGCGCCGGCCGGCCTCCTGCAAGGCGATGATATAGCCTTTGAGGACCGCGAGCTGCTGGTCGATATCGGCTTCGCTCAATTCGGTGGGCTTGCCTTCCCCCCAGCCGGGATGGGCATTGTTGACGACGATATCGAGCCCGTCGAACACCGTGCCGGCTTGTGCGAACAGCCGTCGCAATGCGGCTGGATCGGCGCTGTCGGCCTGGATCGCCACGGCATCGCTGCCCAGCGCCTTGATCCTGTCGACGACCGCCTCGGCCGCCGCCTGGTCGGCGACGTAGTTGACGATCACGCGGGCCCCTTCGCGGCCATAGGCCTCGGCAATGGCCCGCCCGATCCCGCGCGACGCGCCGGTGACGAGGGCCACCTTCCCGGCCAGTCGACCTGCTGACGTCATCCTCGTCTCTCCCTGATCACGTCCATGATTCACGATGCGCGGCGTCATTCCGGCGCGACGGTCTCGAAAACGGGGTATCGGCCGAGCAATAGGATGGGCACGATCGCCACCGCCAGAGCGATCGCGCAGCAGATCAGGCCGATAGCGTAATTGCCGGCCAGATCGAAGGCACGCCCCAGAAGCGCGGGCCCGCCGCCCGCGCCGATCGCGAACAGGCCGAACAGGATGCCATAGACCGCACCATAGCTGCGGACGCCGATATAGCGGGCGATCAGGAAGGCGAGCAGATCATATTCCATCCCCGCCGCTGCACTGAGCGCGGCGACGGCGATCATCGCCTGCACATGGGTGATCTGATCCTGGGCCAGCAGCATGCAGCCTGCGGACGCGAGCAGCAGCAGGACGGCGGCGACGGCGGGTGCCCAGAAATGATCGATCAGCCATCCGCCGGCGATCCGTCCGATCAGGATGAACCCGCCCATCAGCGACGTGATGCGGACGACGTCCTCCGGCCCGACGCTGACCGCCTGGAGGATGTTCTCCATATTGGGCAGCGGGGCGCCGTTGGCGAAGGCGATCGGCGTGAAACCCAGCGCGATGAGCCAGAAGGCCCGGCTCTGGAAAGCTTCGCCGCGCGTCATCCCCGGCAGCGCCGCCGGTGCGGAGACGGCGCTTTCAGGCACGCTCGCCACGGCCCCTTCGGAGCGACGGGGAAAGCCCCAGAGGATCAGCGGTATGCCCACCACTATCGGGACCGCGCCGATCGCGACCATCGTCATCCGCCATCCGAGCGGATCGATCGCCCAGTTGGCGAACAGCTTCACCAGGATGGCGCACAGGCCCGAACCGGACAGGGTGATGCCGAGCGCGATGCCACGCTGGCGCGAGAAATTCCGGCTGATCGCATGCGAGAAGGTGATCGCGGTCGCGCCCATCCCGAACAGCGCGAAGCAGAACCAGCTCAGATAATATTGGACGATCGATCCGGTCGCGAGCGCGAAGCTGGCATAGCCGATCCCCAGCCCCGCGAGCGAGATCGCCCCGATCCCGCGCGATCCATATCGGTCCACGCGCCTGCCGACGATCGGCCCCACCAACAGGATGAGGACCGAGCTGAGCGCCAGCCCGCCCATGATCGCCGCGAAAGACCAGCCGAACGCCTTGGCGAAGATGGGGGCGAAGATGCCGATGCTGAACAACGCCAGCGTCGGCATGCCCATCGCGGCGCACAGCGTCGCCGCGACAAGCAGCTTCCAGTTCTGGCGAAGTTCGGAGGCCGGCGCCGTCACCTCATTCATCGTCTTTCTCCACCGCCGTATGGGCGGCCTCGCCGTCCAGGCCGAGAGGATCGGCCGTCCGCGGAAAATAATCGGCATCGCTTTTGCGGGCGTAATCGATCGCCGCGAAATCCATGTTCAGCGCGCCCGGCGTCGCCACCCAGAGGATGGTTTCGGCGATCGACTGGAAGCGCGAATGGAAATGCTGGCTCGACTTGACGGCGACGACATTCCGCGCGGCCACATCGATCCCCAGTCCCGTGAACATCGAGGGGTCGAAGGTCTGGGCCCGGATGCTGGTGACGACGATGTCGATGCCGTCCGCTTCGATCCAGGCGGACAGGCCCAGCGGACAGGTCGACCCGCCCAGCCCGACCTGATGATGATCCTCGACATAGTTCCGGACCACGGCCCTCAGATCGAGATGGTCGCCCGACGCCTTGCCGGTCTTGCCCCCCAGCCGCAGGTCGAGCACCGCCCCCCGCCCGGCCTCCCGGCACATCCGGGCGACCATCGGATCCCAGAAGCCGCCGACCGCCGCATTGGTGACGCCCCGTGCCAGCATCCGACGAAGCAGGGCGACATTATCGCCCGGCGCGCCGCCGCCGGGATTATCGCCCATATCGGCGAGCACCGTCAGGCCCGGACGATCCGCAGCGCTGTCCAGCGCCTCGTCGATGGTCGGCAGACTGGGCAACAACGCCTGCCGGAGCCGGTAGAATTGCCGCCCGATGCTGGCCGCCGTTGCTTCCGCCAGTGCCGGCGCATCGTTCGTGGTCACGAGCACGCGCGAGCCGCTGGCCGACATGTCGCCCCAGGGAAAACCGTGCGCGAGGCCGACCGACAAGACCGCGGGCTCACGTTCGGCGGCCCGCATCGCATCGACGAAACCCAGCATGGGCTGGCCCGTCGTGGGATAGAAACCGACCATGCGGCAGTCGAAGATAGCCGAACAGGGGTGGGCCTCCCCCAGTGCAGTGGCGACGCATATGTCGTGAAGATCGCGCGCCCTGCCGACGAAATCATCGTGGGGATATTCCTTCATCAGGACCACGGCATCGGCGGCTTCGATCAGTTCCTGCGACAGATGGCAGTGCGGATCGAGCTCGACGCCAATGACGGCCTTTTCGCCGACCACCGCCCGCACCGCCCTGACCAGATCGACCTCGCAGGAGACACGTTGCGTCGTGACCATGGCCCCGTGCAGGAACAGCAGCACGACATCCACCGGCCCGGCGGCCCGCAGGTCTGCTACGATCTCGTCCCGAAATCCCTCATAGACCGACTGCACGGTAGGGCCGGACGGGTGCGCCAGCGCGAACAGGCTGGGCGTGAAGCGATGCCCGTCGCGCTCGGAAAGGTCACGCCACAGACGCGCCGCCGCATGATCCGCCCCCTGCCCTTCCAACGCCGCCGCGCCCCGCAGCAGTCCGCCTTCCTCGAACGCCTGCAGCCCGGCGACGAAAGGCGAGAAGGTATTGGTCTCGCATTGCAGGCCAGCGGCGAAGACGCCCAGGGGTCGACGCGTGGCAGGCCCCCGCGTCACGCCGCCGTTCCCTCGACAGCCAGCGACGGCCGATTGGGATCGAGCGCCCGTGCGTCGACGCCGTGGTCGGCAAGCCGCTGCGGCAGCGCCTCGCCCATCAGGAGCGCCGCTGCCAGCCGCCCCAGCGCCGGAGCCGTCTGAATGCCATAACCGCCTTGCCCGGCCAGCCAGAAGAAGTTCGGAACCGCCCCGTCGAACCCGACCACGGGGGTCTTGTCCGGCGCGAAACTCCGCAACCCGGCCCAGCTGCTGCGGACCCGTCGGAAGGTCAACGCGGCAACCGCCTCCACCCGGTCGATCGCGATCGCGATGTCCAGTTCTTCGGGGTGGACGTCACCGGGTTCGACCGGCGTCTCGTCGGCCGGAGAAAGCAGGAGACCACCCGATTCCGGCCGGAAATAGAATTGCTCGTCGATGTCGACCACCATGGGGCAGCCATGGTCGACGGCATCGCCCGCGATATCGGCCAGCACCATCGTCCGCCGCATCGGCCGGATGCCGCGAGGCGCCGCGCCTGCCATGCCCGCCAGCCGATCCGCCCAGGCGCCCGCGGCATTGACCAGGACATCGGCGGTGAAATCCCCCTTGGGCGTATGAAGCGTCCAGGCGCCATCAAGCCGCGCTATCGCCGAAACGGACGCGGACCCTGCATATTCCACGCCGCGCGCCCTGGCCTGCCGGAGGAAAGCCGAGTGCAGCAGGCTGACGTCCAGGTCCATGGCATCGGGTTCGTACAGGCCGCAGGCGATGGAATCGGGCTTGAGATAGGGCACCATCGCAACGGCCTCGGCCACATCGACCAATCGCGTCGCCCCCCGCACGTCCGGCTCCTCCAGCATTTTTTCCAGCGATGCCGACTGGTCCCCGCCGACGAGAAAGAGAACACCCCGATCCGATATCAGCGGCGCGTCGCAGAAACCGTCCGGCGGGGAGGAGAAGAAGTCGAAACTCGCGCGCGACAATGCCCGCACCGGCGCATTTCCGTAAATTCCCGAGAAGATCGCCGCCGACCGCCCCGTGGAATGGAAGCCGGGCACATCCTCACCCTCCACCAGCAACACGCGCTGGCCGGTCGGCAGATTCGCCGCGAGCGACGCCCCGGCGATACCGGCGCCGACGATGGCGATATGGAAATGAGGTGCAGTCATCGATCCCCCTTGACGTTGCCCGCCGGGGTTTACGCAAGCCGCTTCAACTTAACAAGTACGATAGGAAAATTTTTATTATTCGCTAAATTCAACCCTTGCCAATCGACCGACGCCTGGGACCGGCAGCACCGGAAGTCTTGCGGGTTCCGCCATTTCCGATCCGCCGGCCGCCCTTCACGGCGGGTGCATGCGCGCGATCATTGCCCATGGGAGTGTCGCCTTCCTCCGACTGCGCCTTTTCGATCAGCAGCGACCGATCATCCTTGGTGCAGGCGCAGAGGAATTTGGCCTTCTCGCAATCGACCGCGATATAGGCGTGCCCCATCGTGCTATCGATATAGAGCGATTCGCCGACGGTCAGCCGGACGGGGTTGTAAAACTCCGTGTAGACGAGGAGGTTTCCCTCGAGGACGTAGAGGAATTCCTCGCCCTCGTGGCGGATCATATCTCCGAATTCCTCGATCGACTTCGCGGTCGTTTCACCGAGAATGGGAATGATCGCCTTCTGGGCGAGATCGGTATTGAGATAGCGGTAGTTATAGAAACGAGCGTCGATTTCGTAGGAATTGTCCTCTCGTCCGACGCTCCTGCGGGCGGTGACCATCGCCCGGGCAGGCGCCTCGGACATAGCCGGATTCGAAAAGATATCGACGAGATCGATCGACAGTCCTTTCACGACTTGCATCAGCTTGTCGTAGGTCAGCGACATATGGCCGTTTTCCACCTTCGAAATCGTGGAAATCGCCAATCCCGTCATCCGCGAGACGTCGGATATCTTCCAGTTGTTGGATTTGCGAATGGCCCGCAATCGGGCTCCCAGATCGGCGATGTCCTGCGTCATGATTCCACACTCTTTCCGATCGGGCATCCGGGCCGCAACGCCTGAAATCCCGCTGACCAAGGGTTTTCAGCGGCTTACAGAAGTGCGAAAGGCGGGGCAACAATCCCGTTTTCGTACCGGTCATGCGCACTTTCCTAAATTGCATGGGTCGCATCCTACCGACCGGACTACCCGGCGATCGGATTGTCCGGGTCCGAACCATGACGATAATTGCGGGTTGCGATCCGGGAGACCCTTCATGGCCGACAGCCTTCAGACTTTATTGGACAAGCGCGCGCTCGACGAGATGGTGTACAAGTGCATGCACGCCATGGATACTCACCAATGGGCGCTCTACCGGGCCAATATCGTCGAGGATGCGACCTTCGACTTCACCGATCATGGCGTTGCGACCGACGATGCCGCGGAGCCGATGCGCGGTGCCGACAATTATCTCGAAATCCTGGCCTCGGTCATCACCGGTTTCGATTCCACCCAGCATGTCGTGAGCAACATGTATCACGAGGTCGAAGGGGATAGGGCCCGGACCAGATGCTATATCCAAGCCGAGCACTTCCTCAATAACGACCGGGGCGATCGCCGGGTGGCCTGCGGTGGCCGCTATCTGATCGACGCCATCCGCACGCCCGACGGATGGAAGATCAAGCACCTGAAATTCCAGACCTTCTGGTTTACCGGAAACACGACGCTCTACGAACTCGCAGGTCGTGCGAGCGCGGCGAAGCGCGTGGCCGCATGACGCTCCGCGGGACGCCGAAGACCGCCTTGCCAGTGGGGATCGATGATCCTAATTTTCACATTCTATGTCGTATCGGAAAATATGTCGGCCAAAATGGGCATGAGGAACGGTCCGCCCGGATTGCCGCCGGCCTGCCCGCCCATCGCCGATCGCCGGGATGAATGATGACGGCCGGCCGCTCCTTCGATCAGCATGACTGGTTGCGCGATCCTTTGGCGCCGCCGATCCTGCTGGTGGAGGCCGGCGCCGGATACGACAAGACGCGCTGGTGCGAAACGCTGCGGGACCGGGCGCTGGAAGCCGGGTTCACCACGCTCTTCATCGAGCCCGCGTCCACATCGGCCAGCCAACTCGGAGAACTGGTCGATGCGGCCGAGCGCGGCGCCGGTCCGTTGCTGCTCGTCATCGACGGTTTCGATCGCGCACCCGACCGGCGGTTCGGCGAAGCGATCGCGGATATCAGCGCCCGGCAGCGCCCCGGTGACCGGATCGCCATCGCCTCGCGGAACCGGATTGCCATCCGCTTTCGGCGGCGCTGGATCAGCGGTGGCGCGGCGCGCGTGAACGAAGCCGCCCTCGGCTTCGGGCGCGACCAGACCGCCGCGCTGTTCGAGGGGGCCTTGCCCGACAACGCCGTCGACATGGTGCTGGCATGGAGCGAGGGCTGGCCTACGGCTGTCGAGGCGGTCCATCTCGGCTGGCAGCGAAAGCGCAGGACCCACGACGCGAACGACATGGCCCGGCTGATCGATGAGATCTGGCCGGACGTCGCCTCCTATATCGAAGACGAAATCCTGTCCGATCTCGCCGCACCCCAGCGCGACCTGATGATCCGGACCGCCTTCCTCGAAACCTTCGACGGCGATCTGGCCCATAAGCTCACGGGCGATGCCTCGACCTGGGATGTTCTGGACCAGCTCGTCGATCGTCATGTGCTGGCGGCGGACGAGGGTTCCGATCCCTCCTATCGCTGCCATCCCCTTGTGCGCCGCCGATTGGAGAGCGATCTCCGCAAGCGCGGCGGAGAGTTTCGCCATCTGGCACGAAAGGCCGCCCAGATCTTCTGGCAGCGGCAGGACGTGCAGCGGGCCATCACCTGCGCCGATCTCGCCGGTGACGGCGCCCTGGCCGCCCGCTGGGCGCTGTCGCTCGACACGGCGATGTTCGGCGTCTCCCGCGGCGGCAGGGAACTGCGCGAGGTCATGCAGCATGTCCCGGTCGACATTCTCGAAACCAAACCGCGCCTGGCCCTTGCCCATGCCTTCCTGGCCGCCAAAAGCGGCCGGATCGATGTCGCCGATCGCATCCTGCAGCATGTCCGCACGACGGAGCTGAATGGCGCCGCCGGATCCGACCGGCTGCTCGCCCGCGACACGGCGATCGTCGAGGTGGCCATCGCCATGTATGACGGCCGCGGCTTCGGCGGGCCGGCGCTGGCCGCGCTCGATATGATCGAAGCGGTCAGCTACGGCGACGAGGGCATTCGCGGCTTCGTGGAGAATGTCCGATGCGCCATCGCTTTCGATGCCAGCGACTTTCCCGAAGCCCTCGCCCGCTATCGCAACGCGCTTCATTTCTACACCTGCCAGAACGCCACCAATGGACTCGGCTACATCCATCTCCATTCGGGCAGGATCTACGCGGAAATGCTGAACATCGAGGCCTGCGCACGGGCCTATGACCATGCCCGGCAGCTCTTTCTGGAACAGCGCCCGCAGGACGAGCAGTCGCTGCGATTGATCAAGCCGCTGCAGGCCCGGCTTGCCTATGATCAGGGCCGGTTCGAGGAGGCGCAACGCCTCAGCGACGGCTTTGCGGCGGAAGTCGGCCAGGGCGGATATTATTGGGACGCCCTCTATCTGGGCTTCCGCACGGCGGCGAAGCTGGCCGCCCGCCGTCATGGCGACGCCGATGCGCGGCGGACGCTCGACGGAGCGATCGAGTTCGCCCGGCTGAACCGGATCGGCCATCTCGAACATCTCCTCCTGCTGGAACGAGCGGCCCTCGCGCCGGAAAGCGACGATGTCGCGCACCTGCTCGATCGCGGGCCGCTTCACGCAGCCTCCCCTCTTCCCTGGCGCATCCGCGATCTTCGCGCGGTCGTACGGGCGCGCCGCGACGCCATGGCCGGCGACCTCGACGGAGCCCTCGCCCGTCTCTTCGCCCAACTGGACGAATGCCATGTCCAGGGTCGCCAGCGGTCGCGGATCGACCTGTTGATCGCGGCCTCCCTGCTGCTCGATCAGGGACAGCGGCGCGAGCGTGCGATCGACATGTTGCACGAGGCGACCCGGCTGGCGCGCAAGGGCCATATCGTGGCCCCCTTCATCGAGAATGGACGGGATGCCCTGGCGCTGTTGTCCCTGCTTGCATCGGGGGCTGTCGACGGCAATGGGGCAGGGATCGGCAACGACCCGTTCGTCAGCCAGGTCCTTGCGCTCCAGGACGAGGCGCCATCGGGGCCCGCGACCCTCCTGAACCAGCGCGAGCGCGACATATTGCGCCACCTGGCCGAGGGCATGAGCAACAAGCTGATCGCCCGGCAGCTCAACATCTCGCCCGAGACGGTGCGCTATTATCTGAAGGGCATCTACGAGAAATATGGCCTGCACGGCGGCTATGCCAATCGCCGCGCGCTGGCCCATTTCGTGACGCAGACCAGCGCCACGCACCACTGAGCCGGACCACGCCGCCGGCATCGAGCGACGCTACCCCTCCGCCTACCCCTCTCCCGACTTCAATGCGTCGGCAGCCCCGATCATAGTCGGATCGGCCTCGCATTTGGTGGAAAGGAAATTCCCGGACACCGTCTCCGAGGGCCCCGCCGAAGACGCGGTTCCGGGATCCGTTCGATATGCTGCACTCCGTTCGTTCGCTGAGAGGGATGGTCACCTCCCCTCACCATCTGGCCAGCCAGGCCGGCCTCGATGTTCTGAAAGACGGCGGGAGCGCCGCCCAGGCCGCGGTGGCCGTCGCGGCCTGCCTCGCCGTGGTCTATCCCCACATGACCAGCATCGGCGGCGACAGCTTCTGGCTGATATCCGAGCCAGACGGGGACGTGTGGGCGATCGACGCCTGCGGGCGGGCTGCCGGCAATGCCAGCCTCGACCGCTATGCCGGACGGGGCGAAATCCCGCGACGGGGCCCGCTGGCCGCGAACACCGTGGCTGGCACGATATCCGGCTGGGCCGCGCTGCTCGGTACGGATGCCGCCCATCGAGACCTGCGCGCGCGCCTCCTGCGCGATGCGATCGCCCACGCCCGCAGCGGCGTCGTGCTGACCGAAGTCGGCGCGGAGATCCTCAGTTCCAAGAGCGGGGAGCTGGCGAGCCAGCCAGGCGACTATGCCCGGATATTCGAACCTGCGGGCCGGCCGCTGCGCGTCGGGGAAGCATTTGTCCAACCGGCGCTGGCCGTCACCCTGGAACGGCTGGCCTCCGATGGCTTCGGCGATTTCTACAAGGGTGCGCTGGCCCGCGACATGGCCGCCGATCTGGCGGACCTGGGCAGCCCGCTCTCGTTCGCGGATCTCGCCGCGCACGGCGCCGAAAGGGTCGATCCTCTATGCCTGCGGCTGCGCGATGCGCGGCTGTTCAATCTGCCGCCGCCGACCCAGGGTCTCGCTTCGCTGCTCATCCTCGCGCTGTTCGATCGGATGCAGGCCGGCCTGCCCGACAGCTTCGAACATGTTCACGCGCTGGTCGAGGCGACCAAGCAGGCTTTCCTGATCCGCGACCGCGAGGTCGGGGACCCGGCCCATATGCAGCTCGACTATCGCGCCCTCCTCGCTGACCGGGGTGCGCTCGATCGCATGGCCGCGTCGATCGATCCGGCCCGCGCCTTGCCCTGGCCGGCGCCCGTGGGCGGCGGAGACACCACCTGGTTCGCGGCGGCGGACGAACGCGGGCAGGTCGTCAGCGGCATACAGAGCATCTTCTTCGAATTCGGCTCGGGCCTGGTGCTCCCGCGCACGGGGGTGATCTGGCAGAACCGCGGCAGCAGCTTCCGGCTCGCCGACCGGGGATGGAACTGCCTGCACCCCGGCCGCAAGCCGTTCCACACGCTCAATCCGGCCCTGGCCCATTTCGACGACGGCCGGGTCATGGCCTATGGCACCATGGGCGGTGAAGGGCAGCCGCAGACCCAGGCGGCGATATTCTCGCGCTATGCGCGGTTCGGCGTCCCGCTCCAACAGGCGATAACCGCCCCGCGCTGGCTGCTCGGCCGCGCCTGGGGCGATGTCAGCACCACGCTCAAGCTCGAGGATCGCTTCGCTCCGGACCTTTACCGCCGGCTCGCGGAAGCCGGGCATGACGTCGAGCTCGTCAAAGGCTTCTCGTCGCAGATGGGCCATGCCGGCGCGATCGTCCGCCATCCCCAAGGATGGCTCGAAGGGGCGTCGGACCCGCGCAGCGACGGCAGCGCCGCGGGATGGTGAGCCGCCGCCCCGATTTCCTCCTCCAACAGGTCAATCGATGAACAGTCACAGCTCCAAGGTCATAGCCCTCAGCCGCGCGATGCCCCAGATGGTCGAAATGCGCGGCCGTCCCGTGCAAAGCTCCATCGTCCGCGATCCGATACCCGGCCCTCTCGAGATCGTCAGCGACGGGCCGGCAGACAATATGACCGCGGTCCATACCGAACATATGCTTGCCTTCAACGCCGAGCATTATGATTTCTGGGCAGCCGAGACCGGCACCGACCGACAGCGGTGGAACTGGGCGTGGTGGGGCGAGAATCTCACCATTACCGGCGTCGATGAGGAAAGCCTCCGCGTGGGCGATATCGTCCGGATCGGCACCGCCGAGTTCCGGGTCACCTCGCCACGCATCCCCTGCTTCAAGGTCGCCTGGCGGATCGACCAGCCGGACACGATCCTTCCGCGCATGATGGAGACCGGCAAGGTCGGCATCCATCTCGAGGTGCTGCGCCCCGGGGAGGTTTCGATCGACGACCTCATCGAGGTCGAAAGCCCGAACCCGGAGAATATCAGCCTGGCCGAATTGTCGCGCCTGCTGCTCTCGCTGTCCCCGGACGATCTTCCGTCCCTCAAGCGGGCCTTGGCACTGCCCGCCCTTGGGGCCAAGGCGGCGAAGACCGTGCGCCAGCGCATCACGCTCATCGAAGACCGCGAACGCATGCGGATCGGGCGCTGGCGGGGTTGGAAGCCGTTCACCGTCACCGATATCGTCGAGGAAACGAAGGACATCCGTTCCTTCTTCCTCACCCCGCAGGACGACGCCCCCCTGGCGCCGCCGGCCGCCGGCCAGTTCCTGACCGTCAGAACCGAACGGGACGGCGAAGGCGAACTGGTTCGCCCCTGGACGATCAGCGGCATCGATCTCGACGCGCGCCATTATCGGCTGTCGATCAAGGAGATCGATGGCGGCGCGGCGTCCACCCGCATGCACCGACATGTCGCGGTCGGCGACACGGTGATGGTCCGCCCGCCCGCGGGACAGTTCGTCCTCGATCGCTCGGGCTTCCGCAGGGTCGGGCTGGTCAGCGCGGGCATCGGCGTCACCCCGATGCTGCCCATGCTGCTCGCCCATATCGAACGCGGCGACAACGCGCCGCCGCTATTGTGGCTGGAAGTGGTTCGCAACGGCGCCAGCCACGCCTTCAGGGACGAGGTCGCGCGCCTGCTGCGCCAGGTGCCCAAATTGGAACGCCACATCTTCTACACCCAGCCGGCCGCCGATGACCGCCTGGGCATCGATTATGATCACGCCGGACGGCCGACGACGGAGCAGGTGGCATCGCTCATCGGCGCGCCCTATCCGATCAACCCCTTCGGCCGCGAAGTGCCGATGCCGGGCAAGGAAACCGAATTCTATATCTGCGGGCCCCAGGCGTTCGAGGCTCTGACCCGCGAAAGCCTGTCGCAGCTTGGCGTGAAGGCGGAACTCATCCGCTCCGAAACCTTCGTGACGACGACATCGGAGACCGGTGAAGGCGTCGTCCCGACCGTCGAGCGATCGACGGTCCGTTTCGCCGAGTCCGGGGTGACCGCCGAATGGCATGCCGATGACGGGCTGACGCTGCTGGACCTCGCGGAAGCGGCGGGGCTGTCGCCGCTCTACGCGTGCCGGACCGGCGTCTGCCAAAGCTGCCAGTGCCCGCTTCGATCGGGCGAGGTCAGCTATAGCCCGGTGCCGCCCATCATGCCGGCAAGCGGCCAGGTGCTGATCTGCTGCGCGCGCCCAGCCAGCGCCGAGATGGACCTTGCGTTGTAACCGCCTCCCGCAACCGGCGGCAGCGTCCAGAGCATCCTGGCCGGCCGCCGGGACGGTGCGCGCCGCCACGCGCCGGGGGCTATGCCGCCCGGCGCGAACGGGCGGCGATGAGAAGGAACAGCGGCAACAGGAGGAACGGCAGGACGACCGACAGGGTCAGCGCGAATTGCGGCGTCCCGCCATAAGCGTCTCCCAAGCCCGCGTAGAAGAAACCCACGCTGAGGCTCCCGATCAGATTGCCCAGCGCGAAGCGCGCGTGCGGCATGCGGGTCATGCCGGCCAGGCAGGACAGCACTTCCGGTACGATCGGGATCCAGCGCGAGATGATGATCGCGCCGAAGCCATATCGCTCGAACAGGGCGTGAAGCTTCTCCATATCCTCTTCGCCCGCGATGAACCGTGCCGCCCGCTGCCCCATGACGCGCGACAGCCAATAGGCGATGGTTCCGGCCAGAAAGGTCCCGGCACTCGCCAGGACGCCGCCGACGAACCAGCCATGCACCAGCCCGAACCCCGTCATGATCGCATGTGCCGGCGTCGGGATGAACAGATCGGCCGAAATCGCGGCAATTCCCGCTACCGCAGCCAGGGACCCATGCTCCTTGAGCAGAAAAATGATCCTCTCGAAATTCAGATAATCTTCGATTCGGTCGCCGAAAATCACAACCGGTATCGCGAATATCGTCACGATGAATATCACGATGAGGATTATTCTCATGATTTCTCTTCCACAGCATGAAGGAGATTTTGATCTCCGACGATGATATTTTAGAAATACTTATATGCACTCACGAAGGTCAACATAAATTTCCTATACGATATTTTTCTTCGCAATTTTCGATAAATATGAGATCAAAGGAAATTATTTTCCGATTCGCTAAATTAATCAGCGATCGGCCGCGCTACAAAAAAGGGGAGGCTACGAATGAACAAATCCAGATTTTTCAGCCTGATCGCGACGTCGTCGTTGATCTGCCTGCTGCCGGGCGGCGCCCTGGCACAGTCCGACTCACCGGCGGCCGAAGGCGGGCTTGCCGACATCGTCGTCACGGCGACGAAATCGGGACAGACGGCGCTTCAGTCGACGCCTCTCGCCGTTTCCGCCTTCTCCGGGCAGGAATTGAGCCGCACGAGCACGACCGGGGTCGCCGACCTGGCACGCTATACGCCCAGCCTGAAGGTCGGCGAGGTCACCGCGAGCCCGTCGATCTACATCCGTGGCATCGGCACCAACAATGTCTTCAACGGCTCGGACCCGAATGTCGCGATGCTGCTCGACGGCGTGTATCTCGCGCGCGCCTTCCAGCAATATTCGGACTTTTTCGACGTCGACCGGGTCGAGGTGCTGCGGGGCCCGCAGGGCACGACCTTCGGACGCAACGCCGTGGGCGGCGTCATCAACATCGTATCGCGCCGGCCTTCGGACGAGTTCGAGGGCAAGGCCAAGCTCACCGTGGGCAATTACGACCTGATCCGTGGCGAAGCCTTCGCGTCGGGGCCGCTGATCCCCGATGTCCTGGCGGCCAGCGTCGCGGGCAATTACGAATATCACAAGCCCTACAACCGCAACATCGTGCCCGGAAAGAAAGGCGTGGCGAGCGCCGACCGCGGCGGCATGCGGATGCAGGTCCGGTGGACGCCCAACGACATGATCGATGCCACCACCCGCATCGACTATAACCGGCTGTCCCAGGCAATGCAGAGCTACGACCATCTGCTGGTCCCCTACCCCGCCTTCCTCGCCCCCTTCTTCAGCCTCGCGAACTCGACGGTCGGCAAATATCACACCGTCGCGCTGGATAGCCCCGGCCATATCCTCAACAAGGCCTGGGGCATCGCGGAGGACGTGACCTTCACCTTCAGCGAGCAGGTGTCGCTCCGCTCGATCACCGCTTACCGCGACAGCCGCTACAGCCTGTCGCTGGACGCGGACGCCAGCGAAGTCGCCGCCGCCGAGATATTCCAGGGCGAACGCGCCAAGCAGTTCAGCCAGGAGTTCAACCTCGTCGGCAATTTCGACGATTTCGACGGCGTCCTCGGCCTCTACTACATCAAGGAACACAACCGGTCGGACAACAGGGCGATCATCTACCCGCCCTTCGGCGGCGAGCTGAACGTCATCGCGCCCGATCTGCGCGCCAATTCCAAGGCCGTCTTCGCTCAGGGTTCCTACCATCTTCCGGCCGGCTTCAGCGTGACGGCCGGCGGGCGCTACACGAAGGACACCAAGAAGTTCGACCAGATCTATTCGAGCTTCGATTTCAGCAATCCCCCCGCCGTCGGCGGCCAGCTCCCCGGCTTCCCCTTCGATCCGCCACGGCTGCGGCGAAGCTGGGACGATTTCTCGATGAAGCTGGGTGTGGACTGGCAGGCGAACCGCGACATCCTGGCCTATGCGACCTATTCGGAAGGCTTCAAGAGCGGCGGGTTCAACTATGCCGCGATCAACACCGCCGGCATCAGCTTCGAGCCCGAGCATCTCAAGAGCTACGAGCTGGGCCTGAAGACCCAATGGCTCGACCGGCGCGTGCGGCTGAACCTGACCGGTTTCCGTTATGACTATTCCGGCCTGCAGGTGCAGCAGTCGCTTTCGCCCGGCAACGTCCAGATCACCAACGCCGCGACCGCAAGGGTCAAGGGCATCGAAGCGGAGCTCGTGGCCCAGGCCACGCCGCGCCTCACCCTGTCCGCCAATCTCAGCTATCTGGACGCGAAATATCGTCGCTTCCCCACGGCGTCGGTCCCGGACGCGCTCGTGCCCTTCGTGGAGGACGATCCGCGCTTCACGCCCGGCGACGACGATGCCGAGGATTCGGGCCTGTTCAACGCTTCGGGCAATCGCCTGAACAACGCGCCCCGGCTGTCCTACACCCTCTCGGCCAAATACACCCAGCCGATCGGTCGGGGCGAAGCCTATCTGGCGGCCGATTATTATCACCAGAGCAGCACCCATTTCGATGCGTCCAACGCCGCGATCCTGCGCGAGCCCGGCTATGGCCTCGTCAATCTCGCGATCGGCTACAATTCGCCGGACCGGCTGTGGAACATCCAGTTGCTCGCCAAGAATCTGCTCGACGAGGACTATTTCGTGGTGCGGGCCGCGAATGGCCTGGTGCCTTCCGCGCCCAGCGGGCCGCCGCGGACGGTGATGTTCAGCGTGATGCGTTCCTTCTGACCTCGGAGGGAGGCGGCATCACCGCCTCCCTCCATTTTTCACACGGGCTTACCGATGAAACTCCATACCAACCGGACGGGTGCCAATTGTCGACGCGTGGCGATCTATCTCGCCGAAAAAGGACTGGCGATCGAAGCCGTCCATCTCGATCTCTCCTCCGGTGAATTGAAGACGCCCGCCTTCCGGGCCATCAATCCCGCCGGCCTCGTACCGGTCCTCGAACTCGACGACGGCAGCTATCTTCCCGAATCCACCGCGATCATCGAATATCTCGAGGAACTTCATCCCGAACCCTGCCTGATCGGCACGACGCCGCGACACCGCGCCCATGTCCGCGCGATCGAACGGATCGCCAGCGACCTGGGCGTCCTCACCATCGCGGCGATGCAGCACACCCACCCCTATTTCGCCGCGCGCCTGAAGCAGGAACCCAGCGTCGGCGCCGCGCTGCAAGGCTTGGTCGACCAGCACCTGACGACCCTCGAACGGCATATCGGCGATTTCCCGTTCCTCGCCGGAGAACGGCTGACGATCGCGGACATCGTGCTGTTTCCGCTGTTCCAGACCTGCCGGGAACGCATGGGCATTCCCTTCGGCGCCGAGCAGCCCCGGCTTTCGGCCTGGTATGACCGCTTCGCAAAGCGGCCGAGTGCGCAATATTGAACGGATCGGAATCGAGGTGGATATGACTGAAGATGATGCGACATCCCCGATCGCGGGAAAGAAGATCGCGATCGTCGGCGCCGGCCCGTCCGGACTCACGCTGGCCAGGTTGCTGCAGATGCGGGGCGGATCGGTGACCGTCTACGATCTCGATCCCTCGCTGGCAGCACGCAACCAGGGCGGATCGCTGGACTTGCATGAGGCGTCCGGCCAGCTCGCCTTGAAGAAGGCTGGCCTGCTGGACCTGTTTCACGCGGCCGCGCGCCCCGAGGGCCAGGCAACCCGCGTCCTCGACCATCACGGCAAGATCTACGTCGACCTGCGGCCGTCCGACGAGACCTCGACTCGTCCGGAAATCGACCGCGGCACCTTGCAATCGATCCTTTTCGATTCGCTGGAGCCCGGCACGGTGAAATGGGGGCGCCGCCTGCTGTCAGTGGAGCGAAACGAGGGAGGCGGGCTTTGCCTGCGCTTTGCAGACGACACGACCGAACAGGCCGATCTCGTCTTCGGCAGCGACGGCGCCTGGTCGCGGGTGCGCCCGATGGTGTCCCCCGACAAGCCGCGCTATTCCGACATCACCTTCATCGAAGGGCGGATTTCCGCGGCCGATACCGATTGGCCCGATATCTCCCGCCTCGTCGGCGAGGGAGCCATCATGGTCACCGGCGACAACCGCGCGATCCTGGCGCAGCGCAATTCGGACGGGCATATCCGCCTCTATGCCTGCCTGCGCGAGACGGAGGAGTGGATTGCCCGCCAGGCGTTCGATTTCACGGATCCCGCGTCGGTCCGCACGAAGCTGCTTGCCCATTATGCGGGCTGGTCGCCCGAGATGTTGCAGATGCTGACCGCATCCGACGATCAATTCGTCCTGCGCCCGATCTACACCCATGAACCCACGCAGCACTGGACGCCGCAACCCGACGTCACGTTGACGGGAGATGCCGCCCATGTGATGCCGCCTTTCACCGGGAAGGGCGTCAACCTTGCCATGCAGGACGCCCTCGAGCTTGCCGACGCATTGACCGGCGGCGAGCATGCCGACGTCGCCTCGGCGCTCCGCGCATATGAAAGCGGCATGCTGGCACGGATGGAAAAGGAAATCCGATTGGTGCTGCACGACCAGGACATATTCGTTTCGCCCATTGCCCCCCAGGGCGTGATCGAACTGTTCGAGGCGCGGCTGAGAGGGGAAGGCTGACCGATGTCCGCCACCCTCTCGATCCAGACCGATCTCGTTTACGCCACCACCCCGGCGGGAGAATTGCGGGGCGATCTCTATCGCCCAGCGGGAGACGGTCGCTTTCCGCTGCTGATCGCGGTGCCCGGCGGCGCGTGGCGGGTTTGCAATCGCGCGAAATGGCGGGATTGGGGTGAATATCTCGCCGGGCGGGGCTATGCGCTGTTCGCCATCGATTACCGGACGGCCACCCCGCAGAGGACGGCCTTCCCCGAAGCGCCCTGCGATCTCCTCGCCGCCATTCGCCATGCGCGCGGCAATGCCTCGACGCTGTCGGTCGATCCCGACCGGATAGGCCTGTTCGGTGCCTCGGCCGGCGCGCATCTTGCCGCATTGGCGGCACTGGCACCCGAGCATCGAGCCTTCGAGGCATCGAAGAGCCTCAACGGCTTCGGCTCGATTGCCGCGCATGTGAAGGTCTTGGTGGGGGCCTACGGAATCTACGATCTGTTCCGCCACTGGCAGGATGACCTGGCGCTCAACCCGCCGCCGGACGGCAATGTCGTGCGAAACCTGCTGGGTTGCGACCCCTTCGACAATCAACAGCGCTATGTCGATGCATCCCCGCTGCGCCAGATCAGCTACGCCGCGAACAAGGTCTCCGCCCTGATCGCTTGGGGCGGAGACGATGAATTCGTGAACCCGGCGCAGTCGGAGATTTTCGTTCGCGCGCTGCAACAGGCCCGATTCAACGTCCGCACCCACAAGGCCGTGGGGGCATCGCATTTCTGGGTCAACCACGCCTTGTCCGACCCGCTGGGCCACAGCGCGCGCTTCGCACCCGTGCTTGCTGAGTTTCTCGATTCCTTCCTGTGAAAATCTGGCGTCCTGCATGATCGCCGCGCCGATCCCTCGCCGGCGTCGGATCTCGTCGGCCATCGCATCTGGTCCGATCGGCTGGTTGTACGAAGAAGAGGGAAGCAGCTCCGCCGGTTCGCTCACTTCATCGCGGGGACCATGCGGATGATCTGTGACGGGAGGTTCATCGCGACATAGAGGCTTCCGTCCGGCGCCTCGGCAACGTCGCGGACGTTGCCGTGCCGTTCGAAGAGCAGTTCCTGTTCGGTCACCGCATCATGCTCGATCGTCAGGCGCAGCAGCTTCTGCTGGCGAAGCGAGGTGACGAGCAGGCTGTCGCGCCAGGCGGGGAATGCCGTGCCGGAATAGAAGAGGATCGACGATACCGCGATCGACGGCGTCCAGTGAACGACCGGGGCGATGAAGCCGGCACGGTCGATCGGGCGCGACGGCGCGGTCAGTTCGATCGCCGCTTGCGAATGGCCGAGCGGATAGGCCGGGTCGAACGGACGCCCGTCATAGCCCATGCCGAAGGTCGCGAGCGGCCAGCCATAATTGCCGCCGCGCCGGATCAGGTTGAGCTCGTCGCCGCCGCGCGGGCCATGTTCGGACGACCAGAGCCGGCCGCTGCGCGGATCGACGGCGAGGCCCTGGGGATTGCGATGGCCGAAGCTCCAGATCGTCGGATCGGCGCCCGGCACGCCGACGAACGGATTGTCCGGCGGAACATGGCCGTCGTCGGCGACGCGATGGATCTTGCCGTTGGGGGTGGCGATGTCCTGCGCCTCCATCGCCGAATAGGCCCGGTCGCCGACCGTGATGTAGAGCATCCCGTCGCTGCCGAAGGCGAGCCGGCCGCCGAAGCTCGGCGAGAGACGATAGCTTTCGGGCGCGGCCTGCCAGATCGTCGTCCGGTCCACCATCGCGTTGCCGGCGAGGCGGAAGCGGATCACCTTGAGCTGCGACGCGGTGGAGAAGCAATAGATCCGCCCGGCGCATTTCCGCGCCTCGCCGAACCGGTCGGGCATCTCGTCGGTATAGGCGAGGTAGAGATAGCCGTTGCGCCGATAGTCGGGATGCCGCGCCAGGCCCAATATCCCGCCCTGCCCGAAGTCATGGACGATGGCGGGGACGTTGGCGATCGGCGGGCCGACCTCGCCGCCAGTGGTGACGATGCGCAGCCGGCCCGGCCGTTCGCTGACGAGCATCCGGTCCGGCGACAGGAACAGGATCGACCAGGGCGTGTCGAGCCGCCCTTCGCCGACCACCGTCTCGAAGCGGAAGGCGGCGTGCGCGCTCGTCTGCGGACCGGTCGGGAAAGGCAGCGATTCGACCGTCCGCGCCTTGATATAGTCGGTCCCCTTCTCGCGGATCAGCGCCAGCAGGCCGAGCCGCTCATTCTCGGCCAGCGAAGCGGCGAAAGCGGGCATCCCCTTGTCGGGCACGCCCTCCGCGATCGTCTTCAGGATCGCGGCATCGTCCCCGCCGTGGATCCATGTCGCATCGATCAGCGAGGGGCCGATCCCGCCGGTCATGTCGGCGCCGTGGCAGCCCGCGCAGCTCTTCTCGAAGATCTGGCTGGTCAGCGGCACCGGCGATCGCGCGTCGAGGCCGTAGACCGCCGCCTGCTCGTCGACCGCCTGCGCGGACAGCAGCGCCGGAACCGCCGCCGCCCCGATCAGCAGCGCGAGGAGGCCCCAGGAACGGGCGGGCCGGGAGGAAGGACGGGTCATCGGGGCGATCTCCGGTCGGATTTGAGCCTGAACGCCCACAGCCGCACCCCGCCCGCGGGCGCGTCGATCTCCGGGGTGAGCGCGCGGGCGGTGACGTCGTTCGGGCTACCGCCGCCGGTGGTGACGGCGAGATACTGGACGCCCCCGGCCATGAAGCTGATCGGGCTCGCGCTCGGCACCTGGTCGAGCTTCAGCGCCCAGAGCGTGTCGCCCGAGCGGCCGTCGACCACCCGGAAAATACGATCGCGCGCACCATAGGCGACAATGCCGCCCGCCGTCGCCAGCACCGAGCCCGCCGACGGCGCGCGCTGGCGGCGGACCCATTTCACCTTCATGCCGTCGGGGTCGATCGCGGCGAGGCCGCCCAGATTGCCGTCGTCGGCGCGGGGCGGCGTCATCCCGAACGCGATGTCGAAGCCTTCGCCCTTCCGCCAGGAATAGTGCATGCACGACAGGGTGAAGGGCACGTAGATCAGCCTGCGGCCGGGATCATAGGCGGTCGACGGCCAGTTCCTGACCCCGGTGGCGAAGGGGCAGATGAACCTGGACCGGTCCGGATCGGGATCGAGCGCCGGATCGGTGATCTTCCGGCCGGTGCGGGGATCGATCGCCTTGACCAGATTCTGGAAACCCATGTCGACCGATCCGACATAGGCGCCGGTCTTCGCGTCGAGCAGGTCGAGGATTCCGATCTTGCCGATCGTCGCCACCACGCGCCGCTCGCCGGTCCGGGTGCGCAGCGGGATGACCTGCCGCTCGAACGCCCAGTCGAAGTCCCACACCTCGCGCGGCATGTGCTGGTAGAACCAGACGAGCCGGCCCGTGTCGGGATCGAAGGCGAGCGTCGAATTGGTGTAGAGCGCGTCGTTGGTCGTGCCCGCGCGGGCCGGTTTCCGCATCAGCGGGGCGATATGATAGGTCTGGCCGGTCCCGATCAGGATCAGGTCGTCCTCCGCATCATAGGTGGCGGTGGCCCAGATCGACGCGCCGAACCGCTCGGCGCGCGGGGCACCGTTCCAACTGTCGGGCTCGCCGGTCGCTATCGTGTCGAAGCGCCACAGCTCCTTGCCGGTCTCCGCATCGAGCGCGACGACGAAGCAGCCCTTCGGCTCGCCGACGCCCGCGCAGCCGGCCATGCCCTGGATGATCTTGCCGCGCACCGCCAGCGGCCCCGCGCTGATCATCAGCGTGCCGCTGCTGCTGGCGATCAGATGGTCCCACAGCAGCTTGCCCGATCGCATGTCGAGCGCGAGCATGTGGTTGTCGGAGGTCGGCACGTAGAGCCTGTCGCCATAGATCGCCATGCTGCGCGGCTGGCTGATCGGCAGGCCGGGCGGCGACGGGCGGCTGAAGGTCCACAACGGATCGCCGCTGGCGGCGTCGATCGCGAGGACGGTGCCGGAGCTGTTGACGAACATCACCCCGTCATGGACCAGCGGGGTGATGCCGTTGGTGCCGTTCGGCAACGCCAGGCTCCAGGCGACCTCGAGCTGGGATGCGTTGGCGGCGGTGATCTGCGTCAACAGGCTTGCGCCGGCGCCGTCATAGCTGCGGCGCCAGTGCAGCCAGTCGCCGGGCGCGGGCGCGCGGAGATCGGCGTCGGACACCGTCCGCAGCGCGGCCAGCGTCTCGCGGCGCTGCCGGACCACCTGCTCATAATAGCGATCGTAATTCGGCTCGGGCTGGTCGAGGTTGCGAACCTCGGTCGCACTGGCATCGGCGGCCTTCGCGGCGCCGGCCTTCGCACCGCCCGCCGGATCGAGGTCATTGGCGCGGGCGATCGCCGCGACGATCCCGGCATAGGCGTCCGGCGGCAGCGAGCCGGGATCGCTGGGCGGCATGGTCTCGCTTATGTGGACGGCGAGCCGGTCCATCCGCGGCGCCCATTTCGCGACGAAGGACGCGCCCTTCAGCGCCGGGCCGAAACCGCCCTGGAAGTCCTGGCCATGGCAGGCGGCGCAATGGACCGCATAGGCCGATCGCGGCCCGGGCGCGTCGGACGCCCGCGCCCGGCCGGCCGGCGCGACGGCCATGATCGCCCCGGCGGCGATCACGCACAGGGCGGGAAGGACCGCCGGCGCAGCCCGCCGCGCGGCCGGGATGGAGCCGTGACGCACGCTCATCGCGTCGGATCGAAGACCACCTTGCCGATGCCGCCTTCGCGCGCATCGAACCGGGCATAGCCCTCGGCGCCTTCGGACAATCCCATGCGATGCGTCACCAGCGCCTCGAGCGCGCCGGTGTCGATCCGGCCCGCCTCGATCGCGCCGAACAGCGCGGGCAATTCGGCCTGGACCGAACAGACGCCGATATGGAAATCGAGATTCTTGAGCATGCTGCCGATGATCGGAAAATCGATCTGCGGGCTTTCGCTCAGCCCGACGACGGACACCCGCCCGCCCTTGCGGACCATGCCGATCGCAAGGCCGATCGTGACGGCGCTTCCGTTCGCATCCAGCACGACATCCGGGCCGTCGCCGCCGGTCAGCTCGATCGCCGCCTGCACCACGTCCGCCGCCTCGATCGGCTCCGCGCCCAGCAGGGCCGCCGCCGCCCGCCGGCTCCGCAACAGGTCGATGCCCAGGACGCGCTCGGCGCCCATCGCCTTCGCCGCCATCACCGCCTGCTGGCCGACCGGCCCCAGGCCGATCACCGCGACGACGTCGCCGGGCCGGACCCGCGCGCGGCGGGCGCAGAACCAGGCGGTCGCCAGATTGTCGGTCAGCATGATCCCGACCTCGTCCGACAGGCCCGGCGGCAGCCGCCACAGGTTGCGGTCGGCATTGGGCACCGCCACGGCCTCGGCCTGGCTGCCGCCGATGCCCGGGAAACCCTGCCCGTAGATCATCGGGGCGCTCTGCGTCCGGCACAGATAGACGTCGCCCGCCCGGCAAGGATCGCACCGTCCGCACCCCAATATGGCGGGGAGCAGGACACGGTCGCCGACCCGGAAGTCGCGCACCTCCGATCCGACCTCGACCACCTCGCCGACCGCCTCGTGGCCGATGCAGTAGGAACCATGCGCGGGCGCGCCATGATAGAGGTGCAGGTCGCTGCCGCACAGGCCGCACATCGTCGTCCTGACGAGCGCGCCCTGCCGGTCGGGCAGGATCGGATCGGGAACCGATTCATAGCCGATCCGCCCCGGCCCCAGATGGATGAGCGCCTTCATGAAATCCTCCAACCGGGCCGCGCGCCCGCGACCGTTCCGTTCCCTGCCCCCCGTTTCACCGAATGCGAACCCGCAGCATCACGCCATAGGTCGCCGGGGCGCCCGCCGTCTGGAAGTTGGTATCGAGCCCGATATTCCTCGCGACGACATAATATTTGTTGAAGACGTTCCGGCCGAAAGCGGTCAGCTTCCAGCTGTCGTCCTCGGCGCCCAGGCCCAGCCGGACGTCGACCGTCTCATAGCCGGGGATCCTGAAATCGCCGGCCAGCAGGATGCGGTTCTCGAAGGTCGCGTTCGATCCGCCCTGATAGCGGATGCCGGCGCCGACGAACGGCTTCAGGCCGCCCGCCGTCCATTCATACTGGACGTCGGCATTGGCGCTGAACTTCGGCGTGAACGGCAGCGCCGATCCCTTGAAGTCGCCGGTATAGCCCTGGTTGTTGTAGACCGGCAGGCCGTCCGCCGTGGTCCGGAAGGTGCCGGACACCCTGGACTTCAGATAGGTCGCGCTGCCGTTGAGGGTCAGGCCGTCGACCGGCTCGGCGAACAGCTCGCCCTCCAGGCCCCAGACATAGGATTTGGGAACGTTGACCAGCTTTTCGAGCAGGCCGAAGATCGGCACCAGCAGCCGGGCGCGGACCTGCTTGTTGGTATAGTCGTAATAGAAGGCCGCGCCGTTGACGCGCAGGCGCCCGTTCAGCAGCGGCGCCTTGAAGCCGGCTTCATAGGCGATCACCTTTTCCTGGACGGCGGGGTCATATTCGTCGGTCACGGTCGCGCCGATCGCCGAGAACAGGCCGGCCTTGTAGCCCTGCTTGATCGTCGCATAGATCAGCGTGCCCTGGTCGAACTTGTAGTTGGCGCCGAGGTGGAACGACCAGTTGTCCTGGTTCAGCTTCAGGTTGAGGCGCGAAATCTGCGGGGCGTTCAGGGTCGTGCCGTTCTGGCCGTCGCCGAGCGGGAGGCAGTCGCCCTGCCGGACCTGCGTCGTGAAGGGCGGCAACCCGCGCAGCACGTCGGACAACAGGCCGAAGGTCGTGGTGAAATTGGGCGTGGTGACGAAGGACGGCTCGAAATAGCAATAGGACCCGGTCAGCTTGTTCTTCGTATAGCGAAGGCCGGCCTGCACGGTCAGGTTGCCGGCCACCTCATATTCGACATTGCCGAAGGCGGCATAGGTCTTCTGCGAGGTGCGGATGTCGCCCTGAGTATATTCGATCGGCAGGCCGACCGGCGCATTGAGCGTGCCATGGGCGAAATCGTAGAGGAAACCCTGCGACGCCCGGATATTGTCGTAGGTGGCGCCGGCGATCCAGTGGAGGGCGTCGGTCTTGCCGGCCAGCCTCAGCTCCTGGTTGAAGCTGCGGACATTGCCGGTCAGGATCGAATCAATGCCGCGCGCGGCGGTCGCATCGAGATCGGCCACATAGTTCATCTTCTGCTTGGCGAGCGCCGAGAGCGAGGTGAGCGCGATATCGTCGGTCAGGTCATAGTCCGCCCGGACGATCCCCTGATAATAGTCGTTATGGTTGCGCCGCAGGAAGCCCGGCGTCCATTCCGCCTGGCGCGCATTGGTGGCGAGCGGCGTGCCCAGCAGCTCGCGCGAGCCCTCCGCCAGATCGGGGATCGACGGGATGGGAGCAACGCCGTTCATCCGCGCGACGATCAGCGCCTGGCGGCCCAGGAAGCTCGCGTCATAGTTCGGCGAGCCCGGGGTGGTGATCCCGGCATAGCGCGCCTCGTCGACATAGCCATAGGGGTTGGCCGTCGCCGGGTCGGCATTGGCCGCCGCCAGCGCGGAGGCGCTGTAGATGTTGAAATTGGTGCCGGCATATTGCGACGCGATCGGATCGGAACGATCGCGGACGCCGGTCAGGCTCGCCTGCACCCGCAGCCGGTCGACCGGCTTCCAGTCGATCGAGAGGCGGCCCTGGAGCCTGCGGGTGGCGCCATTCTCGTCGTCGGGCCGGGAGATGCTGCGTTGCCAGGCGCCGCCCTGGACCGCGCCGACCGCCAGCCTGGCCTTGAAGCTGTCGGTCAGCGGGCCGCTGACGAAGCCGCTCGCGCTCATCTTGCCGAAGCGTTCATAGCCCAGATCGCCGCCGGCTTCGAAATGGTCGGTCGGCTTGGCGACGATATAGTTGATCGCGCCGCCGGTCGCGCTCTGCCCGAACAAGGTGCCCTGCGGTCCCTTCAGCACCTCGACCCGCTCGAGGTCGAGATCGAGCGCGCCCGACATGATCGGGACGTTGCGGGGCACCTCGTCGGTGTAGATGGCGACCGCAGGGGCGCCGCCGAAGGCGGATTCGAACAGGCCGATCCCGCGCAGCGTATAGACCGGGGTCGCGTAGATGCCCTCGGTATAGGTGAAGCCCGGCACGATCTTGACGAGATCGGCGGGCCCCTGGACGCCGCGGTCGCTGAGCGTCGCCGCGCTCGCCGCCTGGATGGTCATGCCGACATTGGCCAGCGACTGCTCGCGCTTCTGGGCGGTGACGACGATGTCGCCCAGTTCGGGCCTGTCGGCATGGGCGTCGTCGGAGGTCGGCTGCACGGCCTCGGCCCTGGGCTCGGCCTGGGCCAAGGCGGCGGCCGAAAAGGACAGCGTGACGAGAGACACTGTACAGAATAATACCGATGTCCGCATAAATCCTCCCATTGATATTACGTCTTGCGCCCATTTCCCGAAGTCGTCGATCGGTCGCCGGACAGTCGAGCAAATGGCCGATCATATGGATTGCCTTGGCCGGCCGCATGCGGCGGTCGTGCAATATCGTCTATTCTTGCGACATCCTCCCTCAAAGGGCGCCGGCCGTCTGTCCCCGACATCGGGGACGGTGCCGCCGGCATCGGTCATGCCGCCGGGAAGTCCCCGATAGAGGGGGCATATTCCAGTCCCGGCGTGACTAGGCTGAGGGTCGAGGTTTCCGATTCAGCGGCGGTTCGAACCAATACCGGCGCCGGCACCCTACGACCTTCCGTCATGAAAGGGACGACGCCATGCATGGAACGCAAGACATATGCCGGTGACGTCATCCGTCCTGTCGGAATCCTCAAGGAGGATGTTCTGATGAAAAGTATCTTTTTCCATATGCAGGGGTATCGCGACATGCCCCGTGACTTCGCGCAGCGCTATGAAAGCGTCTGGATCACGCCGCCGAGCGACGAACTCTGCGATCCGGAAACCGCCGGCAAATATTTCCGGTGGAACATGGAGGAACTCGAACTCGCCGACGAGCTGGGCTTCGACGGGCTGGGCATCAACGAGCATCACCAGAACGCCTATGGCTTCCCGGTCTCGCCCAATCTGATGGCGGCGATCCTCGCCCGGCGGGAATCGAACGCGGCGATCATCAACCTCGGCAACACGCTGCCGCTCTACAATCCGCCGATCCGCGTCGCCGAGGAATTCGCGCTGCTCGACTGCCTGAGCGGCGGGCGGCTGGTCGCCGGCATCCCGGTCGGCACGCCGATGGACACCGTCGGCTGCTACGGCCTGCCGCCCACCCAGGTCCGCGCCCGCTATTATGAGGCGCACGACCTCATCAAGCAGGCCTGGACCCGGCCGGGGCCCTTCCCGTTCAACGGCCGCTTCACCAAGCTGCGCTACGTCAACCCCTGGCCGAAGCCGATCCAGAAGCCGCACCCGCCGATCTGGCTGGCCGGCGGCGGGTCGATGGAGACCTGGAAATTCGCGACCGACAACAATTATGCCTACAACTTCCTGAGCTTCGGCGGTCCGCTGGCCGCCAAGGCGATGATGCAGGGCTATTGGGACCAGGTCGAACGGGCCGGGCTCGACGACAATCCCTATCGGGCCGGCTTCGCGCAGATGGTCGTGGTGGGCGAGACCGATGCCGAGGCCGAGCGGCTCTACCTCGATCACCTGCGGAACTTCTTCGCCATCTCGATGCACACGCCGCCGCATTTCGCGGGCATCCCCGGCGTGATGACGACCGACAGCATCCGGAATCTCGTCAAGAAGAACGTGAACCTGACCTACAAGCAATATGAGAATCCCTATGAGACGAGCTGGAAGGACATCGTCGAAAGCCGTCGCGTGATCGGCGGAAGCCCGGAGACGGTCGCCGACGTCCTGGAGGAGTCGATCCGCGACCTGCGCGTCGGCCATCTGATGTTCATCCTGCAGATCCAGTCGATGGATCGCGAACTCACGGAATATAATATGCGCCTGTTCGCCGAGAGGGTGATGCCCCGGATCCGTCGCATCTGGGACGACGAGGGCCATGTCGATCACTGGTGGCCGGCCCGCGCCACCACCCAGCGAAAAAGCGCCGGAACCCTGGAGGTGGTGGCATGACCATGGCGACGATCGAACCGATCGAGATCAATGCGCGCTTCGTGCCCAATCCGGTCCTGGTGAAAGGCGAAGGCCGTCCCCTCGTCTATCTGCACGGCCTGATCGGCCAGGAATGGCCGGACCTGCTCGATCGCCTGTCGGGCCGGTTCAGGGTCCACGCGCCGGCCCATGCCGGCAGCACCGATGCGCGCGACCTGGAATCGCTCGACGGCTTCTCCGACCTCGTCCTCTATTATGACGACCTGTTCGACCGGCTGGGCCTCGACCAGTTCGACCTCGTCGGCCACAGCTTCGGCGGCGCCGTCGCCGCCGAATATGCCGCGACCTTCAACCGCCGCGTCCGCAAGCTGGTGCTGATCGACGCGCTCGGGCTGTGGGACGACGATCATCCGGTCGCCGATCACCTGCTGGCGCCGGAAGCGACACGACGCGGCCTGCTCTATCACGATCCGGAGTCGCCGGCGGCGCTGGCCCGCCACAAGCTGCCGGAGGGACAGGAGGAGATGCTGGCCGCGATGATCGGCGACATCACGGCGCTGGCGAGCACCGCGCATTTCTTCCACCCGATCCCCGAGCGCGGCCTCGACCGGCGCCTGCACCGCATCACCGCCGAAACGCTGGTGATCTGGGGCGAGGCCGATCGCCTGACGCCGCCCTTCTACGGACGCGCCTTCGAAACTGGCCTGCAACGCGCGCGGCTGGCGATCGTCCCGGATGCCGGGCATTCGCCGCACATCGAGCAGGCGGCGCAGGTCGAGGCGCTCATTTCCGGCTTCCTTGCCTGAATGACGCCACCGGCGGTCGACGCCCCTCCAGGCATCGGCCGCCGCCCCTCCTTTCAGTTGCCGGGATGGGCGAGCCGGGCGATCGGGCCGCTGATCGCCTCCAGCCCGGAAATCGACCTTATGTACCACAGGAACAGGTCGTAGCGGTTCGCCAGTCCCAGCCGGCCATAGGCGCGCTTGCGATAGGTGGTGACGGTCTCCAGCCCGACATTGAGGTCCAGCGCGATCCCCTCGACCGAGAGGCCCGCCAGGATGCGAGCGCAGACCTCCACCTCGCGCCGGGGCAGGCCCTCGTCGGCCTGTCGGATATTCTCCTCGATCACCTCCTTGCGGGTCAGCGACCGCAATAGATGGTCGGTCTTGTCGAGCAGCATCGCATGTTTGGCGATCGCCGAGATCAGGCTTGCGCCGACATGGCAGAGATGCGCGACGTCGGCGTCGTGGAACTTGCCCCGGCCGGGCGTCCGGAACAGGCCCAGCAGGATCGGCCTGCTCTGCGCATAGCCCGCGAACAGCAGGCGATCGACCACCTCCGACCGATAGATCTCCGTCGCCAGACAGGGGTCCAGCTCGTCGCGCGGCATGTGCAGCAGGATCGGGTCGCTGTTGCCCAGATGGGAATTGGCGATCTTGATGCCGGGATCGATCTTCCAGTGCTGGCCTTCGACATAGGGCGAATAGCCCTCGCGGGCATGACGCTTTCCCTGGAGGCTCGACAGGCCGATGGTCTTCGGCCGCTCGGCCGAAAGCTCGACGAAGATGCAGCTTTCGGCCCCGAAGGCCTGCGCCGTATAGTCCATCAGGATGTCGGTGAAATCATTCGCGCCGACAGCGTCTATCACGGGCGCGAGCGACGCCCCGGCAGAGGCGCCGACCAGGTCCACGGTCCATGAGTCGCGATGGTGCATTGTTGCGTCTCTCCCGAATGTCGGCCTTGGACCGGCCGGCAAAACCCGGATTCGACCTCCCGTCCCAGATGCCGGGGACTTCGGCCGATCCCGCAAGCGACTACCCTGCGCCAGACGAGACACCGACGCCACCCCATCCGATATGGGGCCCGCATGGAGGACATATGGCCCTTGACCCCGAAATCGCCGGCTTCCTGGAACAGATGCAGGCGGCAGGCTTCCCCGCCTTCGGCAGCATAGCCGCGCCGGACCTGCGGCGTTTCCTGAAGGGCCTGGCCGAGATGGCGCCAGCGGGGCCAGCCATGGCGACGGTGCGCGACGTCATGGCCGAAGCCGGCGGACAACCAGTTCCCATCCGCCTCTACGTCCCACGGACCGCGCCGCGCGCGCTGATCCTCTTCTTCCATGGCGGGGGCTGGACGATCGGCAGTGTCGCGGAAAGCGACGGCTTCGCCCGCCTCCTCGCCGGCAGCCTCGGCTGCGCGGTGGCCAGCGTCGATTATCGGCTGGCGCCCGAGCATCCCTTTCCGGCGGCGGTGGACGACGCCTTCGCCGCGCTGCGCTGGATCGCCGATCATGGCGCGGAGCTGCTCGGCCAGCCATGCCCGCTGCTGCTGTTCGGCGACAGCGCCGGCGCCAACCTGGCCGCGGTCGCCACCCTGCTGGCGCGCGATGCGGGCGGGCCGGCGATCGCCGGGCAGGTCCTGCTCAACCCGTCGACCACCCCCGACGCCGACAGCCGCCCGGCCGGCGACATCGACTCCCCCTTCATCACCCGCGACGAGATCGCCTGGCTGTTCGATCAATATGTCCCCGATCGCACGATGCGGCGGGACCCTCGCTTCGCGCCGCTCGGCGCCGCGAGCCACGCCGCCCTGCCCCCCGCCCTCATCCTCACCGCCGAGCACGACCTGCTGCGGACCGACGGCGAGGCCTATGCCGAGACGCTCGCCAGCGCCGGCGTCCGGGTAGTGGCGAAACGCTATCCCGGCGCTATCCATAGCTGGCTCACCCTCAACCCCGCCTTCGCCCTCAGCCAGCAGGCCCTGGCCGACATCGGCCGCTTCGTCGACGAACTGCTCGATGGCTGAGCCGAGCCATGTGCATGGCGCGGCCGAGCCGGCGCTATGGGAGATGACGATCGGCGAAGCGCTGGACGCCGCCGCCCGGCGCTGGCCCGAGCGCGAGGCGCTGGTCGATTGCGGGCAGGCGGTGCGGCTGAGCTGGCGCGATCTCGCGCGCCGCGCCGGGGATTTCGCCGCGGGCCTGCTCGCGCTCGGCCTCGCGCCGGGCGACCGGATCGGCATCTGGTCGCTCAACCGGGTCGAATGGGCGATCACCCAGTTCGCCGCCGCCAAGGCCGGGCTGGTGCTGGTGACGATCAACCCCAACTACCGGCTGTCGGAGCTCGAATATGCGCTCCGCTCGGTCGGCTGCGCGGCGGTGGTGACGGCGTCCGTCTTCAAGTCGAGCGACTATGTCGGCATGCTGCGGACGCTGATGCCGGAAATGGCGGCGGGCCCCGGCTTCGTCGCGGAACGGCTGCCCGCGCTGCGCCACGTCATCCAGATGGACCCCGAGCCGGTCGCGGGGGCCGTGGCCTTCGCGACGGTTGAAGCGCTGGGACGCGACGCCGGACCGGCGCGGCTCCGCGCGCTGGAGGGTGTCCTCGGGTCCCGCGACCCGGTCAACATCCAGTTCACCAGCGGCACCACCGGCCTGCCCAAGGGCGTGACGCTCAGCCATCGCAATATCCTCAACAACGGCTATTTCACCGGCCTGAAGCTCAAGCTGACGGCTCAGGACCGGATCTGCATCCCGGTGCCGCTCTATCATTGCTTCGGCATGGTGATGGGCAATCTCGCGGCCGTCACCCATGGCGCCGCGATGGTCTATCCCGGCGAGGGCTTCGATCCGCTCGCCACCCTCGCCGCCCTGTCCGGCGAGCGCTGCACCGCGCTCTACGGCGTGCCGACCATGTTCATCGCCCAGCTCGAGCATCCCGCCTTCGCGGCGCACGACCTCTCCAGCCTGCGCACCGGCATCATGGCCGGATCGCCCTGCCCGATCGAGGTGATGCGCAAGGCGATCGACCGGATGAACCTGCGCGAGATCACGATCTGCTACGGCATGACCGAGACCAGCCCGGTCAGCTTCCAGAGCGAGACCGACGACCCGGTCGAGCTGCGCGTCGGAACGGTCGGCCGGGTCCACCCGCATCTCGAGGTCAAGATCGTCGATGACGCGGGGGAGACCGTGCCGCGCGGCGTGGCGGGCGAGTTGTGCACCCGCGGCTATTCGGTGATGCTCGGCTATTGGAACGACCCGGAGCAGACCGCCGCCGCGATCGACGATGCGGGCTGGATGCACAGCGGCGACCTCGCGACGATCGACGAGGACGGCTATTGCCGGATCGTCGGCCGGATCAAGGACATGGTGATCCGGGGCGGCGAGAATCTCTACCCGCGCGAGATCGAGGAGTTCCTCCACACCCATCCGGCGATCCGCGACGTCGCGGTCTTCGGCGTCCCCGACCGGCATTATGGCGAGGAGCTATGCGCCTGGATCATCCGCCACGACGGCGCGCCGATCGACGAGACCGAGGTCCGCGCCTTCTGCCGGGGCCACATCTCGCACCAGAAGATTCCCCGCCATATCCGCTTCGTCGATGCCTTCCCCCTCACCGTCACCGGCAAGGTCCAGAAGTTCGTCATGCGCGAACAAATGGTCCGAGATTGGGAGGACGCCTCGACGCCGGGCCGGGAGCCCGATCACATCACGCCGGCGCGCGATCCCGCAGGTCGCGCACCCGCGCCGCCTTGCCCGACGAACGCGGCAGGGCGCCCGATTCGACGATCCGGGTCCGGGCGCTGATGCCGATCACCTCCTTGACGTAGCCGGCCAGGCGGGCGCCCTCGGCGCCGCCGCGGGTCTCGTCGCAGTCGAGGCGGCGCTCGACGATGATCAGCACCTCGTCCATCCGGCCCGGACGGGTGATCTCGACCTCGAAATGCGGGGCGAGGCCCTCGCACTTGAGCACCTGCTCCTCGATCTGGGTCGGGAAGACGTTGACGCCGCGGATGATCAGCATGTCGTCGCTGCGGCCGGTGATCTTCGCCATGCGGCGCATCGGCACCTCGATGCCGGGCAGCAGCCGGGTGAGGTCGCGGGTGCGGTAGCGGATGATCGGCAGCGCCTGCTTCGTCAGCGAGGTGAAGACCAGTTCGCCCTCCTCGCCGTCGGGCAGCACCTCGCCGGTCGCTGGGTTGATCACCTCGGGGTAGAAATGGTCTTCCCAGATGGTCGGCCCGGCCTGCGACGCCACGAACTCCTGCGCGACGCCGGGGCCCATCACCTCGGACAGGCCGTAGATGTCGCACGCCTTGATGTCGAACGCCTCCTCGACCTCGCGGCGCATCGCCTCGGTCCAGGGCTCGGCGCCGAAGATGCCGTATTTGAGCGAGCTCGCGCGCGGATCGATGCCCTGGCGGCGGAACTCGTCGAGGATCGCCAGCATGTAGCTCGGCGTCACCATGATGATGTCGGGCTTGAAGTCGCAGATGAGCTGCACCTGCTTCTCGGTCTGGCCGCCCGACATCGGGATGACGGTGCAGCCCAGCGCCTCCGCGCCGTAATGCGCGCCGAGGCCGCCGGTGAACAGGCCGTAGCCGTAGGATATCTGGGCCTTCATGCCCGGCCGGCCGCCGGCCGCGTGGATCGAGCGCGCGACCAGGCTCGCCCAGGTCTCGATGTCGCGCTTGGTATAGCCGACCACCGTCGGCTTGCCCGTCGTCCCCGACGAGGCGTGGATGCGCGACACCTGCTCCTGCGGCACCGCGAACATCCCGAACGGATAGGTCGCGCGCAGGTCGGCCTTGGTGGTGAAGGGGAAGCGGGCGAGGTCCGCGAGCGTGGTCAGGTCGTCGGGGGTCACCCCGGCCGCGTCGAACGCCTTCGCATAATGGGGCGAGTTGGCATAGGCATGCGCCAGCGTCGATTTCAGCCGCTCGAGCTGGAGCGCCCGCAGTTCCGCCAGATTCGCGGGGCCATAATCGACCTCAGCCATGATCCTCTCCCTCCATTCCTGCGCACGACCCACGGCGGCCGGAGCGATGGCATGGCGCCCATAGTGGACCGTGCCGACGTTCCCGACAACCGGACGAAACCCCGAAGCCGAGCAGGCGTGGATGACGAGAATCGCCTGTCCGCCCACCGCTCCGACGCCCCGCTGATATAATTAAACGTCTGGTCGATCAATATATGAAACGCCCGAAAATCGGGATCGGAATCGAGTTTCGGCCGGATCAGCGGCGCTCGATCGTCAGGTGGACCAGCTCATGGACGGGTTCGAGCCGCTCGCGGATCGCCGCGGCCGGCGCGGCGCCGACGATGTCGACGATCGCGGCATGGGCGCCCGGCCCGACCTGCCAGACATGCAGGTCGACGATCCGCGCATCGCCCGGCCGCTCGACGCAGTCGCGGATCTCCGCGACCAGATGCGCGTCGGCGGTGTCGAGCAGGACCCTGGCGGTATCGGCCATCAGCGTCCAGGCCCAGCGCGCGATCACGGCGCCGCCGACCAGCCCCATCAGCGGATCGAGCCACAGCCAGCCGAGATAGCGCCCGGCGAGCAGCGCGACGATCGCCAGCACCGAGGTCAGCGCATCGGCGAGGACATGGACATAGGCGGCCCGCAGATTGTTGTCGCCGCCGCCATGACGGTGGTGATCATGATGCCCGTGGCCATGATCATGCCCATGCCCATGCCCATGCCCATGCCCATGCCCATGCCCATGCCCATGCCCATGCCCATGCCCATGCCGATGCTCATGGCCATGATCGTGGTGATGGTGATGCCCGTGCCCACCCGACAGCAGCAGCGCGCTGACCAGGTTGACGCCCAGCCCCAGCACCGCGACCAGGATCGCCTCGTCGAAGGCGACCTTGGCCGGCTGGGCGAGCCGGACCGCGGATTCGATCGCGATGCCGAGCGCGACGATGCCGAGCACCAGCGCCGAGGCGAAGCCCGCGAGATCGCCGACCTTGCCGGTCCCGAAGCTGTAGCGCGGGTTGGCGACGTGCCGCTTGGCATAGCCATAGGCGATCGCGGCGACGCCCAGCGCCCCGGCATGGGTCGCCATGTGGAACCCGTCGGCGAGCAGCGCCATCGATCCGGTCAGATAGCCGGCGACGATCTCGCCGACCATCATCGCCGCGGTGAGCGCCACCACCCAGGCGGTTCGCCGGGCATTGTCGTCATGCGCGGCGCCCAGATAGTCATGGGCGTGCGCCTGTGCTTCGATCTCGAAACGGCTGGCCATGGCGGCTCCTAACGAAAGTGACGGCGCAGGACGGTCGAAAGCTCGTCGGCCCCCGCCTTCCGCTCCTCGTCCGACAACCCCTCGGCGGCGACATGCTCGCGCAGGTGCTCCTCGACCAGTTCGTCCATCAGCCCGGCGACCGCCCCGCGCACCGCCGCGACGAGATGGAGCGTCTCGCTGCACCCCGCCTCGGCCTGGATCGAGCGTTCGACCGCCCCGACCTGCCCGGCGATCCGTCGTACCCGGGCGATCAACTGATCACGATTCTTTGCGATATGTCCCATAGCATAGGGGGGTACCCTATATCAACGACGGGCGCAATCGATCGCCGACCGCATGATCGCGTTCGATTCGGCGAAGCCGGGATGATGGTGCGGAAGGAGGACGGGCGGCGATCGGCCGCCGCCTTCCGTCCTCGATTTCGCCGGGCCATCTGGGGGAATGGCGTGGTTCCGGCAAGTGATGGTCGGGGCGACAGGATTCGAACCTGCGACCCCTTGACCCCCAGTCAAGTGCGCTACCAGGCTGCGCCACGCCCCGACCAAGGCTGCGCGCTTTAGGGAGGGTTTTGCCGCTTGGCAAGCGCGCGGTTGCCCTTGACCTGCGGAACGTGATAGGCGCGCGCCACTTCGGGGTCCCATCGGGCCCGCTTTTTCCGGGATACCAGATAAGATGTTCGCTTCTCCCGCATACGCACAGGCCGCAGGCGCCGCCGGGTCCTCCTCCGGCAGCACGATCTTCATGCTCGGCCAGTTCGTCCTGATCGGCGTCATCTTCTATTTCCTGCTGATCCGTCCGCAGCAGAAGCGGGCGAAGGAGCATCGCGCGACGATCGACGCGGTCAAGAAGAACGACGTGATCGTCACCGCCGGCGGCATCGTCGCCAAGGTGGTGAAGGTCGACGAGACCGAGGTCGAGGTCGAGATCGCCCCGAACGTCAAGATCAAGATCGTCAAGGCCACGATCGCCGATGTCCGCACCGCGGGCGCCGGCAAGCCCGCGAACGACTGATCCGCACATGCTCGATTTCCCGCGCTGGAAGGTCTGGTCGATCTGTCTGCTGCTGGCGGCGGGCATCCTGCTGTCGCTGCCCAGCTTCATCCCCGAATCGACGATCGAGCGCGCCGGCCTGCATGGCCTGCCGCGCATCAACCTCGGCCTCGACCTTTCGGGCGGCAGCCACCTGATGCTGGAGGCGGACACCACCGACCTCGCCAAGCAGAACATCGCGAAGATGGAGGAGCAGGTCCGCACCGAGATGCGCCGCGCCGATCCGCCGATCGCGATCGGCGACATCTCGACGACGGGCGGCCGCCTCTCCTTCTTCGTGCGCGACGCCAGCCGGATCGACGCCGCGGTCGAGCGGATCCGCACGCTGACCCAGCCGTCGGGCATGACCGGCCAGCGCGACTGGGACGTGCAGGTGGTCGATTCGACCCGCATCGTCCTGACCCCGACCAAGCAGGGCCTGGCCCAGGCGACCGACAGCGCGATGCAGGTCGCGACCGAAGTCGTCCGCAAGCGCATCGACGAGATGGGCACCCGCGAGCCGACGATCATCCGCCAGGGCGCGGAGCGCATCGTCGTGCAGGTGCCCGGCCTCCAGAACCCGGCGGCGCTCAAGGCGCTGCTCGGCCGCACCGCGAAGCTCGAATTCAAGCTGGTCGACCTGACCGCCGATCCCGCCGCCGTCGCGCAAGGGCGCGCGCCGGTGGGCAGCGAGGTCGTCGCCTATGCCGAGCCCGGCCAGGCGCCGATCGCGGTCAAGCGCCGCGCCATGCTGAGCGGCGACGAGCTGATCGACGCCAAGCTCAGCTACAACAGCCAGACCAACGAGCCGGTCGTCTCGATCACCTTCAACAGCGAAGGCGGTCGCAAATTCGCCCGCGTCACGCAGGAGAATGTCGGCAAGCCCTTCGCGATGATCCTCGACGGCAAGGTGCTGTCGGCGCCGAACATCAACGAGCCGATCCTGGGCGGACAGGCGCAGATCTCCGGCCGCTTCACCACCGACAGCGCCAACCAGCTCGCCATCGCGCTGCGCTCGGGCAAGCTGCCGGTCGCGCTCAAGGTGGTCGAGGAGCGCACCGTCGGCCCCGATCTCGGCGCCGATTCGATCCGCGCCGGCACCCTCGCCAGCGTGATCGCAGTGGTCGGCGTCGTGATCTTCATGCTCGTCAGCTACGGCCGCTTCGGCTTCTACGCCAACCTCGCCGTGGTGATTAACGTCTTCGTGATCCTCGGCATCATGGCGCTGCTCAACGCGACGCTGACCCTGCCGGGCATCGCCGGCTTCGTGCTGACGATCGGCACCGCGGTCGACGCCAACGTGCTGATCAACGAACGCGTCCGCGAGGAGCTGCGCCGTGGGCGCTCGCCCACCCAGGCGGTCGAGCATGGCTATAAGGAAGCCAGCCGGACGATCTTCGAGGCGAACGTCACCCACGCCATTGCGGGGCTGATCATGTTCGTGCTCGGCTCGGGCCAGGTGAAGGGCTTCGCGGTCGTTCTGCTGATCGGCATCGCGACCTCGGTGTTCACCGCCGTCGTCTTCACCCGCATGCTCGTCGCGCTGTGGCTCCGCCACAAGCGGCCCACCAGCATCCATATCTGATCGGAAACAGAGCCATGCGTCTGCTGAAACTTGTTCCCGACAACACCAATATCGGCTTCGTCCGGGTCCGCTTCATCGCCTTCGTCATCACCGCGCTGCTGACCATAGCGTCGCTCGCGGTGGTCGGCGCGCGCGGCCTCAACATGGGCGTCGACTTCGTCGGCGGCCTGATGATCGAGGCGAAATTCCAGACCGTGCCGCAGCTCGATGCGGTGCGCAGCAACATCGACGGCCTCGGCGTCGGCGTCAGCTCGCTCCAGCAGTTCGGCGACCCGAAGACCGTGTCGATCCGCCTGCCGATCCCCGAGAGCAGCGACGAGGGCGCGACCAACGCCGTCGTCAGCAAGGTCTCGGCCTCGCTGGTCAAGCAGTTCCCCGGCGTCACCTTCACCCGCTACGACACCGTGTCGGGCAAGGTGTCGGAGGAGCTGATCCAGAACGGCGTGCTCGCGGTCATCCTCGCGGTGCTCGGCATCGCGATCTTCTCCTGGCTGCGCTACGAATGGCAGTTCGGCGTGTCGACCTTCGTCGCGATCGTCCACGACGTGCTGATGACGCTGGGCTTCTTCGCGCTGACGCAGCTCGAATTCGACCTCAACATCGTCGCCGCGGTGCTGACGATCATCGGCTATTCGATCAACGACAAGATGGTGATCGACGACCGCATCCGCGAGAACATGCGCAAATATCGCCAGATGGACATGAAGGCGCTGATCGACCTGTCGGTCAACGAGACGCTGCCGCGCACCGTCATGACCTCGGTCACGGTGATGCTGGCGCTCGGCGCGCTGCTGCTGTTCGGCGGCCATGTGCTGCGCGGCTTCGCGGCGGCGATGATGCTCGGCATCGTCGTCGGCACCTATTCGTCGGTCTACGTCTCGTCGTCGCTGCTGATCACCCTCGGGCTCGAGCCGCAGCGCTTCTCCGCCAAGCCCAAGGAAAGCCGGCCCGACGCCGAGCGCGTCGGCCCGCAGCCCTGATGGTCAGCTTCGACCGGGAGGAAGCGCCGGGCGGCCCCACCATCCGGGGCTTTTCCGGCACCGCCTTCCGCGTCGCGGACCGGATCGTGCCCGGCGGGCTGTGGCTGACGCCGGACAATGCGCTCGACTGGGCCCCGCCGGCGTTCGAGGCGCTGAGCGTCGACGACGTGGCGGGGCTGGTCGCGATCCAGCCGCCGCCCGAATTCCTGCTGCTCGGCACCGGTCCGACGATGCGCCGCCCCTCCCCCGCCTTCGTCGCGGCGATCGAGGCGCTCGGCTTCGGGGTCGAACCGATGGACAGCCGTGCCGCCGCCCGCGCCTGGAACGTACTGCGCGGCGAGGACCGCTGGATCGTCGCGGCGTTCATGCCGTTGTGATCACACGCTGAACCCTAACAGCCGTCATACTTTTTAGCCGTCATGCCAGCGAAGGCTGGCATCCATGTCTGTCTCCTTCTCAGATGCCGTCTGGCTGATGAGAGACATGGGCCCCTGCCTCCGCAGGGGCGACGGTCAGCGGTGCTTCTCCACAAGCCCCGCGAGATGCGCGTACAGCGCCGCGCTGTTCCGCTCCCAACTGAACCGCGCCGCCGCCTCGGCGACCTCGGCCTGCGGGCGCGGGTCGGCCAGCACCGCGCGGATGCCCTCGGCGATCGCCGCCGGGGTCCGATCGACCAGCCGGCCGGCAGCGGGGCGGTCGACCACCTCGCGCGCGCCGCCGACGTCGGTGATCACGATCGGCGTGCCGCAGGCGATCGCCTCGACCCAGACATTGGCGAGCCCTTCCGATGCGGAGGGCGCCGCCATCACGTCGGCCGCCGCGAACAGCCCCGGCAGCTCGTCATGCGGCAGCGCGCCGAGCAGCCTGACCCGATCGTCGAGCCCGGCCCCGGCGATCCGCGCGGCGAGCGCCTCCCGCTCGGGCCCGCGCCCGGCGATCAGCAGGGTGGCGCCGGGCAGCTCCCTCATCGCGTCGACGAGCAGCGCATGGCCCTTGAGCGCGATCAGGTTGCCGGCGCTCGCCACCAGCGGCCCCGTCACGCCCAGCGCGGCCTTCGCCGCCGCCCGGTCGCGCGGGTGGAAGGCCGATGCGTCGACGCCGGTATGGTGGACGCGGATGCGCTCCCCCGGCAGGCCGAGCGCGATCATGTCGTCGCGCAGCGCCGCCGACACGGCGAGCATCCCGTCCGCCGCCCGTCCCGCCGCGACGATCTTCGCCCGGCAGGCCGGCTTCGCGCCCCACAGGTGGATGTCGCTGCCGCGCGCCTTGATCGACACCGGAACGCCGAGCCGCGCGCCCAGCCGCACCGCCGCCGGGCCGTCGGGATAGAAGAATTCGGCATCGATCACGTCGAAGGGGAAGGTCGCCCGGATCGAATCGAGCAGAGGCGCGACGCTGCGCGCCAGGCTCCACGGATTGATCCGGCCCCCGATCATCGGCAGCGTCGCGAAGCGCGGACGATGGACCTCCAGCCCGTTCCACATCTCGCGTTCGGGCAACTCGGCGAGCGCGCGATAGGCCGGATGACGCCGCGCCCAGCGGGTCGGCGGCAGCGCGAAGGGCGCGACCACCCGCACCTCGACGCCGGGCAGCGCCGCCAGAGCGCGGGTCTGCCGCTCGACGAAGCCGCCGAAGCCGGGCCGGGTGCGATCCGGATAGAGGGTGGACAAGGTCAGGACCCGTAACATTGCCCTTACATTAACGTGTTGCCGACGCCGCGCACCCCCTCTCTTCGCGGCCATTGCGGCCGGAAGATTTGCCCCGTAAAGAGGCGATCCTATGCTGCGTAAAGTCTCCCGCCCGATCGCGCTGATGATCGCCGCCGCCACCCTGGTTCCGCTGGCCGGCTGCGCCACCAGCAAGAACAAGGGCGACACCAAATATGTCGCCCGCGACGTGGACACGCTTTACAACGCGGCCAAGGAGCGGCTCGACCGGCACCAGTACAAGCTGGCCGCCGCGCTGTTCGACGAGGTCGAGCGCCAGCACCCCTATTCGGTCTGGGCCCGCCGCGCGCAGCTGATGAGCGCCTTCTCCTATTATCTGGCGCGCCAGTACACCGAATCGATCGCCTCGGCGCAGCGCTTCATCTCGATCCATCCGGGCAACCGCGACGCGCCCTATGCGCTCTACCTGATCGCGATCGACTATTATGAGCAGATCCAGGACGTCACCCGCGACCAAAAGCTGACGCAGAACGCGCTCGACGCGCTCAACGAGCTGATCCGCCGCTATCCGGATTCGCGCTACGCCGCCGACGCGCGCGTCAAGGTCGACCTGGTCAACGACCATCTCGCCGGCAAGGAGATGGAGATCGGCCGCTTCTACCAGCGGCGCGGCGACTGGCTCGCCTCGGTCGTCCGCTTCCGCACCGTCGTCGACAAATACGACACCACCAGCCACACGCCCGAGGCGCTGATGCGGCTGACCGAAAGCTATCTGGAGCTGGGCGTCCCCCAGGAGGCCGAACGCGCCGCGGCGGTGCTGGGCGCCAACTATCCGGGCAGCAAATGGTACCAGCACTCCTATGAGCTGCTGCGGAAGAAGGGCATCTCGGCGAGCTGAGCTTCAACTCGCCGTCATCCTGGCGAAGGCCAGGATCTCATTGCCCTTCCCCGTGGGTCGCCTGCGTGACGGAAGAAGAAGAAGGGAGATCCTGGCTTTCGCCAGGATGACGGAGGGGACTACTTCCTTCCCCCCCATCATCAATTCGTTAACCACCTTCGATCTATAGCGAATCCCGCCGGCAGCCCCGGCACGGACCGTTCGGGATATTCGCTGATTCGATGACGCGCGCAGCTTCCAGTCTTTCGGGTGACGAGGTCGCCGCGCTGATGGACGAGCTCAGCGACATCTCCTTCGACCAGGAGGGCGTCGAGCCGCCCAAGGTCCGCCAGGTCCGCGACGTCGAGCCCTATGCGCTCGGCCAGCGCAAGGACCGGCCGGTCGCGCATCTCGCCCATCTCGAGCGGATGAACGAGCGGATCGCGCGCCGCCTGCGCGACGTGATCGAACCGATCGCCCAGACCCGCAGCAAGGTCGATCCGATCCCGCTGGAAACCCGCCGCTTCGACGAGTGGCAGCGCAACCAGGCCGACCATATGAGCCTCAGCCTCTTCCGGGTCCGCCCGGTCAAGGGGATGATGATGGTCGCGGTCGAGCCGAGCTTCGTCACCAACATGGTCGACGCCTTCTATGGCGGCACCGGCAACGGCCTGACCACCAAGGGCGGCGAGTTCACCCCCTCCGAGCAGCGTCTCCAGCGCCGGCTGACCGACGCGATCGTCGAGGTGCTGACCCGCGTGTGGAGCGACACCTTCCCGCTCCAGTTCGATTTCTCGACCCACGAGACCAACGCCGCCTTCGCCAACATGGTCCGCGCCGACGAGCCCGTCGTCGTCCAGAGCTTCACGATCAAGCCCGGCATGTCGCGCTCCACCCGGGTCGAGATCCTCTACCCGCTGTCGCTGCTCCAGCCGATCGAGGACCAGATCGCCGCGCGCACCCAGGCGGGCGCCGACGGCGACGATCCCGAATGGAAGGGCAAGCTGCTCACCGCGCTCGACGCCGTCGCCCTGCCCGTCCGATCGGTGCTGGCGCGGCCGGAGATGAGCGTGGCGCAGCTGCTCGCGCTCAAGCCCGGCGACGTCATCCCGGTCAATCTCTCGCAGACGGTTCCCCTTCTCGTCGGCAACCGCCGCTTCGCCGAAGGCACGATCGGCGAGCAGGACGGCCGCGCCGCGCTGATGATCGAAAGCCTCAACAAGGAAGTGCTGAAATGACCGACATGTCCGACGTTCCCGCGGTTCCCGGCGCCGCCGAGCTGGCGGGGCGCGACAATCTGCGGCTGCTGGCGGACATCCCGCTGCGCCTGTCGGTCGAGGTCGGCAGCACCTCGCTCCGCCTCGCCGAGCTGATGGACCTCAACGCGGGCAGCGTGGTCGAGCTCGACCGCCAGGCCAATGAATTGCTCGACATCATGGTCAACGGCACCCTCGTCGCGAAAGGCGAGGTAGTGACAGTGAACGGAAAGTTCGGAATAAGGGTGGTCGACATCGTCGCCGCCGACGCGCGGCTACCGGGAATCGAACGCCGCCAATGATGCTGGATTACCTGTTGCGATTGCTGCTGCTCGTCCCGCTGGTCGCGGGGCTCGCTTATGGTTCGCTGTGGCTGTGGCGCAAGCTCCAGCCCGGCATCGCCATCGGCAACAGGAACAGGGCGATCCGCATCGTCGACGCGATCCCGATGGGCGCCACCGGCCGCCTCGCGGTGGTCGAGTTCGCCAACCGCCACATCCTCGTCGCCGTCTCGCGCGGCCGCATCGAGAAGATCGCCGAGGCCCCCGCCGACGGGGCCTTCGTGCTGCCGGACGAGGACATCTAGGCCTCCCCTCCCCTTTTTCGTCATGCTGAACTTGTTTCAGCATCCACCAGAAAGCGGGAACAGGTTCCGAGGCTTCTGCCGCCACGGCCCGATCACCGCCTGTTCTGTCTCCAGCCTCCCGGTGGATGCTGAAACAAGTTCAGCATGACGACGGGAGTGGGAGAGGGTCAGGCGCTCTCTTCGAGGCCCTTGCTGTTCCGGTGCAGCGCCGCGAGCACCGTCGCGACGATCGATTCGGCATCGAGGCCCGCCTCGGCATATTGCTTCTCGGGCTTGTCATGCTCCTGGAAGGCGTCGGGCAGGCGCATCGTCCGCAGCTTCAGGCCGCCGTCGATCAGGCCGAGGTCCGACGCGAGGGTCAGGACATGCGCGCCGAGGCCGCCGATCGCGCCCTCCTCGATCGTCACCGCCACCTCATGGCTGGTCAGCAGCGTCTGGATCATCGCCTCGTCGAGCGGCTTGGCGAAGCGCAGGTCGGCGACCGTCGTCGAAAGGCCCAGCGCATCGAGCTGATCGGCGGCGCGCAGCGCCTCGCCCAGCCGGGTGCCGAGCGACAGGAGCGCGACCGTCTTGCCCTCGCGCACGATCCGGCCCTTGCCGATCGCGAGACGCTCGGGCGCGGCGGGCAGCGCGACCCCGACGCCGTTGCCGCGCGGATAGCGCAGCGCGATCGGGCCGCTGTCGTGGACGGCGGCGGTGTGGACCATGTGGACCAGCTCCGCCTCGTCGGCCGCCGCCATCACCACCATGTTCGGCAGCGTCGCCAGATAGGTGATGTCGAAGCTGCCAGCATGGGTCGAGCCGTCGGCGCCGACCAGGCCGGCGCGGTCGATCGCGAAGCGCACCGGCAGGTTCTGGATCGCCACGTCGTGGACGACCTGGTCATAGGCGCGCTGCAGGAAGGTCGAGTAGATCGCGCAGAAGGGGCGATAGCCCTGCGCGGCGAGGCCGGCGGCGAAGGTCACCGCATGCTGCTCGGCGATGCCGACGTCGAAGCTGCGCTCCGGGAAGGCCTTGCCGAATTTGTCGAGGCCGGTGCCCGAGGGCATCGCCGCGGTGATCGCGCAGATCCGGTCGTCGCGCTTCGCCTCGGCGACCAGGGCGTCGGCGAAGACGCCGGTGTAGCTGGGCGGGCCCGGCGGCGCCTTGGCCTGCACCCCGGAGACGACGTCGAACTTCTGGACGCCGTGATATTTGTCGGCCGCCGCCTCGGCCGGGGCATAGCCCTTGCCCTTGTTGGTGACGACGTGGATCAGGATCGGGCCATGGTCGCCGTCGCGGACATTCTCCAGGATCGGCAGCAGATGGTCGAGATTATGGCCGTCGACCGGGCCGACATAATAGAAGCCCAGTTCCTCGAACAGCGTGCCGCCGGTCGCCATGCCGCGGGCATATTCCTCGGACCGCTTGGCGAAGTCGTGGATCGGCCGGGGCAGCTTCTGCGCCACCCGCTTGGCGAAGCCGCGCATCGACAGGAAGGGGCGCGAGGAGACGATCTTGGCGAGATAGGCCGACAGCGCGCCGACCGGCGGGGCGATCGACATGTCGTTGTCGTTGAGGATGACGATCAGCCGGTTGCCCGCCTGCTTGGCGTTGTTCATCGCCTCATAGGCCATGCCCGCCGACATCGCGCCGTCGCCGATCACCGCGATCGCGCGGCCTTCCTTGTTCGCCAGCTTGTTGGCGACGGCGAAGCCGAGCGCGGCCGAGATCGAGGTCGAGCTGTGCGCCGCCCCGAACGGATCATATTCGCTCTCGGACCGCTTGGTGAAGCCCGACAGCCCGCCGCCCTGGCGCAGCGTGCGGATGCGGTCGCGCCGGCCGGTCAGGATCTTGTGGGGATAGGCCTGATGGCCGACGTCCCAGATCAGCACGTCGCGCGGCGTGTCGAAGACATAATGGAGCGCCACCGTCAGCTCGACGACGCCGAGCCCCGCGCCGAGATGTCCGCCGGTCACCGACACCGCCGAAATCATCTCCGCGCGCAGCTCGTCGGCGAGCTGGCGCAAATCCGCCGGCTTGAGGCGTCGCAGGTCTTCGGGCGTGCTGACGGTGTCGAGAAGCGGCGTTGGAGGACGGTCGTTCATCCTGCTCGCCTTAGCCCCATTGAACCCTCGTAGCCAGCGCAGATGCGTCAGGCCGCGTCGCCTTCCGAACATTGCGCGCAGCATCCGCGCACCTCGATCACCGGGCGGAGATTGGTGAAGCCGGCCTTCTCCGCCGCGCGCCGAACCGATCCGGTCAGCGCGTCGTCGTCGACATGGCTGGCCTGCCCGCAGCTGTCGCAGACCAGGAAGATGCAGTCATGCTGGCACTCGGGATGGGCGTTGACGATATAGGCGTTGGCGCTTTCCACCCGCCGCGCCAGATTGGCCGCCACGAACACGTCGAGGATGCGATAGACGCTGTTGGCGGCGACCCGCCGGCCGGTCGATCCGGACACCGCCTCGGCCAGGTCGTAGGCGGAAGCGGGCTTGGTCGCGGCGCTCAGCGCGGCGAAGATCTCGGCCCGCATCGGCGTCCACTGCTCGCCCGCGCGCTCGAAGGCGCGCTGCGCGGCATCGGCCAGCGACTGGCCCTCGTGGAGCCGGTGATCATGCGCGGTTGCCATGTCGGTAATCTAGGCCCCGTCAGGGGGGCATACAAGCCTTACCAGGCGTGGGCGCGCCGGTTCAGGAAGTGGGCGCCCGCGACCGCGGCGACGCCGGCCATGGTGAAAGCCGCCTCGATGACGCCGTGCGGCACGGTCAGCGCGGCCGCCATCAGCGTGATCCCCATGGCCCCCAGCATCACCGGAATCGGCCGACGATGCTGGGTGAAGCCCCGGCCGAGGCCGACGATCGCGAGGAGGATCGCCAGCACCAGCCCGCCCTCATGGATCGCGGGATGCAGCAGGAAGCCGCCCGCCGTCGCCAGTACCGCGACCAGCAGCACGCTCGCCGCGCAATGCACGAAGCACAGCGCCGACAGGCCTATGGCCAGTCGGTCGAACAGGTCGCGGGCGGGGGTCGGGCGAGTCACGGACATACTCCTCTCCCGCCGCAAATGGCATGTTCACGTCGAAGATACAATATATCATTGCCATTCGGACGGAGATTTTCTTCCGCTCAGCGCGCGAGGCGGTAGCCGACCCCCGGATCGTTGACGATCAGCGACGGCCGCGCCGCATCCTCCTCCAGCTTCTGCCGCAGGTTGCGGACGACGACGCGCAGATATTCGATGTCCTTCTCGTGCGCGGGGCCCCAGATCGTCCGCAGCAGCTGGCCATGGGTCAGCACCCGGCCGGGATGGGCGGCCAGCTCGGCGAGCAGCGCGAACTCCTTGCGGGTCAGGTGGACCTCCTCCCCGCTCCGCTCGACCCGGCGCGCGGCGAGGTCGATCATGATCTCCCCGGCGCTCAGCCGCTCCTCCCCGCGCCGGCCGGCATGGCGCGCGGCGGTGCGCAGCCGGGCGAGCAGTTCCTCGCTGTCGAACGGCTTGGTGACATAATCGTCGGCGCCGAGGTCGAGCGCGGCGACCTTCTCGTCGGTCGCGTCGCGCGCCGACAGGATGATCAGCGCCGGATCGCCGTCGGTCTTGAGCAGCGGGATCAGCTCGATCCCGTCGCGGTCGGGCAGGCCGAGGTCGAGCAGGATCGCCGCCGGCCGCTCCGTCCGGGCGAGGCGCAGCGCCGATGCGGCGTCGCCCGCCTCGGCCACGTCATGCCCCGCCCGCTTGAGCGCGACGCCGAGCAGGCGGCGTATCTGCGGCTCGTCGTCGACGATCAGGACCTTCATGCCAGCGCCTCCGGATCGATCCGGACGACCAGCCGGTCGGGCCAGGACAGGGTGAAGCGCGCGCCCTGCGGATCGGCGCAGCGTTCCGCCCGGATGTCGACCTCCATCGCCGCGGCGAAGTCGCGCGCGATGGCGAGGCCGAGGCCGGTGCCGCCCCGCGCGCGGTCCGATCCGTCGAAGCGGGTGAAGGTCTCGAACACCGCCGTCTCCTTGCCTTCGGGCAGCCCCGGCCCCTCGTCGCGGATCGCCAGCGACAGGCCGTCGGGCCCGCGCCGCGCGCCGATCCGCAGCGGCGTGCCGGGATGGGCGTAGCGGCCGGCATTGTCGAGCAGGTTGATCAGGACATGGTGGAGCAGCTGCGGGTCGGCGCGGACCATCGGCAGCTCGGGCGGGATGTCGAGCAGGATATCGTGCCCGTCGAGCGTCTTGCGCACGGCATGGACCGCGCTCGCCACCGCATCGGTCAGGTCGATCGGCTCGATCGCCAGGGTGATCGCCCCGGCCTGCGCGCGCGCCATGTCGAGCAGGTTGCCGACGAAACGGTCGAGCCGCTCCACCTCACCGTCGAGCGCGTCGACGATCGCCGCATCCGTCGGGGCGAGCGCCGATTGCCCGAGCTCGCCGATCGCCGAGCGGATCGTCGTCAGCGGCGTGCGCAGGTCGTGCCCGACCGAGGAGAGCAAGGCGGCGCGGAGCCGGTCGCGGCTGCGCACCACGTCGAGCTCGCGCATCGCCTCGGCGAGCTGCATCCGGTCCATCGCCAGCGCCGATTGATGGGCGAGGCTGAGCAGCAGCGGCAGCTCGTCGGAGCGGATCGCCGCGCCATCCGGATCGACATGCGCGACCGCCAGCGCGGCGAGGGTCCGGTCGCCCTTGGCGATCGGCTGGAACAGCCAGTCCGACGCGGTCAGCGTGTCGGAACCGCGCCCGGCGGGCTTGCCCTTCTCCAGCGTCCAGTTGGCGGCGGCGAGGTCGAGCTGGTCCGGCTCATGCCCGGTCGGGACCGCCGCGACCAGCGCCGCGCCGGCCGGCGACGGCATGAACAGCATGGCGTTGACGTTGAACAGCCGGGCGATCTCCCCGCAGATCGCCTGGGCCAGTTCGTCGGGATTGGCGGCGTCGGCAATGCGCTGCGCGAAGCCGGCGAGCGCCGCGTTCTGCCGCGCCGAGCGGTTGGCGAGCTCGGCCTGCGCCCGCATCCGCGCGGCGAGCTGGCTCGTCACCACCGCCACGATCAGCAGCACGAAGAAGGCGATCACGTTCTCGGGATTGCTGATCGACAGCGTGTAGAGCGGCGGCAGCAGGAAGAAGTTGTAGGCGAGCGCCGAGACCAGCCCCGCGAACAGCCCCGGCCGCAGCCCGAAGCGCCCCGCCGCCGCGAGCACCGGCAGCAGGAACAGCATCGCGACATTGTTGAGGTCGAGCAGCTGGCGCAGCCCGACCGCGCTGGCGACCGTCGCCGCGACCATCGCCAGCGACCAAAGGAAGGGACGCGCCTCCAGTCCCTCGCGCCAGGTCCGCCGCGCCGCCAGCCCCGCCCCGGCCTGCCCCGCGATGGGCAGGACATGGACGGCGACCCCTTCGGCGCTGCGCACGATCCGGTCGACCACCGATCCGTGGCGCAGCTCGAACCACCAGCTGCGCGACGACTTGCCGAGCACCAACTGGGTCGCGCGATAGTCGCGCGCATAGCCGGCGAGCCCGCTCACCACGTCGGTCGCCGGCACCGATGCCGTCCCGCCGCCGAGCTGCGCGGCGAGCGCCAGGGTGCGCGCCAGCCGCTCGCGCTCGGCCGCGCCGAAGCCCGACGAGCGGCCGGTCTCGACATGGATCGCGGTCCAGGGCGCGCGCAGCGCGTCGGCCAGCCGCTTGGCGGCGCGGACCAGGGCCTCGGCCTCGGGCCGCTCGCTGACCGCGACCAGCACCCGATCGCCGCCCGCGAAGGTGCCGCCCAGCGCATGGGCGCGCAGATGATCGAGCATCTGCGCATCGACCGCCTGCGCCGCGCGCCGCAAGGCCAGTTCGCGCAGCGCCGACAGGTTCGACTTGGAGAAGAAATGGCTGAGCGCCCGGCTCGCCTCCTCGGGCACATAGACCTTGCCGTCCTTCAGCCGCTCGATCAGCTCGTCGGGCGGGATATCGACGATCTCGATCTCGGCCTGCTCGAGGACGTGATCGGGCACCGTCTCGCGCACCCGGACGCGGGTGAAGGAGGCGACGACGTCGTTGAGGCTCTCGACATGCTGGATATTGATCGTCGAATAGACGTCGATCCCGGCGGCCAGCAGTTCCTCGACGTCCTGCCAGCGCTTGGGATGGCGCGATCCGGGGGCGTTGCTGTGGGCGAGCTCGTCGACCAGCACGAGCTGCGGCGCGCGGGCGAGGATCGCGTCGATGTCCATCTCGCTGAGCGGGCGGCCATGATGCTCGGACACGCGGCGCGGGATGATCTCGAACGGCCGGGTCAGCGCCTCGGTCTCGCGGCGGCCATGCGTCTCGACGACGCCGACGACGACGTCCTCGCCCTCGCGCAGCCGCGCCGCGCCCTCGGACAGCATCTCATAGGTCTTGCCGACCCCCGGCGCCGCGCCGAGGAACAGCTTCAGACGGCCGCGCGCCTCCCGCGCGGCGGCGCGCAGGAGGGCGTCGGGATCGGCTCTGGCAGGTTCGGGCGGGTGGATCAGTCGCTCCTCTGGCCATCGAGCCGGCGGTTGAGCGCGAGGACGTTGACCCGCGCATCGCCGATGAAGCCTAGCACAGGCCCCCGCGTTTCGGAGGCGATAATCCGCCGCACCGCCGCCGGTGCGATGCCCCGCGCCCTGGCGATCCGGCCGACCTGCCATTCGGCCGCCGCGGGGCTGATGTCGGGATCGAGCCCCGATCCGGAGGCGGTGGCGAGGTCGGCGGGCACCGCTCCGGTACCGAGCGCGGCGACGTCCGCCTTCACCCGGTCGGCCAGCGCCCGCGAGGTCGGGCCGAGGTTCGATCCCGAGGAGGCAAGCCCGTCATAGCCCTTCCCCGCCGCCGATGGCCGGCCGTGGAAATAGCGGTCGGCGGCGAAAGCCTGGCCGATCAGCTCCGACCCGACGACCCGCCCCCGCTCGACCACCAGGCTGCCATTGGCCTGATGCGGGAAGACCGCCTGGCCGACGCCGAGCAGCGCGAAGGGATAGGCCAGCCCAAGCAGCAGCGCGAAGAGCAGCCCCATGACGATCGCGGGGCGGAGGCCGGTGAGAATGTCCTGTGTCATGATCAATCTCTCATTCGTCATGCTGAACTTGTTTCAGCATCCACCGGGAGGCAGGCTCCTGCCTTGCCGGTTCCTGTTGCGAAGTCCCGTTCTCCCACCCGTCCAGCCTGAGCGGCCGGGTGGATGCTGAAACAAGTTCAGCATGACGGGTCGGGATGCGGGCGACCTCACCCCAGCCCCAGCCCGCCGACCGCGAGGTCGATCAGCTTGATGCCGACGAACGGGGCGATCAGCCCGCCGACGCCGTATATCCCCAGGTTGCGGGCGAGCAGCGGCCCCGCGCCGATCGGCCGGTAGCGGACGCCCTTGAGCGCCAGCGGAACGAGGCAGGGGATGATCAGCGCGTTGAAGATGATCGCCGACAGGATCGCCGATTGCGGCGTCGTCAGCCCCATGACGTTGAGCACCGCCAGCCCCGGATAGAGCACCGCGAATATCGCCGGGATGATCGCGAAATATTTGGCGACGTCGTTGGCGACCGAGAAGGTGGTGAGGCTGCCGCGCGTCATCAGCAGCTGCTTGCCGAGGCCGACGATCTCGATCAGCTTGGTCGGATCGCTGTCGAGGTCGACCATGTTGCCCGCCTCGCGCGCCGCCTGGGTGCCGGTGTTCATCGCCACGCCGACATCGGCCTGCGCCAGCGCGGGCGCGTCGTTGGTGCCGTCGCCGCACATCGCCACCAGCTTGCCGCCCTGCTGCTCGCGCCGGATCAGCGCCAGCTTGTCCTCGGGCGTCGCCTGGGCGAGGAAATCGTCGACCCCGGCCTCGGCCGCGATCGAGGCGGCGGTCAGCGGGTTGTCGCCGGTGATCATCACCGTCCGGATGCCCATGCGGCGCAGCTCGGCGAAGCGCTCACGCACCCCGGCCTTGACCACGTCCTTGAGGTGGATCGCACCGAGCAGCCGGCCGTCGCGCGCCACCGCCAGCGGGGTGCCGCCGGCGCGGGCGATCTCGTCGGTGACGCGGCGCAGCTCGGCCGCCGCGCCGGTCTCGCCCAGCCCCGGATGGGCGCGCAGGATCGAATCGACCGCGCCCTTCTGGATCAGGCTGCCCCCCGCGCGGACCCCCGACAGGCGGGTCTGTGCGGTGAAGGGGATGATCTCGGCATCGGTCGGCAGCTCGGCCGTCGCGACATGATGCCGCTCCCGCGCGAAGGCGACGATAGAGCGGCCCTCGGGGGTCTCGTCGGCGAGGCTGGCGATCAGCGCGGCCTCGGCCAGCGCCTCCGCCGAGGTGCCGCCGATCGCGCGGAAGTCGGTCGCCTGGCGGTCGCCGATCGTGATCGTGCCGGTCTTGTCGAGCAGCAGCGTGTCGATGTCGCCTGCCGCCTCGACTGCGCGGCCCGACTTGGCGAGGACGTTGAAGCGCACCAGCCGGTCCATCCCCGCGATGCCGATCGCCGACAGCAGCGCCGCGATCGTCGTCGGGATCAGGGTGATCAGCAGCGCGGCGAGCATCGCCACCGGCACCGATCCGCCGGCATAGGCGGCGAACCCCGGAATGGTCGCGACCGCGATCAGGAAGATGATCGTCAACCCGACGAGCAGGATGGTCAGCGCGATCTCGTTCGGGGTCTTCTGGCGCTGCGCGCCCTCGACCAGCGCGATCATCCGGTCGAGGAAGCCCTGCCCCGGCTGCGCGGTGACGCGGACCTTGATCCGGTCGGAGATGACGCGGGTGCCCGCCGTCACCGCCGATCGGTCGCCGCCCGCCTCGCGGATCACCGGCGCGCTTTCGCCGGTGATCGCGGCCTCGTTGACCGATGCGACGCCCTCGATCACCTCGCCGTCGCCAGGGATCAGGTCGCCGGTCTCGACCAGCACGATCTCGCCGGGCTCCAGCCAGCCGGCGGGGACCAGTTCCCAGGTCTCGCCGACGCCCAGCATCCGCTTCGCCTTGAGCTCGGCCTTGGTGGCGCGCAGCGATTCCGCCTGCGCCCGGCCGCGCCCTTCGGCGATCGCCTCGGCGAAGGTGCCGAACAGCACGGTCAGCCACAACCAGGCGACGAGCTGCACCTCGAACCCCCGGCCCAGGCCGCTGTCGCCGACGGCGAGCAGCAGGGTCAGCAGCGTCGCGACGACCGCCGTGGTGAACATCACCGGGTTGCGGACCAGCGCGCGCGGGTCGAGCTTGCGGAAGGCGTTGCCGATCGCGGGGATCATCAGATCGGCGGTGAACAGGGATTGGGAACGCGCCATGGGGCGAGCCTTTCGGATCAGAAGAGCTGGCCGCGGATCATCGCGAGATGATCGGCGATCGGGCCGAGCGCGAGGCTGGGCAGGAAGGTCAGGCCGCCGACGATCAGGACGATGCCGACGAGCAGGCCGATCCAGAGCGGCCCCGTGGTGGGGAAGGAACCGGCGCCGGCCGGGACATATTTCTTCGCGGCGAGCGACCCGGCGATCGCGAGCATCGGGATGATCACGAAGAAGCGGCCGATCCACATCGCGACGCCGAGCAGCCCGTCATACCAGGGGGTGGCGGCGGTCAGGCCGGCAAAGGCCGATCCGTTGTTCGCGACGCCGCTGGTGAAGGCGTAGAGGATCTCCGAGAAGCCGTGCGGCCCCTTGGCGAGCGGCCCGGCGAGGCCGGCGGGCGTCACCGCGCTCAGGGCGGTGAAGCCGAGGATGACGAGCGGCAGCACCGCGATCGCCAGCACCGCGAGCTTCACCTCGCGCGCCTCGATCTTCTTGCCGACATATTCGGGGCTGCGGCCGACCATCAGCCCGGCGACGAACACCGCCAGGATCGCGAACAGCAGGAAGCCGTAGACCCCCGCGCCGACGCCGCCGACGACGACCTCGCCGAGCTGCATGTTGATCAGCGGGATCATCCCGCCCAGCGCCGTGAAGCTGTCGTGCATCGCGTTGACCGCGCCGCACGAGGCGGCGGTGGTGACGGCGGCGTAGAGCGCCGAGCCGGCGATGCCGAAGCGGACCTCCTTGCCCTCCATGTTGCCGCCGGGGACGCCGAGGCCGTGGAGCACCGGGTTGCCGGCCGCCTCCTGCCAGTAGACGACGCTCGCGCCGATCAGGAACAGGACCAGCATCGCGGCGAGGATCGCCCAGCCCTGGCGCGGATTGCCGACCGCCTTGCCGAAGGTCCAGGTCAGCCCGACCGCGATCAGAAAGATCGACAGCATCTGGAACAGGTTGGTCAGTGCGTTCGGATTCTCGAAGGGGTGCGCCGAGTTGGCGTTGAAGAAGCCGCCGCCGTTGGTGCCGAGCAGCTTGATCGCCTCCTGGCTGGCGACCGGCCCCAGCGCGATCGACTGGCGCGCGCCCTCGACCGTGGTGGCGTCGACCGATCCGGCGAGCGTCTGCGGCACCCCGTTGGCGATCAGGAAGACCGCGAACAGGATCGAGAGCGGCAGCAGCAGATAGAGGGTGATGCGGGTGACATCGGCCCAGAAATTGCCGATCGTCCCCGCCTCGCGCCGCGCGAAGCCGCGGAACAGCGCGAAGGCGAGCGCGATGCCGGTGGCGGCGCTGGTGAAATTATGGACGGTGAGCGCGACCATCTGGCTGAGCTGGCTCATCGTCGCCTCGCCGGCATAGCTCTGCCAGTTGGTGTTGGTGGTGAAGCTGACCGCCGTGTTGAACGCCAGGTCGGGCGCGACATTGGGAAGGCCGCGCGGATTGAACGGCAACCAGGCCTGGGTGCGCAGGATGACGTAGGTCAGCAGCAGCAGGCCCAGGTTGAACAGGATCATGTGGACCGCATAGCGGCGCCAGCCCTGCTCGGCGGCCGGGTCGATGCCCGACAGGCGGTAGAAGCCGGTCTCCACCGGCCCGAGGAGCCGGTGGAGTGGCGTGCGCCGGCCTTCGTAGAGCGCGAACATCCACGCGCCCATCGGCTTGGCCAGCAAGAGGAGGATGGCGATGAAGACGAGGATCAGCGCCCAGCCGGCAAGGCTCATGGCTTCACTCCTTCACAATCAGAAGCGTTCGGGACGCGCCAGCACGGCGACGAGGTAGAGGAGCAGGCCCAGCGCGGTGGCGGCCCCCAGCCAGAGATCGATGCCCATGACCGTCAGGCCCGGCCGGCGAGGCCAGCATAGCAAAGGCTGGCGACGGCCAATCCCGCGACCAGCGCGACCCACAAGACGTCCTGCATCATGACCTCCGAACCGATTGTCCGGAGGCTCAGCTAGGCGTCAGGGCCGTTAGGCCGCCACGGGCAAATGCCGCGGCGGGCATAAGGAAAGCATAAGGAAAGGCGCCGAAGGCCCGGCGCCCGCCCCGTCAGGCGGCGAATTCGTCGGGCCCGACCGCATAGAGGATGTCGGCGGGCGCCATCGCCGCGGCGATCAGGCCCATCGCCTCGGGCACCACCTGCTCGACATAGAAGCGCGCGGCGGTCCGCTTCATCGCCAGGAAGGCGCCGTCGCCGTTCGCGGCGATCCGGCCCTGCCGTTCCATCAGCCAGCCGGCGACGGCGGTCGAGAGCATGGTGAGGAAGGGATAGCTCGCCGCCAGCCGGTCGTCGACGTCCGCCGCCGCCAGATGCGCGGCGACCCGCTCGCAGGCGTCGATCAGGGCGCGCAGGCCCGCATCCTCGGCCTCGGCGCGCATGTCGGCGATCAGCCGGGCGAGCGTCCCGCCGCCTTCGAGGCCGAGCTTGCGGCCGACGAGGTCGGCGGCCTGGATGCCGTTGGTGCCCTCGTAGATCGTGGTGATGCGGACATCGCGGAAGAACTGGGCGGCGCCGGTCTCCTCGATATAGCCCATGCCGCCATGGACCTGGATGCCGAGATTCGCGACCTCGCAGCCGAGATCGGTGCCATAGGCCTTGGCGAGCGGGGTCAGCAGTTCGAGCCGGGCCTGCGCCGCCTTGTCGCCCAGGGTCGCGCGGTCGACCATGCCGGCCGAATAATAGAGCAGCGCGCGGGCCGCCTGGGTCAGCGCCTTCATCCGCAGCAGCATGCGGCGGACGTCGGGATGCTCGATGATCGCGACCGGCGCCGGGCTGCCCGATCCGGCGCGCGCCGACTGGATGCGCTCGCGCGCATAGGCGACTGCCTTCTGGGTCGCGGCCTCGGCCGCCTGGACACCCTGCAGGCCGACGTTGAGGCGGGCGTTGTTCATCATCGTGAACATCGCGCGCATCCCGCCGAACTCGGGCCCGATCAACTCGCCGACGCACTCGCCACGGTCGCCGAAGGAGAGGACGCAGGTCGGCGACCCGTGCAACCCCATCTTGTGCTCGATCGACACGGTGCGGACGTCGTTCTCCGCGCCGGGCGATCCGTCGGGGTTCACCCGATATTTGGGAACGAGGAACAGCGAGATGCCCTTGGTACCGGCCGGGCCGTCGGGGGTGCGGACGAGGACGAGGTGGACGATGTTGTCGGCCAGGTCGTGGTCGCCGAACGAGATGAAGATCTTGGTGCCGCTGATCGACCAGGTCCCGTCGCCGCGCGGGGTCGCCTTCGCGCGCAGCGCGCCGACGTCCGATCCGGCCTGTGGCTCGGTCAGGTTCATCGTGCCGGTCCATTCGCCGCTGACCAGCTTGGGCAGGTAGAGCGCCTGCTGCGCCTCCGACCCGTGATGGACCAGCGCCTCGATCGCGCCGACCGACAGCAGCGGGCAGAGGGTGAAGGCCATGTTGGCGGTGCCGAGCGTCTCCAGCACCACCGACGCCAGCGCATAGGGCAGCCCCTGCCCGCCATGGGCCTCGGGCGCGCTGATCGTGCCCCAGCCCGCCTCGACATAGGCCTTGTAGGCGGCGGCGAAGCCCTCCGGCATGACCACGCCCTCGGGCGTCCACTTCGCGCCGACCTGATCGCTGACGCGCGCCAACGGCGCCCATTCGCCCTCGGCGAAGCTCCCCACCCCCTCGATCACCGCGGCGACCAGGTCGGGTGTCGCCGCCGCGAAACGATCGGTCGCGCCCAACTCGGCCAGACGCGTGACATGTTCGAGCACGAAGCGCTGTTCATCGAGAGGGGGCGTGAACATCGACGGGGCCTTTCATCCTGCATCCATGCCGGCGCCTTCGGGCGCTTCCGACCTTGCACCGCCTAGCCGACCCACCGGCGGAGTCAATTATTTTTGATCATTCATACCAGTTTTTGACCGGTCAGCGCCGCGAGGTCCTCCGGCCGATTGACGTTGGGCAGGTCGATGCCCTCGATCATCTCGGCGCCTGCCTCCGCCGCCCAGGCGCGGATCGCATGCTTGCGGTCCTCGGCCAGGAAGGCGTCGAGCCGATCGGCGAGCGCCGCCGGCCAGCGGCCGATCACCGGCAGGCTCGACAGGCAGGCCGCCCCCGGTGCCGCGACGAGCCGGTCGATCAGCGCATCGGGCAGCAGCGGCGTGTCGCATCCGATCGTCAGCACCGCGTCGAAGCCGTTCGCGCGCGCATGGTGGAGCGCGGCGTCGATCCCGCCGAGCGGCCCCATGTCGGGCGCGGGTCGATCGGCGAGCATGGTCAGCCCGCCATGCTCGCGGCCGCAGACCACCAGCGTCGCGACATGCGGGCGCAGCGCATCGGCGGCATGGTCGATCAGCGGCCTGCCCCGCCAGCGCGCCAGGGCCTTGTCCGATCCGAAGCGGCTCGACCGGCCGCCCGCGATCAGCGCCCCGAGCAGGCGGGTCACGGCACCACCAGCATCGCGTCGGGCCGGGCGAGCGCGACCAGCCGCACCCCCGCCTCGCGCGCCCGGTCGACCGCGAGGCCGGTCGGGGCCGAGACGGTGACGAGCGTCGGACAGCCCGCCAGCGCCGCCTTCTCGACCAGCTCATAGGAGCAGCGCGAGCTGAGCAGCGCAAAGCCGCCGTCCCAGTCGAGCCCCTGCCGCAGCATCGCGCCGATCAGCTTGTCGAAGGCGTTGTGGCGGCCGACATCCTCGCGCGCCAGCCGGATCGTCCCGTCGCGGCCGCACAAGGCGGCGGCATGGACCCCGCCGGTCGCGGCGTTAAGCGGCTGGTGCGCCGACAGGCCGGACAGCGCGGCGAAGATCGCCGCGTCGGCGGGCGGCGACCCCGCGTCGACCGGCGGCAGCGCGCGGAGCGCCTGTTCGAGATTCTCGATCCCGCACAGCCCGCAGGAGGAATCGGACACGCGGTGGCGGACCCGTTCGGTGACAAGCGCCAGCCGCTCGTCGGCGAGGGTGATGCGCAGCAGCATGCCGCGTTCGGCGCGATGCGTGTCGACGTCGACGATCTGGCCGGCGTCGTCGATCAGCCGCTCGGCCCGGCTGAAGCCGAAGGCCAGGTCCTCCAGGTCGGTCGCGCTGGCCATCAGCACCGCATAGCCGAGGCCGTTATAGTCGATCGCGACCGGGGTCTCGTCGGCGACCGGCCGCTCGACCGGCTCGACCGTCCCGGCCGAGGATATGCGACGGAAGGACTGCCGGCGGACGGACGGCCCTTCGGCCATGTCAGCCCGCGTCCGCGAGGCCGGGCCCGATCCCCGCGCGCAGACGCGACAGCGCACCCGAGGCGACGGGGCTCAGCGTGCCGGCATGTTCCGCCATCAGCATCACGATCCGCGCCTTCATGCGCGGGTCCCAGAATTTGAGCAGATGATCCTCGGTGGCAGCCACGGCGTCGTCATGTCCCAGCGTCCCGAAATTGCGGGCGATCTGGTTCACCATATAGACGAGCTTCTCGTCGTTGGTCATCCCGCTCATTCGGCGGCCTCGACGAGGATGCGGCGGCTCTGCCGCGCCTGTTCGCTATAATCCTCCTGCCATTCGGAGGGGCCGTTGGACAGGCCGACCTGCACGGCCGTGACCTTGTACTCCGGACAGTTGGTCGCCCAGTCGGAATAGTCGGTGGTGATGACATTGGCCTGCGTCACCGGATGGTGGAAGGTGGTGTAGACCACGCCGGGCGCCACCCGCTCGGTCACCGAAGCGCGCAGCGTCGTCTCGCCCGCGCGGCTGCGCAGATAGACCCAGTCGCGATCCTTGATGCCGCGATTCTCGGCGTCGAGCGGGTGTATCTCCAGCAGGTCCTCGGGATGCCAGGCGACATTGGCGGTGCGCCGCGTCTGCGCGCCGACATTGTAATGGCTGAGGATGCGACCGGTGGTCAGCAGCAGCGGATAGCGCGGGCCGGTCTTCTCGTCGGTCGCGACATAGTCGGTGACCACGAACTTGCCCTTGCCGCGCGCGAAGCCGCCGATGTGCATCGTCGGCGTGCCGAGCGGGGCCTTCTCGTTGGCGGGCCACTGGATCGACCCATACTTCGCGATCAGGTCGAAGCTGACTCCGGCGAAGCTCGGCGTAAGGCGGGCGATCTCGTCCATGATCTCGGACGGGTGGTCGTAGGTCCAGTCGAGCCCCATCGCCCTGGCGACGAGCTGGACGATCTCCCAGTCAGCATGGCCGTTGAGCGGCGCCATCACCTTGCGGACGAGCTGGATGCGGCGCTCGGCATTGGTGAAGGTCCCGTCCTTCTCCAGGAAGGTCGAGCCCGGCAGGAAGACATGGGCGTAGTTGGCGGTCTCGTTGAGGAACAGGTCCTGCACCACCACGCATTCCATCGCGGCGAGGCCCGCGGCGACATGGGTCGTGTTGGGATCGGACTGGAGGATGTCCTCGCCCTGGATGAAAAGGCCCTTGAAGACGCCGTCGGTCGCGGCGTCGAGCATGTTGTTGATCCGCAGGCCCGGCTCGGGATCGAGCGGCACGCCCCATGCCGTCTCGAACAGCGCCCGCGTCTCCGGGTCGGAGACGTGGCGATAGCCCGAATATTCGTGCGGGAAGCTGCCCATGTCGCACGAGCCCTGGACGTTATTCTGTCCGCGCAGCGGATTCACGCCCACGCCCTCGCGGCCGATATTGCCGGTCGCCATGGCGAGGTTGGCGATCGCCATCACCGTCGACGATCCCTGGCTGTGCTCGGTGACGCCGAGGCCGTAATAGATCGCGCCATTGCCGCCGGTCGCATAGAGCCGGGCGGCGGCGCGCAGCTCGGCGGCCGGAACGCCGGTCAGCGCCTCGGTCGCCTCGGGCGAGCGATGCGGCTCGGCCACGAACGCCGCCCAGTCCTGATACTCGTCCCAGTCGCAACGCTCGCGGATATAGGCCTCGTCCGCCAGCTCTTCCTCGACGATGACATGCGCCATCGCGGTCAGCACCGCGACGTTGGTGCCCGGCTTGAGCGGCAGGTGATGATCGGCGGCGATGCGCGCGCTGCGCACCAGATCGGTGCGGCGCGGATCGACGACGATCAGCCGCGCGCCTTCCCGCAGCCGCCGTTTCATCCGGCTGGCGAAGACCGGGTGGCCGTCGGTCGGGTTGGCGCCGATCACCATGATCACGTCCGCCTGCTGGACGCTGTCGAAATCCTGGGTGCCGGCCGATGTGCCGAAGGTCGTCTTCAGCCCATAGCCGGTCGGCGAATGGCAGACCCGCGCGCAGGTATCGACATTGTTGTTGCCGAAGCCCTGCCGGATCAGCTTCTGGACGAGGAAGGTCTCCTCGTTCGTGCAGCGGCTGGAGGTGATGCCGCCGACCGAACGGGTGCCGTAGGTCGCCTGGATGCGGCGGAACTCGGACGCGACATGGGCGATCGCCTCGTCCCAGCCCACCTCGCGCCAGGGCTGGTCGACCGAGGCGCGGACCATCGGCTTCAGGATGCGCTCGCGATGCTGGGCATAGCCCCAGGCGAAGCGGCCCTTGACGCAGCTATGCCCGCGATTGGCCTTGCCGTCCTTCCACGGCACCATCCGCACCAGTTCCTCGCCGCGCAGCTCGGCGCGGAAGGCGCAACCGACCCCGCAATAGGCGCAGGTGGTGACGACGGCGCGGTCGGGGGTGCCCTTCTCGATCACCGACTTCTCGATCAGCGCCGAGGTCGGGCAGGCCTGGACGCAGGCGCCGCAGCTCACGCATTCGGAGGAGAGGAAATCCTGATCCTGGCTGGCGGCGATGTGCGACTGGAAGCCGCGCCCGTCGACGGTCAGCGCCAGCGTCCCCTGCACCTCGTCGCAGGCGCGCACGCAGCGCGAGCAGACGATGCACTTGGTGCTGTCGAAGGTGAAATAGGGGTTGGACTCGTCCTTCTCGGCGACGAGGTGGTTCTCCCCCTCATAGCCGTAGCGCACCTCGCGCAGGCCGACCGCGCCGGCCATGTCCTGCAACTCGCAATCGCCATTGGCCGAGCAGGTCAGGCAGTCGAGCGGATGGTCGGAGATGTAGAGTTCCATCACCCCGCGCCGCAGTTCCTGGAGCTTGGCGGTCTGGGTGCGGACCACCATGCCCGGCGCCACCGGCGTGGTGCAGGAGGCGGGGTAGCCCGCCCGCCCGTCGATCTCGACCAGGCAGAGCCGGCACGAGCCGAAGCTTTCGAGCATGTCGGTCGCGCACAGCTTGGGGATGGTCGTCCCCATCAGCGCCGCCGCGCGCATGATCGACGTGCCCTCGGGCACCTCGACCCGCTGGTCGTCGATGGTCAGCGCCACCATCGGGCCGGTCACCGGCACCGCCTTGGTGCCGAGGTCGATTTCGCCGATCCACGCCATGGGCCTACTCCGCCGCCGCCGGCATCGCCGACGCGTCACCAAAATCTTCCGGGAAATGGTTCAGCGCGCTCAGCACCGGATAGGGGGTGAAACCACCGAGCGCGCAGAGCGATCCATATTTCATCGTGTCGCACAGGTCGCGCAGCAGGGCGATCTCCTGCTCGACGCTCTTCTGCCGCGCCTTCGCGTTGCGCATCTGCGGCAGCGCCTCGACCCGGTCGCCGCCGCGCCCACCCGCGATGATCCGGTCGATCGTCTCGACCCCGCGGGTCGACCCGATCCGGCATGGCGTGCATTTGCCGCAGCTCTCGACCGCGCAGAACTCCATGGCGAAGCGGGCCATCTGCGCCATGTCGACCGTGTCGTCGAACACGGTGATCCCGGCATGGCCGATCAGCGCGCCCGCCGCCGCGAAGGATTCATAGTCGAACGGCAGGTCGAACATCGACGGGGGGAGATAGGCGCCGAGCGGCCCGCCCACCTGCACCGCGCGCACCGGCCGGCCCGATGCGGTGCCGCCGCCGACCGTCTCGACCAGCTCGCCCAGGCTGATGCCGAAGCCGATCTCGAACAGGCCGCCGTTGCGGATATTGCCGGCGAGCTGCACCGGCATGGTGCCGCGCGAGCGTCCGAGGCCGACCGCCGCATAGGCCTCCGCCCCCTCGCTCAGGATGAACGGGACGGCGGCGAGGCTGAGCACGTTGTTGATCACGGTCGGCTGGCCGAACAGCCCCTCGATCGCGGGCAGCGGCGGCTTGGCGCGAACCTGTCCGCGCTTGCCCTCGATGCTGTCGAGCAGCGCGGTCTCCTCGCCGCAGACATAGGCTCCCGCCCCCACCCGCACCTCGAGCGTGAAGGGCGCGAGCAACGCCGCCGAGCGCTCGATCGCGCCCTGCATCGCCCGGATCGCGAAGGGATATTCGGAGCGGATATAGACATAGCCGTGATCGGCGCCGACCGCATGCGCCGCGATCGCCATGCCCTCGATCAGGCAATAGGGGTCGCCCTCCATCAGCATCCGGTCGGCGAAGGTGCCGCTGTCGCCCTCGTCGGCGTTGCAGACGACGAACTTCTCGGCGGGCCCGGCGTCGAGCACGGTCTGCCACTTGATGCCGGTCGGGAAGCCCGCCCCGCCCCGGCCGCGCAGGCCCGACGCCTTGATCGCGTCGACCACCGCCTGGGGGGCCATCGCCCGCGCCGCCTCCAGCCCGCGCCAGCCACCGCTCGCCACATAGGCGGCGAGGTCGAGCGGATCGTTGATCCCGCAGCGCGCGAAGGTGAAGCGCTGCTGCCGGGCGAAGAAGGGCAGCGCATCGACCGGGCCGAGCCGGTGCGGATGGTCGCCCGACAGGATCGCCGCGACATCCTCCGGGCCGACCGGGCCATAGCCGATCCGCGCACCGCCCTCCTGCACCTCGACCAGCGGCTCGATCGCGAACAGGCCGCGGCTGCCGGTGCGGACGACGGTGCAACCGACGTCGGCGAAGGCGTCGGCCAGCGCGTCGGCTCCGAGCGCGACCGAGGCCATGTCGGCGCTGATGAAGACCGTGGTCATGCCGCCACCCTCGCGGCGATGCGCTCGATCGCCGCCGCGTCGTCGATCCGCGCGACCGGCGCGCCGTCGACCAGCGCATTGGGCCCGATCGCGCAGAGGCCGAGGCAATAGACCGGTTCGAGCGTCACCTGCCCGTCGGCGCGGGTCTCGCCCATCGTCACGCGCAGCCGATCGGCCAGCGCCGCCTCGATCGCCACGCCGCCGCGCGAGCGGCAGCTCTCGGCCCGGCAATATTTGACGACGTGCCGGCCGGCCGGCGCCTTGCGGAAATCATGGTAGAAGCTGACGACGCCATGGACCTCGGCCCGGCTGAGGTTCATCGCGGCGGCGACGGCGGCGACCGTCTCCTCGCCGACGAAGCCCAGTTCCTCCTGCAGGTCGTGCAGCAAAGGCAGCAGCGCCCCGCGCCGTTCGCCCTGCGCGGCCAGGAGGCGGGCGACCATCGCCTCGACCGGCTCTCTTCTCTCCATCGTCATGGCCCGGATGTGATCCCGCCGCCCGGCCGGGTCAAATCACTAATCCCAATGATTGATAGAGGCTGTCTATCAAATCTTGAAGCCGTCGGGCAGCGCGACGGCGCGCGCGACCGCCAGCGCCGCCGCCGCGAGCGGGCCGACCGGATGGCGGTTGGGGACGATCACGCCGATCCGGCTGGCCGGGGCGGGATCGTCGAACGGCAGGATGCGGGCCCAGTTCATGCCGGGCAGCAGCGCCAGATAGCTGTCGGGCATGATCGTCGCGAAGCCGCCCGCCTGCACCATCGCCAGCAGCGCGACATAGCTGTCGGCGGTGGCGCGCGGACGGATGGCAAGGCCGCGCTCGGCGAGCCGCGTGTCGAGGATGCGGCGGTTCTGCATCCCCGGATGGAGCAGGCAGAGGTCGGAGCCGGCCGCCTCGGCCCAGCCGATCGACGTTCGCCCCTCGAAGTCGCCGCCGGCGCGGGCGAGGAAGATGTAGCGCTCCGCATAGAGCGGCGCGGCGAGCATGTCGGCCGGCGGCTCATGGTCGAGATAGGTGAGCCCGGCGTCGAGGTCGAAGGCGACGAGGCCCCGCTCGATCTCCCGCGAGGTGAGCGAGCGCACCGACAGGGTCGAGGCCGGATGCCCGGCGAGCAGCGCCCGCGCCAGATAGCCGGTCGCCGGCATCGCCGCCGGGATCACGCCCAGCCGGAACTCGCCCTGGATCGGGCCGTCGATCGCCTCCATCGCATGGGCCATGCCGTCATAGACGGCGATGAGCTGCTGCGCCCAGGGCAGCATCGCCTGTCCTTCGGGGCTGAGCCCGATATAGCGCCGCTCGCGTAGCACCAGCCGGTGGCCGAACTGCTCCTCCAGCGTGGCGATCCCGGCCGACAGCGTCGGCTGGGTGACGCCGCACGCCTCAGCCGCGCGGGCGAAATGCCCCTCGCGGGCCAAAGTGGTGAAATAGCGCAACAGGCGAAGCTGCATCGATGCTCCTTTCGATAGACGGGCCCTATCATGGCGCGAGGGCCGGCGCGACAGCCGAGGCCGGGCGGCGAGGCGAAACTTCACTGGACAAAGGCTCCGCTGCGGCGGCAAACCATCGGCGGGGGGATCTTGCGATGCACGCAGGTCGGGGGACATCGGGGGAGCCGCGCGACAGCATGAGGCCGCCACCCGCCCGAGTCCGGCGATGACCGAGCTCAAGCCGATCGCCGGCCCCGGCGCGGGGGCCCGCGCCGCGCCGCCGCCGGGCGCCCGCGCGCTGTTCTGGCGGCTGGTCTGGCTCTACCAGGGCGGCTGCACCACCGCGATCGTCATCACCATGGCGCTGGTGCTGTTCGGGCTCGAGCTCGACCTGCGCCAATGGCTGATCCTGATCGGCATGACGCCGGTCGTCGTCGCCATCTACAACCTGTCCGACGTCTATCTGATCGTCCGCCACTATCGCCCGATCGACGCGGCGCTGCGCGCGCTCGACGCGGGCACGCAGCCGCCGCAGCCGGTGATCGTGGCGGCGGTGGTCCGCGCGCTCAACCTGCCCTTCTACTCGTTCATGCGCGTCACCTTCCTGCACGGTCCGATCGTCACGGTGATGGTGTGCATGGCGCTGCCCTTCGCCAACTGGGCGTTCGACGCCGGCTATCAGGGCTGGCAGGTGCTGGTGTTCGCCGCGACCTGCCTGTTCTTCGCCTCCCCGACCCATGCGATCTTCGAATATTTCGGGGTGGCCCGCGCGCTGGTGCCGACGATCGTGCGGCTGTCGGAGCAGCTCGACGGCGGCCTGCCGCCCGAATATCAGCGGCAGCTCGTCGCGATCCGGCTCAAGAGCAAGCTGCTCTACCTGACGATCTTCGTCGCCGCGCTGCCGCTGATCTTCTTCGCCGCCTCGATCATCTTCAAGGTGCAGCGGATGTTCGTCCTGCAAGGGATCGACCCGACGCCGTCGATGATGATGCCGCTCTATGTCTGGATCACCGGCGTGGTCTGCGTCTGCATGCTCGGATCGGTGATGATGGCGCTGCTGACCGCGCACGAGGTGTCGCGATCGGCGAGCCGGCTGATCGACAGCATGCGCCAGGTCGAGCGCGGCGACCTCGACGAGGTGAAGCTGGAGGTCGTCTCCACCGACGAATATGCCGACATCTTCCGCGGCTTCCAGCACATGCTGGAGGCGCTGCGCGAGGAGCAGCTGATCCTCGAGGTCAGCAACGACCTGGCGGGCGAGCTGAAGCTGGAGATATTGATCGCGCGGATCATGCGGACGACGACCGAGCTGCTCAACGCCGAGCGGTCGACGCTGTTCGTCTACGACCGCAAGACCGACGAGCTGTTCTCGCTGTTCGCCGAGGGCGACCTGGTCCGCGAGATCCGCCTGCCGTCGAACCGCGGCATCGCCGGCGCGGTGTTCACCAGCGGCGTCGCCGAGACGATCACCGATCCCTATGCCGACCCGCGCTTCAACCCGGAGGTCGACCGCGCGACCGGCTTCGTCACCCGATCGATCCTGTGCCAGCCGATCTTCGACAAGCATGGCGGCCGGATCGGCGTGACCCAGGTGCTCAACAAGCGCGACGCGGCGGCCTTCACCGCCAAGGACGAGGCGCGGCTGCGCGCCTTCTCCGCGCAGATCGCGGTGTGCCTGGAGAATGCGCGGCTGTTCGACGACGTGCTCTACATGAAGAACTATAACGAGGCGATCCTCAAGAGCACCTCCAACGCCGTGATCACCTTCGACGAGGACCGGCGGATCGTCACCAGCAACGAGGCGGCCCGCCGGCTGATGGACGCGCCCGACGGGCTGATCGGCGCCAGCGCGCGCGACGCCTTCACCGGCAGCAACGACTGGATCGCCGAGCGGCTGGAACGCACCGACCGCGACCGGGAGGCCTATCTGGCGGTCGATGCCGAGCTGATCGGCCGCGACGGCAAGGCCGCCTCGATCAACCTCACCGCCGCGCCGCTGGTCGACGCCAACGACGCGGTGATCGGGTCGATGCTGGTGATGGAGGACATCACCAGCGAGAAGCGCGTCCGGTCGACCATGGCGCGCTACATGTCGAAGGAGGTCGCCGACCAGCTATTGGAGGCCGGCGAGAGCGAGCTGACCGGCAAGGACCAGACCGTGTCGATCCTGTTCTCCGACGTGCGCGGCTTCACGACGATCGCCGAGAAGATCGGCGCGCGCGAGACGGTGACGATGCTCAACAGCTATTTCACCGAGATGGTCGACGTGATCTTCGCCCATAAGGGCATCCTCGACAAATATATCGGCGACGCGATCATGGCGCTGTTCGGCGCGCCCTTCGCCGGACCCAACGACGCCGACAACGCGGTGGCGACGGCGAACCAGATGCTGGTCGAACTCGCCGCGCTCAACGCGAAGCGCTCGGCGATGGGAGAAAAGCCGATCGACATCGGGCTGGGCATCAGCACCGGCGACGTGATCGTCGGCAATATCGGCTCGATCAAGCGCATGGAATATACGGTGATCGGCGACAGCGTGAACCTCGCCTCCCGGCTCGAAGGCGCCAACAAGGCCTATGGCTCGAAGATCCTCTTCTCCGAATTCACCCATGCCCGGCTCGCCGATCCCAGGCTGGTGCGCGAGATCGACCTGATCCGGGTGAAGGGCAAGGACTTCCCGGTCGGCGTCCATGAATCGCTCGGCTATCGCGCGGCGGAGATCGACCGCGGGCTCGGCGCGATGCTGGAGCATTATGCGGCGGGCTTCGCCGCCTATCGCGCCATGGCCTGGGACGACGCCGAGCAGGCCTTCCTCGCCGCGCTCCGGGCGATGCCGGGCGACGGCCCCTCGGCCATGTATGTCGAGCGTTGCCGCGCCTTCGCCAAGACGCCCCCGCCCGCCGACTGGGACGGGGTCTGGACGCTCACCTCCAAATAGGCGCGGCGCCTATCCCACCTGCGCCCAGGCGATCCGCGCCAGTTCGGGGAACATCTCCGCGCGCCGGGCGGCCTGGGCGGAGGCGGCGGTGCCGCGGATGACGCGGCCCTTGATGCCGTGGAAGATCGCCGCCATCCGGAAGAAGTTGAACGCGGTGTAGAAGCGGTAATTGGGGATCGACGCCCGCCCGGTGCGCGCGCAGTAGGCGGCGATGTAGCTCTCCTCGTCCGGGATGTTGAGCGCCTTCAGCTCGGCCCCGGCGAGCCCCGCGACGATGTGCGGCGGCATGTGGTACATCATCGCGTGATAGGCGAAGTCGGCGAGCGGATGGCCGAGCGTCGACAATTCCCAGTCGAGCACCGCCAGCACGCGCGGCTCGCTCGGGTGGAAGATCATATTGTCTATACGAAAGTCGCCATGGACGATCGCGGTCTCGTCGCCGGGCGGGATGTTCGCGCGCAGCCAGTCGATCACCCGGTCCATGTCGGGATCGCGGCCGGCGTCGGCGTCGTCGAGATATTGCTGCGACCAGCGGCCGATCTGCCGCTCGAAATAATTGCCTGGCCGACCATAGTCGCCGAGGCCGACCGCTTCGTAATCGACCTGGTGGAGCGCGGCGATCGTCGCGTTCATCGCGTCATAATAGACCGGGCGGTCGGCCGCCGCGATGCCGGGCAGGGTCGCGTCCCACAGGATGCGGCCCTCGACCATGTCCATGATGTAGAACCAGGTGCCGATGACCGCGTCGTCGGTGCACAAAGCATGGACATGGGCGACGGGGAAGCCCGCCTTCTCCAGCCCGGTCAGCACCTTCGCCTCGCGCTCGACCGCATGCGCGCCCTTGAGGAGCTGGCCCGACGGCTTGCGGCGCAGCACATAGGACCGCCCCGGCGTCACCAGCTTGTAGGTCGGGTTGGACTGGCCGCCCTTGAACTGCTCGACCGTCAGCGGTCCTTCGTAGCCGGGCACATGATCGGCCATCCAGCGCGCCAGCCCCGCCTCGTCGAAGGCGAAGCCGGCACGGACCGGGGTGGTGCCGCTATTCTCGTCCTGGCCGATCCCCCCGCTCATGCCGCATGGGCCCTGGCATGGTCGCGCTTGAGCTTCTTGGCGAGCGACCATTTGTGGACCTCGGTCGGGCCGTCATAGATGCGGAAGGCGCGGATCTCGCGGAAGATCTGCTCGACCACGGTGTCGCGCGACACGCCCATGCCGCCCATCACCTGGATGCAGCGATCGGCGACCCGGTAGAGTGCCTCCGACACCTGCACCTTCGCCATCGAGCTTTCGACCGTGCCGAGCGAGCCGTCGTCGAGCACCCCGGCGCACCAGTCGATCATCAGCTCGGCCTGCTGCAGGTCGATCATGTTCTCGGCCAGCATGAAGCCGACGCCCTCATGGTCGATCAGCTTCTTGCCGAACCCCTCGCGCCGGCAGGCATAGTCGACCGCGATCTCCTGCGCCCGCGTCGCGCAGCCGAGCCAGCGCATGCAATGCGACAGCCGCGCCGGGGAGAGGCGCACCTGGGCATATTTGAACCCCTCGCCGCTCGCGCCCAGCATCTGGCACTCATGCACGCGGAGGTCGTCGATCAGCACGACCGAATGGCCGCCCGGCATCGAGCTGTCGATCGTCTCCAGCACCCGCTCGATGCGGATCGCCGGATCGGGCAGGTCGACCAGGAACATGCAGGCGCCGTCCTCCGACTTCGCCATGACGATGCCGACCTTCGCTCCGTCGGCGCCGGTGATGAAAGCCTTGCGGCCGTTGATCACCCAATGATCGCCGTCGCGGTGGCACAGCGTCTGCATCATCGACGGGTCGGAACCCGCCCCGCCCTCCAGCGCCGGCTCGGTCATGAAGAAGGCCGAGCGGCTCTCCCCCGACACGAGCTGGTCGAGGAAGCGCGCCTTGAGCTCGGGCGTGCCGATCTTGCCGATCAGGTACATGTTGCCCTCGTCGGGCGCCATGGTGTTGACCGCAAGCGGCCCGAGCGGCGACAGCCCCGACGCCTTGAGCACGATCGCGGTCTCGCGCTGGGTGAGGTGCGATCCGTCGGGCAGGATGTGCGGGGTGAGGACGCCCGCCGCCCGCGCCTTGACGCGCATCTCCTGGACCAGCGCGTCGCTGGGGCCATGGTCGCCGCAGCGCGGGTCCTTCTCATAGGGGATGACGGTTTCGCGGACGAAGGCCTCGACGCGGGCGGCGATCGCAAGGGCGCGTTCGGTCATGGATGATCTTCCTTCAAAGCGAGCTGACGAGGTGGCCGCCATCGGCGACGAGCGCCGATCCGGTCATGTAGGTGGAGGCATCGGACGCGAGCAGCAGCAGCGGCCCGTCGAGTTCGTGCGCATCGCCGAGGCGGCGCTGCGGTATGCGCTGGATCATCCGCTTGCCGCCCTCCGTCTCCCAGGCGGACCGGTTGAGATCGGTCTCGATATAGCCGGGGCAGAGCGCGTTCACGCGGATGCCGAAGCGCGCCAGTTCGAGCGCGGCCGACTTGGTGAGCTGGATCGCCGCCGCCTTGGAGATCGCATAGGTCGACACATGGGCGCCCTGCCGCAGGCCCAGGATCGAGGCGATGTTGATGATCGACCCGCCCTTGCCGCGCGCCTTCATCGCCCGCGCCGCCGCCTGGGTGAGCAGGAACATGCCCTTGGCGTTGGTGCCGACCACCCGGTCCCAATCCTCCTCGCTCTGGTCGAGGAAGGGCTTCTCCACCACCACCCCGGCATTGTTGACGAAGATGTCGACGTCGGCGAGCAGCGGCTCGATCGCGGCGATGCTGGCGGAATCCGCCACGTCGAGCGCCGCCGTCTCGCATCGCCCGCCCGCCGCCTCGATCCCGGCCGCCACTCCGGCCAGCGCCTCCCGGCGCCGCGCGGCGATGATCAGGGTGGCGCCGGCGCGCGCCAGCACCTGCGCGAAATGGGCGCCGAGCCCGCCCGAGGCGCCGGTGACGAAGGCGGTCTTCCCGCTCAGATCGTGAAGGTCAGGCATCCGGGCTCCTTGCGACTCCATGCGATTGCCCCTCGACTATGGAACAAGATTGTGGAACAATCAATGCCATGACGACCGATGCCGGATCATCGCCCGCCCTCCACTGGCCCGGACCCGAGCCCGCCGGCGCGGCGCGGCGGGTCTATCTCGGCATCCTCCAGGACCTCGAAAGCGGGCGGATGGTGCCCGGCCAGCGGCTGATCGAGACCGACCTCGCCGCCCGGTTCGAGGTCGGCCGCAACGCGGTGCGCGAGGCGATGCAGCATCTGGCGGTGCGCGGGGTGGTCGACCTCAGCCCCAACCGCTCGCCCGCGATCCGGCGGCTCGACCTCGCCGAGACCTTCGAGGTGCTCGACGTCGCCGAGGCGATGACCCGGCTCGTCGCGCGCGCCGCCGCGAAGGGGTTCCGCGACGAGCATGGCGCGCTGCTCTCGACGGCGCTCGACGAGCTGGTCGAGGCCGCGCCGGGCGGCGAGGCGGCGGCGTTCAGCCGGGCGCGGCGCGGCTTCTATCGCGCGCTGCTGCTGATCGGCGGCAATCGCGAGGCGCAGCGGCTGTTCCCGGCGATCGGCATCCACATCATCCACGCGCAATATCCGTCGCCCCGACTGCGCGGCATCCGACTGGCCGACTATCAGGCGATCGCCCGCGCGATCGCCGCGCGAGACGCCGACGCCGCCGAGCGCGCCGCAACCGGACATGTCGACAATGTCCGCGCCGTGATCCGCGAACTGACGACCGCCCATCCGTAATAAAGCCTGTTTACGGCCGGCGCCGGGACAGTCATGATCGGGCCATGCGGGGGCACATCATCAACATCTTGCTGGCGGGCGCGCTGCTGCTGCCTTCGGTGGCCCGGGCGCAGGACGGGGCCGAGACGCCGGCGGTATCGATCGCCTATAATGCCGCGCTCGTCTCCGACTATCGCTTCCGCGGGATCAGCTACACGACGCGCCATCCCGCCGTGCAGGTGGGCGCGGACCTGACCACCCGATCGGGCTGGTTCCTCGGCACCTGGTGGACCAATGTCTCCGACTACGGCACCTCGAACCTGGAGATCGACCTCTATGGCGGCTATGGCGGCTCGGTCGCGGGGTTCGACTATTCGGCGACGCTCTACACCTATGTCTATCCGGGTGGGGTGAACACCGATTATTACGAGCTGCAGGGGACGATCGCGCGGACGATCGGGCCGGTCACCTCGACCCTGACGCTCGCCTACACGCCCAACCAGTGGAACACCGATCGCGACAATCTCTACGTCGCGCTCGGCAGCGACGTGGCGCTGGGGCAGCTGCCGCTGACCGCGTCGTTCAGCGTCGGCCGCGAGAATGGCAGCTACGACCATAAATGGGACTGGTCGGCGGGCCTGACCTACAAGCTCGACGCGCTCGACCTGTCGGCCACCTATGTCGACAGCAATTACAAGGGCGCGCTCGAAGCCGGCAAGAACGCCCGCGCCGGCGTCGTCCTGTCGGCCAAGGCCAGTTTCTAGGGACCTGCGGCGATGGTACGGCTCTTCCTCTCGGTCGACATGGCCGGATCGACCCAGTTCAAGGCCCGCTTCACCGACGGCGGAAGCTGGCTCGACACCTTCCGGACCTTCTTCACCAACTTCCCGCTGATGCTCGCCGGGCAGGTCGGCTTCGCCTTCCTGGAGGAAGGGGAGACGCCGTCTGTCGAGGTGTGGAAGGTGATGGGCGACGAGGTGATCTTCGTCGCCACCCCGACCAGCGCGGAGGAGCTGGTCAACCTGCTGCTCGCGCTGCTGCGGACGATGAACGCTTATGAAGAGCGCTATCTGGAGGACCTGCCGCTCCGGCTGAAGGGAACCGCCTGGCTCGCCGACTTCGCGGGGCCGAACATCGAACTGGAGATTCCCGAGCTGTCGGGCGGCGAGAGCGTCCGCGCGATCGACTTCATCGGGCCCGACCTCGACCTCGGCTTCCGCGTCACCAAATTCGCGCGGCCCGCCTGCCTCACCCTGTCGCTCGACGTCGCCGACCTGGTGCTGACCGCCGGCAATGCCGATCAGGTCGCGCTCCACCTGATCGGGGCGGAGGAGCTGAAAGGGGTGATGTTCGGCCGGCCCTATCCGATCCTCTGGATGCTGGAGGCCGGCGAGGACTTCAACTTCATGCCATGGGAGGTGGAGCAGTGCCCGCACATGGCACGAGCCACCGGCATGCCGCCGACGCCCGCCTCCGACATCGAACGGGCGATCGCCAATATCCGCCTCTACCTGCGCAAGATGCACGGGGTGCAGCGGCCCCGGCTGGAGCTCGGCCCGCCCGCCGCCTGAGCGGAACCGACGCGCCGCCTTGCCCCGGCAAGGCGCGCCGATGTCGGGAATGGCGATGAGGTCGCGCGGCAACGACAGACCCTTCCTCGCGCCGCCGCAGCCAATATTGCCCTATGTTGCCGGATCATTGCCCCGTGTAGCGAAAACGTCACCAACGCGTGGAATAGGCCCGTTCCAGATTACATGCGGCGCCGCGGAAAAATCCTTGCGACGCCTCTTCGACAAGGGGCCCTAAATGTTGAGAAAATCCGCTTTCGCGCTGGCGCTTGCCACCTGCTTCACGTTTTCCGCACAAGCGAAGGCGGCGGATGTGCCGCCCGCGGAGGCGGACAGCGGCGACCTTGAAGGCATCATCGTCATCGGCCGCGGCGAGACCCGCTCGGTCTCGACCCTCGTACCGTCGAACCTCGACGTGCTGCCGCCCGGTACCAGCGTGCAGAAGGCGTTGAACTTCCTGCCGGGCGTCAGCGCGCAGTCGATCGACGCGCTGGGCGTCAACGAACAGTCGCTGTCCCTCCAGGTGCGCGGCTTCAACACCACGCACCTCGGCTACACGCTCGACGGGATGCCGCTCGGCGACGGCGCCTACAACAACTATAACGGCCTCACCATCAGCCGCGCGCTGATCTCGGAAAATCTCGGTCGCGCCGATCTCGCGACGGGCATCGCCGGCCTCGGCATCCCCTCGACCAGCAACCTCGGCGGCGCGTTGACCTATTTCAGCAGCGACCCGGGCAAGGAGCTGGGCCTCAAGGTCAACGGCACCATCGGCAGCGAGAGCAGCAAGCGCGTCTTCGCGCGCCTCGACACCGGCGAGCATGGCGGCTTCTCGGCCTATCTCTCCGGACAGTACAGCGAACAGGATCTGTTCGTGAACCAGGGCGCCTACAAGAAGTCCACCGGCAAGCAGTTCAACGCGAAGGCGCAATACGAATTCGAAGGCGGCAAGATCACCGCCTTCGCCGATCTCTCGCGCACCAACCAGGCCGACGACACCTATCTGTCGAAGGACATGCTCGGCCGCCTCGGCTGGGATTGGGCCGGCTATGCGCCGGACTGGCAGTCCTATCTCGGCGTCGCCGCTTGTTCCGTGAAGGTCCCGTCGGTCGCCTGCGCCGCCGCGCCGGCACCGCAGAAGAACGCCGACGTCACCTTCACCAACGGCCAGATCCTGCGCAACGACGACCTGTTCTACCTCGCCGGGGATTTCGACCTCACCGAGTCCATCAAGCTGCACGTTCAGGGCTATCACCACGAGGACAAGGGCGCCGGCAACAATTTCATCACCGGCCTGTCCAACCAGGGCACGGCGTCCACCGCCGACGATCTTCCGGTCCAGATCCGCGACACGCGCTACACGATCGATCGCACGGGCGGGCTCGGAAGCCTGAGCTGGACCGTCGGCTTCAACCAGTTCCAGGCAGGCTTCTGGCTGGAGGAGAACACCAGCAGCGCCGCTCGCTACATCCGAACCGACGTCACCGGGCCGTTCAGCCTGGCGAAGTTCCTGAAGGGCCAGCCGTCCACCGCCCAGTGGGTCCAGGAGACCAAGTGGAAGACGCGGCAATTCTACCTTCAGGACACGGTCGCGCTGTTCGATGATGCGCTGAGCGTCGAATTCGGTTTCAAGGGCACCTATTCGAAGTCGGATGCCCGGGCGATCGACGGCATCGCCGCGACGCCGCCGCCGGCCTCCAGCCAGTTCGCGACCGGCACGCTGGTGGCCAAGGACTATTTCCTGCCGCAGGCCGGCCTGCGCTGGAAGATCGCGCCCGAGCACGAGGTCTATGCCAGCTATTCCGAGAACATGGCGATGTACCAGGGCGGCTTCAAGCTCGGCCCGCAGTCGGTGTCGCAGGCGGTCTGGGACCTGCAAGGCAAGACGCTGAAGCCCGAGACCTCGAAGAGCTTCGACGGCGGCTATCGCTATGTGAGCGGCCCGTTGCAGGTTTCGCTGGCCGCCTATTGGGTGAAGTTCGACAACCGCCTGCTGCAGTACAATCCCTGCCCGACCAACCAGCAGCAGAACCCGGGTTGCGGCAATTCCTTCCACAACGCCGGCAGCGTCACGAGCAGGGGCGTGGAACTCGGGGTGCTGTGGAACCCGCTGCCGTGGCTGAGCTGGTACAACTCGGCCTCGTACAACAAGTCCACCTATGACGACGACCTCAACTTCTGCACGGCCACCTGCGTGCTCAAGGCCACGGCCGGCAAGCAGCAGGTCGACACGCCGAAGAAGATGGCCGCGAGCACGCTGAGCCTCAAATATGCCGGCTTCTCCGCCTCGGTGCAGGGCAAATATACCGGCCGCCGCTATTACACCTACACAAACGACCAGAGCTTCGGCGGCTATGTCACCGTCGACCTCGGCCTTGGCTATAGCTTTGGCGACGTCGGCCCGCTGAAGGGCGCGAAGCTGTCGCTGAACGTCACCAACCTGACCAACAAGCGCTACGCGTCGAACTTCGACAGCAGCGTGTTCGCGCCGGATGACGCGGCGGGCACCATCCTGGTGTTCCACTCGTCGGCGCCGCGGCAGGTCTTCGGAACGATCGGCTTTGATTTCTAAGCGCCTGCGCGCCGCGCTGATCCTGGGGTTACTCCTCCCCGCCCTCCCCGCCCTGGCGGGCGGGGAGGAGCCCATCACCCGGCCGCATCTCGATCGGACCATCGGCCCGCGCAGCGTCTCGCTGCGCGGGCGGACCTTCGTCGACCACGGGCTGGTCGGCACCGGCCGGCTACCGGCGGGCACCGTCGATTTCCTCGGCGACACGCTCGGTTCCTTCTCCTCGCTGCAAATCCAGCCCGGTAGCTGGAAGCGCGTCGGCGACCATTATGAAGCCATCCTTTGGACGCTGCCGGACCGGGGCCGCAACGATCCCGCCGCGAAGCTGTTCTTCGACTATCCGGCGCGGCTGGAACGCCTGCGCATCCGCTTCGCGCCGGGCGACGGCCGGCTCGACCTCATTCCTGACGGCGGCCTTGAGCTGCGCGACTTTCGCGGCAGGCCGTTCACCGGCGCCGATCCGGACACGGGCACGCTGACGGAACGCGGCATGCTGCTGCCCGCCCCGGCCGGCGGCATCGGCGGCGGCAAGGTGTCGCTCGACGCCGAGTCGTTGCAGTTCAGGCGCGACGGCGGTTTCTACGTCGGCGACGAATATACGGCCAACATCTACCATTTCGACCGGCGCGGCCGTTTGCGCGGCGTGATACGACCACCGGCGGCGATCGCTCCCCGCCGCGACGGGCGGCCCGCCTTCGGTTCGCTGCGAACGCCCGATACCGGCCGGCGCAACAACCAGGGGCCGGAAGGCATGTCGCTGTCGCCCGACGGCCGCACCTTGTTCGTGGCCTTGCAGAGCGCGCTGATGCAGGACAGCGCGACCGGCAGCGCGGCCGGCCGCACCGACATACGCGTGCTGGTCTACGATGTGAGCCGTACGCCGACGCCGGCGCGGCCCGTCGCGCATCATGTGATGCAGCTTCCGGCCTATAGCGCGGCCGGCAACGGCGGAGCACCCGATCGCACCGCCGCGCAGAGCGAGATCCGCGCGCTCGACGACCACAGCTTCCTGATGCTCGCCCGCGATGGCGCGGGTCGTGGCGCGGCCGGTGGGGCGCCCATCGTCTACAAGAGCGTCCTGCTGGTCGACGTCGCCGGCGCGACCAACCTCGCCGGCACGGACTATGAGACCGGCACCGCGTCCCTGCTGCTGGACAAGGCGGGCACGGCGTTGCGGCCGGATATCGTCCCGGCCGACTGGGCCGAACTGGTGAACATGCTCAATCCCGTACAGCTCGCGCGCTTCGGACTCGACGTCGAAGCGCTGTCCGAGAAATGGGAAGCGATGGATCTCGTGCCCGTGCTGGAGCCGGATCATCCGGCCGACTATTTCCTGTTCGTCGGCAACGACAACGACTTCATCGCACGCCGCTGCCGGATGTCCGGCCAGTCCTGCGACGCGGCTTTCGACAATGACAGCCGGATACTCGTCTATCGGATAAGCCTGCCGACACCGTTGCGGTAGCCGGCCATGGCCAGGATGGCGGACCGCCCCCCGCGCTTGGGGGCGATCGATTTCCATGATAGCCTCGCCGGATTGTCTTTGTTCGCCTTTGGGGAAAGGAGAACGGCGGTGCCCCATCTTCTCAAAGCCGCCGCGCTCGCCGGTGTCGGCTTCTCGCTCGCCAGCTTCATGCCTCCGCCGGTCTTCTCGGCCGCATCGCTCGACGCGCTCGATCCCAGCCGGATCGCCGCCTCGCTCTGCGGCGGAGGGCGGACGGGCGCGCCGCTGGCCCGGGCGCTGCTGATCGCCGCCACGGTGGCCGCGCCGGCCAGCGAAGCGCTGCCGATCCCGCTCTACCCCGACCTCGCCGCCTCGCCCTTCCCGGTCTCGACGCGCGATCCGCAGGCGCGGCGCTATTTCAGCCAGGGCCTGTTGCTCAGCTACGGCTTCAACCATGCCGGCGCGGTCCGCTCCTTCCGCGAGGCACAGCGCCTCGATCCCGACTGCGCGATGTGCTGGTGGGGCGAGGCGATGGCGCTCGGCCCCAACATCAACGCCCCGATGGACGACCGCGATCGCGACGCGGCCCTCCGCGCGATGGACCGGGCGATGGCGCTGCGCGGCGGCGCATCGCCGATGGAACAGGCGCTGATCGAGGCGATCGCCCGGCGCTATGCGCGCGATCCCCAGGCGGACCGCGCCGCGCTCGACGCCGCCTATGCCGACGCGATGCTCGATGCCGCGCGGCGCTTCCCGGCCGACGACGACGTCGCGGTGCTCGCCGCCGAAGCCGCGATGGACACCACCCCATGGAACTACTGGGAGGCCGACAGGAAGACGCCGGTCGGCCGCAGCGGCGACGCCGTCCGGCTGATCGAGGCCGTCCTCCGGCGCAACCCGTCGCAGGCCCAGGCGGCCCATCTCTACATCCACCTGCTGGAGGCCAGCGATCCCGAGCGGGCCGAGGCCGCGGCGGACCGGCTGGCGGCGCCCCTCCTCCCCAGCGCCGCGCATCTCGTCCACATGCCGGGCCATATCTACCAGTTGCGCGGCCGCCACGCGGATTCGATCCGGGTCAACGTCGCCGCCGCGCGCGCCGACGAGGCATTCATCCGCAGCGCCGGCGATCACGGCATGGTCCGCTACGGCTATTATCCGCACAACATTCATTTCATCGTGACCAGCGCGCAGATGGCCGGGGACATGCCGACGGCGATCCGCGAGGCGCGGCGGCTCAGGACCGTGCTCGATCCGGAAACCTCGGCGCGGATGGCCTGGATACAGGCGATCGACGCCGCCCCCTATTTCGCCATGGCGCAGTTCGCCGAGCCGGCGGCGATCCTCGCTTTGCCCGCCCCCGATCCGCGCCTGTCCTATCCGGCGGCGATGCGCCATTATGCGCGCGGCATCGCCTATGCCCAGCGCCGCGACAAGACCGGCTTCGACCGCGAGATCGCGGCGATGGCCCGGCTCGGAACGTCGGACGGAATGAAGGCGATGGTCGACCAGGGGGTCCCCGCGCCCGATCTGGTGCGACTGGCCGAACTGGTCGCGCGCGGGCGCTTCGCCACTGCGAGCGGCGCCTATGACGAGGCGATCGACTTCTATCGCCAGGCCGCCGCGATCGAGGCGACCATTCCCTATCAGGAGCCCGCCTACTGGTATTATCCGGTGCGGCAGTCGCTGGGCGCGGCACTGTTCCTGGCGGGCCGGCACGATGCCGCGAGCGATGCCTTCCGCGCCGCGCTCGCCCAGACCCCGAACAATGGCTGGGCGCTCTACGGCCTCGCCCGCAGTGAAGCGGCACAGGGCCGCAAGCTCGAGGCCGCGGCGGCGCGAAAGGCCTGGTCGAAGGCCTGGCTGGGCGATCCGCGCTGGCTCCGCATGGAGCGGTTGTGACCATCAGGCCCTTTGCCTGATCCGCTCCAGCCTATTGTTTTACCGCGATTTCCGAGACGGCAGATATTTCCATCTGCCTGGAAATCGCTCTAGCGCCGGACCACCAGGATCGCGATGTCGTCGAACTGCGGCGCGGTGCCGACGAAGGCGCCGACCCGGTCGGCGAGGCTGGTGGCGATCGAGCGGGCGGTGCGGTCGGCGGGCAGGGCCGCGAGCGTCTCGACGATGCCCTCGACGGTGAACTGCGCCTCGTCGGCGCGGGTCGCCTCCGACACGCCGTCGGTGAACAGCACCAGCGCGTCGCCCTTGTCGAGCCGCACGACCGCGCCGTCGAACGCGACGTCGTCGAACACGCCGAGCGCCATGCCCTCGGGCTTGTCGAGCCGGGTCACGCGGCCGTCGGCGCGGAGCAGGTAGGGCGCCTCATGGCCCGCGTCGCTATAGGCGACGGTGCCGTCGCGCAGGTCGATGATCCCGGCGAAGGCGGTGACGAACAGGTTGGCGGCATTGTCGCGCGCCAGCTCGGCATTGACCCGCGCCATCAGGTCGGCGGTCGACACGGCCGACAGCGCGTTCGCCTTGAACAGGGTGCTGGTCATCGCCATGAACAAGGCCGCCGGCACGCCCTTGCCCGACACGTCGCCGATCACGAAGAACAGCCGGTTCTCGTCGATCATCACATAGTTGTAGAGATCGCCGCCGACCTCCTTGGCCGGTTCGAGCAGCGCGTAGATGTCGATGTCGTCGCGCTCGGGGAAGGGCGGGAAGCGGCGCGGGACCATGCCGATCTGGATGTCGCGCGCGGCCGACAGCTCGCCCTCGACCCGCTCGCGCGCCGCCGTCGCCGCCTGGATCTCGATCAGGTAGCGTTGCAGGCGGGAGATCATCCCCGACATCGCCTCGGCCAGGCTGCCCACCTCGTCGGCGCGCGAGCCGCTGATCGCCTGCATCGCGCGCATCTCCTCCTCGTTCGACTGGAAGCTGCGCTCCTCGATGTTGCGGGTGTAGGAGGTCAGCCGTTCGAGCGGCCCGGTGATCCGGGTGATCAGCAGCGACCCGACCACCATCGACAGGACGAAGGTCGCGAAGCCGACCAGGATCGAGGTTCGCAGCGCGCCGGCCAGCCGCTGGTCGAGCGAATCGAGCGCGATGTCGGCGCCGATGACGTGGATGCGCCCGTCGGGCGATCGCACCGGCATGTAGATCGACCGGAAGCGGCCGAAGCTGTCCTCATATTCGTCGAAGCGGATGCGGCCGTCCTGGAAGCTGCGGTAGAGCTTGTCGGGGGCGGTGTCGTAGCGGGTGAAGAAGCCGGTCTCGGTGCCCTCGCGGATCTCCCGCTGGGTCGCGCTGGTCGCCACCGTGTAGATGTGCGGCCCGAACCGCATATAGCTGTAGACATAGACGAGGTTCGAGCGGTTGGAGAAGCGCGACAGCCGCGCCTGGAGCCGGTCGAACTCGGCGGTCGGGATCGAATCGGGGCCCTGGATGCGGCGGTGATAGCCCTGCGGGATGATCTCGCGCGCCGCATGGACCGCGGTCATCAGCCGGTCGTCTATGCCGCTGATGATCTCCCGCCGGTCGATCGAATAGAGCATGGTCGAATAGGCGACCGCGGCGACGAGGTTGAGCACGAACAGCAGCAGCAGCAATTGCGGCCGCAGGCCGAAGCGGCGACGGCGCTCGATCTCGGTCACGTGATCTTGCCCCTTGCATCCACCTGCAATCCCCCCGAAGCTGTTGCCCACGCTCGACCAGACCTTGATCGTTTCAGGCTGAATCAGCCTGAAACGTGAAACAAGGTCTCAACATTTTGAAGAGAGCCTGATTCACGCCATCGGCGGAAGCGCAAAGCGCTTCCACCTCAGACGATCAGGCTCTATCGCACCGGCGGGGCGCCAGCGGTAGTCCCAACGGCATGAAGGGGGAACTTTGGGGGGCTTCGTCAACCGGCTGCTGCGCGTCGTCCCCGGCGAATGGCCGAAGCTCGCCCAGTTCGGGCTGCTCGGCTTCCTCCTGCAAATGGGGCTCGGCATCGGCTTCAGCGCCGGCGACGCCGCCTTCCTGGCGCATGCGGGGGCCGACCGGCTGGCGCTGATCTTCATGATGACGCCGGCGATCATGCTGGTCTACACGGCGGCCTTCTCCTACCTGATGGTCCGCTTCTCGATCGACCGGGTAATCGACGCGACGATCGCGCTGCTCGTCGTCGGCGGGCTGCTATCCTACGCCGTGCTCGGGCTCGACCTGCCGCCGCACTGGCAGCTTCCGGTCTATATCGGGCTGAAGCTCTATCTCGCGATGTGGTACATCGCGCTCTACACCCAGTTCTGGAACTATACCGACGGCTATTTCGCCATCCAGGACGGCAAGCGGCTGTTCCCGCTGCTCGCCGCCGCGACCGCGCTGGGCATGACCTGCGGCGGCCTGATCGTCAGCCAGCTCGCCGGCACGGTGTCGCTGCGCGGCTTCTTCCTGATCTGGGCGGGCATCGCCGCCGTCACCTTCCCGGTCGCGCTCGGGCTGCGCCGCCGCTGGACGCGGATCGCCGACAGCGAGGTCGAGGCGGCCGAGGAAGGCGTCGGGCGGCAGGTGCGCCAGGTCGCCGACACCTTCCGCAGCTCGCGCTACACGCTGGTGCTGACGCTGATCCTGTTCGTCACCCTGCTGATGACCAACCTCGCCGAGTTCCAATATTCGGCCATGTTCGAACAGGGCCGCAGCGAGGCCGAGCTCGCCAGCCTGCTCGGCACCCTCTACGCGGCGGCGAACATCTTCAACGTCATCGTCTGCCTGTTCGTCTTCAACCGGCTGGTCGGACGGATCGGGGTGCGCAACGTCGCGCTGATCATGCCGCTGTCCTATTTCGCGGCGTTCGGCTTCCTGTTCGTGACCGGCTCGTTCGAAGGGGCGCTGGCCGCCTTCTTCGCCTATCACGGCGTCCTCACCTCGATCGAGTACAACAACCAGAACCTGCTGTTCAACGCCGTCCCGGCCGAGACCAAGCGCCCCGTCCGCACCATCGTCGAGGGGCTGGCCGAGCCGCTGGCCAGCTTCATCGCCGGCGGCTTCCTGCTGGTCTTCGCCGACCGCACCGACATCCGCGACCTGTCGGGGCTCGGCGTCATCCTCGGCCTCGTCCTGCTGCTGGTCGTGATCATGCTGCGCCAGCTCTATCCCGCGGCGATGGCGCGCAACATGCGGTCGATGCTGCTCGACGTCGGCAAGGGGCGCGGGGTGGCGCCCGCCGCCGACACCGGCGGCGCCGACACCGACGCGCTGCTCGAACATCTGCGCTCGCGCGACCCCGCCGTCCGGGCGGAGGCGATCGCCCGGCTCGCCGCGGGCCGCGACCTCGAGGCGCTGCCCCGCATCCTCGACCGCGCCTCCTGGCTCTCCCCGGCCGACCGCCACGATATCGAGACGATGATCATCGGCTGGGGCGACACCGCCATCCCCCGCCTGGTCTCGGCGGTCCCGGACCCGACCTTCCGCTATCGCGGCCGGGCCATGGCGGCGCGCGCCCTCGCCCAGCTCTCCTATCCACTCTTCTCGTCGCAGCTCGACGCGCTGGTCCGGGCCGAGCTGGAGCGCGCCGAGCCGCGCTTCGTGCTGGCCGAGGCGCTGGAGGCGATGCCCGAGCCGACCCGCGCCACCCGCCTGCTCGCCCGGCTCCAGCGGCAGCTGATCGGCAAGGGCACCGACTTCGTGATCGAGCTGCTCGCGCTCGGCGGCCGGCTGCCCGACTTCGACCTGCTGATCGTCACGCTCCATTCGAAGAATCCGAAGGTGCGCGGCAATGCGATCGAGACGATCGAGAACGGCGTCGACCACGCCACCTTCCTGCTGCTGAAGGGGCTGCTCGACGAGCGCGCGGCGGGGTCGCCGGCCGGCGGCGCGCGGCTGCTCGCGATGCTCGAGGAGCGGCTCGCCTCGCCCGACCCGCTCGAACTGGTCACCGCCGCGCAGTCGATCCGCGACCTGGTGCCGGCCGAAGAGCTTGGCCCCCGACTGCGCAGGGCGCTCCGCCCCGACCTCTACCTGCTCGAACGCGCCGACCTGGCGACGCTGCTCGCCCTGCCCGGCGCGGGGCCGCGCACCATGGTCGACAAGATCGACGCGATCGCCGCCTTCCCCGATTTCGCCGCCGCGTCGATCGACGTGCAGGCGCGGCTGGCGATCAAGCTGCGTGACGCGCCGCCGGAGAAGGACGTCCGCCGGGTCGACGTCGACGGCGTGACGATGTGGCTGTCCAACGCCTATACGCTCGACCTCGCCGCCCGGAACGTCGATCTGGCGCTGGCGATGTACCGCGCCTCGGACGATCGCGCCTATGCGGCGTAGCGGCCTGCCGATCCGGACGCTGCTGCTGCGCGTCTTCCTGCCCGCCGTCGCGGTCGTCGCGATCGGACTGGGGCTGCTCGCCTATGACCGGATCTACACCTCGATCGTCGACGGCTTCGACCGCAAGCTGATCGCGACCAGCGCGCTGACCGGGGCGCTGCTCGATGCGCGCGACCATGACGCGCTGATCGCCATCGCCCGCGCCAAGCCCGACAGCGACGCGGCCGAGCACAGCGCCGAGTATCTCCACGCCGTGCTGCCGATGCGGCGCATCCTGCATGAGCTCGACATCACCTATCTCTACACCCAGGTGCTGGGCGGGTCGCAGGACGTGATCTACGTGCTCGACGCGACGGTGGGCGAGGACCATTCGCCGATCGGCGCGGAGGACGACCTGCCGGCCGAGACGCTGGCCGGCATCCGCCGCGCGACGGCGCAGGGGACCGTCCACCTCTCGCCGATCGAATTCCAGCAGCAATGGGGGCTGCTCAAGACCGCCGCCGCGCCGGTCCGCGACCAGCAGGGCAGGATCGTCGCCACCGCCGGCGCCGACGTCAACGTCTCGCTGATCCGCGTCGCGACCCAGAACGCGCTGTTCGTCAGCGTCGTGATCGGCCTCGCCTCGCTGCTCGGCTGCGCCTTCGTCACCCTGCTCACCGTGCGCCGCATCGCCGAGCCGCTCGACCGGCTGCGGCGCGAGGCGCTGCGCATCGCCGGCGGCGATCACCGCCCGCTCGACCGCTTCCCCGCGCCGCGCGACATCGCCCAGCTGCAGGCGGCGCTCGCCGCCAGCACCGCCGAAACCACCGGCAAGCTCGCCGACGCCCGCGACCGCCGTGCCGTCGCGATCCGCGCGGCGGGCATCGCCGAAACCGAGGCTGCGCTGGCGCGGCGGGGGCAAGCATCCGACCGCCTGGCCTTCACCGGCGCGGTCGCCGACGACGGCCTGCCGCTGCGCCGGGCGGCAGCGGCGCGACTGGCCGACCGGGTCGCCGCCGATCCGGCGCTCGCCGCGCAGATCGAGGCGGAGGGCCCTCCGCTCGCGCTGGCGCCCGGCGAGCGCGCCGCCGTCCGGCTCGACGACGGCCGCGAGCTGTCGATCGGAGCCGGGGCATGATCGAGCGGCTGCGCGCCCTGCCCGGCTTCGAGGCGCTCGACGACGAGGTGCTGGCAAGGATCGTCGCGCGCGCGCCGCTTCGCACGGTAGCGCCCGGCCAGGTCGTGCTGGCGGCCGGCGGCGTCGCCGAAACGCTGTTCGCCTGCATCGAGGGCGGACTGGCCGGGTCGGACGGAAGCGCGCTCCCGCCGGTCTATGACGCGCCCGGCCTGCTGTTCGGCCTCGCCGCGCCCCGCGACGGCCTCGCCGGCCCGGCGGGCGCGACGCTGCTCGCCGTCGCCAAGCCGCACGTCTTCACCATCGCCCGCGAATTCCCCGAATTCGTCGTGTCGCTGATGCATCGCAACGGGATGCCGCGATGAGCGTCCGCACCGTCATCATCCTGCTCGCGCTGCCGCTGTTCCTGTTCCTCGCCGGGATCAACAGTGCCCTGCTCTATCGGCAGGAGACGAGTCACATGGAGGCGGGCCTGCGCGGCGAAGCGCTCGCCGCCGCCGTGACGGTGGCCGAGTTCGCGCGACAGGCCGACGATCCCTTCGCCGAGCTGGGCGAAACCGGCCGACGGGCGGCGCTGCGCGACGCGGCGCACAAGATACCGGGGCTCGTCTCGCTCTATCTCGTGCGGCCGGGCGGCCCGCTCCTGAACCTGCTCGACACCCCCGCCGTCGCGCGGAAGGGGCTGGTCCTGCCGGCCAAGGCGCATGTGGTGCGCGACTGGGTCGATGCGGAGGGCGATCCGCTCGTCACCGCGATCGCCCCCGACGGGCATGGCGCGATGGTGGTCGCGGAGATCAGCGCCGAACCGCTCGCACGCCGCGCCTTCCATCTCAAGCGGCTGTCGGCGGCGCTGATTGCGGGATCGGCGGCGCTCGCGGTGCTGCTCGGCCTGATCGTCGCGCGCCGGGTCGGGCGCGCCTTCAACCGCACCCGCGCGATCATCGAGACGCGGGCCGGCGCGGACGACGACCGGGCGCTCGGCATCCGCGAGGTCCGCGACCTGGCCGACGCGATCGGCCTGCTCGACAAGAGCGTGGCGAGCGAGCTCGAACGCCTCGCCCAGCGCCCCGGCGGCGGCGTGGCGGACGGCATCGCGGCGCTGAGGGAGCGCCACCTGCCTGGCATCGAACGGACCGAAGGCGGGGTCGCGCTGTCGATCCGCCCCCTGCCCGAGGCCCCGGCCGGCGCCGTGCACGTCGCCCTGCCCTGCCCCGACGGCGGCTGGGCGATCGCGCTGGGCGTGGCGGACGGCGAGCCTGCCGAGGCACTCGCCGCCGCGATCGCCGCGCGCGACCATGTCGCGGCCGGGCCAGCCTCCGCCTTCCGCGACCGGCTGGAGCTGGCCGCGCAGGCGTTCGGCATCGACTGGCGGGTGATAGCGACCGACGCGACCGACGGCGCCTTCGCGCTCGCGGCCGACGCCGCCGCGATCGATGCCTATCGCAGGCTCAATCCGGGCTTGTCGGCGGAGGCGCTGGCCGCCGACCTCGCCATCCTGTTCGCCGAGAGCGGCATCGTCGCCGCGGTGAGGCCGGTCTAGAGATCTATTCCGCTGATCCTGAGGAGCCATTGAGCGAAGGCGAAATGGCATCTCGAAGGTCCTTCGAGACGGGCCTTCGCCAAAGCTCCGCCCCTCCTCAGGACGAGCGGGTCGGACAAATTCTAGCCGAGCGAGGCGATCGCCGCGTCGACGTCGGCTTCGATCGCGAAGATCTTCGAGAAGCCGCTGATGTCGAACACCTCGCGCACCGCCGGTGCGACGCCGGTGATGACCAGCCGGTGCCCGGCGGCCTTCGCGCCCTTGGCGCCGATCAGCAGGACGCGCAGCCCGGCCGAACTGACATAGGGGACCCCGGACAGGTCGACGACGACCGCGCCATGATCGCGGACGCGGGCCGGCAACACCGCCTCCAGCTCGCCCGCCGTGGTGCTGTCGATGCGGCCGGCGGCCGAAATCACGAGGGTGCCGTCTCGGCTATTTTCGCTGATGTCCATCTGGTCTAGAATCCGCTCCGGCTCCGGCTCGTCGGCGTCGCTGCATATCAGGAGTGGGTCTCGATTTACCACAGGATTATCGTAGGCGGCGGCGCGGCGAAACGGCGGGCGGCACGGCGACATGGGGGCTAGGTTCGAACGCTCCCTGCCCGCCGGCGCGGCCGGTCTTCCCGCATTGCTCGCGGAGATAGAGACCTGGCTGGACGCCGCCGGGGTCCCGCCCGTCGAGGCGGCGCGGATGATGATCGCGTTCGACGAGGTGCTGAGCAACATCGCCAAGCATGGCGGCGGGATGCTGTCGGTCTCGCTGGCGATCGCCGACCGGCGCCTCGCCGCCACCATCGTCGACGACGGCCCGCCCTTCGACCCGCTCGCCCGCGAGGCACCCGACACCGATCTCGACATCGACGACCGCGCGATCGGCGGGCTCGGCATCCACCTGGTCCGGCAATTGATGGACGACGTCGCCTATGCCCGCGACGAGGATCGGAACCGGCTGATCTTTAGCAAGACTTTCTGAGCTTTTCGGCCTATCCTGCCGCCGGGCAAACGGGGACAGGACAGCATGACGTCTGCGCCGGAGTGGGCAACGGCACAGCAGCTTCAGGACGACGAGGCGCTCGACGTCGTGCGTCTCGACGATTCGCGCGGGTTGGGCGTGCGGACGCGGCAGGCGTTCGCGGCGGGCGCCGTCGTCCATCGCTTCGCCGGCGTCGTCAGCGGCGACATCTGCCAGCACAGCCTGCAGATCGACGCCAGCCGCCATATCAGCGGCACCCGCTATATCGGCTATCTCAGCCATGGCTGCGATCCCAATTGCCGGCTCGACATGGTCGGCTTCACCCTCGTCGCGCTGCGCGCGGTCGCGCCCGGCGAGGTGCTGACCGTCGACTATGCCGACACCGAGGACCGCCTCCATCGCCAGTTCGCCTGCTGTTGCGGCGCGGCGACCTGCCGGAGCTGGATCCATGGCCGCCGGGAGAGGCCGAACCAGGAGGGCCTGGCCTGGCTGGCGGAGCATGATGCCCGCTGAGTGGTGGGCGCGCGACGACCTGCACCGCGACGCCGCCGGCCGGCTGATCTTCGCGGGCGCCGACGTCGAGACCCTCGCCCGCGCGCATGACGGCCCGCTGTTCGTCTACGGCGCCGGCCGCGTCCGCGCCAATCTGAACCGGCTGCGCGGCGCGCTGGGGGCGAGCGGCTGCGCGCACCGCATCTACTATGCGATGAAGTGCAACCGCTTCGCGCCGCTGCTGGAGATGCTGGCGGCGGACGGCGCGGTCGGCGTCGACATCTGCTCGCCCGACGAGCTCGACCTCGCCCTGGCCTGCGGCTTCCGCGCGGGCGACATCAGCTTCACCGGCACCAGCGTCGCCGACCGCGACCTCGACCGGCTGCTCGTCCACGACGATCTCCACATCAACTGCGACTCGCTCGGCCAGATCCGCCGGATCGGCGAGCGCCGGCCGGGCCGCGCGATCGGCATCCGCATCAATCCCGGCTTCGGCACCGGCTATGGCGATTCCGCGCGGCTCACCTATGCCGGCGCGCGCACCACCAAGTTCGGCATCTATCGCGAGCAATGGGCCGAGGCGCTCGGCCTCGCCGCGCGCCACGATCTCCGCATCACCGCGATCCATTTCCATGTCGGTTGCGGCTATCTGTCGGGCCAGCTCGACGCCTGGGACCGGGCGGTCGGCGCGGCGGCGGATTTCCTCGCCGATCTTCCGGAAGCGACGACGGTCAACATCGGCGGCGGCCTCGGCCTGCCCCACCGCGCCGGCGACGCGCCGCTCGACCTCGCCCGCTGGTCGTCGATCGTCGCCCGCCATTTCGGCGGCCGCGGGCTGACGGTCGCGATCGAGCCGGGCGACTATCTGGTCAAGGACGCGGGGCTGCTGCTGCTGTCGGTGGTCGGGGTCGAACGCAAGCGCGACACGCTGTTCGTGGCGGTCGACGGCGGGTTCAACCTCCACCCCGAACCCGCGCATTACGACCTGCCGTGCGAGCCGGTCGCCTGCGTCCTGCGCGAGCCGGACCCGGCGCGCTGGCAGCCGGTCAGCGTCGCCGGCAACATCAACGAGGCGCTCGACCTGTGGGCGGAGGATCATCCGATGCCGCCGCTGGAGGAAGGCGACCATGTCGCGCTGATCAATGCCGGCGGCTATGGTTCGGCGATGAGCTCGAACCACTGCATGCGCGGGGCGTTCACCGAGCTACTGGTGTAGCTCCGCGAAGAAGCGCGCCTCGACCGCCGTCGCGCCGAGCGGCTCCGCCAGCAGGAAGCCCTGCAGCACGTCGCAGCCGATGCTCGTCAGGAAGCGCCGCTGCTGCTCGGTCTCCACCCCCTCGGCGGTGGTTTCGAGCCCGCTCAGCCGCGCCAGGTCGACGATCGCCTGGATCACCGGGCTGCCCGCCTGGCCCGGCTGGATCGTCGACACGAAGCTGCGGTCGATCTTGATCCGGTCGACCTCGAAGCCGCGCAGGTGGCGGAAGGAGGAATAGCCGGTGCCGAAATCGTCGAGCGCGATCCGCACGCCGATGTCGCGCAGCCAGCCGAGATTGGCGCGGCACTTCTCGCTGCTGTCGACGAAGCTCGTCTCGGTGATCTCCAGCTCGAGCCGGCTCGGGGACAGCCGGGTCCGCCGCAGGATCGCATAGACCCGCTCGGCCAGCGCCGGATTGCGAAGCTGCATCGCCGACAGGTTGACCGAGATGGTGCCCGCCGGCCAGCGCGCCGCGACCAGGCAGGCCTGTTCGAGCACCCATTCGCCCAGCGTCTCGATCAGCCCGCACTCCTCGGCGACCGGCACGAACTGGGCGGGCAGCATCCGGCCGCGCACCGGATGGTCCCAGCGGATCAGCGCCTCGGCGCCGAGCAGCAGCCCGCTCTTGGCGGCGAAATAGGGCTGGTAGGCGATGTCGAGCCCTTCGCCGGTGCGCATCGCCTCGCGCAGCTCCGCCTCGATCTCGTGGCGATCGCGGATGCGTTCGCCCATCGTGTCGGCATAGAAGCTGTGCCGGCGGCGGCCGCCCCGCTTGGCGTCGTAGAGCGCGATGTCGGCCTTGCGGACCAGCTCGACCCGGTCGAGCCCGTCCTGCGGGGCCACCGCGACGCCGATGCTCGCGCCGATCAGCACCTCGCCATTGCCGAGGTCGATCGGCCGCGCCAGCGTCCGATGGATGCTGCGCGCGAGTTGCTCGGCGGTCGCCGCCGAATTGTCGGAGCCGTGGATGATCGCGAACTCGTCCCCGCCCAGCCGGGCGACGACATCGCCGGGCGCCAGCTCGCTCAATATGTCCGCCAGCGCGCGGATCAGCTGGTCGCCGGTCGGATGGCCGAGATGGTCGTTGACGTTCTTGAAATGGTCGAGATCGACATAGACCAGCGCCAGCGTCTCCCCGGTCAGGCAGATCTCGCCCAGTCGCTCGTTGAGCCGCCGCTCGAACAACGCGCGGTTGGCGAGCCCGGTCAGCGGATCATGGTCGGCCAGATGCTGGGCCTGCGACTTGGCGGCGCTGAGCTGTCGCGTGCCGCGACTGATCCGGCGCAACAGCCAGGCGACCAGCGCGAAGACGAGCAGCAGCGATACGACCAGCACCGGGCCGACCTGCCGCAGCATCGCGCGGCCGGGCCGGAAGGGCTCCCAGGCGAAATAGCCGATGCCCGCGCCCGATCGGGTCCGCAGCGCGACCGTGCTGTCTTCCGCGTCGCGCGGCGGCCGGCGCGAGAAATGGCCTCCTTCGAGCTGATAGCGGCGGGCGAGGTCGGCGATGAAGCTGCCGTCCAGATAGCGGATGCTGACATGGACATATTCCTTCCCCGGCGGCACCGGCCGCTCGCCGGTGTCGGTGACGATCGGCTTCGCGCTGACGATCGCGGGACGGCCATGGATGGTGGCGAGGTCGATCGCGCCCGGAGAGAGGACCGTCCCCTGCCGCGATACCTTGGCGCCGGCGCGCATCTTGGCGCGCAGCTCGGCGATCAGCCCCCGGCCGGTCGTGCCGATCGACCGGGCATAGCGCGCCGCGTCCTCGCGCCGGCCGCCGCGCATCGCATGAACCAGCCGATCCTGCGGGTCGACGATGAACACCTCGTCATGGCCGTAATAGGTGTAGAGCCAGACGCCGAGATTATCGTCGATCCAGTCCTGGTCGATCGGCCGGCGCGCCAGTTGCTCGACCGCGTCGTCCCAGACGGTCGCCACCTCCTGGTCATGCGCGATCGATCGGAAATTCTGTTCGAGGACGGTGGCGATCAGCTTCTGCTGACGATCGATCGACAGTTCGTCAGCCTTGCGCGCGGCGTACCAGAGGAAACCGCCGAGCATCGCCGCCATGAGCAGCACGATGAAGATCGTCCGCGCGATGATCTGGGAGGTGAGCGCCTCGCGCGGTTCGGTGCCCGCGCGATCGCCGAGGCGCACCAGCCCCGTCAGCAAGATATCGACCCGTTACGCCACATCACCACGAATCGCCGGCTCCTCGCCGCCATCCTATCGCCCGGCGCCGGCTTTGGCCATCGAGAGCGCTCCGCCTGGCCGGGGCGATCAGGGCCTCACGCCGAGCGCCTCGTCGATCGCCTGGGCTTCGCGATCGAACATCGCGGCCATGGCGGCCAGCCGCTCGCGTTCCGCCTCGTCGGCGGTGTTGTGGGCCAGCAGGCGCGCCCTGGCCGCTTCACGCCGCAGCCGCGCGGCGGAGCCCTTCGATCGATCCGGCATGGCGGTCAGGCGGCCTTGCCGAATATCTCGCCGAAGAAGGCGATCATCTCGTCCCAGGAGCGCCGGTCGGCGGCCGCGTCGTAGCGGGCGAAATCGGGCATTCCCATCGCGTCGGCGTCCTTGTTGGTGAAGCTGTGGACCACGCCGCCATAGAGCTTCATCTGCCAGTCGACCTTGCCGGCGCGCATCTCCGCCTCGAAGGCGGCGCGCTGCTCGGGGGGAATCCCCGGATCGTCGGCGCCGATCAGCACCAATATCCGCGCCCTTATGTCCTTCGCGTCCTGCGGCCGTCCGGTCGCGAGGCCGCTATGGAAGCCGACCACGCCCGCGATCGGCGCGCCGCCGCGCGCCAGTTCGAGCGACATGGTGCCGCCGAAGCAATAGCCGATCGAGGCGATCCGCGCCGGATCGACCTCGTCCCGGCCGAGCAGCGCCTCGAAGCCGCCGCCGGCGCGCGCGCGGATCCGCTCGGGCGCCTCGCGCAGCGGGCCGAACAGCGCCATCATCTGCTCGCGATCGGCCATGAACCGACCTTCGCCATAGAGGTCGCAGGCCAGCGCGGCATAGCCGAGCCCGGCCAGCCGGCGCGCCCGCTCCTTGGCATGATCGCCCAGGCCGAAGGCTTCGGGGAAGACCAGCACGCCGGGCCGCCGGCCGCTCTGCGCGGGATCGACGAAGAGGTGGCTTTCCATACGCAGGCCGTCGGCCTCGTAGGTCAGAATTTCGGTGTGCATGACTCTCCCCATTCGACCTTCCCACCCCAGATCGCCTGTTAAGCATGTCACGAGCCGTACACAATCGCTGCTTTTCGCCTCTTCTGATCCATCTCGGACCAATAAGGGACGGGTCGGCCTCCCGGTCCTCCGCCCCCTTTCGAATCCCGAAATATCCTACCGGCGCATGAACCCCATCCAGCGGAGCAGCAGATAGGTCGCGCCCGCCGCGGCGCAGGCGAGCAGGGTGGCGAGGAAGGTGCCGTGCGACGTCTGCGCCCAGGGCAGGCCGCCGGTGTTCATGCCGAACAGGCCGGTGACGAAGGTCGCCGGCAGCAACAGGGCGGTCATGATCGACAGGATGTAGAGATTCTGGTTGGTGCGCTGGTCGACCTGGGTCTCGATCTCCTCGCGGAGCTGGCGGAGCTGGCGCTGGACGCCCTCGACGTCGGCGTCGAGCGACTGGAGCCGCTGCGACAGCTTCTCGACGGTGGCGAGCAGCGCCTCGGGAAGCTCCTCGTCCTCTTCGAGGCGCCGGAACACCGTGCTCATCCCGGCGAGCATCCGGTGGAGCTGGGCGAGCCGCCGCCGGATCGCGATCAGGCTCCGCGCGGTCGGCGCGTTGACGTCGTTGAGGAAGCCGTCCTCGGCGCGCTGCACCTCGCCGCTCAGGTCGCGGACCTCGGCGGACAGCCCCTCGGCGATGGTGGTGACGAGCAGGTCGAGCGCATCGCTCGGCTCCTCGATGCGGCGGCCATGCGTCAGCCGGTTGCGGACATTGTCGGCCGAACGGATCGGGTGGAGCCGCGCGGTGATCATCATCACCGGGGTCAGCGCCATCCGGATCGCGCCGACCTGGGTGCTGCGCTGCTCGAAATCGCGCTCGAAATCGTGGAGCACGCAACCGACCACGCCCTCGTCGACCAGCGCGCGCTGGTGGTTGTCGCCGGCCAGCAACAGTTCCTTGACGTCCTCGGGCAGCGTCTCCAGCCGGTTGATCCAGCTCGCCGTCCCCTGATGCGCCAGGCTGAGGTGCAGCCAGCGGAAGCCACCGCCCTTCTCCTCGCACCGCTCCGTCGGGTGCGCGCCGGCCGCGTCGAGGTCGAACCCCCAGATCAGCCCCGGCGCCGCCGGGAACGGCGTGATCGGCAATGGATCGCTGTTCGTCGGCACGTCCCGGCCTCGCTCCGTCCCTGCGCCCCGCGCATCCGGCGCGTCCCGCCGAATCGCCGTGCGACGCTTCGGGCACAGCTTAGCCGCGAACGGTGACAAGGGGGAACGATGCAAGGAAGGCTGGCATGACCGCGCGATCCCGATAGAAGCGGCGATGGTGGGCGACGATCCGAATCCTCCTTCCGGCTGGAAACCCTGGCTGGCGCTTGCGCTGCCGATGGCGCTGGGCCTCGCGCTGCGCATCGCCGCGGCGCAAGGCGACTATTGGCTCGACGAGGCCTGGGCCGCGCTGTTCGCGCGCGATGCGCGGACGCCCGGCGAGATGCTGCTCGCGATCGGCCATGGCCATGGCGACCTGCTCACCATCGCCTGGCTGCAATTCGTCGGCTGGGGCGGATCGCCGCTGCTCGGCCGCGCGCTGTCGATCGCCTGCGGCACCGCTGCGATCGGCGTCGCCGGGCTGATCGGGCTGCGGCGCGGACCGGGCGCCGCGCTGCTGACCGCGACGATGGCCGCCGTCTCGCCGATCCTCGTCACCTACGGGTCCGAGGCGAGCGGCCATGCGGCGACGCTGCTGGCCCTGCTCGCCTCGATCTGGATGGTCGACCGCGCGTTGTTCGGCCGGCCGCTGCGCCACGCCGCCGCATGGCTGAGCCTCGCCGCCCTGCTCGGCATGCTCGCGCATGTGTCGATGCTGTCCGGCGTCGCGGCGCTGAGCGGCTGGGTGCTGATCGAGCGCGGACGGCAGATGCCGGCCGGCCGCGCGCTGGCCGCCACCGCCCGGCTGATGGGCGGGCCGGTCGCCGCAGCGGTCGCGGCGCTCCTCATCGTCCTGCTCGGGACCTATGCCGGCGCGGACGGGCCATGGATCGGCGGCCGCGCCGCCTTCACCTGGCCCGGCTTCCTCGACGCGCTCGTCCACATGCTGGCCTTCACGATCGGCTGGACGCCGCTGATCGGCCTGCCGATGCTGGCGCTGCTGCTGCTTCCGCTGACGGTGCGGCGGAAGGGGCCGCTCGCCGACCGGGCGCCCTTCTTCCTGATCGCGATCCTCGGCTTTCCGCTGCTGGTGGCGCTGCTCCGCCCCGACGGCAGCGCCCTTCCCGGCTATTATCTGCTCGTCCCGGTCGCGCTGCTACTGCTGATCGCCGACCTGCTGGCGGCGCTGATCGCGCGGGAGAAGCAGGCGGCGGCTGTCGCGGCCGGCATGATCCTGGTCGCCGGCCTGGTCGCCGACGCGGCGATCATCGGCAGCCGGCGCGGCGATCCCGGCCCGGCGGTCGATGCGATGATCCGCCGCGCGCCGGGCGGCGCGGCGGTGCTGCTCGACCATGGCGCCGACAGCGCGGTGCTCGAAAGCGCGGCGGCGTCGCGGGTCTATCAGCTCCTCGCGCTGGAGAGCTGCGCGCCCGCCCGCTTCGTCTATCTGTCGAGCGACGGCACCCGTCCCCTGCCGCTCGCCGCGCTGCGCTGCGGCGCCGCCTTCCGCCCGATCGCCGCGGGCCATGCCGCCGGGCTGTCGGGCATGGACTGGCAGCTGTACGAGCGGGTGCGATGAGACGGGGCCAAGGCGTCGCGGTTTCGAAACCGTCTGGAGCAAGGGAGGCCGTCGCTCCTCGAAGGGATTGGCACCATGCCATCGCGCCGTGTACAGCGCCGTCCCTAGGGGCCCGGACCCCAATTCCGTGTGCGGAGAAGCGAGCGGGGACATGAGCAGCACCGGCCTGGAGGCCGTCTTCCTGTCGAGCCGGGGCCGGCTGCTCGCCTTCCTGCGCGCGCATGGGGCGGGCGACGCGGCCGAGGACCTGCTGCAGGAATTGTGGCTGAAGGTCTCGTCGGCGCCGGCCGGGCCGATCGCCCAGCCGCTCTCCTATCTCTACCGCGCCGCCAACAACCTGATGCTGGACCGCTATCGGTCGCAGCAGCAGGCGACCAAGCGCGACCAGGACTGGACCGAGGCCGCCACCACCGTTCCCGGCCAGTCCGACGAGCCCTCGACCGAACGGCGGCTGATCGCGCGCGAGCAGCTCCGCCTCGCCCAGGCGGCGCTCGACGCGCTGGGCGAGCGGCCCGCCGCGATCTTCCGCCGCCACCGCATCGACGGGGTCGGCCAGCGCGAGATCGCCGACGAGTTCGGGGTCAGCATCAGCACGGTCGAAAGCGACCTGCGCCGCGCCTATCGCGCGATGATCGAGCTGAGGAGCAGCTTCGATGAGGGATGAGCCGGTCGATTCCGTCCTGCCTATCAGGGAGCCGTTTTTTCATGGCTGAGGACAGGCACGATATGGAAACCGCGGCACTCGACTGGGTGATCCGCCAGCGCGACCCCGGCTTCGACGGCTGGGAGGAATTCGAGGCATGGCTGGCCGGCGATCCGGCGCGGGCCGAAGCCTATCATCGCCTGGCGATCGCCGATCAGGACATGGCTGCTCTGCTCGCCGCCGCGCCGCCGGTTCCGGCAGAGGTTCCGTCCAACGTCGTCCCGCTGCGGCGCCCGGGGCTGAACCGCCGCGCCTGGCTGGGCGGCGCGATCGCGGCATCGGTCGCGGGCCTGATCGGCTTCGGCATGATCGAGCGCCAGCCGTCGCTCTACCAGATCGAGACCGCGCCGGGCATGCGCCGCACCGTCACCCTCGACGACGGCAGCCGGATCGCGCTCAACGGCGGCACCCGCATCACCCTCGACCGCAAGGACCCGCGCCACGCGACGCTGGAGCGGGGCGAGGCGCTGTTCGACGTGGTCCATGACGACGATGCGCCGTTCAAGGTGCTGGTCGGCGACGCGACGCTGGTCGACGTCGGCACCAGCTTCAACGTCGTCCGCGACGGCAGCGTCACCGCCGTCCAGGTCGCCGAGGGCGCGGTCGTCTACAATCCCGACAGCGAGGCGGTGCGGCTCGACGCCGGCCGCCGCCTGCGCGCGGTCGACGGCGATCCGCACATCGAGCTCGCCGCCGTTGCGCCCGGCGCGGTCGCCGGCTGGCGCGAGGGGCGGCTGATCTACGACGGCCAGACCATGGCCGACGTCGCCGCCGACCTCAGCCGCTGGTCGGGCGAGACCGTCCGCGCCGACCCGCGCGTCGCCGGCCAGCGCTTCCGCGGCGTGCTGAGCCTGGGCCGGGACGACGACGTCGCCGGGCTCGCCGCGCTGCTCGACGTCGACGTCCGCCGCAGCGGGCGGGAATGGATATTGTCGCCCCGGACCCCGTGAAGCGCGCCCTCGCCCTCGCCAGCATATCGCTGCTCGTCGTGGCCGCCCCTGCCGGCGCCGCGGAAAGGGCGGCGCTCGACCTGCCGGCGGGCCGGCTGAGCGACGCGGTGGCGGCGCTCGCGGCGCAGACCGGGGCCAGCATCAGCGTCACCGACGGATCGATCTGGGCGATGCGCGTGGCGCCGCTGCGCGGCCGGATGAGCGCGGAGGACGCGCTGCGCCGCCTGTTGCGCGGCAGCCGCGCCCGGCTCGTCGTGCTCGGCGACCGGAGCTTCCGCATCGTCGCCGCGCGGGATGCCGCCGCGCCGCCCAGGTCCGCCCGCCCCGCGCCCCCCGCCGCGATCGTCGAGGGCGAGGAGCCGCCGATCATCGTCACCGCCTCGAAGCGGGACACGCGGCTGCGCGACTTCCCCGGATCGGTCAGCATCCTCGACGGCGCCGACCTGACCTTCGGCGGAGAGCAGGGGATGGAATCGGTGCTGGCCCGCGTCGCCAGCCTGTCCTCGACCCATCTCGGCGCCGGCCGCAACAAGCTGTTCATCCGCGGCATCGCCGATTCGAGCTTCACCGGGCCGACCCAGGCGACGGTGGGCCAGTATCTGGGCGACATGCGGCTGACCTACAACGCGCCCGATCCCGACCTGCGCCTCTACGACATCCGGTCGGTCGAGATCCTCGAAGGGCCGCAGGGCACGCTCTACGGCGCCGGATCGCTCGGCGGGATCATCCGCATCGTCCGCAACCCGCCCCGGCTCGGCCAGTTCGGCGGCGCGCTGTCGGCGGGCGCCTCGGTCACCGCGCATGGCGATCCCTCCGGCGATCTCGGCGGCATGCTCAACCTGCCGGTGATCGGCGACCGGGTGGCGCTGCGCGCCGTCGCCTACGGGCTGCGCGAGGGCGGCTATATCGACGATGTCTGGCGGCAGAAGAAGGACATCAACCGCACCCGCATCGCCGGCGGTCGGGCGACGCTCCGGATCGATGCCGGCGACGGCTGGACCGTCGACCTCGGCGGCGTCTACCAGGACAATGAGGGCCGCGACAGCCAATATGCCGACCGCAGCCTCGGCGGCCTGAAGCGGTCGAGCCGGACGCCGGGCGGCTTCGACGGCAATTACGCGCTGGGCGAACTGGTCGTCGCCAAGAGCTGGGACGGGCTGTCCTTCCTCTCCTCGACCGGGCTGGTCCGCCAGAAGCTGGACGAACGCTACGACGCCAGCATGAACGGGGCGGAGCGCCTGTTCACCCAGCGCAACCACACCCGGATGTTCGCGACCGAGAACCGGCTGTGGCGACCGACCCGCGACGGTTTCGGCTGGGTGATCGGCGCCAGCTACACCCACAACCGCACCGATCTCGACCGGTCGCTGGGCCCGGTCGGCGTGCCGGTCGCGGTCACCGGCGTGTCGAACCGCATCCGCGAGACCACGGTCTACGGCGAGGCGAGCGTCGAGCCGGTGCGCGGGCTGACCGTCACCGGCGGCGCGCGCTACACCTGGTCGAAGCTGGGCGGCGGCGCCGACGATCCTCTGCCGGTCTTCCTGCCCAGCCTGGAGGCGGCGCGCGCGGCGATCGTCGCCAGCCGCAAGGAGAACAGGCTGCTGCCGTCGGCCTCTGTCTCGGCCGCGCTGCTGCCGCGGCTGATCGTCTATGCGCGCTACCAGCAGGGGTTCCGGCCCGGCGGCCTGGCGATCGAGGGCGGCTTCGTCCGCCGCTTCCGCAACGACCATGTCGCGACGATGGAGACGGGCCTGCGCTACGGCGTGCGTGGCGACGATCCGTTCGACCTGTCGCTGAGCCTGTCCTACACCGACTGGCAGGACATCCAGGCCGACTTCATCGACAGTGGCGGGCTGCCCACCACCGACAATATCGGCGACGGCCGCATCTATTCGCTGAGCGCGGCGCTGGGCTGGGCGCCGCTGCCCGGCCTGATCTTCGACGCCGCCGCGACCTATAACGACAGCCGCGTCACCGATCCGTCGCCGTCGCTGCTGTTCGCGCTCGCCTCGGCGGCGGTCAGCGACAAGACCGGCGCCTTCACCGGCGGGCAGAGCCGCATCCCCAACGTCGCGCGCTTCACCACGCGGATCGGCTTCGACTATCGCACCCCGGTCTCCGACGCGCTCGAGCTGCGGCTCAACGGCTGGGTCCGCTATATCGGCAAGTCGCGGCTCGGCATCGGCCCGATCCTCGGCGACCTCCAGGGCGACTATCTCGACACCGCGCTGACCGCGCGGATCGGCCGTCCCGATTTCGGCGTCAGCCTGGGCGTCACCAACCTGACCGACGCGATCGGCAACCGCTTCGCGCTGGGCACCCCCTTCCAGGCCTCGGGCGGCCGGCAGATCACCCCGCTGCGCCCGCGCACCATCCGCATCGGCCTCGACAAGAGCTTCTGAGCGACGCGTCATCCCGGCGGAGGCCAGGATCTCGGGTGGCTCCTGCCGCAACCTCATCTCCTCTCTCCCGAGACCCCGGCCTCCGCCGGGGTGACGCTCCCCGCAAAAATCTTCCAAGGCTCCGGCGCATCGGCCCCGTCTTCCGGTCATGCGGGAAGGAGGGACGCGCTCCCTTCCCCACGACAAAGGGAATGGAAACTCGATGCGCTACCTGCTTGCCTCCACCTGCCTCGCCGCGATCGCCGCCGTGCCCGTCCATGCCGAGACGACCGTCGGCGACAAGCGCACCGCGACGATCCGCACCTCGACGATCAAGGCCGGCGCCGCCGACGACATCCGCATCACCTCGGCCGGGTCGGTCGTGCCGACCGTCGCGGGCCCGGCGGTGGTGCTCGACAGCGCCAACAAGATCGTCAACGAAGGCACGATCCAGGCCACCAACCTCGACAATTCGACCGGCATCCGCGCCGAGGCGGGCGCCGCCGGATCGATCACCAACGCCTCCGGCGGCAAGATCATCCTCGACGAGACCTACACCGCCGAGGACAGCGACAAGGACGGCGACCTCGACGGTCCGTTCGCGGTCGGCACCGGCCGGGTCGGCATCCGCACCGCCGGCGCCTTCACCGGCGACATCGTCAACAGCGGCTCGATCGCGATCGAGGGCAAGGATTCGGCGGGCATCCGGCTCGACGGCCCGCTGACCGGCAAGCTGACCCAGGACGGCACGATCGGCGTCGTCGGCGACCGCTCGGTCGGCGTCCGCGCCGGCGACGTGACCGGCAACGTCCGCATCGCCGGCACGATCACCGCGGTCGGCCAGGACGCGGTCGGCGTCTCGCTGGACGGCACCGTCACCGGCGCGCTGGTGATCCAGGGCGGGGTCACCTCGACCGGCTATCGCAACACCACCCCGCCGAGCGACACGAGCAAGCTCGACGCCGACGACCTGCTGCAGGGCGGCCCCGCCGTCCGCATCGCCGGCAACGTCACCGGCGGCGTCATCTTCGCGGTGCCGCCGAAGGACAACAGCACCACCGACAATGACGAGGACAAGGACGGCATCGAGGACTCCAAGGAGGGCTCCGCGTCGATCACCTCCTACGGCGCGGCGGCGGCGGTAGCGATCGGCGCCGTGGACCATGCCGTCACCCTGGGCGCCGTCGCCGGCAATGCCGACGGCCACGGCCTGGTCAACGAGGGCACGATCCAGGGCGCGGGCACCTATGCCGGCGTCGACGGCAGCGGCATGGTGATCGGCGGCCAGGGCGGCGCGGTGACGATCGCCGGCGGCATGACCAACCGCGGCACGATCAGCGCCTCGGGCGCCAACGCCACCGGCCTGCGGATCGGCGACGGCGCGACCGTGGCCGAGGTCAAGAACATGGGCGTGCTCCAGGCGTCGGGCACCAACGCCGCCAACGCGAAGACGGTGGCGCTGCAGATCGATCAGGGCGCGTTCACCTCCGAGATCGTTAACAGCGGCACGATCAAGGCGGTCGCGAGCGGCACCGCCTCGGCCAACGGCGCGACGGCGACCGCGATCCTCGACCGCTCGGGCGAGGTCGACCTCGTCAGCAACAGCGGCACGATCTCGGCGGCCGGCGCTTCGGCGGGCAGCAACGTCGCGATCGACCTGTCGGCCAACGACCGTGGCGCGCGGATCGGCCAGACGGTGGTCGCGAGCGGCACCGCGCCGTCGATCGTCGGCGACGTCCGCTTCGGCAACGGCAACGACCTGTTCGACATCGCCGACGGCAGCGTGACCGGCGACACCAGCTTCGGCGGCGGCGCGAACAGCCTGCTGCTGTCGGGCGACGCCACCTATGCGGGGAAGGTCCGCTTCGGCGGCGGCAACGACGTCATGACGCTGAGCGGCACCGCCTCCCACAGCGGCGACGTCGACTTCGGCGGCGGCAGCGACAAGCTGACCGTGAACAGCGGCGCCAGGTTCCGCGGCGCCCTCTCCAACGCGCAGGGGCTGGCGGTCGCCGTCAACGGCGGCACGCTCGACATCGGCAAGTCGACCGCCGCGATCCAGTCGCTCGCGGTCAGCGGGTCGGGCACGCTCGGCGTCGCGATCGACGTGGCGAGCAAGAGCAGCACCCTCTACCAGGTCGCGGGCGAGGCGAGCTTCGCCCAGGGCTCCAAGGTCGCGGTCAGCCTCAACGGCATCGCCGGCGCCGAGGGCCGCTACACCTTCCTGAAGGCCGGGACGGTGACCGGCGCGTCCAACGTCGCGACCAGCGATGCCCTGCTGCCCTTCATGTACAAGGGCAGCGTCGCCGCGGTCTCGCCGAACGAGCTGGCGATCGACGTCAAGCGCAAGACCACAAGCGAACTGGGCCTCAACCGCTCGCAGGCCGCCGCCTATGACGCGATCTTCGCCGCGCTCGGCAAGGATGCCAAGGTCGCCGGCGCCTATCTGGAGACCAATGACGGCGACGCCTTCCGCAAGAAGGTCCGCCAGATGCTGCCCGATCATGCCGGCGGCGCGTTCGAGACGGTGACGATGGGGTCGCGCGCGACCGCGGGCTTCCTGGCCGATCCGAACGCCCCCTTCGCCGACATGGGCAAATGGGGCTACTGGATCCAGCAGGTCGGCTGGGGCACGTCGAAGGGGCTGGGCGACACCGCCTCCTACGACATCACCGGCTGGGGCGTCGCGACCGGCGGCGAGATCAAGACCAACCTCGGCAGCTTCGGCATCTCGCTCGCCTATCTCTACGGCAAGGACGCCGACGGCGGCACCGACAACAAGGTCGACGCCGGCCAGTACGAGATCGGCGCCTATTGGCGCGGCTATTGGGGGCCCTTCCAGGGCTGGACCCGCGCCAGCTACGCCCATGTCGACTTCAAGGGCGAACGCGTCTTCCAGGGCAGCCTGGGCACCGACACGGTCGAGCGGCGCGCCAAGGGCCGGTGGAACGGCAAGCTGATCTCGGCGGCGGCCGGCGCGGCCTACACGCTGCAGATGGGATCGTTCAGCGTCCGGCCGAAGGCGGCGCTCGACTATTACCGGCTGAAGGAGGACGGCTATGCCGAGAAGGGCGGCGGCGACGCGTTCAACCTGATCGTCGGCGGCCGCAAGAGCGACGAACTGGCGGTCAGCGGCACGGTCGCCGCCGGCTTCGACTTCGGCGGCCAGAACGAGGAAGCGGGCTGGTTCCGGATCGAGGCCGAGGGCGGCCGGCGCGAGCTGGTCGGCGGATCGCTGGGTTCGACCACCGCGCGCTTCGCCGGCGGCACCGCCTTCACCCTGGAGCCCGAGAAGCGCACCAGCGGCTGGATCGGCAAGCTGCGCGCCGTCGGCGGCGGCAACGGCTTCCAGATCGGCGGCGAGGCCGGCGCCGAGCAGCAGCAGGGCCGCGCCGCCATCTCGCTGCGCGCCAGCCTGGTGGTCGGCCTCTGAAGGACGAAACGGATTCCCTCCTTTGAGGAGGGACGGGGTGGGTGATCTCCCCATCGAAAGCGGCACGAGGCCCCCCGCCGCTACCCACCCCGACACTATGCCTGCCCCTGTATCTGGTCCCCCGCCCTCCCCTGGGCGGGGGATTTTCTTTCGCCGCGCGCGATTCAAAAATTCCATCCACAGATTCTTTTGTTGCGCCTTCGTTCCGCCCCCATGGCCAAGTGGCTGAGCCGACTCATTATTCCATCGCGTCAAGGGGGTCGGGACTCGTTTCGTCGTGCGACGAACAGAGTCCCCGAACCGTCATTTTGACTCTTGAACTGTGACTCAGATGAGGCACTATAGGTTGTGTAAGGCAACAGGGGCAGCGCTAGAGATGGTGGATCACGTTCGGGAGCTTCGCTCCGGGCGGATGGCCTTCGGCGGCGTTGCGGAAGCCGGGGAATGGGTCAAATCGGTGCTGGTATCGCGCCGAAGACGCACTATCTTCCCAGTGACGCCTGTGTCGAACGGATCACGAACGGGGCCGCTGAACCGGTCCGTTCCAAACGGATGTGCGGAGGCGGCGTAATGGACCTTTCTGGCAGCAGCGAAGTGAGCGCGAGCGACGTGGCGACAACGATGGATTCCCCGGCGAAGGACGCCAAGGCGGCGAAGCCCGCGGCCGCGCCCGAGGCGGAAGCCAAGGCCGCCGCCCCGGCCAAGGCCCGCGTGTCGACCGGCAGCACGGAGATTCGCCCGCAGCTCTACCCGATCGAGGTGGACCATAGCCGCGACGCGCTGCTCACCGACTTCGGCAAGGAGACGCTGACCGACCGTTACCTGCTGCCGGGCGAGAGCTACCAGGACCTGTTCGTGCGCGTCGCATCGGCCTATGCCGACGACCAGCCGCACGCCCAGCGCCTCTACGACTATATCTCGAAGCTGTGGTTCATGCCGGCCACCCCGGTGCTGTCGAACGGCGGCACGGGCCGCGGCCTGCCGATCAGCTGCTATCTCAACTCGGTCGACGACAGCCTGGAGGGCATCGTCAACACCTGGAACGAGAATGTCTGGCTGGCCTCGCGCGGCGGCGGCATCGGCACCTACTGGGGCTCGGTGCGCGGCATCGGCGAGCCGGTCGGCCTCAACGGCAAGACCTCGGGCATCATCCCCTTCGTCCGCGTGATGGACTCGCTGACCCTCGCGATCAGCCAGGGCTCGCTGCGCCGCGGCTCGGCCGCCGTCTATCTCGACGTCTCGCACCCGGAGATCGAGGAGTTCCTCGAGATCCGCAAGCCTTCGGGCGACTTCAACCGCAAGGCGCTCAACCTGCACCATGGCGTGCTGCTGACCGACGCCTTCATGGAAGCGGTCCGCGACGGCGCCGAATGGGATCTGGTCAGCCCGAAGGACGGATCGAAGCGCAGCTCGGTCGACGCCCGCGCGCTGTTCCAGAAGCTGGTCGAGACCCGCCTCGCCACCGGTGAGCCCTATATCGTGTTCAACGACACGGTGAACCGGATGATGCCGAAGCATCACCGCGACGTCGGGCTGAAGGTGTCGACCTCGAACCTCTGCTCGGAGATCACCCTGCCGACCGGGCGCGACCAGCACGGCATGGACCGCACCGCGGTCTGCTGCCTGAGCTCGCTCAACCTCGAGACCTGGGACGAGTGGAACGGCGACAAGCGCTTCGTCGAGGACGTGATGCGCTTCCTCGACAATGTGCTGCAGGACTATATCGACCGCGCGCCGGACGAGATGGCGCGCGCCAAGTACAGCGCCAGCCGCGAGCGTTCGGTGGGCCTGGGCGTGATGGGCTTCCACAGCTTCCTCCAGGCGCGCGGCCTGCCCTTCGAGGGCGCGATGGCGAAGAGCTGGAACCTGCGCATCTTCAAGCATATCGCCGCCGCCGCCGCCGAGGCCTCGATGCTGCTGGCCAGCGAGCGCGGGCCGTGCCCCGACGCCGCCGACCTGGGCGTGATGGAGCGCTTCAGCTGCAAGATGGCGATCGCGCCGACCGCGTCGATCTCGATCATCTGCGGCGGCACCAGCGCCTGCATCGAGCCGATCCCGGCCAACATCTACACCCACAAGACGCTGTCGGGCAGCTTCTCGATCAAGAATCCCTATCTGCAGAAGCTGCTCGCCGAGAAGTCGAAGGACAGCGACGCGGTGTGGAACTCGATCCTCGAAAAGGGCGGATCGGTCCAGCATCTCGACTTCCTGACCCAGGACGAGAAGGACGTGTACAAGACCAGCTTCGAGATCGACCAGCGCTGGCTGATCGAACTCGCGGCGGACCGCACGCCCTATATCGACCAGGCGCAGTCGCTGAACCTGTTCATCCCGGCCGACGTCGAGAAGTGGGACCTGCTGATGCTCCACTTCCGCGCCTGGGAGCTGGGCATCAAGTCGCTCTACTATCTCCGCTCCAAGTCGGTGCAGCGCGCCGGCTTCGCGGGCGGGGTCGAGGCGGACAACACCCCCGACCTCAAGCAGATCGAGCTTGAGACCAAGGATTATGACGAATGCCTGGCCTGCCAATAGGCGGACGAAACTGAACGAGGGTTCGGGACGGCCGCGTGAGACGATCACGCGGCCGTTCTGGTTTCCACGTCCCACCCGTCACTCCGGCGGAGGCCGGAGTGACGGGAGATGGAGCGCATCGCGTCTCTCCGGAGATGCCGGCCTCCGCCGGCATGACGGAAAAGGGAGTTGCCGAAACATCCCACAAACATAGCGATGGTGTGTGATGTGCAGCCGGACACACAAGCTCTTGTGGAAAACCTCGGAAAAACATTTGTCGGCGAGTCCGGCTTGGCATAGGATGGGCGACGCGCTTCGACGGCAGGGGACTTGGCCTGCGAAGTGGTTGAATCACGGGACGGAAATCCCGATCTACAGGGTGGAGCGATCGGATGTCGCATGCTTCCGAACCGGTGGGCCGGGACTGATCGATGGATGTTTCGGTGCCCCTGATCATCGCCGTCGCGTCGGCGCTCGTCGGCCTGCTCTGCCTGTGGCTGCTGCTGGTCGCGCTGGTACGGCTGCGCAAGGTGAGGAAAGGCACGGGCGGGTTCACCGACACGCCGGCCGACCTCAAGAGTTTCGCGCTCAGGCAGGGCCTGAGCACCGTCGTCATGTTCGCGCTCGCCGCGTTTATCGTCTTCTATAGCTGAAAGGTCGTCCCATGCCGCTTCTCCAGGCCAGCCGCACCTACAAGCCCTTCGAATATCCGTGGGCGTTCGAATATTGGAAGCGGCAGCAGCAGCTCCACTGGCTGCCCGAGGAAGTGCCGCTGGGCGAGGACTGCCGCGACTGGGCGCAGAAGCTCACCGACCATGAGCGCAACCTGCTGACGCAGATCTTCCGCTTCTTCACCCAGGCCGACGTCGAGGTGCAGGATTGCTACCACGACAAGTACGGCCGCGTGTTCAAGCCGACCGAGATCAAGATGATGCTGACCGCCTTCTCCAACATGGAGACGGTCCACATCGCGGCCTACAGCCACCTGCTCGACACGATCGGCATGCCGGAGACCGAGTATAGCGCCTTCCTCCAGTACAAGGAGATGAAGGACAAGCACGACTATCTGTCGACCTTCGGCGTCGACACCGACGAGGATATCGCCCGCACCCTGGCGATGTTCGGCGGCTTCACCGAGGGGCTCCAGCTCTTCGCCAGCTTCGCGATGCTGATGAACTTCCCGCGCTTCAACAAGATGAAGGGCATGGGGCAGATCGTCACCTGGTCGATCCGCGACGAGACGCTCCACTGCGAGGGCATCGTCCGCCTGTTCCACGCCTTCGTGAAGGAGCGCGACTGCCTGACCGCGTCGGTCAAGGACGACATCCTCGACATGTGCCAGAAGACGGTGCGGATCGAGGACGCCTTCATCGACCTGGTGTTCGAGATGGGCCCGGTCAACGGCATGACGCCCAAGGACATCAAGAAATATGTCCGCTACATCGCCGACTGGCGGCTGGGGCAGCTGGGCCTCAAGCCGATCTACATGATCGAGGACCATCCCCTGCCCTGGCTGGCGCCGCTGCTCAACGGCGTCGAGCATGCCAATTTCTTCGAGACCCGCGCGACCGAATATTCGAAGGCCGCGACCAAGGGCCAGTGGAGCGACGTCTGGGACGCCTTCGACAGCCGCATGAAGGCCAAGAACGCCGCCGCCGCCAACGAGGACAATGCCGACGGCGGGCTGTTCGGCCATGCCGGGGTGGCGGCGGAGTAAGCCGCCCACCCGATCCTGAGGGGATAGAAGAAAGCCCGGCTCCTTCGAGCCGGGCTTTTTCATTATGGCCGTCATTCCGGCGAAAGCCGGAATCTCACTTCTCTTTGTTTTTCGCTCCACGGAAGCGCGAAAAGGCAGGGGGATCCCGGCTTTCGCCGGGATGACGGAGAGTCATCCCTCCTCCCGATCAGCACGAAGCTGCTGGGTCAGCCGGTCGAGGCGCTGGTGCAGCACCGACTCCTCGTTCGCGGTCAGGCGGTTGCCCGAGCGGCGCATATTGGCCTCGTCGCGGCGGATCGAGGCAAGCTCGGCCTGGGCGCGGCGGGCTTCGCTCTTGCTGATCAGGCCGCGGGCGCGCTGGCGATCGATGCGCTGCTCGATCCGGGCGGCGCGGGTGGCGACATCCATGTTGCGGGCGGCGATGTTGACCTGCCCCTGCGAGACCCAGCGGCCGCGCGCGTCATAATAGCCGGTGGTCTGGCCGCGCACCCAGCGGCCGTTCGCGTCATAATGGCCGGGCGCGCTGCGCGCCTCCCAATAGCCGACCGGATCGCCGCCGCGGCTGCCCGGGACCCAGCGGCCATTGGCGTCGTAGCTGCCCGAGGTCGGCCCCGCGACCCAGCGACCGCGCGTGTCGTAATAGCCGGGCGCGTTCGCCTGCACCCACTGACCGTCGGCGGCGTAATAGCCGCTCACCCCCACCGGCACCCAGCGGCCGTCGCGGTCGCGATAGCCCGAATATTGGGCGTCGCCGTCGAACGCGACCCAGCGGTCGTTGCGGTCGTAATAGCCGTTGGGCGGGCCATCGACCCAGCGATTGCCCCGGTCGTAATAGCCGCGCGGCGCGCGGTCGCCGATCCGGTTGGCGTGCCAGCGGCCGCTCTCGTCATAATAGCCGTAGGCGACCTCGCACTTGTTGTCCTTGGCAAGCTGGTTGCCGGCGACGCCGCCCGCCACGCCGCCGACGATCGTGCCGACCTCCTTGTGGCGGCCGCCGTCGATGACCCGGCCGAGGATCGCGCCGATGCCCGCGCCCGCGATGGTCGCGACGGTGCGGCCGGTATTGTCCTGCTTGCAGACGGTCTCGGCCCCCGCCGCCTGGGCGCCGCCCAGCGCGATGACGGCCGTTGCGATCATCAACCTGTACATGTCACTCTCCCGAAACAATCCCTACCAAGAACCCTCGGGTGGAGAGGCGGTTCCCGCGACAGGGCCGGGGAAATTCAGGATCGGCGCGCTTGACGGCCGATGCGGTCGTGACGATGAAGGAACAAAGGAGTTGCGCCGATGCGTCCATTCGTCCTCGCCGCCCTGATCGCCGCCGGCGCCGCGCTGCCGGCCGGCCCCGCCCTCGCCGTCGACATCCCCGCCGCCGATGCCGAGCATGAGGGCGCGCGGATGACGCGGCTGCCCGACGACTGGCTCGACAAGGACATCGCCGCCGATCCGGAGGCCGAGAAGGCCGACATGCGCGAGGCCGAGTCCGAACGCTGGGAAGAACGCGGCCGGGCCGACGGCGATGCGGACGCGCCCGTCGCCGGGATCGACTGCCCCAAGCCGAGCGGCACGACCGGGGCGATCCTGGGCGCGGTCGCGGGCGGGCTGCTCGGCAACGTCGTCGACGGCGGCCGCCACCGTGCGCTCGGCACGATCGTCGGCGCGGGCGGCGGCGCCCTGCTCGGCCGCGAGGTGGAGCAACGCTCGGCCAAGTGCAAATAGGGACAACCTTCGCACCCGAGGGATAGATTCCTGATTTCAGGCGTTTTTCCGTCGATCGCCCACCTGTCCGCCGCATGAACCCGTCGTAGTTTTCGGTTCATGCAACCTTGTCGCGCGCCTGTCGTTCTGCCCCCGTCCTATTTTCGGACGGGAGACATGACATGCGTAAGTTCATCCTGGCCGCAGCGCTGATCGCCACCGCCGTCCCGACGGTCGCGATGGCCGATCCGCCACCCTGGGCGCCCGCGCATGGGCGGCGCGATCATGACTGGCGCGAGAACCGCCGCTACGACTGGAACCGGCCCGATCCGCGCTACGGCAACCGCTATGACGCGTCGCGTTATTATCGCGACGGCCGCTACTACAAGGAGCGCCGGCTGAGCCGCAACGACCGCATCTATCGCGGCAATGACGGCCGCTATTATTGCCGCCGTTCGGACGGCACCACCGGCCTGATCATCGGCGCGGTCGGCGGCGGCCTGCTCGGCAACGCGCTCGACAACGGCCGCTCGTCGACCCTGGGCACGATCCTCGGCGCGGGCGCCGGCGCGCTGCTCGGCCGCTCGATCGACCGCGGCGACATGAAGTGCCGTTGAACACCTAAGGCCGTCACCCCGGCGGAGGCCGGGGTCTCGGGAGAGGCGCGATTCGCTTCTCTCATGAGATGCCGGCCTCCGCCGGCATGACGATCAGAGCTCAGTACCAGTTGCGTAACGCTTGACCCTGCCCCTCCGTCGCGCCAATCCGGCGCGACGAGAGGGGATTTTCATGGCAGACAGCGAAGCCAGGCCGTCGACCCGCCGCATCCTGCTGGCGAGCCTGACCGGCACGTCGGTCGAGTTCTACGATTTCTACATCTTCGCGACCGCGGCTTCGCTGGTGTTCGGACCGCTCTTCTTCGGCGGCTTCGCGCACCAGACCCAGCTCATCTGGTCCTACACGCTGCTCGGCCTCGCCTTCCTGTCGCGGCCGCTCGGCGCCTGGGCGTTCGGCCATTTCGGCGACCGGATCGGCCGCAAGTCGACCCTCGTCGCGTCGCTGATGGTGATGGGCCTGTCGACGCTGCTGATCGCCTTCCTGCCCTCCTATGAGACCGCCGGCTGGCTCGGCGCCTTCCTGCTCGCGCTGCTGCGCTTCGGGCAGGGCTTCGGCCTCGGCGGCGAATGGGGCGGCGCGGCGCTGCTCGCGGTCGAGAACGCCCCGCCGGGCAAGCGCGCCCGCTACGGCATGTTCCCGCAATTGGGCGCCCCGGTCGGCTTCATCGCGGCCAATGGGCTGTTCATGCTGCTCGGCCTGGCGATGACCCAGCAGCAGTTCATGGAGTGGGGCTGGCGCCTGCCCTTCCTCGGATCGGCGGTGCTGGTCGGGGTCGGCCTGTGGGTGCGGCTCAAGCTCACCGAGACCGCCGCGTTCAAGGCCGCCATGGCCGAGGCCGAACCCGCCAAGGTGCCGATCGCCGAGCTGTTCCGCGACCATCTCGTCCCGACCATCGCCGGCACCTTCGCTGCGATCGCCTGCTTCGCGACCTATTATCTCGCGACCGCCTTCGCGCTCGGCTACGCGACCAGCAATCTCGGCATCGCCAAGGAGACCTTCCTCGGCGTCCAGCTCGTCGCGATCCTGTTCATGGCCGGCGGCATCCTGCTCGCCGGCTGGTGGGCCGACATGAGGAGCCCGCGCTACGTCCTCATCGCCGGCTGCGTCGGCACGATCGCGACCGGGCTGCTGATGGGGCCGATGCTGCTGAGCGCCGACCTGACGATCATCGCGCTGTGGCTGATGCTCGCGCTGTTCATGATGGGCTTCGTCTACGGCCCGCTCGGCGCCTTCCTGCCGTCGCTGTTCCCGCCGCGGGTGCGTTATACGGGCGCGTCGATGACCTTCAACATCGCCGGCATCCTCGGCGCGGCGCCGGTGCCAGCGGTCGCGCAATATCTGACCGACCATGGCGGCCTCGGCTATGTCGGCTATTATCTGAGTGGGTCGGCGATGGTCAGCCTCGCCGCGCTCTGGTGGACTCGGCACCACGACGCTAAGGCATATTGATGTTTTTCGGCTTCCTCGACGAGCTTCGCGCCGCCGGCATCCCCGCCAGCCTCAAGGAGCATCTGACCCTGCTCGAGGCGATGGACCGCGACGTGATCGGCTGGTCGCCCGAGGAATTCTATTATCTCGCCCGCGCCACCTATGTGAAGGACGAGGGCCTGCTCGACCGCTTCGACCGGGTGTTCGGCAAGGTGTTCCGCGGCGTGCTCGACCAGGCCGGCGAAGGGCATGAGATCCCGGAGGACTGGCTGAAGGCGATCGCCCAGAAATTCCTGAGCCCCGAGGAGATGGCGAAGATCGAGGCGCTCGGCTCCTGGGACGAGATCATGGAGACGCTCAAGAAGCGGCTCGAGGAGCAGCAGGGCAAGCACCAGGGCGGCAACAAGTGGATCGGCACCGGCGGCACCTCGCCCTTCGGCAATTCGGGCTATAATCCCGAAGGCGTGCGGATCGGCGGGCAGAGCGTCCACAAGCGCGCGATCAAGGTGTGGGAGAAGCGCGAGTATAAGAATCTCGACAACGACGTCGAGCTGGGCACCCGCAACATCAAGGTGGCGCTGCGCCGCCTGCGCCGCTTCGCGCGCGAGGGGGCGGCGGACGAGCTCGACCTCGACGGCACGATCGACGGCACCGCGCGGCGCGGCTTCCTCGACATCCACATGCGGCCCGAGCGGCGCAACGCGGTCAAGCTGCTGCTCTTCCTCGACATCGGCGGATCGATGGACCCGCACGTCAAGCTGTGCGAGGAGCTGTTCTCGGCCGCGACGGCCGAGTTCAAGCATCTCGAATTCTTCTACTTCCACAACTGCATCTACGAAGGCGTGTGGAAGGACAATCGCCGCCGCTTCCAGGAGCGCACGCCGACCTGGGACATCCTCCACAAATATGGCCACGATTATAAGCTGGTGATCGTCGGCGACGCGTCGATGAGCCCCTATGAGATCGCCCAGCCGGGCGGATCGGTCGAGCATTTCAACGAGGAGGCGGGCGAGGTCTGGCTGAAGCGGATGCTCAACGTCTACGCCTCTGCGGTGTGGCTGAACCCGACGCCCGAGGCCTATTGGATGCATACCCAGTCGACCCGCATGATCCGCGAGATCATGCACAACCGCATGTTCGGCCTGACCCTGTCCGGGCTGGAGGACGCGATGCGGAGCCTGGCGCGGAAGAAATAGATCGAAGCGCCCCCCATCACGTCACCCCGGCGGAGGCCGGGGTCTCGGGAGATGAGGCGAGCCGCGACTCTCCTGAGATGCCGGCCTCCGCCGGCATGACGGCTTGGAATCAGGGCCGGTGCGTCACCCCGCCCGTCAGCGGCTCCGCCACCCCGGTCGTACCGGGGAAGCTGATCGCCTGCCCTTTCAGCGAGCGCACCGCCATATAGGCGAAACCCTCCGCCTCGGTCGCGTCGCCGTTCCAGCCGAGCGCCTCGATCGGCTCGGGGGTTATTTTTGTAGCGGTCGCTATCATTTTCATCAGGGTCGGATTGTGCCGCCCGCCGCCCGCGACGATCAGCCGGCGGGGCGGCGCCGGCAGGTGGCGCAGCGCGAGCGCCACCGTCTCGGCGGTGAAGGCGGTCAGGGTCGCGGCGCCGTCGGCGGCGGAGAGGCCGCGCGCGGGCTGGATGGTGAAGTCGGCGCGGTCGAGCGACTTGGGCGGCGGCGCGTCGAACCAGTCATTGTCGAGCATCGCCCCGAGCACCGCGCGATCGACAGTGCCGCGCGCGGCGAAGGCGCCGTGCGCGTCATAGGGCGATCCGGTCTCCTGCAGCATCCAGTCGTCGATCAGGCCGTTGGCGGGGCCGGTGTCGAAGGCGATCAGCTCGCCCTCGCCCGCGCCCAGCCAGGTGATGTTGGCGACCCCGCCGAGGTTGAGCACCGCGACCGGCCCCTCCATCCCGGCGGTCAGCGCGCGGTGATAGACCGGCAGCAGCGGCGCCCCCTGCCCGCCCGCGGCGACGTCGGCCGAGCGCAGGTCGTTGACCACCCTGATGCCGAGCGCACGCGCCATCGCGGCGCCGTCGCCGATCTGCCAGGTCCAGCCGCGATCGGGGCGGTGGGCGATCGTCTGCCCGTGGAAGCCGATCACGTCGACCTGCCCCGCCTCGACCCGCGCCGCCGCCAGGAGCTGCCGCACCGCCGCGACGTGGCGATCGGTCAGCATCGCCTCGGCCGCGGCGATCTTCGGGCTCGGGCGCGGCGCGTCGAAGCTCAGCGCCAGCGCCGCCGCTTCGCGCAACTGCTCGCGCGCCTGGGCGGCATAGGGATCGGAGCGGAAGGCGATCGGCCGGATATGCCCCGCCCCGTCGGTCTCGATCAGCGCGGCATCGATCCCGTCGAGCGACGTGCCCGACATCAGCCCCACGGCCAGCATCTTCGTCATGCGCCATTCTTTCGGCGCGATCGCACGCGAGCACAAGGAAGAACATGACGATGGGGCTCCGCCATGCTAACGGCCCGCGCGCTATGACCGAATACAGATCCGATCTCCTGCGCCTGCTCGACGAGCGGGGTTACATCCACCAGGTGACCGACGGCGCCGCGCTCGACGCGCTCGCGCTGTCTTCGGTGATTCCGGGCTATATCGGCTTCGATCCGACCGCGCCGTCGCTGCACGTCGGCAGCCTCGTGCAGATCATGCTGCTGCGCCGCCTGCAACAGGCGGGGCACAAGCCGATCGTGCTGATGGGCGGCGGCACCGGCAAGATCGGCGATCCGAGCTTCAAGGACGAAGCCCGCAAGCTGATGACGACCGAGACGATCGCGGCCAACGTCGCCTCGATCAAGCGCATCTTCGAACGCTTCCTGACCTTCGGCGACGGGCCCAGCGATGCGGTGATGGTCGACAATGCCGACTGGCTCGACACGCTGGAGTACATCCCCTTCCTGCGCGAGGTGGGCCAGCATTTCTCGATCAACCGGATGCTGAGCTTCGACTCGGTGAAGCTGCGCCTCGACCGCGAGCAGTCGCTGAGCTTCCTCGAGTTCAACTACATGATCCTGCAGGCCTATGACTTCATGGAGCTGGCCAAGCGCCGCCAATGCCGGCTGCAGATGGGCGGATCGGACCAGTGGGGCAACATCGTCAACGGCATCGAGCTGTCGCGGCGGATGCTGGGCACCGAGGTGTTCGGCGTGACCACCCCGCTGATCACCACCGCCGACGGCGGCAAGATGGGCAAGACCATGTCGGGCGCGGTGTGGCTCAACGAGGAGTCGCTGCCGGCCTATGATTATTGGCAGTTCTGGCGGAACAGCCACGACAAGGACGTCGGCCGCTTCCTGCGCCTGTTCACCGACCTGCCGCTCGACGAGATCGCCCGGCTGGAGGCGCTGGAGGGCCAGGAGATCAACCAGGCCAAGATCGTCCTCGCCAACGAGGCGACCGCGATGTGCCGGGGCGCGGACGCCGCCGCCGCCGCTGCCGAGACCGCGCGACGGACCTTCGAGGAAGGCCAGGCGGGTGGCGACCTGCCGACGCTGGCGGTACCCGAGGGCGGCATCTCGCTGATCGACGCGCTGGTCGGGCTGGGCTTCACCGCGTCGAAGGGCGAGGCCAAGCGCAAGCTGGCCGAAGGCGCGGTCCGCGTCGACGGCGAGCCCGAGAAGGACGACCGCCGCGTCGAGATCGGCGCGACCGCGCTCAAGATCAGCCTCGGCAAGAAGAAGCACGGGCTGCTGACCCACTGATCCCCCCGTCATGCTGAACTCGTTTCAGCATCCACCGGGAGGCTGGGCCTTGTCGCTGGGGTTCCTGCGGCAACGCGCTCGCATCCTCTCCCGACCAGTCCGAGTGGCCTGGTGGATGCTGAAACAAGTTCAGCATGACGATGGGGATATGGCGCATTAGGGTGCGGGCCATGACCCGCGCCCTGCTCCTCGCCGCCGCCCTGTTCCTCGCCATCGGCGCCAAGCGCGCGCCGTCGCCGCTCGACGGCATTGCCGCGGACTATGTCCACCTGACGCTGGAGGCGGGGGAGCGCGAGGAGGGCTATGTCGACGCCTATTACGGCCCGAAGGACTGGGCCGAGGCGGCGAAGGCCCATCCCCGCGACGTCGCCACGCTGCGCAGGGACGCCCATGCGCTGGCGCAACGGCTCGCCGCGGTGAAGCCCGCCGCGCTGACCGCCGACGACCGCATCCGCCAGCGCTTCCTCGCCGCCCAGCTCGAGGCCGCCGAGACGCGGCTGGCGATGATGGAAGGCGAGAAGCTGAGTTTCGCCGACGAGGCGCAGGGGTTGTTCGGGGTCCGCCCCGACCTCAAGCCGCTCGCCGCCTATGATCCGATCCTGAAGACGATCGATGCGATGGTCCCGGGCGAAGGGCCGCTGTGGCAGCGGGTCGATGCCTGGCAGAACCGCTTCGTCGTGCCGACCGACAAGCTCGATCCGGTGATGCGCGCCGCGATCGCCGAATGCCGCGCGCGGACGGTGGCGCATATCCGGCTGCCCGAGCAGGAGCGCTTCGACCTCGAATTCGTCACCGGCAAGAGCTGGTCGGGCTACAACTGGTACAAGGGCGACGCGCACAGCCTGATCCAGGTCAACACCGACCTGCCGGTGCGGATCGACCGCGCGGTCGATCTCGGATGCCATGAGGGCTATCCGGGGCACCATGCGCTCAACATGCTGCTCGAACGCAACCTCGCCCGCGCCAGGGGGTGGGTGGAGTTCACCGTCTATCCGCTGTTCAGCCCGCAGAGCTTCATCGCCGAAGGATCGGCCAATGCCGGCATCGACCTGGCTTTCCCGGGGGCCGAGCGCGCGCGGTTCGAGGCGAGCCGCCTCTATCCGATCGCCGGGCTCGATCCGGCCGGGGCCGCCGCCTATGATCGGCTGCTCGACCTGCTCCACCAGCTCGCCGGCGCGCGGATGACGATCGCGGCGATGTATCTCGACGGCAAGGTCGATCGCGCCGCCGCGCTCGACCTGATCCAGACATATCAGCTCGTCAGCCGCAAGCGCGCCGAACAGTCGCTGAGCTTCACCGAGCAATATCGCAGCTATGTGATCAACTACGGCCTGGGCCAGGACATGGTCGCGGCCGATCTCGACCGGGCGGGCCGCGATCCGGCCGCGCGCTGGAAGCGGATGGAGGCGATCATCTCCCAGCCGACCCTGCCCGCCGACCTGCGCCGCTGAGAGCGCATTGGATGGGCGCGGCCTCATCCGATGGTCGAACTATTCGCGATTAACCCCCGGATAACCGTAACGATTAGGAAGTTGGCAAAGCCGCTGGCCGATTCTCGTGGTTCAACAAGGACATGAAACCATGAGCCAGATTGCGGAACAGTCGACGTCGACGGCCGACGATGACGCAAGATATGCCGAGCAGCGGCGGGCTCCGCGCGACGAGGTGGCGCTGCCGACGCGCATGTTCACCATGGACCACAAGGCGAGCGACGTGCTGCTCGTCAACATCTCGCGCCTCGGCTTCATGGTCCGCGAATATGGCCAGACGCCCAAGGACACGATCGTCCGCCTCGCCCTGCCCCGGCTCGGTCAGGTGACGGCGCGGGTGGTCTGGTCGCTCGGCGGCCGGGTCGGCGCCGAGTTCATCAAGCCGATCGACGAATATGCCTATGCCGCGATGCTGAACGCCGCCCGTGCCAAGCGCCAGCGCTGGCCGATGGGGTGAGGGTCGACGCCTAAGCCCCCCTCCCTTGAAAGGGAGGGGGATTTAGCCCGCCCGCAGCAATCCCACGGCGGCGTCGCGTTCGAACAGATAGAGGGCGATCCGCGCCGCCTGTCCGCGCTCGCTGTCGAGACCGCCGTCGCGGTCGACCAGCAGGCGGGCGTCCTGGGTCGCCGCCTCGATCAGCGCGGCGGTCCGCTCGGGACCGGCGAGACGGAAGGCCGCCTCGCCCGACTGGCGGGTCCCCAATATCTCGCCCGCGCCGCGCAGGCGCAGATCCTCCTCGGCGATGCGGAAGCCGTCATTGGTCTCGCGCATCAGCGCCAGCCGCGCGCGCGAGGTCTCAGACAGGGCGTTGCCGCGCAGCAGCAGGCAGACCGATCGCTGGTCGCCGCGCCCCACCCGGCCGCGCAGCTGGTGGAGCTGGGCGAGACCGAAGCGATCCGCGCCCTCGATGATCATCAGCGTCGCGTTGGGGACGTCAACGCCGACCTCGATCACCGTCGTCGCGACCAGCACGCCGATCCGGCCCGCCTGGAACTCGGCCATCACCGCGTCCTTCTCGGGCCCCTTCATCCGGCCATGGACGACGCCGACCTTGTCGCCGAACCATTGCCGCAGGCTCTCCGCCCGCCCCTCGGCGGCGGCGAGGTCGGACTGCTCGCTCTCCTCGACCAGCGGGCAGACCCAATAGGCCTGGCGGCCCGCGGCGAGGTGGCGGCCGAGCGCCTGCGCGACCTCGTCGAGCCGCTCGCCCGAGATCACCCGCGTCTCGATCGGCTGGCGGCCCGGCGGCATCTCGTCCAAGCGGCTGACGTCCATCTCGCCATAATGGCTGAGCGTCAGGGTGCGCGGGATCGGGGTCGCCGTCATCACCAGCAGGTGCGGCGGCCGCTCGGCCTTGGCCTGGAGCATCATCCGCTGGGCGACGCCGAAGCGATGCTGCTCGTCGACCACGGCGAGGCCGAGCTTGCGGTAGCCGACCTTCTCCTGGAAGATCGCATGGGTGCCGACGAGGATGTCGATCGATCCGTCGGCCAGCGCCATCAGCGTCGCCTCGCGCGCCTTGCCCTTTTCCCGCCCCGTCAGGATCGCGACGTTGACGGGCAGGCCGGCGAGGGTGCGGCCCAGCGTCTCGAAATGCTGGCGGGCGAGGATCTCGGTCGGCGCCAGCAGCGCGCCCTGCGCCCCCGCCTCGACCGCGCAGAGCAGCGCCATCGTCGCGACCAGCGTCTTGCCCGAGCCGACGTCGCCCTGGAGCAGGCGGGTCATCGGCGCCGGCTGGACGAGGTCGCCCTCGATCTCGGCCACCGCGCGGCTCTGCGCGCCGGTCGGGGCATAGGGAAGCTTGAGCTGGTCGCGCAGCCGGCCGTCGCCCTTGAGCGGCAGGCCGCGCCGCTTGCGCGAGGAGGCGCGCACCAGCATCAGCGCGAGCTGGTTGGCGAACAGCTCGTCATAGGCGAGCCGCGCGCGCGCCGGTTCGTCCTGCGCGTCGGCATGGGCGCGGACGACCGCGTCATGCCAGGACGGCCAGCCGCGCGCCTGGAGCAGGCTCGGCTCGATCCATTCAGGCAGCTCGGGCGCGCGTTCGATCCCCTGCTCGATGAGCTGGCCGAGCCGCCGCGAGGTGATCCCCTCCGACAGCGGATAGACGCTCTCGCGGGTCGGCAGGTCGGCCGCCTCGGCCGGGGACAGGACATGATCGGGATGGACGATCTGGAGCTCCTGCCCGTAGAGATCCAGCCGGCCCGAGACGATGCGCGGCTCGCCGATCGGCAGCAGCTTCTTCGCCCAGCCGGGATTGCCGCCGAAATAGACGAGGCTGACGACGTTGCCCGCCTGGTCGGTCGCGCCGACCCGGAACGGCCCGCGCCCGCCGGACGCGCGATAGCTGGTCGGCACCAGCCGGACGGTGACGATCCGGCCGGCGTCCTCGGCCTCGACCGTGTCGACCGGCTTGCGGTCGATCGATCCGGTGGGAAGATGGAAGAGCAGGTCGACGACCCGTTCGAGCTCCAGCTTGCGCAGCGGCTTGGCGAGCGTCGGCCCGACGCCCTTCAGCGCCTCGACCTCGGCGAACAACGGATTGAGTATATCGGGCCGCATGGATTCGCCTGCTGTCGCATTTTCCGCGTCGCGGGTCGATTGCGCGCGGCTCGAAAATGCTTATTTCCGCTTCTGGCTTTCCGCCGACGGGCCTGTCAATCGCCCGCCGGCCCATCGGCATTGGAAGACGATGAACCACGACGACCGCCTGAAACGCCTGCGCTTCCGCGCCTGGCACCGGGGAACCCGCGAGGCCGACTATATGATCGGCGGCTTCTTCGACCGCCTTCACCAGGGCTGGGACGGCGAAGCCCTCGACTGGTTCGAGGGGCTGCTCGCGCAGGAGGACGCCGACATCCTCGGCTGGGTGATGGGCACCATCCCGGTCCCGGCCGAATGGCAGGGCGCGCTGATGGAGCGGATGCAGCGGATCGATTATGTCGACATTCCGCGGTGATCGAAGCGATGCGTCATCCCGGACGTGATCCGGGATCCAGATACGCAGCGATCCGCCTCGATCTCGAACATAGCGGCAATGAATCCTGACATTCGTCAGGATGACGAATGACAAGACAGATATGACCGATCTCGACCGCATCCTCGCCGCCTCCGAAGCGCTGACCCTGTCGCGGGCGCCGATGGGCTTCCAGCCCTGGCTGGCCGCCGACCTCGCCCGCGCCGCGGCGGCGAAGGGCGGGCGGCTGGTGTTCGTCGCGGCCGACGACCAGGCGATGCAGTCGCTGGCCGACGCCGCGCGCTTCTTCGCGCCCGAGCTGACGGTGCTCACCTTCCCGGCCTGGGACTGCCTGCCCTATGACCGCGCGAGCCCGGCGCTGCGCGCGACCAGCGAGCGGCTCGCCACCCTCCATGCGTTGCAGGGCAAGCCCAGGGGGCCCGTCCTGGTCGCCACCACGGTCAACGCCGTCACCCAGCGGGTGCTCACCCCGTTCCGCATCCGCCAGCTCGTCGCCCGGCTGGCGCCGGGCGAGCGGGTCGACCGCGACCGGCTCGCCGCGATGCTGCAGGCGAACGGCTATATCCGCACCGACACCGTCACCGAGCAGGGCGAATATGCGGTGCGCGGCAGCCTGGTCGACCTGTTCCCGGCGGGCGAGCCCCATGCGCTGCGCCTCGACTTCTTCGGCGACGAGATCGAGAGCGTCCGCCAGTTCGACGCCACCGACCAGCGGACGATCGGCCCGGTCGACGGCTTCACCCTGCTGCCGGCCTCCGAAGCCCTGCTCGACGAGGAGACGATCAAGCGCTTCCGCGGCCGCTATCGCGAGCGCTTCGGCGCCAGCGCGACCGGCGACCCGATCTACCAGGCGGTGTCGGACGGCCGCCGCCTCGCCGGCATGGACCATTGGCTGCCGCTGTTCGAGGAGCGGCTGGAGACGCTGTTCGACCATTTGGCGCCCGAAGACCTGATCCTGCGCGAGGCCGGGTCGATCAAGGCGGCCGAGGCCCGGTTCGAGGCGATCGCCGACTATCACGCCAACCGGGTCCGCGCCCGCACCACCGATCCGGGCAGCTACCGCCCGCTCGAACCGGGCGAACTCTATCTGGCCGCCGACGAATGGCGGACGGCGATCGCCGACCGGCCGATCCACCTCGTCACCCCCTTCGCCGAGCCGGAGAGCGCCCGCGTGCTCGACCTGGGCGTCGACGGCGCGCGCGACTTCGCGCCCGAACGGACGCAGGGCGTCAACATCTACGACGCGGTGATCGAGCATGTCGAAGCGCTCGGCAAGGCGGGCAAGCGCGTGGTGCTGGCGAGCTATTCGACCGGCTCGCGCGAGCGTTTCGCCGGGCTGCTGGCGGAACATGGCCTCGACCGGGGCGATCTGGTCGACGACTGGCAGAGCGCCATAACCCTCCCCCTCCCGCTTGCGGGAGGGGGCCGGGGGGTGGGCCTTCCCCGCAAAGAAAACGATGGCGCCCAGGCCGGAGGCCCACCCCCGCCCCCTCCCGCAAGCGGGAGGGGAGGCAATATGGTCGCCCTCGCCGTCCTGCCGCTCGACCATGGCTTCACCAGCGGCGACATCGCGCTGCTGACCGAGCAGGACATGCTGGGCGACCGGCTGGTCCGGCGGCAGAAGCGCAAGAAGTCGGCCGACGCCTTCCTCGCCGAACTGGCGACGCTCAGCCCCGGCGACCTGGTCGTCCATATGGACCACGGCATCGGCCGCTATGAGGGGCTGACCTCGATCCCGGTCGCGAAGGCGCCGCACGACTGCGTCGCGCTGACCTATGCCGGCGGCGACAAGCTCTACGTGCCGGTCGAGAATATCGACGTGCTCAGCCGCTACGGCGCCGAGAACGAGGGCGTCCAGCTCGACAAGCTGGGCGGCGTCGCCTGGCAGGCGCGCAAGGCGCGGATGAAGGAGCGTATCCGCGAGATCGCGGGCGAGCTGATCAAGACCGCCGCCGAACGCGCGCTCCGCCCGGCCGAGGCGATCGAACCCGACAGCGGCTATAACGAGTTCGTCGACCGCTTCCCCTATCAGGAGACCGAGGACCAGGACCGCGCGATCGCCGACGTGATCGAGGACCTGGCGGCGGGCAAGCCGATGGACCGGCTGGTCTGCGGCGACGTCGGCTTCGGCAAGACCGAGGTCGCGCTGCGCGCCGCCTTCGTCGCGGCGCTGGGCGGGATGCAGGTGGCGCTGATCTGCCCCACCACCCTGCTCGCGCGGCAGCATTACCGCAATTTCGTCGAGCGCTTCCACGGCATGCCGGTCAATATCGGCCATCTGTCGCGGCTCGTCTCGGCGGGCGAAGCGAAGAGGACCAAGGACGGTCTCGCCGACGGATCGATCGACATCGTCATCGGCACCCATGCGCTGCTCGCCAAGGGGATCGCGTTCAAGCGGCTCGGCCTCGTCATCGTCGACGAGGAGCAGCGCTTCGGGGTCACCCACAAGGAACGGCTGAAGGCGCTCAAGACCGACGTCCACATGCTGACGCTGACCGCGACGCCGATCCCGCGCACCTTGCAGATGGCGATGTCGGGCCTGCGCGAGCTGAGCGTGATCCAGACCCCGCCGGTCGACCGGCTGGCGGTGCGCACCTATGTCGCGCCGTGGGACGGCGTGGTGATCCGCGAGGCGCTGCTGCGCGAGCATTATCGCGGCGGGCAGAGCTTCCTCGTCACCCCCCGGATCAAGGACCTGCCCGACATCGAGGACTATCTGCGCAAGGAGGTCCCCGAGGTCAGCTATGTCGTCGCCCACGGCCAGATGGCGGCGGGCGAGGTCGAGGAGCGGATGTCGGCCTTCTACGACAAGAAGTTCGACATCCTCGTGTCGACCACGATCATCGAGAGCGGGCTCGACATCCCGTCGGCCAACACGCTGATCGTCAACCGCGCCGACCGTTTCGGCCTCGCCCAGCTCTACCAGCTGCGCGGCCGGGTCGGCCGGTCGAAGACGCGCGCCTATGCCTATCTGACGACCGGCGACCGGGGGCTCACCGAGACCGCCGAGAAGCGGCTCCACATCCTCCAGAACATCGACACGCTGGGGGCCGGCTTCCAGATCGCCAGCCACGACCTCGACATCCGCGGCGCGGGCAACCTGCTCGGCGACGAGCAGTCGGGCCATATCAAGGAGGTCGGCTTCGAACTCTACCAGTCGATGCTGGAGGAGGCGATCCTCGACGCCAAGGCGGGCGGGCTGGCCGATACGAAGCGCGAGAGCTTCTCGCCGCAGATCAACGTCGACGCGCCGATCCTGATCCCCGAGGACTATGTCCCCGACCTCGACCTGCGCATGGGCCTGTACCGCCGGATGAACGAGGTGGAGACCCGCGCCGAGATCGAGGCCTTCGCCGCCGAGCTGATCGACCGCTTCGGCAAGCTTCCGGCCGCGACCCAGAACCTGCTGACGGTGATCGAGATCAAGCTCAACTGCCGCAAGGCCTGCGTCGCCAAGATCGACACCGGCCCGCGCGGCGCGCTGGTGACCTTCCACAACGACGACTTCCCCGACCTGCCGGGGCTGCTCGCCTATGTCGACCGGCTGAAGGACAGCGCCCGGCTGCGCCCCGACAGCAAGCTGGTGATCACCCGCAACTGGCCGGAGCCGTCGCACCGGCTGAACGGCGCGCTGCAATTGTCGCGGGGGTTGATGAAGATCGTGGGGTGAGGAGGGCGCGCTTCGCGCGCCGACCCACCCCCGACCCCTCCCTTCCAGGGAGGGGGAAATTTAGTCCACGCTACTCATCGCCTGGTCGACGACCATCGCCTCCAGGGTACCGCTGTCGATCGGAGGCGAGCAGAGATAGCCCTGGTAATAGTTGCACCCCTCACGCGCGAGGAGCGAGAGCTGGGCCTTGGTCTCGACCCCCTCGGTGATCACCGCGAGGCCGAGCGAGCGGGCCATCTCGATCACGCCGCGCACGACGATGCGATCGCGGGTCGAGCCGGTGATGTCCTCCGCCAGGGTCTTGTCGATCTTGAGATAGTCGAGCGGCAGCGCCTTGAGATAGGCGAGGCTCGAATAGCCGGTGCCGAAATCGTCGATCGCGACCCGCAGGCCGGCGCCGCGCAATTGCGAGAGCAGCCCGGCCGCCCCGGCGAGATCGGCGATCAGGCCGCTTTCGGTGACCTCGACGGTCAGCCGGTCGCGCGGGAAGCCGGCCTTGTCGACCCGGCCCAGGAAGTCGTCGACGAAATTGGGCTGGGCGATGTCGGCGGCGGTGACGTTCACCGACAGGCGCAGATTGCCCATATGAGCGGGCCAGCTCGCCGCGACCTCGAGCGCGCGCTGCTGCACATAGGTCGAGAGCTGGACGACGAAGTCCGACCGGGCAGCGGTCGCGAACAGCGGGACGGCGCCCAGCTCGCCGAGCTGCGGATGGCGCCAGCGGGCGAGCGCCTCGACCCCCATGATCTGGCCGGACCGGATATCGACCTGCGGCTGGAAGAGGATGTCGATTTGGTCATGATCGAGCGCCCGGCGCAGGTCGATCTCGAGCTGGTTGCGGCGGTGCGCCTCCGCCTCGCTGTCGGCGTCGAGCGCGCGGACCAGGCCGGTGTCGCCATGCTTGGCCGCCGCGAGCGCCGCCGCCGCGCGCTGGAACAGCGTCCCCGCGTCGCGTCGCGCATCGCCGTCGATCGCAGCGATGCCGACACGACAGGACAGCGGGATGAGCGAATCCCCCGACACGAACGGCCAGGCGACGCTTTCGACGAGCCGGTTGGCGATCAGCTCGGCTGTGTCGGCGGTCACCGGCGCGCCGAGGGCGATGGTGAATTCGGAGCCGGCGGTGCGCGCGATCATCGTCTGGTCGAGGCCGATGCGGTCGATCACCCGCTCGATCCGCCGCGCGACGCCCTGCAGCACCGCGTCGCCGGTCGGCCGGCCGAAGGCGGCGTTGACCAGGCCGAAGCGCATGATGCCCAGCATCAGCAGGATGCAGCGCGGCTCGGCGAGCTGATCGTCGGCCAGCCGCCGTTCGACCCATTGGCGGATGCGGTCGACCGCTGGCAGCCCGGTCAGGGCGTCGCCGTCGTCGCCGGCCGGCTCGCCGTCGCGGCGGTCGACCTCGACCCAGGCGACGACCGCATGCCGCTCCTCGTCATAGGAGATGTGGTGCGCCAGCCGGTCGCCGAGCGCGCGGCTGCGATGGGCGAAGGCGGTCGAGCGGCCGGTCGACAGCAGGCGATCGATCGCCTCCCGCGCCAGGCGGCGGCTCTCGCGGTCCATCAGCCGGAACAGCATCGACATCGGCACCGTCTCGGTCGCCACGCCGATCCGGTCGGCGAGCGCGGCGCTGAGCGTCACCATCCGGTCGCCGGGCTTCCAGATCCACGCCTCCGATTCCGACAGGCGCAGCGCGGCGCGGACCGACGCGGCACGGCCGCCCCCCGCCAGCCGTTCGGCATGGCGATCGGCGAAGGCCAGCGCGATCCGCATCTCCTCCTCCCCGAAGGACGCCGCCAGATAATGGGTCGCCCCGGCCGCCAGATAGCGATCGAGGCTGGCGATATCGTCGACGATCACGAGCAGCGCGGAGCCCGTCGATCCGACCGCCGCCGCCATCGCGGCGCAGGCCGCGACCGCCTCCTCCTCCGCGTCGCGGGCGTCGATCACGGCGATGGTCGCGCCCGAGGCGATGAAGCGCCGTCCGGCCGCTTCGGCCCGCCGTGCGGCGATCACCCGCCGGCCGGTCCGCTCGATCAATGGCGCCAATTCGTTCCGATAACGAAAGGATATCAGGAAAAGAGGCAACTGCCCCCCTGCGGCGGCGCTGGCAGCCGCTGCCCCGATTGAGCCCACACCCTTCGTCATTGCCGGACTGTTACCGTATCGCAGGACGCTCGCCAATCCGCAAAGCACCGCGAAAACCCGCCGATCACCGAACGATCCACAGCTTCCTAGGCTTGGCGGGATCAGCCTGCTAGGATAAGGCCATGGCTGCTATGGAAAAGCCGGGGGACAGGGGCGGAACGGGCCTGGCCGATGCATTCGGCCGGCGGATCACCTATCTGCGCCTGTCGGTCACCGATCGCTGCGACTTCCGCTGCCGCTACTGCATGGCGGAGAAGATGCAGTTCCTGCCCAAGCGGGAGATATTGACGATCGAGGAGCTGGCGGCGCTCGCCGACGCCTTCATCGCCCGCGGCATCCGCAAGATCCGGCTGACCGGCGGCGAGCCGCTGGTGCGGCGCGGCATCGACGAGCTCGTCCGGCTGATCGGGCGGAGGATCGGCGCCAAGGATGACGGGGGGGGTCTCGACGAGCTGACCCTCACGACCAACGCCAGCCAGCTCCGCCGCCATGCCCCCGCGCTGGCCGAGGCCGGGGTGCGCCGCGTCAACGTCAGCCTCGACAGCCTCGATGCCGAGCGCTTCGGCTTCATCACCCGCGGCGGCGACCTGGCCGTGGTGCTCGACGGCATCGCCGCGGCGCGCGCGGCCGGGATCGCGGTGAAGGTCAACATGGTCGCGCTGCGCGACCTCAACGAGCAGGAGATCGAACCGATGCTGCGCTGGTGCGCGGCGGAGGGCCACGACCTCACCCTGATCGAGACGATGCCGCTGGGCGAGATCGAGGACGACCGCACCGACCGCTACCTGCCGCTCGACGGCGTGCGGCGGCGGATCGAGGAGCATTATACGCTCAGTCCGCTGGACTATCGGACGGGCGGCCCGGCGCGCTATTTCCGGGTCGAGGAGCTCGACGCGCGGCTCGGCCTGATCACGCCGCTGACCAACAATTTCTGCGACGGCTGCAATCGCGTCCGCGTCACCGCGACCGGCCAGATCTACATGTGCCTGGGCCATGAGGACCGGCTCGACCTGCGCCAGGCGCTACGCGCGGGCGACATGGAGGGGCTCGACCGGCTGCTCGACCGGGCGATGCGGCTGAAGCCCGAGCGCCACGCCTTCCGGATCGACACGCCCGGCGCGGCCCCCGCCGTTTCCCGGCATATGAGCGTCACCGGCGGATGACCGAACAACGGATGGCGCTCGTCGCGTCCCCCACGACGGCCGCCCAGGAAGCCGCCACCGAGCTGCGCGCCATCTACGAATGGCACCCGATCGAGCGCGCCGACCTGGTCGTCGCGCTGGGCGGCGACGGCTTCATGCTGCGCACCCTGCACGCGATGCTCGACCGGCATCGCATCCTGCCGGTGTTCGGGATGAACCTGGGCACGGTCGGCTTCCTGATGAACGACTGGAAGCCCGATCTTCTCGAGCTGCGGCTGCAACAGGCGCGGGCGATCACCGTGCTGCCGCTGCGCATGGACGTCGAGACGGTCGAGGGACAGCGCCATTCGGTGCCGGCGATCAACGAGGTGTCGCTGCTGCGCGAGACGCGCGAGACGGCGAAGATCGAGGTGCTGGTCGACGGCCGCGTCGTCCTGCCCGAGCTGGTCTGCGACGGGGTGCTGGTGTCGACCCCGGCGGGATCGACCGCCTACAACCTGTCGGCGCAGGGACCGATCCTGCCGCTCGAATCGTCGCTGCTGGCGCTGACCCCGATCAGCCCGTTCCGCCCGCGCCGCTGGCGCGGGGCGATCCTGCCGAACAAGAACGCGATCTCCTTCCGGGTGCTCGACGCGATCAAGCGCCCGGTCAGCGCCGTCGCCGACCAGCGCGAGGTGCGCGACGTCTCGCTGATCCGCGTCGGCATCGACAAGACCAGCCCGCTGACCCTGTTGTTCGACCCCGAACACGCCCTCGACGACCGCATCACCATGGAGCAGTTCGCGGTCTGACCCCCGGCATTTCCACCGCTCCGCGCCACGCCGGCGAGAAGTTTCACCGAACCGCGTCTAAGGGGCTTGCAAGGTTCGAGAAGCCGCTGCTATAGGCGCGCCTCGCTTGAAGCGGAAATGATCCCCGGTAGCTCAGCGGTAGAGCATCCGACTGTTAATCGGACGGCCGCCTGTTCGAATCAGGCCCGGGGAGCCATTTTTCTCACGTCATGACGGCTATTTCGAGACCGTCGCCAGAAGGCGAAAATTCCCCCTATTTTCCGTGGGTTTGCACCGAGCAGTTTCGTACCTGTCGGCGCAGAGACGCATTTGGCCAATCGATAGGCGCCAAATGGGGGCCAAATCTCCGAGGGCCCGTTTAGTGACACTGGGAATGGCCGACGGACTGTGACCCGAGACCGAACAAAAAAGGGGCAGCGCCGAAGCGCCACCCCATGGCTTCGAGCTGCTGGAGGTCAGCTGAAGCCGAGCATAGACTTCTGCTGCTTCCAGTCCATCGGCAGATCCGAAGTCCGCATTAGCTTGCGCGCCGACAATGTTGCCGGCTGCGATCCCTCCATGATGGCGGTAATGATCTCTGGGGCCAGGAAAGCGAAGCGCGCCAGCCGGGCGAGATGGTTGCGAGCATAATAATCCAGGTCCGCTGCGATGGTCGGCGGCTTGCCATTAAGCCCGAGCATGCGCTTCGCCTGATGCGCCTTCACGATCAGCTCGACCAGTTTCGGATCCCGCCGCGCTGACGATGCCGATGCATCGAACTGGATGGTGAGTTTCACATCGGTGCCGCGCCGAACCATCAGGGTCGGGATGCTCAGCTCGACAATCTCCTGATCCACATCGAGCTGCTCGACGCCGAGCCGCTCACCCAACACAGCGTAGCCGACCTTCGCCTCGATGCGATCGGCATGGACGACGACCTGCAGCGACAGATCCAAGAGCAGCGCCCGTTGGTCCGATGGGGCCATGGTCGGGATCGCCCGATGCAGCAGCGCTGCGGACCGGAGCAGGTCAGCGGTCTCATAACCCTCACTGTCATGCTGCGGATAGAGCAAGGTCAGCTGCGCTCTATCTGCAATGAGCCGCTCGAGACTTTCGATGATGGCCTTCTCAATGTCGCGGGCAGCGATGCGGATGGGTCGCGGATGCGGCCCCTTCCCTTCGTTGACCGAATTGTAATAGCGATAACGAACATCGCCCCGGCTCGCATGGCTCGGTGTCATCCGCCGCCCTTCGCCATCACGGATCATGCCGGCCAGCAAGCTGACCTCGTTGGCATTGGCCTGATGGCGGCGCTCGACACGGTTGGATGCCAGCTTCTCCTGGACAGCAATCCAGAGCTCATCGTCGACGATGGCTTCATGCTCTCCGGGATGGGCTTCGCCCTTATGGACGACGACGCCACGATACAATTGGTTGCCAAGGATATGATACAAGGCGCCCGGCGTGATGGGCTTGCCGCCCCAGCTCCTACCCTCTTTATTACAATGGACCTTGGAGGTGATGCCCTTGGCCCGTAGCTCAGCGGCGAGATCATAGACGCTGCCGAGTTCCAGATAGCGGCGCATCATGAAGCGCACTGTTTCGGCCTCGCTCTCGTTGACGACGAGCTTGCGATCCTGGATGTCATAGCCGAGCGGGCAGTTGCCGCCCATCCACATGCCCTTGCGCTTCGAGGCCGCGACCTTGTCGCGAACCCGTTCAGAGATCACCTCGCGCTCGAACTGGGCGAAGCTCAGCAGCACGTTGAGGGTGAGCCGCCCCATGCTGGTGGTGGTGTTGAACGATTGGGTGATACTGACGAAGCTCGCCCCTGCCGTATCGAGCACATCGACGATCTTGGCGAAGTCGGACAAGGCGCGGGTCAGCCGGTCAACCTTGTAGACCACGATGACGTCGACCTTGCCGGCTTCCACATCGGCGAGCAGTTGCTTGAGCCCCGGCCGCTCCATATTGCCGCCGGTGAAGCCGCCATCGTCATAATAGTCGGGAACCAGCGTCCAGCCTTCATGGCGCTGGCTCATGATATAGGCGGCACAGGCCTCGCGCTGGGCATCGAGGCTGTTGAACTCCTGGTCGAGCCCTTCCTCGGTCGACTTGCGCGTGTAGATCGCGCAGCGGATCTTCTCCTTCCGCTGCGGCTCGGGCGCCCTGCCCCGGCTCATGCCGCCGCTCCATTCTTGGTCAGTCCGAAGAAGCGTGGTCCCGACCAATGGGCACCCGTGATCTTGCGGGCGATCTCGCTCAGCGAGCCATAGCGCTCGTCGCGATAGAGATAGGCGTCGTCCAGGATCATTACGCGATGGGTGGCGCCGCGCCATTCGCGGACGAGCTGGGTGCCGGGGCGAAGCGTTGCCGAGGCGGAGGCCTTGATCTCCTCACCCTTGCCGAACTGCCGCACCATCGTCTCGATCTCGCGAGTGAGCTTGGCGGGAAGACTGCTCTTGGCTTTCTCCTGCAGTCGATGGGCGATGGCGAGGGCCAGCAGCTTGTGGCCGACCGGCGGCGCGGCGCTGCCGAACAGCTGCAGCCACTCGCCGCGCAGCTGCGCCGGCGACATCGTCGCCAGCGCAGCCAGTTTGTCGTCATGCCGTGCCATGCTCAGGCAGCCGTGGCGATGTAGTAGCGGGTGACCCCTTCGACCTTCTCGCTGCTGATGGCGTGGCCCTTCTTGCGCAGCCCGGTCAGGGCAGCGCGCGACGTGTGCGGCAGCCAACCGGTGGTCCCGATGATGTCGGTCAGCGTCGCTCCGCCTTTCCGCTTCAGCAGGTCGATCACCAGGGCCTGCTTGGTGCCCGTGCGGCCCGCTGCGGGGGCCGGGACGACCGGAGTCTCGTCGGTTTCACCTGCGGGCGTTTCTTCAGCGACGGGAGGCTCGATAATGGAGCGGCCGGCATCGGTGACGATGACGCCGATGACGAGATCGCCATCGGTCCGCCAAGCCTGTGGAACGGCCATCCCTTCCTGTTCGGCAGCGAGGCCCTTCTTGATGAGCGCCTCGACAGCCTTGCGGATACGGGCGGCCTGGGCGCCGAGGCTATCGGGTGGCGGCAGCAGGCTACCGTCTTCGCGCTGGCAGGCGGTGCTGAGCAGGACGAGCTGCATATCGGTAAGCTTGGTCATCTAGGTGGTTCCTTGATCCGGGCCGGCCCTAGTGCCGCTCCCACCACCCAGAGCCCCGCCAGTCGCCTGGTCGGAGCATGAGCCGGCTCAATTAGCCGGTGCGATTCACATGGATAGCAATGCTCGACCCCGCACCGAAGTCGAGCGGAAAATACACCGAAAAAAGCTCCGTCTGGACTGTGCCGCGCCGTCGCGCCTTGGTGTCGGCCGGAGGTGGCTATGAACAAAGAAGAACAGACGGATCTGGTCGCGAGGCTCTTTGTGCTGATGACCTGCAAACTCGAAGATGCCGCGGGTGACGCAGTCGATGGTCAGGGTAAGGGACGCGAAGCGGCCGAGCAGGTCGCGCGCGCGGAATGGTCAGGGTAAGGGACGCGAAGCGGCCGAGCAGGTCGCGCGCGCGGAGCGGATCGAGCTCATCGCGCGAGATATCGGCCTTCTAGCCGAAGCGGCGGCTGCGATCCTGCGCGAGCAGCCATCCGAGGCGTGAGCCTTCAGTCTGCTGGTGGTTTGAGGGCAGCGGCGATCATCGCGGCCAGCGTATCCTCAGCTCTGGTACGGACGGCCGCGCCCTTCGATGCCAGATCCTGGCGCAGCCAGCCGGGTGCGTGTTCCACCACCTTCGCTATCTTCGTTATCAGACCATCGGATGCCATCGGTCCATCTGACGCAGCTCCAGCGGCCAAACAAGCTTAACCTCGCTACATCGGCACGTCCGCTATCGGGGACATTCCCGACAGGCAGCTTTGAGGAATGATCTCGCCGAAGCTGCCGTTCGTTCAGAGCCGTCGAATCGTGATTTCAGGTATCGTGTCATGAGCGCGATTTTTGCGCCGTTTGCCGACTGGCAGCGTGTGGGAAGAAGGAGCGATAGCCGTTTCCGAACCAACTCAGCGAGCTGCAACCGCAGGTGACAATCGTCGTCACGTCGCTTTCCGGCCAGCTTCTGCATTTATCGGGTGGTATTCCACCGCCGGAAGCTCCCATGTTCACGAACCCAAGCGAACGAGGACCGAAATATGAAGGGGGCGACGCCTGCCGGAGCATCAGATGAGCCGAAGGCGTTCATCCGGAAGGCGGTGATCAGCAATATCGGGATTGGCTTCGTTCTGTCGATCTTCTTCTCAGTGCTCTTGTTCTCAGACAAACCGCTGTTCACGCCCTTCGCGCCCGATCGTGCAGCGCTCGGCATATTTCCCGCTACGTTCAACGTAACGGTGCTCATGACGATCGGCATGACGCTGTCGGTGCGATCGCGCGCTAGGCGGGGCATCGTGCGCGCACCGGATCAAGGTGAACTGCCGGCGGCGAGCCGCTGGCTTCCCAAGCCTTTGATGGCGCGGGCCATCGCATTCGCGGCGGCCGTCACGCTGATCCTGGCTCCGCCCACCCTGTTGGTCGTCTGGGGCGCGACACATATAGGCCTGCTTCCCGGACAATGGTCGCTCATAGGGCTGATCGCTTATTATGCGGCCTATTTCGCCGTTCATGCGATGACCGTCCCGCCGATCCTCATTTGGCGTGCTCTTTGCGAGGCGGAAGGACGCCAGGCCTGATGTCCGAGCCGGCCAAGTCGCTTGCCAATTTGACGGGCGCGGCCGACCGGCAAGCCGAGGGCCTCTCGAGGCGGACGATCCTCAACGGGGTTGCTGCGGGCACGACGGTAGCATGCCTTGCCCCCAGCATATCTGCCGCCGGCCCGGTGCGAGAAGCGCACAAGCCCGTATCGGTGCCGCTCCCTCCGTCCCGCGAAAGCGAATGTGGTCCATCCCGACCGGCCCCTCCGAAGCGCGGCAACCAGCAGCGCTACGGCAGCGATTATATGATCGACGTCATGCGGAACCTGGGCATCCGCGTCATCGCCGCCAATCCCGGCACGACATTCAAGGGGCTGCACGAATCGCTTGTCAATCATGGCATGACGACCGAGCCCGCCATGGATCTGGTCACCGTGACGCACGAGGAGATCTCCGTCGCCTTCGCGCATGGCTATGCGAAGGCCGCCGGCGAACCGATGGGCGTCTTCCTGCACTCGGCAGTGGGGCTGCAACACGCCGCCATGGCGATCTACAACGCCTGGTGCGATCGGGTTCCGGTCTTCTGCGTCGTCGGCGCCAAGCTGGATTCCGCACGACGCGGCTATCCGGTGGAATGGCTGCATTCGGTCAATGACGGCGCAGCGCTGGTGCGCGATTTCACCAAATGGGACGATCAGCCGGCGTCGCTGGTGAATTTCGCCGAATCCGCCGCACGCGCGCTGCGGTTTGCGCAAACGCCGCCTCATGGACCCGTCCTGCTCGCCGTTCCTGCGACCCTGCAGGAGGATCCGGCCGAACCGCAGGCGATGCCGCCGCTTCCAACATTGTCGCTGCCCAGGTCGCCCGCCGGCGATCCCGAGGGCGTCGAACGGATGGCGACGATGCTGGCGCAGGCTGGCAGCCCAGTGCTGATAGCCGACCGGCTGGCGCGCTCGCCCAAGGGCATGGAGCGGCTCGTTCGCCTGGCCGAGCTGCTTCAGGCCTCCGTGGTCGACCTGGGAGGACGGATGAACTTCCCCTGGCGCCATCCGCTCAACCAGACCGCTAACCAGGACGTGGCACTGGGCGAAGCGGACGTGGTGCTCGGCCTCGAACTCACGGATTTCTGGGCGATCAGCACCCACCAGTTGGCCGCCTCCGCCAAGCGGTTGAGCATCACGTCGCTCGATCTGTTCATGAAGGCCAATTATCAAGACTTCCAACGCTACACGCCGGTCGATCTCGCGCTCGCGGCGGATGCGGAAGACACGCTGCCTGCGCTGATAGAGGCCGTGGAGCGCCAACTCGACCCGAAGCAGGCCGATCGACGGCGGCAGCGCGGCGAGCGGCTCGCGGAAGCGCATCGGGAAGCGCTGGACCGGGCTCGCGAAGCGGCCGCGATCGGCTGGGACAATGAGCCGATCACCACCGGACGCCTATGCGCGGAGCTCTATGACCAGATCAGGGCTGAGGACTGGTGCCTGCTCAGCAGCGCGATCTTCCAGCAATTCTGGCCGCAGCAGCTTTGGGATGCTCGCCATCACTATCAGTATATCGGGGATTCGGGCGCCTATGGTCTGGGTTATCTACCCGGTGCCAGCGTCGGCGCCGCCTATGCCCATGCGCGGCACGGGCGGCTTGCGGTGGCGATCGGCGGCGACGGGGACCTGATGTATGCTCCGGGAGCCTTATGGACTGCGGCGCATCATCGGATTCCGCTGTTGTACGTCGTCCACAACAATGGCGGCTATCATCAGGAGACAATGGTCATTCAATGGCTGGCGGCGTTGCGCGAAAGAGGCCTGAATAGAGGACAAGTCGGTAACGTTCTCCTCGATCCGCTGATCGATTTCGCATTGCTCGCCCGCAGCCTCGGCGTTCATGCCGAGGGACCTGTGAAGAAGCCGGGCGACCTGAAGGAGGCCATCGCGCGGGCATTGGCGGTGGTGAGAAAAGGCCTCCCGGCGTTGATCGACGTCCATGCGGAGGCGCGGTGATGCGGGCGACAACGGGAGCTTCAGCAATTGCTCGGAGCGTGGTGGCCCTGTTGCTGCTGACCGCCGGGATCGCGCAGGCCGGTCCGGCGGAGCAGCGGGGGCGCAAGCTCTATCTCGGCTATGGCTGCAGCTATTGCCATGGCTCGATCGGGCAGGGTGGCGGACGAAGCGGGGGCGCCGGACCGAAACTCGCGCCGGATGCCCTGCCCTATGCTGCGATATTGGGCCAGCTTCGCCAGCCCTATGGCATCATGCCGCGTTTCTCCGAGCGGATCGTCCCCGATTGCGACGTGGCCGACATCTCCGCATATCTGCGGTCGATCCCGGCCGGGAAGTCCGCCCACGAGATTGATCTGCTGCGGTGATCCCGTCGCGGCCCGGCAGCCTATCGAACCTCTCACATGGCTACGGTAATTGCCCAGTTTTCACGGAAATCGGCTAGAGCGGGTCCTGCGCCCACCGCATAGTCTTTCCAGCCGATAACGGAGAGGACGGACGCATGGGAACGCTGACGACAGCAAGGCGGCTCTTCCCTGGTCTGATCTCCATCGCGGGGCACGTCCTCGCATATCCCATCCCTGGCAAACTATGCGGCGCGCTCGATGGAGCTGGGCCGCATGATGAGGAAATCCATGTCATCAGCCGAACTCGCTCGCATGCCCAGCTTCACCACCGGACGGCCCCGGATCGCCTATGAAGCGGAAGGGCACGGGGCGGCCATCATATTCATCCATGGGATTGGCGGCGATCGCAGCAACTGGGATCGCCAGATGGCGCATTTCGGCGATCGCTATCGGGTCATAAGCCTCGACGTGAGGGGCTATGGGGAAAGCGACAACTTCGACGGATCGCTGACCTTCGATGCCATGGCGGCCGACGTCGCGGCTGTGCTCGACGCCGAGAATGTCGATCGGGCGCATCTCGTGGGGCTGTCGATGGGCGGCATGATCGCGCAATGGTTCTGGCATCGCCATCCCGAGCGCGTGACTTCGTTGACGCTCGCCGATTCCACGGTGGGCCCGGCCGCGTCGCTCACCGAGGAACAGCTCGACGCCTTTCTCGAAAGCCGCCGCGCACCGCTTCTCGCGGGGGCGACGATGGCCGAGATCGCCGAGCGCAACACGCCGTCGTTGCTGTCCGAAGATGCGGCGCCCGAACTGCTCGTGGAGGCGCGCGCCAGCTTCGCGGGTGTGCCGGCGACAACCTATCTTCGCTCGCTCGAATGCGTCACCCGTTTTGCCGGTGTGCCCGATTTCGGCGCGATGACCGTGCCGGTGCTCGTGATGGTGGGCGAGAGCGACCGCAGCTTGCCGGTTCCCCTATCGCGCGAGCTTGCCGCCAAAATCCCCAGTGCCGAGTTGCACATCATCGAGGGGGCGGGGCATCTTTCGAACATGGAGACGCCGGGGCGCTTCAACAGACTGCTGGAAGATTTCCTGGCGGCGCAGGGCTGACCGGCCCGGTGGCGCCTCCTCTCCGACAACCCTCTGCGATCGGCCAGTGAGTGAAAGACGAAGCAATGCGACCAGCCCATATCCCCTATGGCGGCTATTGGTCGACGCCGTTCGTGAAATGGCAGGGCGCCCTTTCGTCCTTCCATAGCCTGCGCCTGGCTGCCTGGGTGGGCCGCCGCGCGCTCGCGGCGAGAAATATCGACCCTGCCCTGATCGAGGAGATCATCCTCGGGATGACCGTCCCCCAACAGGGGGCCTTCTATGGAGCGCCATGGCTGGCATCGTTGATGGGCATGCCCGGGATCACCGGCCCCACCATCGCTCAGGCCTGCGCGACCAGCGTGCGCTGTCTCGCGCTTTCGGCGGGCCAGATCGAGCGCGAGCAGGCGCGGACGGTGCTGGTGGTCGCCGCGGATCGCATCTCCAACGGGCCCACGCTCCTCTATCCGCAACCGGGTGGGCAGGGCGGGCAGCCCGTGGTCGAACGGTGGATATTGGACAATTTCGCTGGCGATCCGAACACCTCGCTGGCGATGATCGCGACGGCGGAGAATGCTGCCCGGAGCTTCGGTATATCCACCGAGGAGCAGCATGAGTTGGTCCTGATGCGCCTGGAACAATATCGCGCGGCCCTCGCCGACGATTCCGCCTTCCTCAGGCTGTTCATGGCCCTCCCCTTCGATCTGCCGGACCGCCGTTTCTTGGACATCGCCGATGCTGTGTCGGGCGACGTCGGCGTCGTCGCGTCGACGCGCGATCGGCTGGCCGAACTGTCGCCGGTGGTGGAGGGAGGAACGGTCACCTTCGCCGCCCAGACGCATCCGGCCGACGGCAATGCCGGCATGATCGTCGCTTCACGCGAGCGAGCGGCCGAGCTGTCGGCCAAGCCTGGCATTGCCATCCGGCTTCGGGCCTTTGGACAGGCGCGCGCCAAACCCGCCTTCATGCCGGAAGCATCGGCTCTGGCGGCCGGCGACGCGCTGCGTCGCGCCGGTATCGACGTACGGCAGTGCGACGTCATCAAGTCGCACAATCCCTTCGCGGTCAACGACATCCTGTTCGCCCGGATGACGGGCGTCGATCTCGCCGCCATGAACAATTTTGGCTGCTCGCTGATCTATGGCCATCCGCAGGCGCCGACCGGCTTGCGCGGCGTCATCGAGGTAATCGAGGAACTCGTCCTGCGCGGCGGAGGCGTAGGTCTCTTCCACGGCTGCGCGGCCGGCGATACCGGCATGGCGGTTGTCATCGAGGTGGGTGATGATGAACCAGTCTGATTACGGCGAGTTGCGTGATCTTCCGCGCTATCAGGAAAGCGTCGTCGCCATGTTGCGCGCGACCGTGCGACGAAACCCGGAACTGCCGGCACTCCACCAGGGCCATATCCGTCTGACCTATGGCGAATATCTCGCCGCGGTCGAGCATCTGGCGGACAGCCTGGGGGCGAAGACCGAGGGCGCGGTCATCGCCGTGGCGTTGCGCAATTCGATCGAACTGGCGATTGTCAGTTTCGCCGTGCATTTCTCCGGTGCGGCGCTGTGCTTGATCAACCCCGACTATATGCCGCAGGAACTGGCGGGCATCCTGGCGGACGCCGCGCCGATAATGACGATCGGCAATGAGGCGTTCCGCGAGAAGCTCGAGGCCTGTGGAACGGACGGCGGAGAGTTCCGCCTGGTCGTCGAGGGTGAGGGCAGGTTGCGGGTCCCGGTGCCCGCCGAGCCCCCCATACTCGGCGCGATCGGGCCCGACATGCTGGCGACGATCCAATATACGGGCGGCACCAGCGGACGTCCCAAGGGGGTCGAACTCACCCATGGGGCCATCGCCGCGAACATCGCGCAGCGCGAAGCAATGCTCCCCACGTCGTTCGGAGGTGAGAAGATTCTCTGCTTGATGCCGATGTTCCATTCCTTCGGCACGGCGATGTGCCTGCATCTGGCGGCAGCGTGCGGCGGTGAGCTCGTGATCATGCCTGCTTATCGGCCCGCCGATACACTGGCGGCAATCCGCCAGCACGGCATCAATCTCTTTCCGGCTGGGCCCACCGTGTACACGAGCCTATTGTCGTTCGAGGAAACCGGGCCCGACGATCTAGCGCCGATCACCGCCAGCTATTCCGGTTCGGCGGCCCTGCCTCCCGACGTGCTGCACCGTTGGGAAGCCCTGGCCGGAAGTCCGATCTTCGAAGGCTATGGACAGACCGAGGCGGGACCGATCCTGACCTATAATTCCCCGTCGTTCGAACGCCGCGCCGGGTCGGTAGGCAAGCCGCTGCCCTTCACGTCGGTGCGGATCGTCGACGGCGACGGTCTGCCCTGCGCGCAGGGGACGACCGGGGAGATATGGGCGAGCGGTCCCCAGATCATGCGCGGCTACCGCAATCTGCCGAACGAGACGTCGGCCGCTCTCGGCGACGGATGGCTGCGTACCGGCGATCTCGGCCATTTCGACGAGGACGGCTACTTGTTCATCGATGGCCGCAAGAAGGAAATGGCGATCATCAAGGGCTACAACGTCTATCCGGTCGAGGTGGACAATGTCCTGTTCCAGCACCCGGGCATTCTCGAAGCGGCGACGGTGGCGACCAAAGACGGCTATAGGGGCGAGGTGCTCTATGCCTTCGTCGCGCCCAGGCCGGACGCCTCCCTGACGACCGACAGCGTCGAAGCCTGGTGTCGCGATCGCCTCGTCCGATACAAGGTGCCATCGATGTTCGTCCTGCTGACGGCGCTCCCGAAGACGGCAATCGGCAAGATCGACAAGACGGAACTGGCGCGATCGGCGGCCCGGATGCACGGCTCCGCCACTAGCGCCCCCGCGGCATGAAGAGGATCAGCAATATGACGGCGTTCGACTTCGTCGATGGTGAGGAACTGGGCCGGCTGGTCCGGCCCGACCGCATCCATGCCCGGGTCTACACCGATCCCGCCCTGTTCGAACTGGAGCAGCAGAACCTGTTCGGACGGGCGTGGATGATCGTCGGGCATGAGAGTCAGGTGCCGACGCCGGGTGCGTTCGTCACGGCCAATCTCGGTACGCTGCCGGTGATCGTCACCCGATCGTCCGACGACGCCATCCACGTTCTAGAGAATCGCTGCCCGCACAAGGGCGCGGCGATCTGCACCGTGCCTTCGGGAAAGCTCAAGCGGCTGCAATGCCCCTATCATGGCTGGGCCTTCCGCCTCGACGGCAGCCTTCTCGCGCTGCCCGAGAGGCAGGAATATGACGCCGGCATCGACACGGCTGGCCTCGGCCTGACGCCGGTCGCGAAGGTCGAGCTCTATCGCGGCTTCATCTTCGCCAACACCGATCCGAACGCCCCGCCGCTCGCCACCTTCCTGGGGCCGATGGCCGACACGATCGACAATCTCGTCGATCGCGCGCCAGAGGGTCGAGTCGAAATCTACGGCTCACCGGTCCGCTATGTCTATCGCGGCAACTGGAAGTTCGTGGTGGAGAATTTCAACGACGCGCATCACGCGGCGATGACCCACGCCTCGGCGGTGAGCGCCGTGCGCAGCATCGAGGCCAGGGTGGGCAGCGACAAGCTGTCCGAAATGCTCCGCATCGCCGCCGCCAACGGCAAGCCGATGAGCGTCTGGCAAAGCTCGCCCCTCTACACCGTCGACTATGGCCACAGCTATTTCGGGACGCATTTCGCCATTCCCTATGAAGACGATGTGATGGCCAAATATTTTCCGATGCTGGTGGACGCCCATGGCGAGGCGAAAGCGCGGGACGTGCTCAATTTCGACCAGCATCTGATGATCCTCTATCCGAGTTCGTCCTGGCAGACGCGCTATCAGTCGCTCAGGGTCGTGCGGCCGCTCGCCGTCGATCGGACCGAGGTGATCGGCTATGTCTTCAGGCTGGTGGGCGCGCCCGAGGAGACGCTGGACGAGGCGGTGCGGCTGAGCAGCGGCTTCACCGGCTTCAACATCGTCACCCAGGACGACATCGAAGTGTTCGAAAGCTGCCAGGAGGCGATGACCGCGGGCCGTATCGAATGGAATTTCATCGGCCGCGGCGCCGCCGATACGGGCGTGCCGCAGGCGCGGAAGACACGCCATGTCGGCACCAGCGAAGCCTATATCCGCGGGCAGATGGCGGCCTGGGCCGGCTTCATGGGAGGGATGATCTGATGGCCGGGATCGTGCAGACCGCGCTGGAACTCGTCGAGTATGAGGTCCGGCTGCTGAACGACGGCCGCTTTCGCGACTGGCTCGATCTCTATGCCAACGACGGCCGCTATTGGGTCCCCGCCGAATGGGGGCAGGCGAGTCCCAAGTCGAGCATGTCGCTGCTGTACGAGGACCGGCAGGTGATGGAGGCGCGCGTCATCCGCCTCGAAAGCGAATATGCGTGGAGCAATGCGCCGACGGTCCGCGCGGTGCGGATCCTGAGCGGGCTCAGGCTCATCGAGGACCATGGCGATCGGTGGGAGACCGCCGCCGATTTCATGATGGTCCAGACCCGCGCCTTCGCATCGCGCGAAGCCCGCCAGCATGCCTTCGCGGGCAGCATTCGGCATTCGATTGTGACCGAGGGGAACGGCCTGAAGATCAAGCTCAAGCGCGTCGACCTCCTCAATCCCGAAGAGCCCACCGTCCAGGCTCCGCTGCCCATCTGATCGCGTGACGGGCACGTCTCGAGCCGGTGGCCCATCCGGCTATTGACATAAATTTTGAACCCTGAAACGTTCGCTTCGTATCGCGTGGGAAGACGATGGCCGTGGGGGACGATCGACAGTCGGAAATCGTGCACAACGATGCGGCCACGGCGTCGGCCTATATGCGCGATCAATTGGCGCCGCACCGATTGCGGGCCGGCGTCGGGCCGTTCGATGCCCGCTTCCGTTCCATCCATATCGGGTCGGCCGTCCTGCTCGATATCGCCTATGGCACCGACGTCGAGATCGAGGCCGAGGCCTATAAGGATCTCTACTTCGTCCATGCCGCGACATCGGGCCGCGGCGTCGCGGAAGCCGGCTCGAAGAGCTATGAGATACGGCCCGCGAACCTCCTGATCAGCGATCCCGGGCAGCAGGCCCGGGTGCGGTGGGACCGGGAGAGCCGGCATAGGACGCTGCGCATCAAGCGCGACGTCATCGAGGACCGGCTTCGCGAGCTTCTCAACAAGAACCTGCACGATCCGATCACCTTCGAACCCAACGTCTCCGACGATCTTCCGCTGACCGCCATGTGGCGGTCGACCATCTCCTACGTCTATCAGCAGGTCGTCGATTTCCCCGAGCTTTCGAGCGCGGCCCATATGGGGCGGATGTATCTCAACATCCTGGTGGATATGCTGCTCCTCAACCAGGAGCATAATTATTCCGACGATATCCGCGACCTGACCGGGGCGGTGCATCCCTGGCATGTCCGGAAGGCCAAGCAATATATCGACCAGTTGATCGAGGCCGGCTCCTTCGATGACGAGGAACTCCGGATCGAGGCGATCGCCGAATATACCGGCATCAGCACCAGGACGCTCCAGGCGTCGTTCGCGCGCTTCGTCGGGGATACGCCGCTCAAATATATCCGCCACCGCAAGATCGAGCGGCTTCACCTGGCCCTGCAGAATGCTCCGACGAGCAAGCGCGTGACCGATGTCATGACCGATTTGGGGATCAACAACTTCGGGCGCTATTCGGGCTATTACAAGCGCCGTTACGGAACCTCGCCCTCGTCGACCCTGCGCGACCGCCTGCTGAGCTGACGGCTGCCAAGCGGATCTGAAAAGCGGCCCGTTCCGCTGGGAAGCGGGCCGCTTTGCAATCGACCTTGCCGTCAAAAGGTGTATCGCGCGCTTGCGCCGTAGGTGCGCGGTTCGCCATAGGCGTTCAAGGCGGCGCCCGCCGCGGTGACCTCGATCATGTCCACCCGATAACGCTTGTCGAACAGGTTCTTGGCCCAAAACGCGATTTCCCAGGCGCCACCCGTCGGCGCGAAGGCGAGCCGGGCGTTGACCAGGGCATAGCCGGGCTCGCGGAAGATCGGCCGGTTGGCGATCTCGAAGAACTGGCTGGACCGGTAATTCGCATCGACGGTGACGGTCGCGCGATAATCGTCGCCGAGCGGGATCTGTTGCTTCACCAGGCCGAAGAGGGTCCATTTCGGGCTGTTGGCGAATTGATTGCCGGTCGCGTCCTGCGCGGCGACGGTGGTGACGTATTTCTTGATCTTGGTGTGATTGTAATTGCCGCCGAAGGTCAGCGTCAGGAAATCCGAAGCCAGGTAGGTCAGATCGCCTTCCGCACCATAGGCCTCGCCCTGGCCGGCGTTGGTCAGCACGCGCACCGACAGCGGCCCCTGCTGGGTGAGGGTGAAGACCTGCATGTCGCGCCAGTCATAATAGTAGACGGCGGTCGAATAGCGCAGCCGCCGGTCGAGGAAGGAGCCCTTCAGGCCGGTTTCATAGGCGTACAACGTCTCGGGCTTGAATGGCGTGCCGCTCGCGCCGAAGTTGATCGCGGCATTGATGCCGCCGCTTTTGAAGCCCTTGCTCACCTTGGCATAGACCAGGCCGTCGCCTTCGAGCTTGTAGTCCAGCCCGGCCGTCCAGGAGAGGTCGCTATTGCTAAACGAACCGGTCTGGCTCGAGCAGATCACAGGCGCCACAGACGGATCGCTCTGCGGGCGACAGATCCCGCGGGCCAGCAACTGGCTCGCCGCCGTGCCATAGGGGGCGAGGTCGCGGGTGACGTTGAGGAAGCTGCGCTTCTCGTGCGTGTAGCGCAGCCCGCCGTTCAGCTTCAGCCGGCCGACGAGCGGCACGATGACATTGGCATAGGCGGCATAGGCGTCGGTCTTCTGCTCATAGGGCGCCGACACAATCGAGTTCAATGCCGAGGTCGCATCCGACAGGAAGTCGCCGCCGATGTCGTCATGCGAATAGGTCGCGCCGAGAATCCATTCGAAGCTCCATTCCTTGTTCGAGCTCAGCCGGACTTCGGTGGACGTCGACTTGATCTTGTCATCGAACCGGTTGCCCGACGCCGCGAACGGCGAGCCGTCGCCGTCGAACTCCAGCCGCCGCTTGAAATATTCATGGCCGCCGATCGCGGTCAGGGTCATCGTCGGCAGGTTCCACTCGACCGTGGCCGACGCGCCATAGGTATCGGTGTGGATGGAATTGGGATCATTATAGTCGCCGGCATAGGGATCGTTGTCCGGATCGAAATATCCCGAGAGCGCCACGCACTGTCCTTCGGCCCGATGGCCGGCGAGGAAGGGCGCGCAGGTCGCCGTTCGGGCCGCCGGCTGTCGCACGCCGACATGTTCATATTCGAGCGAGTCCCCGCGCGTCCGGCCGCCATGGGCTTCCAGGAGGATGTTGAGATTGTCGCTCGGCTCCCATCCGAGCTGGAACCGGCCGGCGGTATAGTGTTGCTCGCCGATATGCTTGCCGGTCACGCGATTGAACTGCCAGCCGGTGCCCCGCTGCCGGGTCGTTGCGGCGAGACGGAAGTTGAGTCCCGGCGCGACCGGACCGCCGACCGCGCCTTCCAAGCGGAGATCGTCATATCTGCCATAGTCGCCCTGGAGAAAACCGTTCCAGTCGGCGGAAGGCTTGCGCGTGATGAAGTTCACCGCGCCGCTCGTGGTGTTGCGGCCGTAGAGCGTTCCCTGCGGTCCCTTGAGCACCTCGATGCGCTCAATGTCGAACATCTGGAACGCGAGCATCGGCGAGAAGGACAGCGGAACCTGGTTCACATAGACGCTGGTCGACGGATTGTTCGCCGCGAAGAACGAGTTGATGCCGACGCCGCGGATCGTAAAGACCAGATTCTGATCGCTCAGCGACGGCTTCACCATGAGGCCCGGCGTGATCGCGCCGAGCTGGCGGGCGTCCCTCACGCCCAGTTCGTTGAGCTGGTTGCCCGAAAAGGCTGTGATCGCGATCGGCACGTCGAGGATGTTCTGGGTACGCCGCTGCGCGGTGACGAGGATCTCGTCGGCGTCGGCGGCATTGACGGCCTGATCCGCCGCCGGCTGAGTGACCTTCTGGGCCTGTGCCTGTTGGCCCAGCGCCAACGCCACCAACGAAACCGTCAAGCCGAACAGTCTGATATAGCGTTGACCTATATGCGGCCTGTCATTCATTCGCATTGGCCATCCCCCCTTTCTCTATTGCTGTGTCTTTGGAGGATTGTGCGGGACAAGGAGTGGAGGCTCTAGCCGCAATCCGTGAAAGCAGGCCAAATTCCGTAGTATTTTAAGAGAGTGACGCAGTAGCCTTCTCGGCGCGGAGGAGGTCCGTTGGAACACAGGCTGGTGAACCGCCACGCCCAATTTCGTTAGTTCCAGCTTGAACTCGCTGACGCAGCGGTGCAACTCCGCCAGCACCTCCCCAATGTCGGCATCGTGGCGGTTAAGGCGCCGGAGAACCCTTGGAATCTAGAATCTAATTTTGGCAGCAAAGTCGTTTTTCTGCTGCGAACGAAGACCTCGTTAACCTATCTGCTCATTCGCTATTTTCGATCTAAGGCGAGACACCGACTGAGCTGTAGCTTCAAGATATTGGCCCCTAGGTCAAGAAGATCAGCGGTTCGGGGCGCGGCTTGATCGTTTGGCATGACCTCCGCAAGTTTTTGGAGAAATCCCTTATTGGCATTGAACCGCAGCGATCCCAAGAGGCTTAGCCGGCATATGAACGAAAGGTAGATTTCGAGAAGCATATCATCGGCGTTCAACGACCGATTTCAAAGCGAGAGCGGCAATTTGTCACGGGAGCGTTGGACCGACGGCCATCTGCGTTTGCTTTCAGGCGTCAAGGCTGGAGAAGCGACGTCCGCCCCCGGCTTTCGGTAGAACGAGCAGGTCTACCGTTGACAGTTATTGGCAGTTAGTTGGCTGTCTGGTTTCGGAATGCCACGGCAAGGCAACTGCTCTCATCCGACAGCTGGCGCTGCAGGATATCCCTCACCGGCAGGTCGATGGCAATTACGTGGCTGCCGCGAACGGAAATTCGATGCCCCTCCAACGGGACAATTCACGCCGAAAATCTACAATGATGAGCATGGAATAAAGGCATCACAGGGCAGCGGCCTCACTGGTCAGCGCCTCAAGCAGCCATTGCAAGCCCCGGTCCCGCTGCCGAAGGGCATGCCACTGGATGACCTCCCGAATGGGCGGCAGGGCGAACGGCAGAGACAGCAATTTTATCGGAAGGATCCGGGCGTAAGAGGTCGCCAGTCGAGCGTGCAATATCGCTACCCGTTCCGTACCTACGACGGCTCCAGCCATCATGGAGAAGGCCGGAACCTGAATCTCGATCCGTCTCGCAATCGATCGCTCTAACAGCATCAGGTCGAAGAGCGATCCCGGACGGTGGTGGTGGAGCGAGGTCGTGACATGTCCAACCGTGCCGAACTGCTCCATCGAGATCTCGTCGCCGATCGTCGGATGGTCCGCCGAACATATCAGCTTCGCCTCATCCTCGAACAGCTTTTGCGACGGATGTTCGGGAAGGATGACACTGTCGGCCACGATGATCAGGTCGATGACGCCGCGCTTGAACTCATCGATGCCCTGCTGCGAGATGGGGAGGATTCGGAACCGCATCCCGGGAGCATGGTGCGCGGCCTTCCGCATGAACGGCTCCAAAAGCACCGCCTGCACATAGTCCGACGCGACGATCGTGAACTCCCGCTTCGTCTCGATCGGATCGAAGGCCGCAGGATGGGCAATGGTCGCATGGATGCGCAGCAAGGTGTCCCGCACCTCGGGGGCGAGTTGCTCGGCCCTGGGTGTCAGGACCAGCGTCCGCCCGCGGGGGACGAGCAATTCGTCGTCAAAATAAGCGCGCAGCCGCGCCAAGGCCGCGCTCATCGCCGACTGGCTGAGGTGCATCGCCTCGGCGGCAAGGCTGACGCTGCGATGCTCGGCCAGCGTGTCGAACGCGACCAAGAGATTGAGGTCAAGGCCCTGGAACCGCACCCGCCCTGCTTAAACAGATATGAGGAACGATTGTCAAAATCGACCGCCGGCGCGCCGATCCTCAGAAGAGGAACGGGTCCGGCTCCAATCCGACCAGATGCCGCCCGACGATGATCAACTTGTTCTCGAGGTCGAAATAGGCGTGCCCGCCGGCGGCATGGACGTCGCGCCAGAAGCGCTGGATCGGACGTTCGACCCTGATCGCATTGCCGCCCGACGCATCCATCAGCCGGTCGACCGCGCGCATCACGAGACGCACCGCATAGGCTTCATCGCCGCGGCTTTGCATCTGCTCGTCGGGCGCCGGCGCGATGCCGGTCTTCGCCTGGTGTACATAGGCCGCCCAACGACTTTCGGCCAATGCGCTCGCGGCGCGGATGTCCAGCACCGATTCCGCGAGCCGGACGAAGGCGAGAGGATTGTCGATCCGAGGCTGCCCGGTATGCGCGCGTTTGCGGCTCGTCAGATGGTCGCGATAGGCCGCGACCGCGCCGTCGGCGCCGCCAAGGATCACCGCTACGAAGTTGGTCGCCGTCACAATGAACGGAATGCGGAACAGCCAATGATCGTGCAGACCCGGAGCACGCGACGGCTGAAGGATACCCGGCCCCCAACAGCGATATTCGGGAATGAAGGCGTCGGCGACGACGACCCTCTTGCTGCCGGTGCCCTTGAGCCCGACCGTGTGCCAGTTGTCGACGATCTCGCAATCCCGTCGGGGGAACAGCCCCAGATAGGTCTCGCTTTTCGCCGGATCGTCAGGGTTCGGAACCCGGAAACCGAGTTGCACCCACTCCGCGTGGTCGGAGCCGCTGGAAAACTCCCAGATGCCGCTGACGACATAGCCGCCGTCGACGATCCTGGCGCTGCCCGTCGGCGCGAAAGACGAACTGATGATCGTATCGGGGCCGGCGGACCAGATCTCCGCCTGTGCCTGCTCGGCATAATAGCTGATTCCGTGACTGTGCGTCGCGACCACGCCCGCGAACCAGCCGGTCGACACGCAGGCGGACGAGAGCAGGCGTAGCGCCTGAAGGAACTCGACGAAATCGACCTCCCCGCCGCCGAAGCGCGCGGGCACGAGCGCCCGGATGAAACCAATCTTGCGAAGGAGCGCGACGCCGGCCGGCGGCACGGAGCGCAGCTGCTCGGCCTCCGAGGCCAGTCCGGCGATGTCGGGCAGGATGCGCTGGACCTTCTCGATCAGCGACGGCTCCAAAGCCTGCAACGGAACGGTGTTCGAGCTGTTTGCCATGTCGTCTTCTTTCCTGCGCCAGGTCCATTCGCCCCCTTGATCGGCACCGGGACACTAACCGTCAAACAAATAGATCGGGATCGATCTATCGATGAAATCGATATGAAAACCTGTGTTGACAGGCACCTCCAATTTCATCAAATCGTGAACGCGTTAACGGTTTTTAGCTCAGATGCAGGAAGCCCAAGCCCATGAGAGAGATTGATCCGACCACCGGACTTGCCCTCGGCACGTTCGGATTGAGCAAGCTTCAGGACCAGGACCGATCGTTCCACGCGATCGTCAGGCCGAACGGGGAAGTGATCGACATCTCCGATCGCTACCCCAATTCCCAGGCGATCTATTCCGACTGGGCGCGCACCTTCGATGCGCTCAACGACCTCAACAGCCGGGAATCGCATGCCGGGCGCAACGTTGGGGAATTCCGGCCGCTTCCGCCGACCGACTATCCGCAGATCTTCGGCGCCGGATCGAACTACCGCAAGCATGCGGCGGAAATGTACACCTACAACAAGGGCGACTATCAGAAGTCCCGCCTGCCGGGCGAAGACGACGAGTCATTCTACAAGCGCAACCTGGAGTTCGTGGAGCAGCGCAGGGCGAAGGGCATGCCGTTCATCTGGCTCGCCACGCACGGTTCGCTGGTCGGCGCGAACGACGATGTTCCCCTGCCCCAGATCGGCGCGAACCATGACTGGGAAGCGGAGCTCTGTCTGGTCCTGGCCGGCGGCGCCCCGCGCTACATGGACCCGGAAGAGGCCCATGAGCATATCGCGGGCTATACGATCGTGAACGACATGCACACCGGCGAGTTGTTCAGCCGCGACGACATCAAATGGAACGCGGACTGGATCGCCAAGTCTCCGCCCGGCTTCAAGCCGGTGGGTCCCTATGTCGTTCCCCGGCAATTCTTCCCCGACATCGACGATCTCGTGATCAAGCTGTGGGTCAACGGCGAGCTGAAGCAGGACTGGCCGGTCAACGACATGATCTTCTCCAGCGAGCATTATGTCGCCTATGCGTCGGAGCGGCTGAAGATCCTCCCCGGCGACCTGCTGATGACCGGATCACCCCCCGGGAACGGCGCATTCCACAACCAGTTCCTGGTCCCCGGCGACACGATGGATATCGAGATCAGCTATCTCGGGCGCCAGCGCAACCGGCTCGTGAGCGAACCGGGCGCGGAGGGGCGTACCCCCCATTACGGCCTGCCCATATTCGACTTCGACACCAACGCGGCTTGAGGAGAGACGCATGTCCGGAACCCCAGCAGAAGCAGCCAATCCCGTGGGCAATGTCCCGACCCATTTGTGGAAGGGCGATATCGCCCGCCTCGATCACTCGGTCATCCGGGTGGGGAATCTCGCCGAGGCGATCGACTGGTATCAGCGGCTGCTCGGCCTCGATGTCGTCGAGCAAGGCGCCGGCCGGGCCTATCTCGCCAGCCGCCTTACCGGCACGGTCGTCGTCGGCCTGGAGGAAAATGCCGACGCCGGCGCGGGGCTCGAATATGTCAGCTACCGCGCCCATGACGAAGCCTCCCTCGCCCGCATCGGCCAGCGGCTGGCGGACGCGGGGATTCCCCACGAGCGCGGTAGCTATCCGACACGGCCCGGCGGGCTCGAAGCCATTCGGCTGACCGCCCCGACCGGCCATGTCGTCGAGCTGCTGCATGCCCGGGATGCGGCAAAGCCCAAGCCGACCTCCGGCTACCAGCCGGGCGCGTTCGACGTGCGCACCAGCCATATCCAGTTCCGCACCACCGACGTGCTGGAGACGTCGCGCTTCATGCAGATGTTGGGCTTCAAGGTCAGCACCTATGTCGAGCTGCCCGACGGCCAGCATCTTCTGCAGTTCATGCGCGTCAACGAATATCACCATCAGCTCGCGATCCTGACGGGCCGCGCCGGGCTTCACCATGTCGCCCTCGAACTGGACACGCAGGACTTCTGGAAGTTCTGCGACAATCTGGCGGTTCAGAAGATCCAGGCCGAATATGGTCCCGGCCGGCACAATGAAGGCAATCTGCTGTTCATCTACGTCCGCGATCCGTTCGGCAATCGCCTGGAAATCTGCGGCCCGATGGAGGTCGCGGGGTTCGATTATCCGCCCTCGCCAGCGACCGAAGAGCCTTGGTTCCACATGAACCAATGGGGGCCGCAGCCGCCCGAGAGCTGGTATCACGAGTGGACCTGATCAAGCTCCATTCCGCCTGATCATCGCTCCGACGGCCCGGTCCCGCATGGCACGCCCTGCGGATCGGGCCGTCGATCTTTCCGGCCCCGATCGATGCGGCGCCCCGCCCCCCACCTCGATTGACATGCGCATCTATTAGGATACGATACGTATGTTATTCTTATAAAGGGGAGGAATAATGCGGAAATCGGAAGCGTTATGCGGTTCGTTGGGCATGGCCCTGCTGGCCGCGTCGTCGGGCGCCTCAGCACAAGTGTCACAGACATCGAATATAGATGGCGGGATCGCCGATATCGTCGTGACCGCGCAACGCCGCGAGGAATCCGCGCAACGTGCGCCGATCATCCTCAACACGCTCACCGCCGGCGACCTGCAGGGCGTGTCCGACGTGCGCGAGCTGCAATATGCCGTCCCCGGAATCCAGTTCGCGAACGCCGGCAACGCGGTGCAGACCTACATCCGCGGCATCGGGTCGTTCAACGCCAAGTCCGTGCAGGAATCGGCCGTCGCCTACAGCGTCGACGGCGTGTACCTGTTCACCACCACCCAGGTCTCGCCGGCGCTTTTCGATCTGACGCGAGTCGAGGTGCTCAAGGGCCCGCAGGGCACGCTCTACGGCCGCAACGCCAGCGGCGGCGCCGTCAACATCATCACGCAGGGCGCCAAGCTGGGAGAGATCGAGGGCTTCGTCTCGGGCGAGGCCGGCAATTACGACCTGCTGCACCTCACCGGCGCGGTCAACATCCCCGTCGCGGAGACCCTGGCCGTCCGATTGGCCGCCCAGCATGTCCGGCATGACGGCTATCTGAGCGACGGCACCAGCGACGACGACACGACCGCCGGGCGGCTTCGCGCACTGTGGGAGCCCCGGAGCAACCTGCAGGTGAAGCTCAACGTCGATATCGCGCGGGTCAGGACCAAGGGCCCAGGATCGGTCGTCTTCCCGTTCGTCGACCCCGACCATCCCTGGCGCGGCGCGCTCGACCCCGCTCTCGACACCGGCCTGTCGCGGGTGAGCGGGTTTCGTCCGCTGGAGCGCCCCCGCAACCGGCTCGATCAGTGGAGTGCGAGCGCCGAACTCGACTGGGACTTCGGCTTCGCGACATTCACATTGCTGCCGGCCTATCGACACGAGCATATCGACCAGGTCAGCTATGTGCCCGGCTACGGCACCGCGGAGGACGCGCACATCAAGCAGTCCTCGCTCGAAGCGCGGTTGTCGAGGGACAGCGGCAAGCTGAAGTGGGTCGCCGGCGCCTATTATCTGGACGTCGACATCGCGCAGACCTTCCAGATCAACAACCCGACGCCGCCGGTCGGAAGGCCGGCCGTGAACTTCCTCGACAATCCGAACAAGCTCGAATCCTGGGCCGTGTTCGGCGAGGCCACTTATGAGCTGACCGAGCGCTTCCGCCTGACCGGCGGCCTGCGCTATACGTGGGAGCGCTCGATCAGCGGCGGTTTCCAGAACCAGACCTTTCCGGCGCCCCTCGCCACGCCTGCCTTCCTCCCGGGCACGGAGCCCGGCGACTTCGTCGTCGACGAGCGCGTGACCGACGACGCGATCACCTGGAAGGTCGGCGCGCAATATGACATCGCGGCCGAGTCCACCATCTTCGCAACGGTCAGCCGCGGCTTCAAGGGCGGCGGTTCCTATGTCGACGCCGCGAGCGTCGATCCGACGTTCGAGCCCGAAACGGTGGTCGCCTACGAGTTCGGGTCGCGCAACCGCTTCTTCGACAACAAGCTTCAGGTGAACCTGGAAGCGTTCTGGTGGGACATCAAGAACCAGCAGATCGCGTTTCTCGGCTTCAACTCGCTGAACCAGCCGAAATTCCAGACGGTCAATGCCGCGAACGCCAAGGCCTATGGCGGAAGCGTCGACCTGGTCTGGCGCGCGACCCGCAACGACACGCTCCGCTTCTCCACCGAATTCGTGAAGTCGGATTACAGCAACTTCGTCCGGGTCCAGCCGGCAGCGCCGATCGGGACGCGTTGCGCCACCGCGCCGCTCGCGGGCCGCGTCGCCATCGACTGCTCCGGTTTCCCGATGATGCGGACGCCCAAATGGGCCGGCTCGGCGGGTTACGAACACCGCATCCCCCTCGCCGGCGGCGCCAAGGTGACGCTGGCCGGCGACATGACCTTTGCCTCGTCGCGCTTCACCTCGATCGACTTCAGTCCGGTGACGCGCGACAAGGGATATGCGGTGTTCAATGCCGAAGCGGCCTATCATGCGCCCGACGATCGCTGGTCGCTCAGCCTTTTCGGCCAGAACCTGACCCGCACCGCCTTCCTGACCGGCGGCCTCCAGTCCGGGACCATCAACCGCCCCACGATCAACCAGCCGCGAACCTATGGGCTCAGGGCCCGCATGAACTTCTAGATTGTCGAGGCCGATGGGCGGAGCCCCCCCAGGGCGCTCCGCCCTTCCCGCCGTCGTGGAAGGCCCAACCGAGAGATGCTATCGTAGCGAATGGACCTGCTCAACAGCGTGCTGCAATCGCTGAAGATCATCGACAGTTCGCTTGGCATCCTCGAGCTTGCGCCGCCGTGGGGCTTCCGGCGGGACACGATCCCGAAGGACATGGCGACGTTCATTGCGCCGATGTCGGGAAGCTGCCTCGTTCGCCTCGATGACGGCACCACCGTCGAAATGAAGCCCGGCAACGCCGTGCTGATCCTCCGCGACGCATTCGACATAGTGTCGGCGGACGGCAGCCCCACCAAGTCCTTCGTCGAAAGTTGGACCGCCCAGGGGCTACCCGCCATGGGGCCGCATATCGAGCGATCAGGCCCGGATTATTTCTGCGCGATCGACCATGAGCGCCCGGACGAGCATCGCGACCGGCTGCTCGCTGTCGCCGTCCAGGCTGAGGACGTGGCGGAAAGCCCTATCCTCGGCGTGCTTCCGCAGATGATCAGCTTCGACGAAAAGGAGCTGGAGCCTGCCCTGATCGGCACCGTCGCCCAGTTCGTCGAGGCCGAGCATCGCCAACCCAATCCCGGCTACAATGCCACCGCCCAGCAGCTCGCCAATTTCCTGTTCATCGCGTTGGTCCGCAACCATGTGCTCTCCAACGGGACCGACCGGGCAAGCTGGATCCGGGGCATGTCCGACCGCGCGATCGGACATGCCCTGAAGCTCATCCATCAAGCCTTCGACAAGCCCTGGAGTCTGCAGAACCTGGCGCGCGCATCCGGCGTATCGCGGTCGGTCTTCGCCGCGCGCTTCAGGACGCTGGTCGGCCAGACGCCGATGACCTATCTCGCAGCGGTCCGGATGCATGCGGCGGCGCAGCTGCTGATCGACGGCCAGCCGGTCTCCAATGTCTGCCAGCGGGTCGGCTATCGTTCCGAATGGGCGTTCCGAAAGGCCTTCCGCCAGCAGTTCGGGATGATGCCCGCCCGCTATGGAAAGTCGCTGCGCGGCTGAACGGGCGACAGGGACGGCCTTCGCCTGTGAGAAATCGGACGATCGAGGCGAAAATCCGGACGGAACCGCAGTAGAGGTCCTGTCCGCTCTTCCCATACACTCGGGCCAACTCGGGCGTCAGCGCGCGGACCGGGAAGCAACCGCCGGAGCAGGATGCCATCTTCCCGCGCCGCGGCGACGCCCCCCCCTTCAGAGCGGAAGAGCATCGATGACGAACGACCTCTATCTTCGAAATGCCTGGTATGTCGCGGCGCTGGCGGGAGAGGTCGAGGCCGACCTCCTGCGGCGGCTCATCCTGGGCGAGCCCGTCCTCCTTTTTCGCGACGAGCAGAGCGGCGCCCCGTCCGCGCTGCACGATCTCTGTCCCCATCGTTTCGCTCCGCTGAGCCGGGGCAAGCGCGTGGATGGCGGGATTCAATGCGGATATCATGGGCTGGTGTTCGCGCCTTCGGGCAAATGCGTCCTCAATCCGCACGGCAATGGCCGCATTCTTCCGACCGCGGCGGTGAGGGCGTTCCCCGTCATCGAACGGCACGGGATGATCTGGATCTGGATGGGTGAGCACGACCTTGCCGACCCGTCGCGCATCCCCGACTTCAGCTATCTGGACGCGGCCGACCAGAGGACGCGGGGCGCCGGCTACCTGCCCACGCGCGCCAATTACCAATTGCTGACCGACAACATCCTCGACGCGAGCCATGCCGACTATCTCCATGCCCTGCTCGATTCCGACGGCGGCACGCGCCACGAAGCGCCCAGGGTGCAGGAACTCGGCGACGGCAGCGTCGAGGTGAGCTGGACCTGGGGGCCCGCCAGCCCGATGAAGTTCCTCAGCCATATGTACGCGCCTGGCGCGGAGGTTCACACACGCCTGGCGGTGCGGTGGCATGCGCCGAGCGCGATGCATCTGCGGATTTCGAGCGCCGCCGAGGGCGAGGAACTCGACCAGGGCCTGCAGGCCGAGGCGATGCACATCATGACGCCCGAAACGGCCCGGCAGACCCACTATTTCTATGGCGGCGTCAGGAGCTTCGACGTGGCCAACGATGCCTATACCGCGGCTTTCCTGGAGGGCGCGCGCAGAGCCTTCGCGGACGAGGACAAGCCGATGATCGAGGCCGTCCAGGCGAACATGGGCGACGAAACCGACATCTTCGCGATGCGTCCGCTGGGGCTGATCGGCGATGCCGGCGGCGTGCGGGTACGGGAACGGCTGCGGCGTCTCATTGCGGCCGAGCGGCATCCCTGACCTTCGATCGATCGCCCGGTATAATTACTAAACGTTAAGGATCGAAATTCGATCCAAGCAAGCCCGGAACGCATTGACTTTCTTTCCGCCGCGCATCAAACTCGTGAACGTGTTAACGGTTTAAAGCGGTTCGATTGCGACCGTTGAGAATGTAGGATCCCATAGGAGAGGTCATGTATCCGTTCGGCTTAGCAACCGCCTATCCCAGAAACCGGTGGTACATTGCCGCGCTCTCGGCGGAGATCACGCAGACGCCGTTCGAGCGGATGCTGCTCGACGTGCCGGTGGCGCTGTATCGAACCGAGGACGGACGCCCGGTCGCCATGTACGGGCGCTGCCCGCACCGCTTCTATCCGCTCGCGCTGGGGCGGGTGGAAGGCGACGGCCTCGTTTGCGGCTATCATGGCTTCAAGTTCGCGGCCTCGGGCAAATGCGTCCGGATCCCGGCGCAGAATAGCGGCGCCAATTTCGAGCAGCCGACCTATCCGCTGGAGGAGCGGGGCACTTATACCTGGATCTGGATGGGCGACCCGAAGCTCGCCGATCCGTCCTCCATTCCGCCCTATGAGGATTTCGGCCTGGACCAGCCCGGCTGGGCTGTTTCCGGCGGCTATCGGCTGGAGATCAACGGCCGTTCGCAATTGCTGATCGACAATCTGATGGACCTGACGCACCTGCCGCACGTCCATCATCATGTGCCGGGCGGCGATGCCTATCTTCAGTCGCGGCACACGCTGAGCGAGCGGCCGCGCTCGCTTCGCCTGACGCAGGAAATGCCCGGCACCTGGTCGCCATTCTTCGAATTCCTCTGGGGCGCGGACCAGCGCTTCGACGGCGAGGTGATGCTGCACCAGGTCACCGATTTCTACGGACCCGAGTTCGTGAAGACGAGCGGGCCGCTGATCGACTTCGCACAGGACGGCGAAGGCCATCTCTCGACGAGCCACGGCATCGTGTATTTTCTCCACGGCGTCACCCCGGCCATGGCCCACAGCACCCATTTCTTCTGCGCCCAGACGAGGAACTTCCGCATCGACGACGATGCGTTCGGACAGGCGCTGCACGAGCTGGACGAGGTCATCCGCATGCAGGACGTCGTGGCGATCAACCATGTCGAGCCGGACGTCGAACGATCCTCCCAGGTCCAGCGCGAGCTGCTGGCCCGATCCGACCGCGCCGCGGCGGCAGTACGCGAGCGGATCAAGGAGATGATCCTGGCCGAACAGCCGTCCCAAGCTTCGGAACCCGCCCCCGCCAGGGACCTGGCCGGCTAACCGCCGGCGGGCAGCGACCGCATGGACGCTGCCCGAAAAACACCAGAGCGGCCGGTCTGACAGCATCAGACCGGCCGCTCTGGATTTTTGTCTATGTGATTTGCGAACCGACGAATGCTTCCATTCGCCTGGACGTGGACCTTGATTGATTCACGTCATCGGTGGAAGCGCTTTGCGCCTCCACCTCAAACGATCAGGTCCTAGGCGTCCGCTGCTTCCTCGAGATCGATCAACTTCTTGAAGCGGCGCCGCATCTCGAGCCCCGCCCTGTCGGTCGGGATGTCGAACTCGAACACTTCGCCCCCGGGGCCCGCCTCGGCGTGCATCTGCGTGATCCGGCGCAGCGCCTCGATGTCCTCCCTGAACGCCGCCTGCGATCCCTTGAGCAGATGATCGCCGACGGCGTCATCGTCGAGCGCGAAGTTGCGGGCCACCGCATAATGATAATGAATCGAATGCTGGGTTTCCGGCGTGATGAGCTGCGCCACCTTCACCATCGGCTTCGGCACGGGCTGCTCGGCCAGTTCGAGATTCTCGAAAATGCCGGTGTTCACATGGAGGCCGGGCGAAACGAGCTGTGACCCGGACCTTCGCAGCGCGCGCTGGCCTTCCCATCCCAGCGGGATCGAATAGATCGGCGGCAACTGGCATTCGACGTTCCGCCAGACCTGGATGTCGTCATCCTTGATCTCGGTCTCGATCGGGGCGAGCGCGAACTCGGGCGTGCCGAACGTCGCCGCATGCAGATAGGTCAGGTGCGACAGGTCGAGCAGATTCTCGTGCAGATGGACATAGCTGCCTTCGGCATGGCTGTAGCCGGTGACGAAGGACCAGCCTTCCCCGCCCAGCCATTCGGGATGCGGCACGGGCGTGGACTTGGCCAGTTCGGCATCGCCGACCCAGATCCAGACGAACGAGGCCCGCTCGACCAGCGGATAGCTCCGCACCCCGAACCTGCCGCGCGGGCAGCCGCCATCGGGAAGCTGCACGCAGATGCCCTGCGCATTGTATCTGAGGCCATGATAGCCGCAGACGATCTCATTGCCGTCGAGCGTGCCGGCGGAGAGAGGGTAGGAGCGGTGCCCGCAGCGGTTCTGCATGGCATGGACGCCGCCGTCCGCGTCGCGGAAGAACAGGATCGACTTTCCGCATATCGTGCGCGTCGAGAGCTTCCGGTCGAAATCGCTGGACAGGCCGGCGATATACCAAGCGTTCAGGATGAACCCGCTTTCCGCGTTCGCGACGCTGCGCCGGGATATTTCGAAACGGTCGGATAGCTTCGCAACCTCGGCTTCGCTCAAGCGATCCTCGACCCCACTCTGTTCCATAGGTCCTATCCGGCTGATGTTGGCAGAGCAATAACTATACATTGCGTATAGAAATTGTCAAGGCGCGCCGGGCGCCCGACCAGCGTCCGGTCAATCGACCGTCGTCGCATATTGCAGGATCGTCGGCGGCACCTGCGCGAAGTTCGGCACGTCGGCCGCGACCGCCTGCCCCTCGGGCGAGCCCAAGCTGGCGCCCATCGCCGCGGCGTCGTCGAAGTCGGCTTCGAATATGCAGGCATAGTGCGCGTCGCCCGCCAGGGTCCGCACATCGAAGCTGTGGCGCGTCGCCTTCACGCCCGGGATCTTGCGCACGAGCGGAAGGTGCGTCCCGACATAATAGCTCTTGAACGCCTCGATATCGGGCTGGGGCGGATAGAGGACGACGAACTTCATCATTTCGACTGTTTCCCTTCAGCTTGACCGATGCGCGGCGGACGGCCGGCAACCGCGGTCGCCCGCTTCGCGCGACATTATTGGGCTGCGTCGAGCAGCATCGTCTTGGTTTCGAGATATCCCCGAAGCCCCTGCTCGCCGCCTTCCCTGCCGATCCCGGACTGCTTGAAGCCGCCCATGGGCAGGGAAAAGTCGCTCCGCAGGCCGTTCTGGGCGAACATGCCGGCCCTCAGCCTGCGGCCGATCGCCGCCGCCGCCGCCGCGTCATGGGTAAGGACGGAAGCGTTGAGCCCGTAGATCGAGTCGTTCGCGATGCGCACCGCGTCGTCGACGCCGTCATAGGGAATGAGGCAGAGCACGGGGCCGAAGATCTCCTCCCGCGCGATCGTCATGTCGTTGGTCACGCCGACGAACAAGGTGGGTTCGAAGAAGACGCCGCGATTGGGCTGCGCCGGCCGCTTGCCGCCGGTCAGCACCTGCGCGCCTTCCGACACGCCGATCTCGACATATCGCTCGACGCGGTCGAGTTGGCGGCGGGTAGCCAGCGGCCCCATCTGCGTCGACGGATCGTCGGAATGGCCGATGCGGACCCGCTTCATCTCCTCGACGATCGCCGCGGCGACGCCGTCGTGGCGGTGCCGAGGGACAAGCGCGCGGCTGAGCATCGCGCAGACCTGGCCGCTCAGCGTCGTGATCGCCTCGGTGAGGATCTTCGCCGCCTCAGCGTCGCTCATGTCGTCGAGCATGATCGCCGCCGACTTGCCGCCCAGTTCCAGCGTGCAGCGCCGTACCTGCTCGGCGCAGACCTGCGCGATCTGTCGCCCCACCGCGGTCGATCCCGTGAAGGCGACCTTGTCGACCGCAGGGTTGCGCATGAGGTGGTCGGCGGCCTCGCGATCCGACGGCACCAGGTTGACGACGCCGGGCGGCAGCCCCGCCTCCTCCGCGCATTCGGCGATGATATAGGCTTCGAGCGGCGTCTCCGGCGACGGCTTCATGACGATCGTGCAGCCGGCGACGAGCGCCGGGCCGATCTTCGCGGTCATCAACATATAGGGGACGTTCCACGGCGTTATCGCCGCGACGACCCCGACGGGTTCATGGACGACGCGCGCGTCGGCGGCGGCCTGGCTCTCGACCCGCGTCTCGAACGGGAAGCGGCGGCCCGCCGCGATCGCGTCGCGCAGATTCTGGGTGCCGATGCCGGTGAAGATCGGCGCGATGACGGACAGGGCCCCCATTTGCCGCGACCAGACCTCGGCGATCTCGGCCGACCGCCGGTCGAGCGCGTCCGCCAGCCGCTCCACCGCCGCGATCCGCTCCTCCGGCTGCGCGTCCGACCAGCCGCTGCCGTCGAACGCCCGCCGCGCCGCCTCGACCGCACGGTCCATGTCGCGCGGGCCGGCGCCGGCGACCGTGTACACCACCTCTTCGGTATCGGGCGAGACGACGGAGATCGGCTGGCCGTCCAGGGGTTCGACCCAGGCGCCGCCGATGAAAAGACGATCAGGATGCCGCAAGTTCACGTTCATGGCTCAGCCTCTCCGATGGAAGGAAACAGCGTGCGTCGGCGGTCCGCCGATCCGGGATCAGCCGGCGCCTACGGTCGCCGCAAAGTCGGCTATCGCCCCGGCAAGCGCCTGCGGATTGTCCATCTGGAGCGCGTAGGTGCCGTCGATCTCGACGATGCGCGCGTCGCGCCAGTATCCCGCGAGCTCTTCCGCCTGCGGGCGGGTCAGGCTGCCCTGCTTCGCCAGGAGGATCATCACCGGGCATTCCGCCCGCGCCGCATAAGGGCGCAGGTTCGCGGTGAGATGGGCAAGCCCTTGGGCGACACGGATATTGTCGTAGCGGGGCGCGACGCGGCCGCCGTCGCGATGCTCGAAATTATACGCGATCCGGTGCCGCAGGGACCCGTCCGATTCCGGGCTCCACGGCCACCGCGCCTTCATGAAGGCAAGCGCCTCGTCGACCGACGCGAATTCTTCCGGGTGGCCCAGCGTGTCGGCGGCATTGGCGAGGACCGCCCGGGCCGCCTCGCGCGTCGCGTGGAAATTGCTGAGGTGCGGACTGGCTACCAGCACCATGCCCTCGATCCGCTCCGGATAGCGGCCGGCGAATACCTGCGCGACGCGCCCGCCGAGCGAATGGCCGACGATGACGGCCCGCTCGATGCCGACCGCATCCATGAACAGCGCGACGTCGTCCGCATATTCCTCGGCGGAATAGTCGCCCTCCGGCCGGCCGCTGAAGCCGTGCCCACGCTGATCCGCCGCGAACACGTGGAAGCGATCGCCCAGCGCGTCGACGGTCCATTCCCACATTCGGCCATAACCGGCCGACGGGTGGAGGAAGACCAGCTTGGGTCCGCTTCCCGGCCATTCGTAATAATGGGTGGAAAGGCCGTTCGGAAGCTCCACAACGGCTTCTCGCATCTCCCTGGGCATCCGACCTCCTCTCGCGACCATGGGGGCTGACGACACCGCCTCCCAGCCCCACCAAATAACTGGTCGTTGCGTTTAATATTTACTGGTTATAGCGCCCCCGATTTCGAGTCAACGGAGCAGATCGAGATTCTCCGGCTCAGCAATGCCGCGTCGATACGGGCGCGGAGAAACGGTCCCGATCGTCCCGTAAATAGCGAAGGCCAGGCAATGGCCGGGGCAGCGCCCCGGCGCCGGCGGCCGTCAGGCGCGCGCGGCTTCACAGCGGATGCGTTGCGCCCCGAGGCCGTCTATCTCACCGATCATGAGGTCGCCGTCCTGCAGGAAACGGTTGTAATGGGTGCCGTTACCGGCGGGAGAGCCCGTACAGATCACGTCCCCGGGAAGCAGGCGCGAATAGCGCGAGATATATTCGATCTGACGCGCGATATCGAACATCATGTCCGCGGTCGTCTCGTCCTGCATCATCTGGCCTTCGACGCTGAGGCGAATGCGCAGCGCGTAGGGATCGGCGATGAATCTGGCCGGAACCATATAGGGACCGAACGGCAGGAAGCCCTCCTGCCCCTTCGAGCGGAGCCAGTCGGTGCCGAGCAGCTTATAGTCGGTGCGCGGGATCAGATCGCGCGCGCTGACGTCGTTGACGATCGCATAGCCCGCCACATGCTCCATCGCCGCCTCGCGCGGGATGCGGATGCCGCCCCGGCCGATGACGACCGCGAGCTCCAGCTCCCAATCGGGCTTCGTGGTGTTGGCGGGAAGGATCAGCGTATCGTTGGCGCCGGCGACCGTGGTTATCGGCTTGGTGAAGACATAAGGCTCGCCAGTGGCAAGCCGGTCGTCCATCATCTTCTCCGCCCAGGCCCTGATGCCCTCCCCCTCGACGCCTTCGGGCGCGGTGTTGGTGTCGACCATCATATGGACGACGTGGGTGCGATAATTCGCCCCGGTACAGAAGATCTGGCGCGGCAGATCGACCGGCGGATGGAAATGAACCTGTCCGATGTCCAGCCCAGCCGCGCCGGAGGCGGCCGAGGCCGCGAGCCGCGCCAGCGCCGGCTCCGCCGCGTCCCAGATCTCGAGAAGAGAGAGCACCGATGCGCCGCGGGCGATCCCGGCTTCGCCGCTTGCGGCGACGAGCGCTTCGAGCGGCACGACCTTGTCGTCGACGACAATGGCCGCCTGTTTCGGCAGGCCGTCGGCGGAAACGGTGGCCAGCGCGTACGACGTCATTCGAGAGTTCCTTTCGGTGAAGCTGTCATGTCGGGATGGTCCGGGGCGGCGGCGAGCAAGGACAGATCGACGAGATCGTCATAGCCGCAGTCGCTGCCCGGCAGGCCCAGCCGGACCCGTTGATCGATGATCATGTCGACGCCCCGGCGGTCCGGGACCAGGTTCGGCCCCACGGCCCTGGCAAGCGCGGCCGCCGCGGCGGCAGGGACGCCTTGCGATTCCAGCAGGCGCACCACATCCGCGACATTGGCGCGCGCGGCCTGCCGCGCCGCCTCGATCGCCCCGAGCCAGCGGGCAAGCTCGTCGCGCTTGCGCCCGTCGAGGCGCGTCGAGGCGACCACCCCCTGTCCCGGATAGCCCGGAAACGCCTGGTCGGCCTCGGCCAACTGGATCATGCCCGCCGCCCTGGCGATATCGCTGAACGGCGGCCCGAGAAGCGTCGCGTCGCCCTCGCCCGCCAGCAGGCGGTCGAGCCGCTCCTTCACCCCGCCGCTCTCGACGATCTCGCACGCGTCGAAGGGCACGCCCGCGTCCGCCAGCATCGCCCGCAGCGGCACGACGAAGCCGTTGGTGGGCGAATCCACCAGCAGCTTCCGGCCGGCCAGCGACGCCATGTCGGCGAACGGCGGCCGGGCGATCAGGACGATGTTGGTGCTCGCCTCGATCTGCGCGAAGATCCGCAGCGCGCCGCCGCCCGGGCGCCGATTCCACATGATGACGTTGTCCATCGCCGTGACGGCGAAGTCGTGACGCCCCTCGACCAGCCCGTCGAACTGTTCGTCGGACGAGGTCGTCAAAACGCCGTCGACCGACACATCGGCCCGGTCGAGCAGGCCATCGCGGCCCGCCACGCGGTGCACGACCGGCGGCGCAAACCATATCGCTTTCAGCATCACCCCTCCCGCGCGACCATCACCATCGCTATTCGGCGGCGCAGGCATGCGCGGCCGGCTGGCCCTCATCCCGTGCCTCGACAGCCCTGGCCTTCTGCTCCTCGGCGATCCGCCGGGCGAGGATCCGGCGCGCGCGCACGGCCGCCTCGTCCATCGGCAACAGCGCCGGCGACATGTCCATCAGCGGCCGGCCACGCATGCGCCCCTGGACCGCCTGGATCATCGGCTCGTCCTCATTGCGGAAAGCGGCGTCGATCCCGAACCTGAGCATGGCTTCCAGCTCCTGATCGTCGAGGCAGAGGTCGCGCGAGATCGCCCAGAAATAATGCGTGCTCGTTTCCGTCTCGGGCGTCAGCAGATGCGCCTGTAGCATTTCGGCCCTGCCGCCGTCGGCCGGCTCGATCGCCGTCGCGCAGGTCTCCAGCCGCATGTTCGCGGGCGCCTCCCAATAGGTGTTCGCATAGCCGTCGATCCGCGTGACGGTCTTGCCGAGCAGGAGCTCGAACAGCGGGGTGTTGGGCTGGTCGGGCATGTCGTGGATCGCCGCGACGCGATCGTCGTCCTGCTCGGCACGGTAGCGGATCCCCGCCGCGCTCCCTTCCGGGGCGATGAACGGATGCAGGAACTCGGCGTGGCTGAGGTCCATCAGATTGTCGGTCACCAGCTCGTAATTGGCGCCGACGCCCAGCATCCCGCGGATCGTCGCCCAGCCGTCCTTGTCCAGAAAGGCGAAGGACGGCGGCGGGGTCGCCCCGGCCAGCGCGGCATCGCCCATCCAGATCCAGAGCACGCTGTCGCGCTCCAGCACCGGATAGCTCCGCACGCTCAGCGACGAGGGGCGGACGCCGCGCCCATGGGGATTGTGGACGCAAGCCCCCATCTTGTCGAAGACGAGGCCATGATAGGGACAGCGGATAGTGTCGCCGCCGATCCGGCCCAGGCTCAGCGGCGCGAAACGGTGCGGACACATATCGGCCAGGGCGACGGCCTTGCCGTCCTCCCCGCGGAATAGCACGACCGGCTCGTCCAGGAAGGTGCGCGCGAGCGTACCATCCGCAAGTTCCGAGCTCCAAGCGGCCGCATACCAGGCGTTTCGCAAGAACGTCATATCGCCTCTCCGGTGAGTTTCCATTACTGTACTACACGTTTTGAAATGGTCAAGCCGATCGCCGTGGCCGACAGCGCCGAACGCGCGAACAAGGTCTGTTGACAGGCCGACGACGCGGCGGCATCAAGACTAACATTGTTATCCTTGATGCCGCCTCACGCGGGCCGGATCGAACGAACAAGCGAGAATGGCCATGGTCGCCAAGCCAGCCGGGTACGAACCGATCGCACGCAACTATCCCTATAATTGCTGGTGGGTCGCCGCCTTTGCCGACGAGGTCGGCCGCGTGCCGCTGGGGCGCTGGCTGCTCGACACGCCCGTCGTGCTCTATCGCACCCAGGGCGGCGAGGTCGTGGCGCTGGAAGATCGCTGCCCGCACAGGCAGGCGCCGTTGTCGATCGGCAAGCTGCAGGGCGACGCGATCGAATGCGGCTATCACGGCTTCCAGTTCGGGCGGGACGGGCGGTGCGTGCGGGTCCCGACGATGGCCAGCCCTCCGCCCATATCGATCGAGACCTTTCCCGTACGCGAGATCGGGCCGCTCGTTTGGGTCTATCTCGGCGACAGCGCTTGCCTCGACGCGGTTCCGCCGCCCCCGACCATGGCCTGGATGAGCGATCCGTCCTTCGCCATACGACAGGGCAAGACCGAGATCGCGGCCAACTACCTGCTGCTCAAGGAGAATGTGCTCGACCTGACCCATTTCGGCTATGTCCATGCGGGCAGCTTCGGAATCACGAACGTCGTCGGCAAGCTGACCGTGACGCGGACCGACGACACGGTCGGCTATGAGGAGATATTCGACCCGGCCCCCCTTCCCGACGGCTTGTCGCACGCATTCGGCATCGCCCCCGGCACGCCCTGGTCACGCTCCACCAAAGGCGCCTTCCTGTCCCCCGCCGCGCAATATGGAAGCGCGTCCTTCGCGGACCCCAGGACGCCCGAAACGCCCAACGCCTCGCACCAGTTCGCGCACTTCACCACGCCGATCGACCATGAGCACATGCACTATTTCTACGTGTTCGGCCGCGACTATGCGCGCGAGCCCGCTGCGATGGACCACTTCGCCGCGATGGTCGAAAAGGGGTTCAAGGAAGACGAGTTCGTCCTGGAGCAGGTGCAGGCGCTGATCAGCCGCCGGCCGCGACGAGGATCGACCGGCGAGCGAAGCGTCAAGGCCGATGCCGCCGGTGTCGAGGCGCGCCGGATCATCGAACGATGGATGCAACGGGAAACCATCCCCGCCTGATCGGCGAAACGATTCAGGCGGCCGCCTTGCTCGTCGATGCGGCGGCGGACCGCTCCTGTCCCAGGCGGACCTCCCAGCCGATCACCAGCGCCGACAGCGTATGCTCGACCAGGCTGTCGAAGGACACCTGCTGCCGCACCAGTTCGGAACTCGGCCCCCCGGCCAGCCCTCCGAGGCCGAGGACCATCGCCTGGATCGACACCTGCATCTCCAGCGCCGTCGAGCGCTCTATTCCGAAGGGCACCAGCGCCTCGGCCGTCCAGTCGCTCATTTCCTGGAGCTGCGCAGCCTCGAACGTCGTGGACAGGACGAGGTTCGCGACGTCGTGCATCTGCTCCTGCGTGGCCCAGAGCGTCCGGCCAAAGCTCTGCAACCAGTCCTGCCAGCGCTCGCACAGGCCGATCCGGTCCAACTGGTCGCGGAACAGCCGCAGGGTGACCTGGGCGAGCAACTGCTGCTTGCCGGGCACATGCCGGTACAGCGAGGCCGCCTCGACGCCGAGCTCGCCGGCCAGCCGCCGCAGGGTGAGCTCCTGCAGCCCGCCTTCGCGAAAAATTCGCACGGCCGTGTCCAGCATATGCCGTCGGTCGATCTTGGGAGGGGCTGGCATCCGCCGGTTATAGACCCGCCGGAACGCAAATGCCATGCAACGCCGCCGGGGCCGACCGGCGCGGATACCCGCATCGGACATGTGGATCGCCGCTATTGACCATTTTCTATACTACCCGTATCGTATTTCGATCATCGATGCGCCGTCCAAATCCAGGAGTCCATGCATGGCAGTCCCCTCCCCCGAGGTCGTCCGAGCGGCACAGAAAGCCTCCACGGACATGGCGGATCGCGAGACGCCGTTCCTGTATGACGAATGGTATGTCGCCGCCTTCACCGATGAGGTCGGCCGGACGCTGCTGCGGCGGACGATCCTCGATCGTCGCATCGTCTTCTACCGAACCGAGGCCGGCGAAGCGGTCGCGCTGGCCGACCGGTGCGCGCACCGCTCCTACCCGCTTTCGGCGGGCCTGCTGGACGGCGACACCATCGTGTGCGGGTATCACGGTTTCCGCTATGACGTGGCGGGCGACTGCATCGAGGTGCCGTCGGCGGCCAAGTGCCCCCGCTCGATCGGGGTCAAGCGCTTCCCGCTGGTGGAGCAGGGCGATCTGGTGTGGATCTGGATGGGCGAGGGCGATGCGACCGAGCCGGATCTCCATAAGCTGCCGGTCGTATCCTTCCTGACGAGCGACGACTGGACGCGGTCGAAGGGTTATTTCCACCATCCCGGCAATTATGTCAGCCTACACGAGAACCTGCTCGACCTGACGCATCTGAGCTATGTCCACGCGAAGAGTTTCGGCACCCCCGACTATGCGCGCGCACCGTTCAAGACCGAGATGAAGGACGGCTATTTCAAGATCCGCCGATCGGTGGTGCCGACGTCGCTGCCGCCGGTCTGGGGAGATCCGACGGGCCTGTCCGGCATAGCCACGGCCGCGCGGATCGCGACCTCCGAGTTCCTGTCGCCGGCCTTCCACCTGGTCTCGACGAGCTTCTACGACGATGCCCGCCCGGAGGAGGATCGCATGGTCTTCTCGATCCACACCGCGCATTTGCCGACGCCCGAGACGCACGGCTCGACCCATTATTTCATCGTCCACGGCCGGGATTTCGCACTCGCGGACGAAGCGGTGACGGAGACCATGCACCGCCAGCTCTTCACCGCCTTCCAGGAGGACGTCGACGCCATGTCGCTGCTCGAGGATACGCTCGAACATACGCCGCCGAGCGAGATGTACGAGATATCCGTGGCGAGCGACGCGCCCTCGATCGGCATGCGGCAATATATCCGGCGTCGGGCGGCCGCGGCGGCCGGCGCGGCCTGATCATGGTTCCCCGGGGGTGGCCGGCATTGAAAAACCCGCCGTATCGGATTTTCACCATCACCCCATCTTTCGCCAGCCGAATAGAGGAAAACAGGCCCATTCGCCCGGAAACCAAGGCGATATGGTGGTGAGCCGGACCCGATGGGAGACAGAAACCAGCGTGCCTAGCACCTCATTTCTTGATTCCTTCCGCCGGGCGCAATAGGCTTATTCGGATATGGCAACGCAGATTTCCGAGACACCGCGGTCGCGAACCAGCGGACGCCCCAGAAGCGAGAGCGTGCGGCGCGTCATCCTCTCAGCGGCGATGGAGCTGCTGAAGGAAGAATCACTGCAGGCGATCACCATCGAGGCGATCGCCCGCAAGGCCGGCGTCAGCAAGGCGACGATCTATCGCTGGTGGTCTTCCAAGGCCTCGGTCGTGATCGAAGCCTTCATGGAGCACCATATCATCCGCACGCCGATGCGGCACGACCTGCATCCCGTTACCGCGATCGTGCAGCATTGGCGCTCGCTCGCCGAACATTATAGCGGATGGCCCGGGCGCGTCGTCGCTCAGATCCTGGCCGAAGGCCAGTCCGACCCCGACGTCCTGCGCGAGTTCAGGCAGCATTTCTACCACAATCGGCGCGCGCTGGTGGCGGAGGTTTTCGAGCAGGCCCGCCCCGTCCTGAAACTCGACGAGCATGCCGATCTCGATGAGATTTCCGGGATGCTGTATGCGCCGCTCTACATGAAGCTGATGTGGGGCTATCCGCCGATCAGCGCTGCCTTCATCAAGAGCTTCCCGATCACCTATTTCCGGACGCTGGGTGTCGATCTCGACGAGGACGGCAACGTCACCGACGGCAAGTAGCTCGCCTAGGCGGCCGACGCCGCCAAAGGGCGAACCGATCGCTCGGTCAACCATGCGATCGATGCCGCGACCAGTAGCATTGCCGCGGCGCAGCTGAGCCAGACCTGATACGACCCGAACAGATCGAACAAGGCCCCCGCCACGAATCCGCCGAGGCCCGCGCCAAATGCATGCACGGAGAGGATCGTCCCGTAAACGGTGCCGAAATTCCGAACCGGAAAGCGGCGACCCAACAGATAGGCCAGGATGTCGCCCTCGGTGCCAACGCCCAGACCGACAAGCAGGATGGCCGGAAGTATCATTTCCGGTCGCCCGGTCGCCAACGCCCCCATGCCGGTCGCGACGAGCGCCAGCAGCACCGCCGTGACGACGCCTGCGTCCCACCGGTCGAGCAGATAGCCCGCGCCCACACGACCGGCGAGCACCGCCACCCCCAGGCCGGAGGCGAGCGCGCCCGCCTCGGCCGCGGTCATTCCCTGGTCGGTGAGCATGGCGATGACATGTAGGGTCGTCCCGAGAACCGCCGCCGCCGCCAGGAAGACGATCGTACCGATCGATCGAAATGCCCGATGCCTGACCACTTCCGACCAGTGTAGGCCGGCATCGCGCGGCGACATCACCGTGTCGGCGGCAGGGCGGCCTATCAGCCAGAATGTGAGAAGAGCGAGCGGCACCGTCAGCCCACCCAGCAGCAAATAGCCGGCACGCCAGCCATGCTCGGCGACATAGGGAGCGAGATAGACGGGAAGGATCGCTGCGCCGAAGCTGGTGCCGCCCAGCGCGATACCGAACGCAAGCCCCCGCAGCCTGCAGAAATGCTGCGTGAGCAATCGATTATAGGGTATCAGATTGCCACCGGAGGAAAGGCAGCACAACAGGGTCAGGAGGATCAGATAGATCCACAGGCCTGTCGTCAGAACGGCCAGCAGGCAGAAGGACAATCCAAGGCCGAGCGTTGAAAGGAACGCAACCCGGCGCTCGCCGAACCGATCGACGAGGCGCCCGGCGACGGGAAAGGCCAGCACGTTGCCGACCAGCACGGCAATGGAGCTCAGCGATATCTCGCCTCGCGTCCAGCCGAAGGTTTCGGCGACGGGCTTCAGGAAGATGCCGGAAGTGTAGAAGAACAGCGACGCGAAACTGGCCGACACGCCGACAAAACATCCCGCAAGGATGCGCCAGCCATCGCGCATTTCGGATGCGCCGCTCACCTGCCCCTCCCCGCTCCGCATCGTCGCTACGAGCGCCTTCAGTCGTCCGTGAAGCGCCTATTCTCCCCGTCGGCCTTCCAGGGCCAACAGGATGAAAGCCATGCGGCAATTGCGGCCCGAGCGGTTCGACCAGCTATGGCTGGTCGCGCGCTGGACGAGAACGTCACCCTGCTGCATGAGCGTCTCGCCCTCGTCCATCATTGCGTAGATTTCGCCCTCGAGCACGATGGCGTAGTCGAGCGAGTGCGTCTTGTGGAACCAGAAATGCCGGTTCTCGCTGCCGTCGCGCACGCCGCTTTCATCTAGGAAATGACCGAGGGCCTCGGTATCCATCGTCTCGTCCGGCGGGAAATCGGCGATCCGCAGAATCGACCCCTTCTCGGAATGGAAGCCGAAATGATGCCCGACCGGGGCAGGATCGGCTCCTTCGGCGGCCGCTTCGCCGGTCGCCCAGACGACCTGCGCCACGACTTTCGATCCAGCTGGGGCGAAGACGTTGGGCGCATCACCATCGGACGCGATGATCGAGCGCCCTTCCGCATTAGTCCCGGTGACGATCCGCCGGACCCTCTTTAGACCTTCCGGCACTGCCAGCATCACCTCATCTCCCCAAACAATCCGAAACGTTCATTTTCTTATTCTGATAAGATGCTCCATTGTCAACGGCTCGATGTTCTCCGCTGCTCAATTTCTTGGAACGACCTCGCCGGCATCAGGCAATCCGCCGCCGCGTAGCCTGGTGGGCGACCAGCTGCCAGCCGCCATTCCGCTCCATCCACGTCTGGGTGACGAGGCAGGCGATGTCGTCCGGCGGTGTCGTGGGGCTCGCCTGCAGGATGATGTCCAGCGAGCCCGTGACGATGGCCGTCGCGCCGAACAAGCGCACGGCAGAATCGGATCGACGCGAGGACAGATAGGAAAATCCCGCCTTCATATTGTCGATGAAGCCGGCCTTCGTGTCCCACCGGCCGCTGGAATGGCAATAGGACAGATTGTCGGCCAGGAGCCGGTCCAGCACCGCATAATCCTTGTGGATCATCGCCTGGACGCGCGCCGCCTCCGCGGCCATCAGTTGCTTGACACGCGCTGCGTGATTTTCCGCCATGAAGTCCCCGCTCGAAGTGGATCGGACGCAGTGTCCCTCGCGATCGATCGCCACGACGAGAGCGCGGCGTCCGGCACTGAGCACTTTACAATACGATACGTTTAGGTATCAACTGTCCATTCGCGGCAGGCCAGATATTTTTCTGCACGCGGTGGAGGAATGCGCGTGGATCACCCGATCAGCCTTGCCGGAACGGCGACGACAAAAGGCTATATGTCCGGATTTGCCAACGAGTTCGCGACCGAGGCAGTGCCCTGTGCCCTGCCCGCCGGACAGAATTCGCCGCAGCGCGCGCCCCTCGGCCTCTATGCCGAGCAGCTTTCAGGAACGGCGTTCACCATGCCCCGCGCCGAGATGCGCCGTACTTGGCTCTATCGGGTGCGCCCGTCGGCCGCGCAGCCAGCCTTCCGCTCCCTGGAGCATATCGCCATCGACGCTGGCTTCGAGCGCGCGTCCCCGAACCGGCTGCGTTGGGATCCCCATCCCGCGCCGACCGTCGCGACTGACCTGATCGATGGCCTGGCCCCGATCGCGACGACCTGCCTCGCCCCCCATGACGGCGTCACCGCCTACCGCTACGCAGCCAACCGCTCGATGGAGCGGGTCTTCTACAGCGCCGACGGGGAGTGGCTCTTCGTGCCCCATGAGGGCCGCCATCGCTTCGTCACCGAATGCGGCGTCCTGGAGCTTGGCCCCGGCGAGATCTGCGTCATCCCCCGGGGCATGAAATTTCGCCTCGAACTGCACGACGATATGGCGAAAGGCTATATCTGCGAGAACCATGGCGCGGAGCTGCGGCTGCCCGATCTCGGCCCGATCGGTTCGAACGGCCTGGCCAATCCGCGCGACTTCCTGACGCCGGTGGCTGCCTTCGAGGAGAAGGGGCCGACGACATTGGTCGCCAAATTCGACGGCACGCTCTGGCAAACCGAGCTCGGCCACTCGCCGCTCGACGTCGTCGCCTGGCACGGGAACAATGCGCCGTACAAATATGACCTGTTCCGCTTCAACGCGATCGGAACGATCAGCTACGATCACCCGGACCCGTCGATCTACACGGTCCTGACCTCGCCCAGCGCGGTGCGCGGGCTCGCCAATGTCGACTTCGTCATCTTTCCGCCGCGCTGGCTCGTGGCCGAGAATACCTTCAGGCCGCCCTGGTACCATCGGAACCTGATGAACGAGCTGATGGGGCTCGTCACCGGCGTCTACGACGCGAAGGCGGACGGGTTCGTGCCCGGCGGCGTATCCCTCCATCCGCGCATGAGCGCCCATGGTCCCGATGCCCGGACCACCGAGCGGGCCGAAGCCGCGCCGCTGGAGCCGCACAGGATCGAGGGCACCATGGCCTTCATGTTCGAGACCCACGCCCTCTTCCGCCCCAGCGCGTTTCCGGGGTTCAACGCGACCGTCCAGCCGGATTATGATTCCTGCTGGGACGGTCTCGAGGGGCGCTTCCGGCGAGATGCGCGATGATCGACGAAACGCATGCCGCTTCGGCGTCGAGCTGGGTGGAGGGCGCCGCCGGCCACCGCGAGTTCCCCGTGCAGAACCTGCCTTACGGCATCTTCACGGCGCCGGGCGCCCCGCCGCGCGCCGGCGTCGCGATCGGCGATCATGTCCTGGGCCTGGGCGCCGCGGCCGACCTGCTGGACGGAAGGGCGCGATCGGCCGCGCAGGCGGTCGGCGAGGAGCAGCATCTCAACCGCCTGCTGGCGGAGCCGGCCGAATCCCGGGCAGCGCTGCGGCAAGGCCTTTTCCGTCTGCTGAGCGACCGGTCCTTCGAGAAGCGCGTGCGGCCGCTGCTGTTCAGGCAGGCGAACTGCCAGCTCGGGTTGCCGGCGAAGATCGGGGACTATACCGACTTCTATGCGGGCATTCACCATGCCCGCGCCGTCGGCGCCCTGCTCCGCCCCGACAATCCGTTGCTACCCAACTACAAATATGTGCCGATCGGCTATCATGGACGCGCCTCTACGGTGCGCGCCTCGGGCGCCGACGTGGTCCGGCCGCGGGGCCAGGTTCGCGCCGGCGACACCCCTCCCGCGCTCAGCGAGACGCGCAGGCTCGATCTTGAGTTGGAGCTCGGTCTTTGGGTCGGTGGTGCCCCGAACGACGACGGCCCGGTCCCGATCTCGGCCGCGGCGTCGAGGATCGCCGGACTGTCCCTGCTCAACGACTGGTCGGCGCGCGACGTCCAGGCCTGGGAATATCAGCCGCTCGGGCCGTTCCTCGCGAAGAACTTCCTGACCACCGTATCGCCCTGGATCGTGACCACCGAAGCCCTGGCGCCTTTCAGGGTCGCACCCACGAACCGCGAGCCTGGCGACCCGTCGCCGCTGGACTATCTGTTCGACCGCAACGATCAGTCGCTCGGGGCGTATGACATCCGGATCAGGGCAACGCTGCAGACGGAAAGGATGCGGCAGGCCGGCATCGCCCCCGTCACCCTCGGCACGACGAGCGCGATGTATCTCTATTGGACGCCCGCACAGCTTGTGGCTCATCACACGGTGAATGGATGTACGCTGGTGGCAGGGGATCTACTGGGAACGGGAACGATCTCGGGGCCTGACGATGCCAGCCGCGGCAGCCTGATGGAGCTGAGCCGCGGCGGGCGCGAACCGATCGACCTGCCGACCGGCGAGCAGCGCACCTTCCTGGAGGACGGTGATGTCGTCGAGCTGCACGGATGGGCCGAGGCCGACGGCTTCGCCCGGATCGGCTTCGGACCTTGCGTCGGCAAGGTCGTAGCGGCGACACGCTAGAACTGCCGATCCGATGACATCGGATCGGCCGCTACAGACCGAGCGGCGCCGGCGGCTTCAGGCCGAAACGTCGGCCTTGAGCATCTTGTCGTGCCGGCGAGCAAAGCGGGAAGCGCCGAGATCGATGTCGAACAGGGCCGGCCTGGACGTATCGACAGCCGGGTCCTGGATCAGCCGCTGTTGGGCCTCCATCATCGGGCCATCCTGTTCGGCAAACGCCATCTTGCGGACCCGCGACAATTGATCGCGGATTTCCGCATCCCTTTCCGGGTCGTGCGCGATCGGGTTCATGCGCACGGCGCAGAACTGATACAGCGTGGTCGCGTCATCGATGGGCGTCAGGATATGGGCCCCGCGCATGCCCGTGCCATGCGGCCCGCGCCCCGTATGAGGCTCGGCGATGCCAACCGTGTTGAGCAGGTTCGAAACGCCCATCAGCCGAATGTCCGCCCAGTGGTCGACGCGGCTGCCATCCCCCTTGTACAGCAGGTCAAGCAAAAGCGGTGCCGGGATGTCGCGCATATAGCGCCGCACGGTCAAGTCGCCGTCCTGCTCCTCGACCTCGGATTCCGCCTTCAGAGCTTCGTCATTGCCCAGAATGCCGTCGTGCAGGATGCTCGCATGGCTGAGGTCGAGCAGGTTTTCGACCACGATCCGGTAGTTGGAGCGTATCTCCAGATGATCCCGCGCGGAGATGTGCTGCGGATCCGCGGAATCGAGGAAGGAATAATCGGGGATGAGCGACGGATCTGCGTCCCGCTCGCCCATCCAGATCCAGACCATGCCATGACGTTCGGCGACCTGATGGCTCTCGACCTTCGCGGCCGGCGGGATGCGGCCGGCATTGTGGGGATTGCGCACGCAGGCGCCCGTCCGATCGAATTCGAGGCCATGATAACCGCATCTTATCGCCCGGCCATCGACGACCTTGCCGAGGTGCAGCGGTACGAACCGGTGCGGACAAACGTCTGCCAGCGCCGCGACTCCGTCATCGGTCCTGAAAAGGACGATCGGCTTGCCGAGCAGTCGCCTCGCCACGGGCGCGTCGCCCAAATCCTGCGACCAGATCGCCCCGTACCACTGATTCACGATGAACGTCATGGAATCCCTCGAAGCTTCCAACAGCGGATAGTCAGGCCTGCCCGCGATGCTGGAGGCTTCGCGCGATCAGGCCGGTCATATCTTCGGCGAAATTATGAAACGTTCCGTTCCGTTTGTCCAGCAGGTTCGTGTCCTGGCGGCCCACTTGTAATCGTATCGCGCAGGCGCGATTCTATGGGCATATTCGAGCTTCGGGACTTTTACGCGCCTAGGGCCTCTGTACGGAAATGAAGACCCATCCCATGCAACCTGCTGACAAACCTCCTATTTTTTCGATGTCGATCGCCGGGACGCTGCTGGCCGCACGCGAAGCGGTGATGGCGGATCTGCGCCCTCACCTGAAGAAGAACGACTTCACCGAGGCGCAGTGGCGCGTGCTCAGGGCGGTGGCCGAAGGAAATTGCAACGACCAGCGGTCGGTAGCCCGGGCCGCGCTGCTTCATCCACCAAGCGTCACTCGGATCCTGAAGGAACTTGCCCAACGAGGGCTGGTCGAACGGGGCGCCAACGAGACCGACGGCCGCCGACAGATCATCGTCGCGACGGCGCGCGCGCGCGAGATCCTGGATGAGGCGACCGAGACCAACCGGGAGATCGTGCGGCGCTACCGGGCGACCTTCGGCGCGGAGCGCTTCGACCGGATGGTGAGCGAATTGCGCGATTTCACTGCCACCGTGCGCAGCCTCGGCGCCGACCGGCAGGACGACGATATCGCCTGACCGGACGCGCGCAGGCGCCTTACCTGCCCCAGAAACCCCTCCCCGCTGCGAAATGGGTTGACGCCTCGAACTATCCCTGCTGATCATAACGATACGGTACGTCGCAGAATCACTGCGCAACGACGGGAGACGGACGTGGAAGGGCGGGCCAAGCAGGTTGTTATAGTCGGTGGTGGCATCAGCGGGATGACGCTGGCAGTGGCGCTGCGCCGTCAGGGCGTGGCGGCGCATGTCGTCGAAAAGGCGCGGCCTGAGGATCAGCTGGGGACAGGCATCAACCTCCAGAACAACGCACTGAGGGCGCTGAAGCAGGTCGGTCTCCTCGACGATTGTCTCGCGGCGGGCTTTCCATGGAACAGCGTCGTGACGCGGGACCATAAGGGCCATGTGCTCGACGAACGCACGCTGCCATGGACGCTCGAGCCGGGGATTCCCGGCGCGCTCGGCATCATGCGGACAACCTTCGCGAAGATCCTCGCGGATCATGCGGAGCGCGAGGGCGTCGACATCAGCTACGGGACGACGGTCGACAAGGTCGACCAGCATGCCGACGGCGTCGATGTCCAGCTCTCGAGCGGGGAAAGCCTGCGCGCCGACGTGCTGGTCGCCGCGGACGGCGTTTATTCGCCTCTCCGGAACCTGGTCTTCGGGACCGAGCACCGGCCCTTCTATGCGGGCCAGGGCGTCTGGCGGTACACGGTGCCGCGGCCCGAGACGCTGGATGGCTTCACGATGTTTCGGGGGCCCACCGGAGGGGCTGTCGGCTGCCTACCTCTCGCGCCCGACACCGCTTATTTCTTCCTGCTGGAAAGCTCCGTCTCGCCGATCCGTTTCGAGGAAGCGGAGCTTGCCAGCGCACTCGCCGAGCGTTTGGCGCCATTCGAAGCGCCCGAACTGCGTGACGCCGTCGCCAAGATCGACGAAGGTCGCCACATCAGCTTTCGTCGCTTCGACATCCTGCTGATGCCGCAGCCCTGGCATCGCGGACGCGTCGTCCTGCTGGGGGATGCCGCCCATTCGGTGACGCCGCAGCTCACGTCCGGCGGCGGCATGGCGATCGAAGGCGCAGCCGTCCTGGCCGAAGAGCTTGGCCGGCACGAGGCAGTCGCGGCCCTGAGTGCCTATGGCAAACGCCGGGCCGAACGGGTGCGCACCATCTACGACAATTCGCTTCGGATCTGCGAGCTGGAAAAGGACCCGACGAGTGATGGCAGCGAGAGCGTCAAGCTCTTCGTCGAAAGCTTCAAGCTGCTCGACGGCCCTTACTGAACGAACGCGCACAAAGACCGGCAAATTATCAGAAAAGCGGGGCAGGGAATGAAAGCCGAGGCACTTCCAGGTCAAAATGACAGGGCCGGGCTCTATCCCTGGTATGTCCTCGGCGTCCTTCTGCTCGTCGGCATGGCTTCCTACCTCGATCGCTACATCGTCGCGCTGCTGATCGAGCCCATCAAGACCGACCTGGCCTTGTCGGACACGAAGGTCAGCCTGCTCCAGGGAACCGCGTTCGCGATCTTCTTCGTGGCGTTCGGCCTGCCCTGCGGCGCGTTGGTCGATCGGACCAATCGCCGGACCATGCTTGCGCTGGGGATCGCGATCTGGAGCGTCATGACCGCGGCCGGTGGTTTCGCGCAGACCTATTGGGAGTTATTCGCCTCGCGCGCCGGCGTCGGGATTGGCGAGGCTTGCCTCGCCCCTGCCGCCTTCTCGCTCATCGCCGACTATTTTCCGCCATCCCGCCGCGGTCGGGCGATGAGCATCTACAATATGGCCAATTATCTCGGCGGCGGCGCATCACTGTTGATCGGCGGGCTGGTGCTCGGCTTGCTCGAGCATTCGAGCGCCAACCTGTTGCCGATGCTTGGCGAACTCCCAAGCTGGAAGGCGACCTTCATCATCGTCGGCGCGCCGGGCCTGCTGCTCGCGGCGCTGATGTTCACCATCCGCGAGCCCCGGCGGAGAGAAGGCGTCAGCGCAGCCGCCGGAACCGGAAGTGCGGAAGGCTTTGTCCGTCATATGCGCCACGCGCCGGGGGTCTACGGCGCCGTCCACTTCGTCTCGGCGATGACCGCGTTCGTTGGATTCGGCGTGGCCTCCTGGGTGGCCACCTACTTTGTGAGGACGTTCGGGCTGAAGCCGTCGGAGGCCGGGCTTCTGGTCGGCCCGGTCAGCGCCATGAGCGGTGTGATCGGGTGTATATTGAGCGGCATGACCAGCGACTGGCTGGTGAGGCGCGGCGTCAGGGGCGGCCGCTTCCTTCTGCCGCTCATCTGGTGGCCGGCCGCGCTGATCGGGCTGAGCGTGATCGTCCTGTCGTCGAGCCAGTCGCTGGCGCTGACCGGCGTAGGGATCTTCATGACGGGGAGCGGCTTCGGCCTTGCGAGCGTGATGCCGACCATCCACGATATCACGCCCAATCAATTCCGAGGACGGGCAACCTCGCTGCACTTCGTGCTCGCGGGGGTTCTGGCGTTCGGATCCGCCGCCACGTTCATCGCGTTCGTCAACGACCTGCTGTTCGACGACCCGGCGGCGCTTGGCCATTCCATGCTGATCGTGATGACGCCGATCATGCTCCTGGGCTTCGTCGTCTGCGCCGCCATGCGATCGCGGTACGACGCCGTCCGCCGGCACTATGCGCAGATGCGGACGCCGACACCCGCATCGTGAAGGCTCCAGCTCATTGTCTTACGGCCTGGAAATCGCTCTAGCCGTGGCTGTCGACTGCGGGCTCGGCGGGATATCGGACCTTCACGGGTATCGCCCCCTGGGGTAGCGCCGACTGGTCGAGCGAGACTTCCCAGCTCAGTTCCTCCGGCAGGAAGGGCAGCACCCGGCTGGTCCACATGAAACCGCCGAACCGCGCCTCCCAGACGCGGGGGACCCAGTTGTCGTCGAGATAGTCGGTGTCTGCTCCATATTCGGCCATCCCGCCGCACGGGGCATCGAAATAGCAGAAAAGCGCGGAGGCGATGCGGTGTCGTCCGACGCCGCCGAGCGGATTTCGATGCCCGCGCCGCTCCATGTAATTCCACCCGGCATAGATCTCGTCGATATCCTCGACGCCGAAGGCGATGTGATCGAACCCCTGGGTGAACGGGGGCAGCGCATCGAACTTCTGGAAATAGACCGTATGGTGCTGGGCGGCGGCGGCCGGGCGACCGAAGACCCCGGCGTCCTTCTGATAATCGGTCATCCGGAAATCCAGCCGGTCGCGGAAGAAGGCGAAGCAGGCGTGGATGTCGGCGACCCGCCACACCACATGGTTGATGGTCTTGGGAACGGCGCGCACGCGCCAGCGGCGATGCTGGTTCAGCCGCTTCACATTGTCGGGCGCGTTGACGGGGTCCGGGGCGTAGACGACCGGCTGGCGGCGCCACAGGCGCAATCCCAGCGGGATTCCGCCATCGGCAAGGAAGTGGATGGTGTCGCCGTCGCCCGACCAGCGCAGCTCGCGATCGGCGCCGATCCGCTCGGCATAGTGCGCAAGCTCTTCCCGCGAATCGACGCCATAGAAGGTCTCGCGTACGCCGCAACCGTCATAATGGCGCGGCGGGAGGGACGGGTCTTCCGCGTGGCGCAAGACGACGCGGGAGCCTTCGTCGAGACGATAGACGACCTCCGCATCGCTGCGGCGCACCGCCTTCAGCCCGAAGTCGTCATAGAAGCGAGCCGACACGTCCAGATCGTCGACGCCGTAAACGACACTCTCGATACCGCCGATCGGCATTTCCGTTCCTCGCTTTGTGACGTATCTGCGGTGCGGCTGGTCAGCGCTGGCGGGAAAACTGCTCATTGAGGTTGAAATGCCATCCGCCGGTAATGCCGGGATGATCGAACTCGCCGGGCACCCAGTCGTCGTCGATCTGGTCCATGTCCGCCCCCAGTTCGAAGGCGCCTCCCATCGGCGTTTTCACATACCAGAACCAGTTCGAGCCGAGCTCGAAGCGGCCTGGTCCGAAGGCGGTCTGATACCCCGCCTTGGTAAGCGCGTAGCCGCCGGCCATGACGTCCTGCGGATCGCCGAAGGTGAATTCCGCATGTTGGAAGCCGGCCGGTAGCGCGGGATTCTGCATGAGGAAGAGACTGTGATGATCCGAGTGCTTCTGGGCGCGCGCGAACACCCCCGCATTGTTCCTGAAGGAATCCGTGATCCGGAAGCCCAACCGATCCCGATAGAACTTGATCGCTTCCTTGGGATCGCTGGTCCAATAGACGACATGGCCCATCTGCCGCGCCGGTCCATGCTGGTCGAAATTCACCCGCTGATTGACTCGGCGCGCGGGAAGGCCGGCGACATTCCTGACATATTCGCCCGCCTCATAGGGGCGACGTTCGCTCACGCGAAAGAATAGAGCATTGCGGTCGTCGTCGGTCGACTTGACCATGCCATCCGCCCAAACGACCTCGCGATCCTTGGAGAGCTCGGTGGCGATTGCATCGAGGTCGGCCTTGCTCTCGACGCCCCAGACGGCGGCACGGAGGGTCGGCCCATCCACATTGGCGGGAGGCAATGACGGGTCGTCCGCCATGCGCAGTTCGACGCCGCTACCATCGAGCGCTTCGAACGAGGCGCCAGTGGCGCCGGCCTCCAGTTCCTTCAAGCCATAGATATTCAAGAAGCGGCGGCATTCGCCCAGGTCCTCGACGCCCATGATCAACTGTTCGGGTCCGGTGATGTTCATTCTGCCCAACTCTCCATATTCGCCTCGGGGCGCGCCACTCGTGAACGATCGCACCATATATTAATACGAGACGTATCGGAATATACGCCGCAGATCAAGCAAGCTGCTCATCTACAACCGACTGTCATTCGCGTCGGAGATTCCACCTTTACGAGAAGGCCCGCCTGGCTCGGCCCGCATAGATATTGTGACGGCACGGAAGCCTAGTGCGATCCGAAGAGGTTCTGGCGAACCGACGCGATATGATCACGCATGGCCTGTTCGGCGCGTTCCGGAGCATGGGCAAGGATCGCGGCGACCACGCCTTCATGTTCGACATCGGTGGACCGGCGCGGCTGCGCAAGCTGCCCAAAGACCTCCTGGACCCGCGCGTCGATTCCCAGTTTCATCTGCGAGCGTAGCGTATCGTAGAGGATCAGGAGGAGTGGATTGTGCGTGGCCTCCGCAATCGTACGATGCAGCCGGTCGTCGAGCCGCTTCCATTGGACGAAGCTCGTCGCTCCAGACATTTCCGCAAGGCAGTCCTTCAAGCTGTCAATGTCCTGCGCGTTGGCGTGAATGGCAGCCTGCGCCGCCAGCCTGGGCTCCAGAAGCAGGCGCGCCGAGAAAATATCATCGACGCTGATGGCCCTGGCAAGACCGGCATCATCGAGCGTCACCGCCGCCTGTCGTGGACCGATAAATGTCCCCTTGCCGACATGTCGCCAGATCGCCCCTTCATCTTCAAGCTGCTTCAAAAGCGTACGAAGCCGGCTTCTTGAAACGCCGAGTGCGGCGCTCAACCTCGGTTCAGGAGGCAGTCGCCGTTCGCCGCCCTCCTCCAGGCGGTCGATCAGCGAGCGCAACCCCATGGCATCCTTGTCGGTCGCGTCCATTGTTCACCTCACATCGCCGGCTCGGCTCATCACAAGCAGAATTTAAATCAATCTGTCAATTGACACGCATCAAAGTTCATATCAGTACATAATTACTGAACGCCGAGTCTCGCTTGGAGCACGATAGTGGAAGGTCCTGTTTTCGTATCGGCGGAGGTGGTCCGTCAGGTTTTCAACTGGCGTGAGGCAATCGGGGCCCTCCAACGTACCTATGCGCATGACTTGCCGCCGGCGGCGGTGCCATCGCGCTCGATCGCGCAGGACGGGGACGTGTGGCTCCGGCTGCTCCCGGCGGCTCCTCCGGGCGGACGGTATTTCGGCGCCAAGTTGATGGGCGCGGCCATGTCGGTTCCCCAACGGGGGGTCGAATATGTGATCGTCCTTTTCGACCGCCGGACCAGCCGCATAGCGGCCTTCGTCGATGCCAACCTCCTGACTGGCTACCGAACAGCCGCGACATCGGCAGCTGCGCTCGACAGGCTGGCGCCGGCGCAGCCGGCCCGGCTGGCCGTGATCGGGAGCGGGCTCGAAGCGACGATGCATGTGCGTGCGTTCGCCTCGATCCGTTCGCTCAGCGAGGTGACGGTGTTCAGCCCCACTCCAGAGCGGCGACAGACTTTCGCGCAAAAGGTGGAAGCGGATCTGGCCGTGCGCGGTATCGTCGCGTCATCCGTCCAGGAGGCGGTGGCGGACGCCGACATCATCCTGTGCGCCGCCCGGTCGCGTGGCGAGGAGCCGCTTCTGTTCGGCGACTGGGTGAAGCCGGGGACGACGATCGTCTCGATCGGCTCGACCGTGCCCTCGCAAAGGGAAATCGACCATAGCGTCGCCGCGGTCGCGGACCTGATCGTCTGCGACATGCGCGAGGAAGTGCTCGAACAGACGGGCGACATGATCGCCGCCCGGCAGGCCGGCATCGACGTCGAGGGCAAGTCCTTCTCGCTGACCGAGTTGATGAGCGGCGCGCTCGATCGAAAGCTCGCGGAGACCAGTATCCCGATGTTCAAGTCCGTCGGCGGCGGGCTGCAGGACATCGTCATCGCCGAAATGGCGCTGGAGCGCGCCTTGGCCGCCGGCCTCGCCACCGCCCTGCCGATGAATTTCGAAAACAAGTCTTTTTAGGAAAGGGAATAGCTTGGCACGATATTCGAAAAGCGAAGCTCGTGAATGGGCTCGCGAGAAGCTGCTAGGCGTCGCGCAGGTGACGATCCCGACGATGACTTCCGATTTCAAGCGCCTGAACGAAAAGGCGGTCCGCCATGACGTCGCGCTGGCGATGGAGCACGGCTTCATCGGTTCGCTGGCGGTGTCGGAAGTGCCGCTTTCGGTCGAAGAGCACGACCTGTTCCAGCAGGTCATGGTCGACGAGGGAAAGGGACGCTTCATCGTCGTCCATCACGCGGTCTTCAACACGCTCGAAGACAATATCGAGATGGTGAAGAAGGCCGAGGCCAATGGCTGCGAGTTGGTGCTGCTGGGCTATCCCCCGCATTTCTATCCGAAGTCGCTCGACGACGTGTACAATTACAGCAAGGCGATCATCGACGCGACCAATCTCGCCGTGATGCTGTTCCCGGTGCCGACCTGGGGCTTCGGCCGCCTGCACCCTTCCGACATCCCGATTCCGGTGCTGCGCCGGCTGGTCGACGATTGTCCCAACGTTGTCGCCATCAAGGCGGAGGGCGGCATGCCCTACATCATGTCGGCGATCGAGGTGCACCGCGAGTTCCACAAGGAGGTCGTGATCTCCTCGCCGCTCGAATATGAATATCTGACGCTGGGACAGTTGATCGACATTCCGTTCTGCGGGACCAATTACAGCGCCTTCTTCGGCCCGACCCTGCCGCGCGCGCATCGGTTGATGCAGGAGAAGAAGTACGCCGAGGTCACCGAGATCTTCTATCAGCTCGATCCGATGCGCAAAGCCGTCGGCACGCTCGGCTTCGGTGGGCAGGGCTTGTCCAATCGCCTGCTCTGGAAATACCAGGCCTGGCTGCAGGGCTATAATGGCGGGCCGATCCGGCATCCGACCGCCCGGGTCCATGGCAGGGACATGGCCCTGCTCCGCAACGCCACGCAAGCGGCCGGCCTCCATCCGACCAGCGATCCCGACGAAGCCTTCTTCGTCGGCCGCAATCCGGCCTGACCAACCGATCGAACGCCACGAAGCGGGAGCCCATATGAAGCTGTTGAACGACAAAGCGCTTTGGCGCGCGGCGGCCTATGTCGACGGGAGCTGGATCGCGCAGGGCGAGCAAGGGTCGCGGCCGTTGTTCAACCCTTCGACCGGCGAACGGCTGGCGGACATTCCGCAGCTCGGCGCCGGACAGACCCGCGAAGCGATCGAGGCCGCCCACGCCGCCCTGCCCGCCTGGCGGGCGAGCACGGCCAAGGAACGCGCCATCATCCTGAGGCGGTGGTTCGACCTGATCGTCGCGAACAGCGACGACCTGGCCCGGATCATCGTCCTGGAGGAAGGAAAACCCTTCGCGGAGGCGAAGGGCGAGATCGCCTATGCGGCATCGTTCGTCGAATGGTTCGCCGAAGAGGCCAAGCGCGTCAAAGGCGACGTGATGGCGGGGACCGAGCCCGGCCGCAGGATCGTCACGCTCAAGGAGCCGATCGGCGTCTGCGCGGCGATCACGCCCTGGAATTTCCCGGCTGCGATGATCACGCGCAAGGCGGCGCCGGCCCTGGGCGCAGGCTGCACGATGGTGGTCAAGCCCGCGGAGCAGACGCCGCTCACGGCCTTCGCCCTGGCCGAACTGGCCGAGCGCGCGGGGGTTCCGGCCGGCGTGCTCAACATCGTGACGGGCCAGGCCCGCACCATCGGCGCCGAGCTGACGGGCAACCCGCTCGTCAGGAAGATCACCTTCACGGGCTCGACCGAGGTCGGTCGCATCCTGATCGCCCAGTCTGCCGCGACGATCAAGAAGACCTCCATGGAACTGGGCGGAAATGCGCCCTTCCTCGTGTTCGACGATGCCGATGTGGACCAGGCCGTGGCCGGCCTGATCGCCACGAAGTACCGGAACACGGGCCAGGCCTGCATCAGCGCCAACCGGATCTATGTCCAGGACGGCATCTACGACGCGTTCGTGGCCGCCCTCGCCTCGGCCGTGGCGCGACTCAAGGTCGGCGACGGGTTCGAGGAAGGCGTGCAGCAAGGCCCCCTGATCGACGACGACGCCGTGACCAAGGTCGAGGCGCATATCGCCGACGCGGTCGGCAAGGGGGCCAAGGTCGCCCAGGGCGCGCGCCGCCATTCCCGGGGCGGCCTCTTCTTCGAGCCGACCGTCCTCATCGACGTGACGCAGGACATGCTGATCTGCCGGGAGGAGACCTTCGGGCCGGTCGCGCCGGTGGTCCGCTTCTCGGACGAGGCCGAGGCCATCCGTCTGGCGAACGACACCGAGTTCGGGCTGGCCGCCTATCTCTTCTCGCGCGACGCCGAACGCATCTGGCGGGTCGCGGCGGCGCTCGAATCGGGAATGGTCGGGATCAACACCGGCGCGATCTCGAACGAGGTGGCGCCCTTCGGCGGCGTCAAGCAGTCGGGCCTCGGCCGCGAGGGTTCGATCTACGGCATCGACGAGTATCTCGAGACCAAATATCTCGCATGGCACGGTGCCGGCGGCATCGGATAGGCGGCGCCAAGCGCTCATACGCCATGGAAACAGCCTAAATCGATGCGCATCGTATCGATCTCTGGTCGCGCCATGATATCAGTCTTTTAAGGATTTTTCGGCCTTCACCTTGGCCATTGCGCAGCGGCCTACATCATAATATCTATACGCATAGAATAGAAATTGCGCGCAAGGAATCGGCCGGGAGGGATGGGGTTGGCTGTCTACGACGTCATTGTTGTGGGAATGGGGCCCGTCGGAACCGTGACGGCCTGCCTGCTGGGGCGGGCCGGCCTGCGCGTTGCCGTGATCGAGCGCGAGATGGCGATCTTCGACAAGCCGCGTGCGATCGTCCTCGACCATGAAGCCCTGCGGGTGCTGCAAGCCTGCGGCGTCACCGCCGACTTCTTCGATACCCTCGCGCCCCACACCGGAACCGACTTCCTCGGCGTCGACGGTCAGCTCATCAAGCTGTTCGACCCAAAGCCGCCGCCCTTCGAACTCGGCTGGCCGCCGAACATGATGTTCATCCAGCCCTATCTGGAGGCCGCGCTCGACGACGCCATGGCGAAATATCCCAATGTCGAGCGAAGGCGCGGCTGGACCGTCACCGCGATCGACCAGGACGAGCAAGGTGTCCGCGTCGAGGCCGCTACGGCCGAAGGCAGGCGCACGATCGAGGCCCGCTGGATCGTCGGCGCGGACGGGGCGAACAGCACGGTCAGGCGCGCGGCGGGGATCGGCGTCGACGATCTGGATTTCAAGGAATGGTGGATCGTCGTCGATGCCTGGCTGACCGGGCCGGCCGACCTGCCGCGCAAGACCACCCAATATTGCTGGCCCGACCGTCCGGCGACGTTCGTCGTCGGGCCGCAAAATCTTCGGCGCTGGGAAATCAAGCTGCTGCCGGGCGACGATCTGGAGGCCCTTCAGGACGAGGGCGCGATCCGCGAGATCCTCCGGCGCTATGTCGACGTGACCGCGTGCAACATCTGGCGCTCCGCCGTCTACCGCTTCCGTGCCGCCGTCGCCACGCAATGGCGCAGCGGGCGCATGTTCCTGGCCGGCGACGCGGCCCACACCATGCCGCCCTTCCTGGCCCAGGGCCTGTGCGCCGGGCTGCGGGACGCAGCGAACATCGCATGGAAGCTGGAGCAGGTCGAGCGGCATGGCACCGCAGCATCCCTGCTCGATAGCTATGAGATCGAGCGCAAGCCGCACGTCACCGAGATCGTTCGCCATGCAAAGGCGTTCGGCCTGATCATCGGAGAGCTGGATCGGGAGCGCGCATTGGCGCGCGACACTGTGCTGGCCGAACAGTTGCGGACGGGCGCCGTCTCGACGGAGCGTCAGGCCTTCATCCCGCCGCTCCATCAGGGCTTCCTCGAAAATGGCTGCCCCAGCGCGGGCCAGGTCTTCGTGCAGCCCCGCATCCTGCGCGACGGGCGCGAGCATCTGATGGACGATGTCATCGGGCCGAGCTTCGCCGTGTTCGCGAACGCCGAAGCCCTGGATGCACTCGATGCGTCCCTGGTCCGGGAATGGCTTCGGATCGGCGGCACATTGCTGCTGTCCGGCGATGAAGCCGAGGAAGCGCCGATCGAGACGCTCGACGAAAGCGACGGACGGGTCGCAGGCTGGCTGGAGCGCGAGAGCAAGGCCGCGGTGATCGTTCGCCCCGACCGCTACGTCTACGGCGCCGCAGACGACGGCCGCGCGCTGGCGACGATGATGGCGGACCTGCTCCGCCAACTGGCGCCCGACCGGATGGTGACAGCAGGAGATATTGCGTGAGTGAATTGCACGGGAAGGTCGCGGCCGTGATCGGCGGGAGCAGCGGGATCGGCGCCGCCACCGTCAAGATGCTCGCGGACTGCGGCGCGCAGGTGGCCATCGGCTTCCACAGCGGAGAAGATCGCGCGAAGCAGCTCCAGGCCGGCCTGAAGGGAGGCGGTCACAGCGTTTTCCGGATTGCCGTCGACAACACCCAATCGGTTCGCGACGCCGCGCGCGCCGTCATCGACACGCATGGCCGGGTCGACGTGCTGGTCAACTCCGCGGGCACGACCCGCCCCATCCCCCATGCCGATCTGGAGGCGCTTGACGACGCCCTGCTCGATCAGATCATGGCCAGCAATGTGCAAGGACCGTTCGGAACGATACGCGCCTTCGCTCCGGCGTTGAAAGCCAGCGGCGACGGCGTGATCGTGAACGTATCGTCGATCTCCGGCTTCACCGGGAGCGGCAGCAATGTGGGCTATTGCGCGTCGAAGGCCGCGCTGGACACGATGACGCTTTCGCTGGCCCGCGCGCTGGGCCCCGAGATCCGCGTGCTCTGCGTCTCGCCGGGAGCCGTGGCGACGGAGTTCGTCGCCGGCAGGAGCCGGGAAGCGCTGGAGAAGATCGCCCAGGCGACGCCGCTCAAGCGCGTGGTCGAGCCGGAGGACGTCGCGCGCACGATCATGGCCTGCATAACCCATCTGCGGCTGACCACCGGCGCCAGGATCGTCTGCGATGGGGGCCGTTTCCTGGTCTAGCGAAATCGACCGGCCTGAAGACAGGCACCGGATCATGATGAGGAGAGGATCATTGGACCAGTCGCAGGCACGCGCGGTGCTCTCCGCGCCACTCACGATCAACAGCGTGACGCTTCCGAACCGGATCGTCATGGGGCCGATGGCCGCGAACTCGCCCGAGCCGGACGGGCGTCCGGGCGACCAGACCGTCGCCTTCTTCGAGCGCCGCGCACGGGGCGGCGTCGGCATGATCATCGCGGGCGGCGTCAACTCGACCAGGCGCTCCTACGAAGAGACATGGTTTCGACCGCTGCTCAGGCTCGAAACGGACGAATTCCTGCCGGAATTCCGCAAGGTCGCGGACGCCGTGCACGCGCATGACATCCCGCTCATCGCCGAGATCATGCCGGGCTTCGGCCGCATGGGCGTGCCGGGCAAGACGCGGCCGATCATCTCGGCAAGCCCGATGAACGTCGTCATACCAGAGCAGAATTTTCCCAATGGCGTCATCGTGCCGGGGGGACGCTCGACGCCCGTGCCCGATGAAGCGAGCATCGCCGAGATCGAAGCGTTCGAGCAGGAGATGATCCTGACCGCCGAGCGGGCAATGCGGGCCGGATGGGACGGCGTCGAAGTCGCCGCGCATATGAGCTATTTCGCGTCCTCCTTCCTCTCCCCGCGGACCAACTGGCGCACCGACCGATATGGCGGATCGGTCGAGAATCGCGCCCGCTTCCTGGTGAACATCGTCGCCGGGATCCGCCGCAAGCTCGGCAACCATTTCGTCGTCGGCCTACGCATCATTGCCAACGATTATATGGAACCCAGCCCCGGCCCCGAGGGGTTCGCCGCGATCGCGAAAAAGGTCGAGGAGGCAGGGATCGATTATGTCGCGCTGTCCACCGGCTGTTACGAAAGGATGGCCGACAGCGCACCGATGGTCGACGGAGCCCTGATCGACAGCGGCGATGCGATGATCTTCAAGAAGGCGCTCTCGGTGCCGGTCCTGCTCCAGGGGCTGCACGATCCGATGAACGCGGCGCGCGCGATAGCGGAGGGGCATGGCGACGCGGTGATGCTCGCGCGCCAGATGCTGGCCGATCCCGATTATGCCCGAAAGGCGACGGACGGGGATTTCGAGAAGATCGTCCGCTGCGATCGCGGCAATTACTGCATGCGGCGGCTGGTGCTCGGGATGCCGATCCGCTGCAAGCTCAACCCCCAGATGGGCCGGGAGAGCCGACGCGGCGCCGTCCCCCCGCCGGATCGGCTGATCAAGGCGCCGATCGAACAAGCGGTGCTTGCCGCGACCGGTTCGCCGACGCTCATGGGCATCGCCGGCAAGTTCGTCCGCAAATCCCACTGAGCGCAGAAGGCCGCCTTAGACCGGCCGCTTCTCGATCGGGAGCTCCGAAACGCGCTCATCGAAGTCGCGCAACCGGCTTGCGAAGGCCTCCGGCTGTTCGAGCGGGACGAGGTGGGCCGCGCTCGATACGGTGCATGACCGGCCGTGCGGGACGGCGAGCGCCATGCTCTCCGCATCCGCCGCACTGAAGCCTCCGTCCTGGTCTCCGGTGATGACCAGCGTGGCCGCGCGGATTCGCCCCAGATCGTCGCGGCGATCCGAATCGCGTAGCGCGGCGAACGCATCCGCGAACCCCTCAGCGTCCGTATCGAGCATGTCCGACAGGCGCTCCGTGAACCATTCGGGGCGGAGCCTTCGGGTTTCGGGTGCGACCCAGCGGCCGAGCATGTCGCGCGCGATCTCCGCGAAGCGACCGGCGCGGGCAGCGGCGATGACCTCTTCAAATCGCTCGCGCGGCAGCGGGATCTTCGCAGGCGCGTTCGCCAGCGCAAGCCAGGTCCAGCGATCGGGGACGGCGGCGCCGAGATGCATGGACGTCGCGCTGCCCATCGAGCAGCCGGCGACCGCGGCCCGATCGACGCCGAGATGATCGAGGATCGCCTCCACGTCGCCGGCGAGCTGTTCGATGCTCGTCTCGCCGCCCCGGCCCGAGCCACCATGCCCCCGCGCGTCGGGAACGATCAGACGGAAGCGATCCTGCAACCGGTCGACCACGGCGCGCCAGAAGCGTCCATCGAAGCCGATGGGATGAAGCAGGACGATCGCGGGCCCGTCGGGTGCTCCCGCGACATATCCCGTGAGGGAAACCCCGTCGGCGGCTTTGGCGCCGAACGGCTCGTAACGGGTGGGACTGCTCGCCAATGTGAGTCTCGCCTATGTTTCTGCGATACGAAGCACGTTCGATTGGCCAGGCGGCCCTTCAATGAAAAGGGTGCGCCAGTCGCCCGGCGCACCCCTCATGGCTGGTTCGAACGATTAGAACTTGTAACCGACGCGAACGCCATAGGTCCGCGGCGGCCGCAGGCTTTCGACGACGAGCTGGCTGGCGCGCGGGTGAGGCGTCGAGAAGCTCACCACGTTCCTGTCGGTAAGGTTATTCACGAAGCCGGAGATGGTGATGCCGGGATTCCTCAGCTCGAGGCTCACCTGGGCGTCCGCCATGAAATAGCCCTTTTGCGACTGCTGCGGCAGTTGCTCGAAGCCGGTGAAGATCTTCGACTGATAGCGCCCGTCCAGATTGATCACGATCCGGCTGGAGTCACCCAGATCGAAAATCTGCTCGATGCCGCCCGTCAGCGACAATTCCGGCGCGTTGATCGCACGGCGCCCGCTGCAGTTCACGATGAACTGGCTGCCGTCGCCATTCGGCGCGAACGCGCATCCGGTGACGGGCGGGCCGAGATTCGACGGATTCGCGTACGTGAAGTTGCGATATTTGGCATCGAGATACTGCACGGTTCCGCTGACGGTCGTGCCCCCGCCCAGACGGCCGCGGACTTCCACCTCGAAACCCCGGATTCGCGACTTGCCGACATTCTCGGTCACGAACTCCGTCCCGCCCTGGCTGTTGAGCCGGAAGTGGGAAACCTGCTGGTTCTTATAATTCCACCAGAACCCTTCGATGTTGACCTGCAGGCGATTGTTCAGGAAGCGATTCTTCGATCCCAGGGTGATCGCGTTGATCGTTTCCGGCTGATAGACCGGATTGTCGATAGAGCTGAAGAAGCCGCCAGATTTGAAGCCGGTCTCATAGCTGGCGTACAGCAGCGATTGCGGACCGAGATCATATTCGACCCCGACGCGATAGGTGAGCTTCTTGAACTTCTTGCTGGGCGTCAGCACCGGACGCGAGTCCTGGATGATCGCGCCCGCGGTTCCCCAGGGCAGGACCGGTATCGGATCGCCGTTGGGAAGGATCAGCGATGAAGGCACCAGCGATTGCACGGGCAGGGCCGGGGTATTGCCGATGCAGTTGCCACCAGCGAAAACGGCCGGGCAGACCACGATCGGGTTGTAGGAGTCGATCAGCGCCCGCTTGTCGTCGATCGTATAGCGAAGCCCGCCGGTCAGGCGAAAGCTATCGGTGACCTTGTACGTCAGGCGGCCAAATCCCGCGTAGCTGTCCGTGTTGCTGTCGAACAGGCCATAGGCCGCGAAATATTGCTGGTTGAAGTTGGCGCGCTCGACGGCATGTTCGCCGAGATAATATAGCCCGACGATGTAGCTCAGCGGAGCGTCGCCATCCGAAGCCAGGCGCGCCTCGATCGTCGTCTGGTCGGCCTTCAGACCTTCGAGGAAGGCGAAGCCTCCGCCATAACCAAGGGTATCGATATCCGCCCGACGATAGGCCGGCAGGATCGTGAGCGTCCCGATCGGCGTATTGATGTCGGCTTGTGCATAAAAGCCGAAATAGGTGTTGTCGCTATAGGCATCGTTCGGAAGCGGATGAAGGAAATTGCCCGCGAGGAACGAAAAACTGCTGCCGAATATGGCCTGAGCGGGTGCGTCCGCGAGCCCGATGCGCTTGTCCCGATCAAGTCCGTTGACCGTTGCGCCCGCACCGCGACCGCCGACATGCGCCACGTCTGCGCCAAGCGTCAGCTTGAATGTGTCGGTCAGTTGCGATGCGAACTGGATCCGCCCGGCGCGGGTACGATCGTCGCTGGTGCCGTCGGAATAATAGCCGTCATGGTTGGAGAAATATCCCGACACGCGAATCGCGGAGCGTTCGTCGACCCCGATGTTGAGCGCGGCGGTGAGTTTCTTGGCATCGAAATTGCCGTATTCCGCATTCACATAGCCACTCGTTTCGCCGAACACCGGCTTGGCGGTGATGATGTTGACGGCACCGCCGGTCGCGTTGCGGCCGTAGAGCGTGCCCTGCGGCCCCTTCAGGACCTCGATGCGCTCCAGGTCGTAGAAGAAGCCCTGGATGGCGCTGCTGCGGGCGATCGCAACACCGTCCAGATTGACCGACACCGCCGCATCGCTGAGCGAGTTGGTGGTGAAGTTGCCAACGCCGCGCAGATAGAGTTGCGTCGAGGTACCTGCCAGCGTGCTGACTTGCAGGGCCGGCGCCACGCGCGTGATCTGGTTGGTGTCGGACACGCCGAGCCGGACCAGGGCTTCGGCGGGAACCGCAGTGATGGCAATCGCTGCCCGCTGTAGATTCTCTGAGCGGCGCTGGGCCGTGACCACGATCTCGCCCAGCCCGCCATTATCGGACGGATCGGCCTCCGCCGCTACGGCGCCGGCGGCATCGCCGGTTGCCGGTCGATTATCCTGCGCAAACGCCGGACTGGCCATGAGCCAAAGCCATGCACCACCGACGGCAGTCGACGCGGCGAACAAAGATCTTAACTTCACTATCCCCTCCCTCGGACTAGCTTATTTATCCGTTATATACGAGACGCACCGTTTTGATGTCAATTGGCTGATATGCGAGTTTTCGGGAGAGCGTTTGAACGGCCGAAGCTTGCGCTGAAATGGCGCGAGGGCCCAGGTTGGTATTTGCGATACGTAAAGTATAGAAAATAATTTAGCGACCCTTGGGAGAGGGTGTCAGAACTCCTATGTGTCTCGAGCAGAATCGCAGCCGTCGGTGAGAATAAGCTTGCTTGCCGGTGGAGCCCCCCGGGGCAGTAGCGCGCGGCCCACTTCGCCAAGTCACGAAGCTCAGGCCTTTGCCGAAACGATCATGGTGATAGGGAAACCCGGAGCCCCGGGGCAGGGTTAATCGATGAGCTGACCAGCGGGCACGCCGAAGGGGGCAGCCAGTTTCTCAACGACCTTCACCGTCGGATTCCGCGCCCCGCGCTCGATGTCGCTGATATAGGTGCGGTGGATGCCTGCCTCATCGGCATAGGCTTCCTGGCTCCAGCCCTTCTCTTCGCGAAGGCGGCGCACATTCTGTCCCAGGCGCTTGCATATATCCACGCCGAGACACAGACACGCGTGTCGACGATCGATCTACAGACGATCAGTGACAATTCGGTTGACCGACACGTCTTTCCGAGCATTGGTCATATCACTTATCGACGACAGAGCATGTGGAGCTCGTCGTCCGAGGGGAGATAGGGGCGACAGGGGCTGACCCGAAGTGTCGCCCACGGACCGGGGGGACGTGATCGAAATGGATAGTTGGCAAGCCGACACCGTCACGATGAAGCGCATGACCTATCAACAGGCGCTCTCCTGGGTCGAGCATCATAGCGGCCTGACCGACGTTCAAACCTGCCTGATGACCCTGCGGCACCTGGAGATCATTCGGGATGAAACACGGATCGAGCGCTTTTCGCGCGAGGCGGGCGTGGAACTGACCGACCAAAACCGGGAAGCCGTCATCGCCGCCCTGACCTGGGTGGAAAAGAGCCGCGCCTGACGCTTGCCATGGCCTTCTAAGCGCGTCGCTGGCGCCAGCCACCAATAGTCGCCCAGCGACAATGACCCGCGCATAACAGCACGGTCCACCTCACCGGCGATGATGTCCATCGAAGGCGGAAACGCCCGTCGTCGATGTGCTGACCGACAAGGGCTGCGAACGTCCCGACGCCCCATAACGGTCGGATGACGCGCCCCGCGCTCCATCTCCCTCACATAGGAGAGATAGATACCGTCCCCTCTCATTCCACTTGCAGTTCAGCCGCAAGCTGAGCATGTCAGTCCTGCTCCCGCAATACTCGGGGGCGGGGCCTAGTAACCCCCAATGCAAAGCACCTCGGTCGAAATCATCGGCCGGGTGGCACACGCGTATGTCCAGCCGGCAACGGTAAAGGCGTGTGCGCTCTGTGCTTTGCCAGGGTTTACTAGCATCCGGCTTTGGCCGTCGCCCCGAGAGGACATAGGCGCGACGAGATAGGCCAAGGCCGACGGCGTCGCCCAGGAAGACGGGGGACGCAATGATTTTGAGCTTCAACGATCTGCTCTTGAAAACGGGCTTTGACCTTTCCGAGGTGCGCCTGCTGCGCCACCAGACCAGGACGCCGCAAGGGCGGACGCCCTATCTGCTATGGCGCGATGATCGGGCCGCCTTTGATGATTATCAGTCGGTTCAAACGGCGGCGAACCGGACGAAGCTGGGAGCCCCCTGCTGGGCGACGTTCGTCGTACCTCCATCGGGCGGCACCTTGTTTGCCGGCCTATATCGTGCCGAACGCCTCGGGCCGTCTCCGAAGGATAGGGTAGACCCCCTCTTCAAGCGGACCGACGCTGAGCTGACCGCCGACGAACTGGATGCATATCGCCTGACTTTATCGTCGCCGCTCAATGACTATGTCGGCAAGGTCTGGATCGATTGGGGCCTGGCGGCCCGTAGCTGGATCCAACGTTCCGACAAGCAGGACAAGGCCATCGAGGCGATCACCGAATTTCGCGAGGACGCCTTTCCAGGCTACACGCACTTCATTGCCAATATATCGGACATTCCTACGCTACCGCGCAGCTGGGCCGAGGCGCTTCGAGCAGCCCAAGGGATATATTTGCTCACGTCCGACCGGACCGGCGAATGGTATGTCGGCTCGGCAACCAGCAGCGACGGCGGGTTTCTCGCCCGCTGGCTGGCTTATGCCGCCGACGGGCATGGTGGCAATATCGGTCTGAAGAGCAGCGAGCCGAGCGACTATCAGGTCAGCATCCTCGAGGTCGTGGGATCTGCGACGACCCTGAAGGATACCCTCGCCATCGAAGCACTATGGAAGCGCAAACTTCAAAGCCGAGAGATGGGCAGCCTGCAGCGAAATTGATCGGAGGCAGATATGAGCCGTCGACCTAACGGCGTTCCTTATCTCGCCGCCGGCGCGGCGGTCGGGCTCGTCTCGGCCATCATGGTCGCGGTCAACCTCGTGCGGCTGGTCTGGGCGGTCGGTGGCCTGGCGGTCTCGCTGATGCGCCTGGCCTATCTCACCGTCTTCGATCGCCCCGGCCGGTCATAACCGAGGCGGCGGAGCTCTAACGCCCCGCCGCCGCCCGTGACCACGATGTTGGAAGGCGAGCTACTCGGCGGCCTCAATGGCGCCGTCGCGGTTCGACCGGTCCAGGCCGACCTCCTCGAAGGTCTTCCCGCTCTCGGCATGGATCGCCGGCTTGCCGGTCATCTGCTGCCAGCGGAGGATGGCGACATCGACATAGCCCGGGTCGAGTTCGATGCCGCAGGCGATGCGCCCGACCGCCTGGGCCGCGACCAGGGTCGTGCCCGACCCCATGAACGGATCGAAGACGAGGTCGCCGCGCTTGGTGACGTCCTGCAGCGCATCGACGACGAGCTCGACCGGCTTGGGCGTTGGATGGTCCGCGAGCGCCTTGCCGGCCGACGAGCCCTTCCGGCTGGCGCCGGCATAGGTCCAGAGGTTCGTCCGGTTGCGACCGTTCTTGCCCAGCAGGACATTGTTGGTCGCCAGCGTCGGCTCGGTGCAGAAGACGACGACCTCCTCATAGGCCGAGCGATAGAGGCTGCCCATGCCGCCGCTCCCCTTGTGCCAGACCGCCTTGTTGATGCGGTGGAACCCGGCATCGCGTCCGGCGAGCATCAGCAGGTCGACCTGGCGCCAGTCCATGCAGGCGAAGATCACCGCCCCGGGCGAGGCATGCTCGCGGCAGCGCAGGAGATAGTCGCCGAGGAAGGTGCGGAACTGGTCGTCGGACATCTCGCCGACGCCCATGGCGAAGTCCTTATGTCTGGTCCGACCGAGCCCGCTCACCACCCCTTCGATCTTGATGTTGTAGGGCGGGTCCGAGAAGACCCCGTCGATCGTCCGGCCGTCGAGGAGCAGCGCATAGCTGCCGGGATCGAGGGCGTCGCCACAGAGGAGGCGGTGCCCGTCGAGCAACCATAGGTCGCCCGGTTCGGAGACCGGCATCCTGGGCCGTTCGGGCACGTGCTCGTCGACACTCGCCAGCGCCGGTTCCTCGTCAAGGATGAGGTCGAGCTCACCCGGATCGAAGCCGGTCAGGACGAGATCGAGGTCGACCAGCTGAAGCTCCTCGAGCTCGACCGACAGCTCGTCCAGGTCCCATTCGCCGGTCTCCTGGATCCGGTTGAGGGCGATCCGCGCGAGGCGCAGCTCCTCGGGCGACAGATGGTCGATGATCACGCACGCGATGTCGGGCAACCCCATGCGCCGTGCGACCTCGACGAGGATATGGCCGTCGACGATCTTGCCGTCGGCCGAGATGATCACCGGCTTGAGGAAGCCGAGCTGCGAGACCGACCGCATCACCCGCTCGAGCTGAGCAGGCGAGGTGCGGCGGGTGCGGCGGTCGGCATCCTTCAACCGGTCGAGCGGCCAGCGCTCGGAGCGCAGCTTCGGTGCGGGATCGTTGCGGGCGACAAGGGCCTGGCTGTTCGTCTTCACGCGCCCTTCATGGCCCTTCAGCCGACGGCGATTGCGTTCCTGGACCTGGCTCTTGAGGCCCGATGGTAGATTGATGCGGTGATGATCGGTCATATCATGCCTCCCGTGGAAGCTGTGGGGAGCGCGCCCGCCGGGACGAGCGGCATCTTGGCGCTCCTAAATTATTCCGGCTTGCCCGCCCGGCGACCATCGGCCCGGCCTTTCGGCATATCCGTGTCGCCCGGTTTCGGTCAGCTCTCAGGCCTCGGCACCGATCTTCTCAGCGCCGCCGCCACTGCCTGATAGCGTTCCTCGTCATATTCGCGCTGGGGCCATGTGATGTAGCGTTGGTCATCCGGCCGTGATGCTCCTTCGGCCCATGACCTATGCTGGAGCTCAATACGATAATGCGGCGGCAAGTTGTCGTTGACGCAGTCGAACAGCCGCTGTGCCAGATGCCAATCTTCGAGCACCATTTCCTTATATTTGGCGTTGGCTGGATCTCGATATCGCTCGGCGAGGGCGGCGACCTCCTCCTGTTGACGAGCAAGGTAATCGAGCTGCTCGTCCCATTCCCGCTTCTCCTCTTCGGTTTCGGGACCACAGATGTACACGCTGCACGTCCGATTATCCGCAATGATATCGTTGGGATGAGGGAGTAGCTCAGGCTCAGGCAGCCCTTTCCTTCGCGCTTCCGCAATGGCGGCTGCGCCTTCGAACTTATAGCGAAACCAGGTCTCGTTGAATTTGTGCCTGACTTCGTTACGCTCGCGTTCCGCTGCCATAACGTAATTGAGGAAATCGCGTCGGGCGAAGCGATTGCCTTTGAGAGCCTCCCTTCCCACAACACGCAGCACGCCTTGAATTGTCGGCAATTCGGTACTCGTATCGCCTTGGCTCACGGAGACCGGGCGATAAGCTTCCTCGGTGAGGAGGAACTTGGTGAGTTCTGTTCCCTCAATAAATTGAGATGGATGGTAAGGCGGTACCTTCTTGGGCTTCGGGCCGTTCGGATTTCCCGACTGGCCCTTTTTCCATTGGCTGTGCGCGGGAGGCCTGCAATATCCGAGGGGATAATCGCCCGTCGGCGTGCACTTGGCGTTGTATTTTTTAGTCATAGTTACTCACAACAAAAAATATTTTATCTCAGCATTCGATCATGGACCGGCCGAGATTTATCACATTTATTGGTGAGTGAGCCCCTTCATATTATCGGTATAATCTTGAGTCAAGCGATCCCTGCTTCAAAAACCCTCTTCCTATGGAAAAATCCGGACCGGATGACACCCCTCCCATTCTTTGACTTACGCCCTCTCCGGTCATGACTTACGCCCTCTCCGGTCATGACTTACGCCCGGCCGCTTTTAGACTTACGCCCGCTCTCATTGTCAATTTTCGCTCTGCAGGCAGGCTCTTTTTACCTGCCGCATCGACGGCAGTTCCTTGAGCAGCCGCTCCATATTCCCTGCCAGGCGAGCAGGGAAATCCTGTCGTTGCTCCCCGGAATCCGGACTGTTTGAGACTTCCGATTGGGGCAAATCAGCTGCGAAAAGTCGACAATTCCCTGCCAGACATGTCGTGGCAGGGAATTGTCGAGCGAGACGCTTTAGGTTCTGACTGCCTCGTGAGCCATTTTTCTCACGCTATGACGGCCAATCCGAGACCGTCGCCGAAAAGCGAGAATCCTCCCTATTTTCCGTGGGTTTGCACCAGGCACTTTCGAGCGCGTCGGCGCAGAGACGCATTTGGCCATTCGATATGCGCCAAATGGGGGCAAGTCTCCGAGGGCCCGTTTAGTGACACTGGGAATGGCCGACGGGCTTCCAGATGAGGCTCAACAAAAGAAGGGGCAGCGCCGGAGCGCCGCCCCATGGCTTCGAGCTGCTGGAGGTCAGCTGAAGCCGAGCATAGACTTTTGCTGCTTCCAGTCCATCGGCAGATCCGAGGTCCGCATCAGCTTGCGCGCCGACACTGTTGCCGGCTGCGATCCCTCCATGATGGCCGTGACGATCTCAGGCCCCAGGAAAGCGAAGCGCGCCAGCCGGGCCAGATGGTTGCGGGCATAATAATCCAGGTCCGACGCGATGGTCGGCGGCCTGCCGTCGAGCCCGAGCATGCGCCTCGCCTGATGCGCCTTGACGATCAGTTCGACCAGCTTGGGATCACGCCGCGATGACGATGCCGATGCATCGAACTGAATGGTCAACTTCACATCGGTGCCGCGCCGTACCATCAGCGTCGGAATGGCGAGCTTGACGACCTCCTGATCTGAATCGAGCTGCCCGATCCCCAGTCGCCTTCCCAACGCTGCGTGATCGATCTTCGCCTCGATGCGGTCGGCATGGACCATGACCTGCAGCGACAGATCCAAGAGCAGCGCCCGCTGGTCCGACGGAGCCATGGTCGAGATGTTTCGATGCAGCAGCGCTGCGGAGCGCAGCAGGTCGGCGGTCTCGTATCCCTCGCCGCCATGCTGCGGGTAGAGCAAGGTCAACTGCGCTCGATCTCCGATGAGCCGTTGTAGGCTTTCGACGACCGCCTTCTCGATGTCGCGCGCAGCGATCCGGATCGGTCTAGCATGCGGCCCCTCCCCTTCATTGACCGAGTTGTAATAGCGATAACGGACATCACCACGGCTGGCATGGCTCGGGGCCATCCGTCGACCTTCGCCATCACGGATCATCCCGGCCAGCAGACTGACCTCGTTGACATTGGCCTGATGACGGCGCTCGATGCGATTGGAGGCGAGCTTGTCCTGGACCGCTTCAGAGTTCATCATCGATGATGGATGCATGCTCACCACGATGGGCTTCACCCTTATGAACGACGACGCCGCGGTACAACTCGTTGCCGAGAATATGATACAAGGCGCCGGGGGTGATCGGCATCCGGCAGCTTTGTGTTCTGTGTTCGGTCCGGGTAGGCCGCCTTGCTGTCGCGCGACGGCCGAAGGCCGGTATGTTCCATGAAGCGCAGCGAGCGCTCGGCCTTGCCGATGATGTCGCACGCAAAGGACTGCGATTGCGCCAACGAATCGCTGATAAAATGATCCGGCGCGACCATGCGCATCCAAGCTTTTATAAGCTGCCCCCAGCGGATATCGTAACCTCGATGCCCGTTGGCGTGCGTGCCGGAAAAGTCACACTAGAGGCCGTTGTCGTCGTCAACGCAGACGGCTCCTTTGCTCAATGTGATGTGGCCATGCCGTCTCCTTCGAGCTTTTGAACGCCAAAGCCTGCGAACTGGCGACAGAGACCAGCAAACCGGCTCCAGTGCGCGGGGCGGATGGCAGCCCTGTCAGAGGTATACGATCATATTCGATCTTGTTTTCCGCCAATCAGCCATGAGAGCCTGTCCTGGGCCTGTGAACCCACAAAACGCATTGGTCGAGTCGGTGGGAATAAGATCTGCTGGTTGAGGTCCGCTTTCCACCCGTGCGGGCGTGACACTCTCGCTAAACAAAAGGCGGCTTTCGGGAAAGCCATGGGTCCGTCCAAGGGCCGGTTATTAGGGCGCACAGCGGACTCCGCGGGCGACATGAATAGGCGACCGCTTTCCTCGAATGTCCGAGATTGAGGCGGATCCAGACGGGCAGCTTTCAGCGACCAGCTCGATAGGGTCGCTCAACCTCGCAATCGAGTTATCTCGCTTCCCTCTGACAGAAAAGCATCATATCCGCAGCCTTCTCTCCGATCATGATCGTCGGTGCATTGGTGTTTGCGCTCGGCAGAGTCGGCATGATCGAGGCATCCGCGATGCGGACCCCCTCCAAGCCGCGGACCCGCAATTGCGGATCGACGACGGCGTCGGGGTCGTTGCCCATGCGACAGGTGCCGACCGGATGGTACATCAGGAAAGCCTCGCGCCGAATATATGCTTCCCACTCCGCGTCGTCCTGCACGGCGGGGCCGGGACTGCGCTCGTCGATCCTGTAGGGCGCGAAGGCCGGTGCCTCGAAGATGCGCCGGAGCAGGCGGCAGCCCTCGACCATCAGCCGCATGTCCTTCGCCGATCCGAGCAGGGCATGCTCAATCCGCGGCGCGATCATTGGGTCCGCCGAGCGCAGCGACAGGCGGCCCCGGCTTTCCGGCCGGCAGACATTGACCGCCGCGCCGATCGCGGGCCTCTCGTAGAGCTTCAGCCCGTCCGGCCCGAAATCATAGGTGATCGGCGAGTAGGATATCTGGATGTCGGGATAGTCGGCGTCTTCCGCGATCCGCACGAACGCCGCCGCATGGCCGATCGACGACGTGCCGGGCCCGCGCCCCGCCAGCAGGAAGGCGAGCGCGTGGCGGATCGCCCTGAGCGGCGTCTTCTCGACGTTGAAGGTCGGGACGTTGACGTGCATCGTCATGATCACGCCGGGATGTTCCTGAAGGTTGCCGCCGACCGCCGGGCGATCGACCCGGCACTCGATGCCGAGCGCGTCGAGCGCATCGCCGTCGCCGATCCCGGACAGCATCAGCAGCTTGGGGCTGGCGATCGCGCCCGCGCTGAGGACGACCTCGCCCCGGCAATATTCGCGGCACTCGCGTCCGCCCTGGACATAGGCGACGCCGCTCGCCCGATCGCCGTCGAACAGCAGGCGGGTGGCGATCGCGCCGGTCCGCACGGTCAGGTTGCGGCGACGGGCGGCCGACGCCAGATAGGCGCGGGCCGTGCTGTGCCGCCATCCCTTGCGCTGGGTCGCCTGGACCGGTCCGATCCCTTCCTGGACCGCGCCGTTGGTATCGGGATTGGCGGGGATGCCGACCTCCACGCCCGCGTCGATGAAGACCTGGGTCAGGGGGTGCGGCGCCCGGCTGTTCGACACCCATAGCGGCCCTTCCCCGCCGCGAAAGGCATCGCCGCCATTCTCGTTGCGTTCGGCCCGCCGGAAATAGGGCAGGACCGATTCATAGTCCCAGCCTTCGTTGCCGAGCCGCGCCCAATGATCATAGTCGCCAGCATTGCCGCGGACATACATCATGCCATTGATCGAGCTGCCGCCGCCCAGCACCCTGCCCGCCGGCCACATGTCGGCGCGGCCGCCGCGCGACGGATCGGGCTCGGCCATATAGCGCCAATTATATCTGGGGCTCATGATCGCCAGCACCTCGCCGGCAGGCACGCGCACCACCGGCGACCAGTCCCAGCCGCCCGCTTCGAGCAGCAGGACGCGCCGGCCGGGGTCGGCGGACAGCCGGTTGGCCAGAACGCAGCCCGCGGACCCGCCGCCGACGATGATGTAATCCCAGGCCATCGAGACAACTCCGCACGCCCGTCCGCCGCCGCATCGGCCGACCTTGGATCAGGCCGGCCGATGCGGACGGAAACGGATTAATAATGGAAACCGGCGCGGACGCCGAACTGGCGGGGCGGCGCCACCGTCGCCCGCGTATAGGTCTGGAAGGCAGGGGCGAAGCGGCGGGTGATGTTGAAGCTGTCGAAGACATTGTTGACGAACAGGGTCAGGTCCCAGCGGGCCCCGGCCACCGTCAGTCGCGCGTCGGCACTGTCATAGGACTTGATCGGCAGGATCGGGTCGAACGGAGCCGCGCCGTTGCCGATATAGTGGCTGCCGACATAGCTATAGTCGATGCTTCCCGTCAGCTTCAACGCGTCGCTGAGCGCGATCGTGTAGTCGCCCCCGGCGGCGGCGGTCCATTTCGGCACGAACGGCAGCCGGTCGCCGACCTGGTGGGTTCCGACCGGGCTGGTGATCTTGCGGAATTTGGCGTCGACATAGGCGGTGTTGCCGCGCAGCATCAGCCCGGCGACCGGCCGTAGCTGAAGCTCGAACTCGACGCCCTTGCTGCGCGAACTGCCGACATTGGTGGTGACGCCGACCGGCACGCCGGTGGTCGGGCTGATCACGGTCGAAGCGAGCTGCTGGTCGTGGATGTCGATCAGGAAACCGACGAGGCTGAAGGTCAGCTTGCGATCGAGCAGCGATCCCTTGGTGCCGATCTCATAGTTGAGCGAGGTTTCGTTGCCGAACGGGATGCCGACCGCCGCCGAACTGCCCGGATATTTGTCGAAGCCGCCCGCCTTGTAGCCGCGCGCTACGGTCGCATAGGTCATGACGTCGTCGGTCCAGTGCATCGCCAGCGACGCCATCGGCGAGAAATTCTTGAAGCTCGCCTTGTTGGTGCCGTCGAAGCTGTCATTGGCGCCGATGCCGGGCAGGAAGATCAGGCCCGCCTGATGGGCTTTCGACGTCTCCCGCGCATAGCGAGCGCCCAGCGTCAGATCGAGCCGGCCGAGATCATAGCTCGCCTGGCCGAACGCCGCCCAGCCGTCGCGCGACAACTTGGTCTGTTCGAGGACGCGATTGGCCGGATCGAAGATCGGCGGGAAGACGCAGGCCGAGCATTGGCCCTGCGCGAAATTGCGATCCTGATCGTGGGTCTCGTCGAAATAATAGAGGCCCGCCAGCCAGGTGAGCGGCCCGCTGCCGTCCGAGGCGAGGCGAAGCTCCTCCGACACCAGCGACTGGTTGGTTCGCTGATCCTGGAAATTGCCCAGATCCGGCCCGGAATCGAAGTCGAACCAGTAGCGCGACTTGGTCTTGCTGGCGCCGGTGATCGAGGTCAGCACCGCGCCGTCGAACGTGTAATTGACGGTCAGCGATCCGCCGTAGCCATGGTCGTGCGAGGTCCGCTTCTCGCCGTCGAGGGTGACATAGCGCTTGCTGCCGTCATCCGGCACGCCGAAGCCGAGATAGCCGTAGCGCGAGCGCGACCCTTCGATACGGAGGATCACCTCCAGCGTGTCGCTGGGCGTCGCGCGCAGCGTGAAGCGGCCGGCGAGCTTGTTCGAATTGTCCTGCTTCCGATCGAGCGTGACATTGTGCAGATAGCCGTCGGTCCGCGAATATTGCACGGCCATGCCGGCGAACAGCTTGTCCTCGACGACCGGCCCGCTGGCGCTGCCGCCGAGCTTGTAGCTGTCGAATTCCGCCGCCTCGCCCTGCAGCTTGAACCGGAAATTCCCGTCCGGCTTCGCGGTGACGATATTCAGCGCGCCGCCCTGGGTGTTGCGGCCGAAAAGCGTCCCCTGCGGGCCGCGCAATATCTCCACCCGTTCGAGATCGAGGAAGCCCTGATCGAAGTTCAGGCTGGTCTGATAGACGCCGTCGAGGAAGGTGCCCACCGCCGGATCGTTCGAGGAGGTCGCGCCGACGCCGCGCAGGACCAGATAGGTCTGGTTGGGCGCGGGGCCGAAGGTCTGGTTCTGCGTGGTGAACAGGCTGGGCACCTCGCCGATCAGGTTGCTGACATTGGCGATGCCGGATGCTTCGAGCTTCACGCCGGAGAAGGCCGAAACCGCGACCGGCACGTCGAGCAGGGTCTCCTCGCGCTTGCGCGCCGTGACAATGATGTCGCCGTCGCCGCCCGTCGCGACGCCGGCCGCGGCCTGCTGCGCATGCGCCGCCGGAGCGCACAGCGCCATCAGCGAGGCGCAGCATAGCGCCCGCCGCATCGAATGCCCCATCGTCAGGATGCTCGTCATCGTCCAACCCCCTTCATCGCTCGGGCTTTTCGTCCCTGTGCTCGTTCAAGCCGGATACCGGCCATCCATTGGCTATCAGCGGCGGCGTTCGCATTCATATCCGGTTGCGCGTGGGACCTATTCGACTTCGCAAGATTTGGACGCGCGGCCGGCCGCGCCGGACGCCGGCGGGGCGTCAAAGCGCCGGCACCGCCCGCAACCCGGCCATCGCCTGCCGCGCGACCTGACGCGCGCGCGAGACGATCGACCAGCGCCACTCGGCATCGTCGGGATAGAAGGCGTCGAGGAGTTGCGCCTTGATCGCGCGTCCCTCGTCCGTCTCGCGGTCGCCGAAGAAGGTCAGCCAATGATCGTCGAGCATGATGTCGAACACCGTCGTCGACGGCCGGGTGCCATATTCCAGCACCATCGCGGTGACGTCGACGCCGGGCAGCATCCGGTCATAGCCGTCGCTGCTATGGCCGGTGACGTCATAGCATTCCTCCGGCGCATTGCGCACGTCGACCCGCGGCGCCCAGATCCACGGCCCATACCAGCGATGGGCGCGTTCGAGCCGCTCGCCCTCGTACATGCAGACCGCCGATCCATGCGACCACGGCCCCAGCCCGCTATGATAATCGACCAAGGCAACGCGCTTCGCGCCCCGCCCATGCTCCTGGACCAGCCCGGTCATCAGCCGGTTCGACCAGGTCGGCCCCCTTCCCCCGAACGATATGCCGTCAGGATGCGCATATTGGCCGGTCATCAGCGCCGTCCCATAGCCGCCCGGGCCATGGACGCGGCGATAGTCCCGCAGCGCGGCGAGCGCGGCGTCGCGCGCCGGGCCGCGCCGTTCGGGGCAGGTAAAGGCGGCGTGGACCTCCTCATAGCGGCTGTTGACCGCCGGCGGATCGGAGAAGTCGATGAAGTTGCGACAGAGATCGACATTGTCCTCGTTGTTGCGCCGGACATGGGCCGCGCCCCACGGGTTGATCGCGTGGACCATCAGCACGGCCACGCCCTCGGGCAGCCGCTCGAACCATCCCTCGGTCAGCGCGGCGACCTGGCAGCCCGAGCCGCACATCAGCTCGGGGCCGTGCATTCCCGAGGTAAGCACCAACAGCGTCTCGGCATCGGCCGGGCCGATCCGCAGGGTGTCGGTCGCCAGTGCCTGGCCGGCCGGGCCCTGCAACGGATGCACGCTGGTCGCGACGTCCAGCCGGGCAAGCTCGGCAGCCTGCAGGAAGGTCTCGCGGGCGCCGTCATAGTCCGGCGCGAAATAGCTGTCCTCGATCATGGCGGCGAGGGTAGGACCGCCCGCCGGCCATGTCCTGTGCGAAGCCGCGCGCTTCGTTCGAGAAGGCGTGAATCAGGTCAGGCCGCGCGCCGCCTTGGGCGATATGCCGAAATGGCGCCGGAAGGCGGTCGCGAAATTGCTCGGATGCTCATAGCCCATCTCGAACGCCACCTCGGTCACCGAGATGCGCGATCCCTTGAGCAACTGCATCGAGCGTTCCATCCGGTAATTCTGGCGATAGTCGAAGATCGTCATGCCGGTGACGCGGCGGAAGCACTGCATGAGCTGGGTCTCGTTCCAGACGAACTGGCGGACCAGCTCCTGGATCGTCGGCGGGTCGGCGAACCTCTCCTCGAGCAGCACGCAGATGTCCTGCACCTTGCGGACGTCGCGCGGCCGCAACGGCACGCTGGTCTCGCTGTCGTCGGCGAGCGCGCCGAGCGCCAGGCACAACAGCTCGAGGGTCTTCGCCTCCATGTACATCGCCCGCATCGCACCGCCGAACGGCGGATCGAGGATCTCGGCGACGATGCGGTGGAGGACCGATCGCATCGGCAGGCTCGAACAATGGAAATCGGGATCGCCATGGCGCAGCAGCGAGCGGATCGGCTGGGGCAATGAGGAGGACGGCGAGTCGATGATCCCGTCGAGGAATGCGGGATCGCAGATCAGCGTCACCGACCGCTCGTGCGAGACAGGCCGCGGGCTCTCGCGCTTGGCCGAGGCCATCGGCTGCACGAGGAAGCCGAAGGAGAGCGGATTGAGCTCGGTTTCTCGGCCATGCTCGCTCGTGATCATGCTGTCGCCGTCGAGACGGAAATGAAACTTGATTTGGCCGCCGCCCAGATACTGCTCGGTATATGCAAGGTCACGACGCACGTCCGACACCATGATCAGGCAGCCATCGCGGATGTGGAAGCAGTCGCGCCAGCCCTGCGCGCCGGCCATCTCGGCCCGCATCCGCACGCCGCACGCGCCCCAGCCCTCGTCGGATGCGGCGCCATAATAAGGGCGAAGCGAGTCGATCACCGATTGCAGGGGGGCGAGCAGGGTAACCCCGCCGCCGGCGCTCGAAGACTCGATCCCTGATCGTTCGTCGGTCAAAGCATCCACCCGTCCCAGCATCGAGCATCCCCCAAGCCGGATCACCGGTCCAGCGAAATCCAGCCGCCGCGAGACATCGCATAGGGCTTTTGTCGAAGCGCACAGGACCGTGCGCCGGGCCCATGCCAGTTTTCGATGCATGAGGAAGCGAACCGGCCTGGACATGCGAACGAGCGAGCCGATCGGGCTGCGCCCGCTGATCGCCTATTCTGCGCCGGCGCTGCCGCTATCGATGCTGCTGATGCCGCTGATCCTGTACCTGCCGGCCTATTATGCGACCAGCGTCGGCCTTCCGCTGGCGATGGTCGGCCTGATCTTCTCGCTGGCGCGCGCCTTCGACGGCATCATCGACCCGCTGATCGGCCATCTGTCGGACGCCAGCCGTGGACGATGGGGGCGCAAGCCCTGGCTGCTCGGCGGCGCCCCCCTGCTGGTGATCGCGACATGGTATCTGTGCCGGCCGCCGCACGGAGCAGGGCTCGCCTATCTCGGGCTATGGCTCTTCCTCTTCTATCTCGCCTGGTCGACCGTGCAGATCCCCTATCTGTCCTGGGGCGTCGAACTCTCGCGCGACTATCGGCAGCGCACGCGCATCGCCGGCTTTCGAGAGGGCAATCTGCTGGTCGGGACCCTGCTCGCGACCGGGCTGCCGCTGCTGCTCGGCGGGGGTCATCCCGACCTCGACACGATCCTGGCCGTATTCGTCGGCACGACCGCGATCCTGCTGCCGCTCGCGGTCGTCGCGGCCGTGAGCCTGACGCCCGCGGGCCCTGCGCCGCAGCCGGCGCCCCCCATCGGCCTGATCGCCGGCATCCGGCTGGTCGCGGGCAACGGCCCCTTCCTCAGGCTGATGGGCGCGATCTTCGCCTTCTGGCTGGCGGCGAACATCTGGAACGCCTGCGTGCTGTTGGTCATGGAGCATGTGCTGGGGCTCGACACCGGCACCTTCCTGCTCTTCGTGCTCGGTCAGTTCCTGATCGGGCTGATGGCGCTGCCGCTGGTGACCCGCCTCGCCAACCGCATCGGCAAGCATCGCGCGCTCGCGCTCGGCACGCTCGCCTTCTTCTCGATACTGCTGCTCCTCCTGCTGGTGCCGCGCGGACAGGCGATGATCGCCTTCCTTCCCTTCGCCCTGCTCGGCCTGGTGACCCCCGTCGTCTGGGTGCTGCCGGCGGCGACGGCGGGCGACGCGGTCGAGCTCGGCATCCTGCTAAGCGGTCGCGACCAGTCGGCGCTCTACATGGCCTTCTACAATTTCGCGCAGAAGCTGGCGCTCGCCGCGAGCATCGGCATCGCGCTCCCGCTCCTCGGCCTGCTCGGCTTCGATCCGGCGCGCGGACAGCCGATGCCGCTGATCGTCGTCGGCATCGTCCTGCCCCTGCTCTGCGCGACGGCCGGCGCGCTGCTGCTGCGCGGCTACCCGATCACCGAGCGCCGCCACGCGGCGATCCGCCGTCGCATCGCCCGGGTCCACCCCCATCTCGCCACCTCTGTCGGATAATCCCTCGATGATCGCTGATGCCTACCCCGATGCCGACCTCCGCCCGATCATAGCCGGCCGCCCGACGGACCCGCGTTCGGATCGGCTGCTCGTGCTGACCGATCCCGCGACCGGGCGCGAAACCGCGCGCTATGCGGGCAGCGGACAGGCGACCGTCGACCAGGCCGTCGCCGCCGCGCGATCCGCCTTCACCGGCGACTGGGGCCTCATGGGTCCCGGCGAGCGGATGGCGATTCTGCATCGTTTCGCCGACCTCGTCGACCGCGAGGGCGATACGATCGCGCGGGCCGACCGTATCGACGTCGGCAAGCCGATCTCGGCCGCGCGCGCCGAGGCCGGCGTCGCGGCCGGCTTCATCCGCTACTATGCTCAGGCGATCGACAAGGCACAACGCGGCATCGTCGCGCCGACCGGCATCGCCGCCACCGAATTGCAGTTGCGCCGGCCGCGCGGCGTGATCGGAATGATCGTCCCCTGGAACTATCCGGTGATCAACCTGGCGTTGAAGATCGCGCCCGCGCTGGCGGCCGGCAACAGCGTGGTCGCCAAGCCGTCGGAGATATCGCCGCGATCGGCATTGATCCTCGCCAGGCTGGGCGCCGAGGCCGGACTGCCGGCCGGCACGCTGTCGGTCCTCCCCGGGGACGGCGCGACCGGCGAGGCGATCACCGTCCATGGCGACATCGACATGATCAGCTTCACCGGCTCGACCGCGACGGGCCGGGCGATCATGCGCGGCATCGGCCAGTCGACGCTCAAGCCGATCCTGCTCGAATGCGGCGGCAAGTCGCCGGAGCTGCTGTTCGACGACATGGCCGGCCAGGATCTCGATGCGATTGCCGCGCATATCGTCGCAGGCGCCTATGCCAACCAGGGCCAGCTCTGCGTCGCGCGGACGCGGCTCTATATCGAGGACGGCCTCTACGAGCCGCTGCTCGATCGGGTCCTCGCCCATGCCGGCGCGTTGAAGGCGGGCGACCCCGACGATCCCGCCACAACCTACGGCCCGCTCGCCAGCGACAAGCAGCGCGCAACCGTCGAGCGCTACATCGTCGACGGGATCGAGGCCGGCGCCGAGATGCTGCTCGACGGCCGGCGGTCGACCACCGGCTGCTTCCTCGAACCGACCGTCTTCGCCGTGCGGGGCTGCGACATCGCCCTGACGCGCAAGGAGATCTTCGGCCCGGTGCTGGCGGTGTCGCGCTTTCGCGGCGAGGCCGAGGCGATCGCGCTCGCCAACGCCACCGCCTACGGCCTCGCCGCCACGATCTGGACCCGCGATATCGGGCGGGCGCATCGCATGGCGCGATCGGTGACGGCGGGGACGGTGAAGATATGCTCGACGCCCAACCCGCGCGAGGGCGCCGGCTTCGCGCACGCCGCCGAGCCAGCCCGCCAATCGGGTTTCGGCATCGAAGGGGGCCTCGCCGCGCTCGACAGCTATTCCCGTCTCCAGTCGGTGGAGTTCCGCTATTAACGCCACCGCTCCCTCAGCCGCACCAGGCCTGAGCCTGGGCGCGATCCGCGCCGCCGCCGTCGAGATCGCGCCGTTCGTCAACCGGACCCCGATCCACCACTGGCGGGGTCGCGAGATCGACGCGCGGTTGCCCGGCGCCGAGGTGATGCTCAAGCTCGAGCTGTTCCAGCATGGCGGCTCGTTCAAGGCGCGCGGCGCGCTGCTCAACCTGCTGCGGCTCGACGAAGCCCAGCGGGCGCGCGGCGTCACCGCGGTCAGCGCGGGCAATCACGCGATCGCCGTGGCCTTCGCGGCGCACACCCTCGGCGTCGACGCCAAGGTGGTGATGGCCTCGACCGCGAACCCCTCCCGGATCGCCGCCGCCCGTGCTTATGGCGCCGAGGTGATCCTGGGCGGGGATGCCACACAGAGTTTCGCCCGCGCCGAGCAGATCGCCCGGGACGAGGGACGCTTCCTCGTCCATCCGTTCGAAGGCGAGACGACCGCGCTCGGCACCGCCACGCTCGGCCTCGAACTCGCCGAACAGATGGGGCGGCTCGACGCGATCGTCGTGCCGATCGGTGGTGGCGGCCTGGCCGGCGGGGTCGCTAGCGCGATCCGGGCGCTACAGCCCGATTGCCGCATCCACGGCGTCGAGCCGGCCGGTGCCGACGCGATGAGCCGCAGCTTCGCAGCCGGGGCGCCCGTCCGGCTGGAGAAGACCGCCACCATCGCCGACAGCCTCGCTCCTCCCATGGCGCTGCCCTACAGCTATGAGCTCTGCCGGTCGGCGGTCGATGCTATCGTCCGCATCGACGACGACGCGATCTGCCACGCGGGTGCCCTCCTGTTCCGCGAGATGAAGCTGGCCGTCGAACCGGCCGGCGCCGCCACCACCGCCGCCCTGATCGGCCCGCTCAGCGAGGAACTCCGTGATGCGCGAACGGCGGTGATCATCTGTGGCGCGAACATCGACATCGAAGGCTTCAACCAGATGGTTCGGCGAGGGGAGGCGACACCATGATCTCGATCCGCATGATCAATAGCGCCACCATTCAAAAGCTCGTGGACCCTGTCGACCCAATATGCGTCTTACCAGCGCGGGAGATGCCATGCTGCCGCGGCGGCGCGCGCCCATCCTTCCGGATGGCCGAGGTGCGTCGGCATAATACTCGACCATCTCGGCGGTCCGATCGCCTCAGCGGGCGTGAAGCTCGCCAGCCTCATGCCACCGACTCGCCGACGCCCTCTAAGAGGCGGAATGGCGGCGCTCATTCAACGGCGGCTTGGTGCAAACGCTACGTCAGATTGAAAGCGACAGCTAACCGCCACTATAGCAGTCGTGAATCGCAGCGATGCGTGCCGGCATACACCGGACCTATCTATCCGGCCTGGAGAGGGACGGTGACAAGAACCCGACGCTCGACGTCGTCGGCAGGATCGCGGCAGCCCTCAACGTCACCGTGGGTTCGCTCGTGGACGAGTAGTCTTTCATCCTGATGTAGCTATCCCGCGTTGGGCAGAAATCCCTTAGTTTCTTTCGCCCATCATCAAGTTGGTCTCGTCGATCAGCGTCTGCACGGCGCCGATTTTTCTCCCTGATGCGCTCCACCAGAAGGGAACGCGCTGATCGCTGCCATGATCGATTCAGCCGATGCCAATCACCTAGCATTGCGGCGAGTACGCCTGGTCGCGCGACTCTCAAAACTGTCATGCTGGTCGCCGACAATCACGAGGCTGCCGCGTCAGACATGGTCGATAGCTTGAATGGTTGGTTGGCAGACTGGCCAGTTCATCAACGCCCCCGCGCGTTCGTTCTGGTACAACGACATCGTTGCGGCCTCGAAATTGCATTTCTGGTCGCAGATATCCTTCCGGTCGCAGCTGCGCGGCATCCGACTTTACATTTTTAATCCAAAACACCGTCAAACCGGAGCCGGCGGCGAGATTATGACAGCATCTTGGCGTATATTATCGAAATTTTGACGCCACTTATCGGGCTCTGCATTTCAAATAGCACCAGATTGCCAGGGCCCCCGTGGAGTCCGCCGCTCTACCGGCCCGACCTTCGTCAACCTCGCCAATGAAAGACGTTCGCCATGTCCGCCTCAACCAAGATCGATTTCATCTACCTCTCGGAACAGGACATGATCAGAGCCGGCGTCACCGACATGCCGCAGTGCGTCGACACGATGGAGGAGATGTTCGGCCTGCTCTATCATGGCGATTACCGGATGGCCGGCGCCAATAATGATTCCCATGGTGCGATGATCACCTTCCCGGAAAACTCGCCCTTCCCCGACATGCCGAAGCCCACCGCCGACCGCCGCCTGATGGCGATGCCGGCCTATTTGGGCGGTCGGTTCCGTACGGCGGGCATGAAGTGGTACGGGTCGAACATCGCAAACCGCGACAAGGGCCTTCCGCGTTCCATCCTCACCTTCGTGCTCAATGATGCCGACACCTCGGCGCCGCTCGCCTTCATGTCGGCCAACCTGCTGTCGGCCTATCGGACCGGGGCGATCCCCGGCGTCGGTGCCCGTCATTTCGCGCGCAAGGATTCGAAGGTCGTCGGCCTCGTCGGCCCCGGTGTCATGGGTAAGACCACGGTGATGGCGCTGATCGCGGTGTGTCCGCTGATCGACACGATCAAGATCAAAGGGCGCGGCAAGGCGAGCCTCGACAGCTTCCTGTCCTGGCTGGCGGAGACTTTCCCGCAGGTCACCAATGTCGAGGTGGTCGACAGCATCGAGGCGGTCGTCCGTGGATCCGACATCGTCACCTACTGCAATTCGGGCGAGACCGGCGATCCGTCGACCTATCCGCTTGTCAAGCGCGAGTGGGTGAAGTCCGGCGCCTTCCTGGTCATGCCCGCCAGCTGTCAGATGGACGAGGGGATGGAACAGCCCGACGTCCGCAAGGCGGTCGACAATACCGGGCTCTATGAGTGCTGGTTCGACGAACTTCCCAAGCCCGCGCACAACCATGTGCCGCTGATTGGCGTCCGTTTCCTCGACATGATCGCCGAGGGCAAGATGACCAATGGCCAGCTCGAGGACCTCGGCAAGGTCGTCGCGGGCGACGCCCCCGGGCGCACGAATGACGAGGAAATCATCATCATGTCGGTCGGCGGCATGCCGGTCGAGGACGTCGCCTGGGGAACCGTCGTGTACCGCAACGCGATCGAGCGCGGCATCGGCGTGACGCTGAACCTGTGGGACGAGCCCGTCCTGCGCTGATCCCTCATGGGGGCCGGCTTCGCTGAAGGCCGGCCCCTTTCCCCCGACAAGGAAGAGACATGGCCAAGGTCATCAAGGTCAAGACCGGTAACAAGTTCGAAGAGATCGGCAGCTATTCGCGCATCGTCGCGGTCGACAACTGGATCTTCGTGTCCAACACCGCCGGCCGCAACCCGGCGACACAGCAAATCCCCGAGGATGTGGGCGAGCAGACCCTGCAGGTGTTCGCGAATATCGAGCGGGCGCTGGCCTCCGTCGACGCGAACCTGGCCGATGTCGTCGCCTCGCGCGTCTTCATCCAGGATCCGGCGGACACCCATAGCGTCATGACCATCGTCGGCGACAAGTTTCGCGGGATCGATCCGGCCAGCACGGTGACCTGCCCGCCGCTCGGCTCGACCGTCTACAAGGTGGAGATCGAGGTGACCGCCTATCGCGGCGCCTCGACGGCGGATGTCGAGAAGGTCACCGTCGCTCCCTAACGATCACCCGCCGGCCCAGGATACCCGCATGGCTCCCAAGATCGCCCCCGTCCAGACCTCCCCCGGCATCCCCGCCTCGACCGCCGTCGTGGTGATCGGCGGGGGCATCGTCGGACTGACGGCCGCGCTGACGCTCGCCGAGCGCGGCATCCCCGTCGTCGTGCTGGAGAAGGGCCGGATCGCCGGCGAGCAATCATCGCGCAATCTCGGCTGGATCCGCAAGATGGGCCGCTCCGCGCCAGACGTTCCCATGTCGGTAGCGTCGGACCGGCTTTGGGCGGAGATGCCCGAACGGGTATCGGCCGATGTCGGCTATCGGCAGGCGGGCATCATGTACCTCGCCAGGACAGAGGTCGAGATGGCGATGCACGAGGGCTGGTTGCAGTCGGTCCGCGACCTCTCGCTGGACTCGCGGTTGCTGACGCCGTCCGAGATCGACCGGCTCGTCCCCGGCGGGCGCGACGACTGGGCGGGCGGCATCCATACTCCGTCCGACGGCCGCGCCGAGCCGACCCTCGCCTCGAGCGCCATCGCCGCAGCCGCAATGAGGCACGGCGCGATCATCGTCGAAAACTGCGCGGTCCGGACGCTCGCGCTCACCGGCGGGAAGGTCAGCGGCGTCGTAACGGAGAAGGGCGAGATACGCTGCGACAACGTCCTGCTCGCGGGCGGGCTCTGGTCGCGGCGCTTCCTCGGCAATCTCGGCGTATCGTTGCCTACCCTGCCGCTGATCTGCTCGGTGATCCGAACCGCCCCGATGGACGGCCCCACCGAGATCGCCGTCGGCGGCCCCGACTTCTCCTTCCGCAAGCGTGCGGATGGCGGCTTCACCATCACCCAGCGCGGCGGCCTCGGCGCGCCGCTGATGCTCGATCATCTGCTGATCGGCCGACGCTATCTACCGGCGCTGCGCAGCCAGCGTCATTTCCTGCGCATCTCGCTGGGCAAGGACTTCTTCAGCGACCTCGCTCTGCCCCGGCGCTGGAAGGGCAAGGGTATCTCGCCGTTCGAACGGGTCCGCACGATGGACCCGCCGACCGACGAAGGGCTGAACGCCGAGGCCATGCACAACCTGACTGCCGCCTGGCCCGTCTTCGAGAAGGCGGTGATCGAGGATGCCTGGGCGGGCATGATGGACATCACCCCGGATTCGCTGCCGGTGATCGGTCCGGTGAAAGGCGTCCCCGGCCTGACGATCGCCTCGGGCTTTTCCGGCCACGGTTTCGGCACCTCCCCCGCCGCCGGCCAGCTTGCGGCCGATCTGGTCACCGGAGCGTCGCCGATCGTTGACCCGGCCCCCTACAGCCTCGACCGCTTCTGATCGGCAGTCAGCCGCCGGCGGACCGCACTGGGCGCCTGGCCCGTCCAGTTCCGATGCGCGCGCCAGAAAGTGGTGCCGTCGGCATAGCCGAGCGCCTCGGCAAGGTTGCCGAGGTTCGATGCGCCCGCCTGCAGATGATGGTCGGCCAGTTCCTCGCGGTGGCTGCGCAACAGCGCCCTGACCGAGGTTCCCTCCTCCGCCAGCCGTCGTTGCAGGCTGCGTGGAGAAAGCCGCAGGTCGGCCGCCAGCCGCTCGGTCGTGACCGGCTGCTGGCCAAGATAGGTGACGATCAGCGCCAGCACCTTGTCGCGCCATCGGTCACTCAGGCTTTCGGACGGGGTGAAGTCGGTCAGATAGCGTTCGAGCACGTCGATCAGGTCATGATCCTCGTCCCGGAAGCGTGCCTTCGCCTCCTCCAGCGCCATCACCATCCCGTTGCTGGCCGCCTCGAACCGGATCGGACAGCCCAGCATCCGCCGAAGCGCGCGCGCGGCGGAGACGGAGGGCGCGGGATGTTCGAACTGAACCTGGATCGGGCCCCAGTCCGGATCGAAGGCCGAGCGGATCATCCGGATCACGGATGACAGGGTGAACTCAGCGTCCTGACGGCGCGGCCAGATCGCTGGATCGTTTAGCCGGTAGGTAAGGACGAGCAGGTCATCTGCTTCATTCAGCGCCGAATGGGTGCCCGACTGCAGGTTGTTCACGAAGCGCGCCAGCCGGTCGAGCGCGTTGCGCACCGATCCCGATCGCGCCATGATCAGCCCGGTCGGGCCCAGGTCAACCGGGCGGGTTTCCATCCCCAGCCGTACGCCCAGCAGCGGATCGTCCAGAAGATCGGCCATCTCCTCGAACATCGCGACATATCGGGCCAGCGGCACCGTCGTCCAAGGGTCGGACAGCATCGCACTGGTCAACCTATAGCGGGCTAACAGCGCGTCGCCATCTCCACCAGCTCGTGCGAATTTTGCGAGGACGGCCGTCACCACCGATCCCCGAACCGAGGCATGAGCCACCATTGCCGCCGTCTTCCGATCGCGCCGGGGCGAACAGATGCCCCAGGCGCATATTATCGAATGACCCGGCCTGTGGGGCAAGGCCGGATCGCGCCACGATGGAGCACTGCCTCAAAATGGGCCAGCTCCCCCGGTCGTACATTTAGGGTCAGGACCTATTGATGTGACAAGGCCTCCATCAGCGCCCGTTCGGCCGACAATTCTCGCTGCTTCAGCGCGTCATAGGCCTGCCGACGTTCGGGCGGCTCGTCGGCGGCCGGCCGGGCCGGGCGGCGGCGCGCGCGTATCCGGCCGATCTCCGCACGCAGGGGCGCCTCGCCCGCGATCAGGAACGCCGCCCGTTCGGGGGAGGCGATCAGCCCCGCCGCCGCGGCAAAGCAGACGCAGAAAAGGGTCGGGACGCACAGCCCCTCCTCGTCCTGCAAGGACAGGCAGAGGTCCCGGATGTCCGGGCTCGCATAGATGGCCGACGTACCCGCCCACACCGTCTCGACCCAGGCATCCTCGCTCGCGAGGTGCGGCGGCGGCTCCTCAGTCGCCGTCATCGTCCTTCCAGCGGCGGACCAGCCCGACGTCGATGCCGATCAGATCGAGCGCGCGGCCGACGCTATGGTCGACCAGCTCCTGCACCGATTGCGGCTTCGCGTAGAGCGCCGGCACCGGCGGCATGACGATCGCGCCGGCGGCGTCGAGCTGGGTCAGCGTCCGCAGATGGCCGCCGTGCAACGGCGTCTCGCGGAACATCAGGACCAGCCGGCGGCGCTCCTTCAGGGTCACGTCGGCGGCGCGGCTGAGCAGCGAGGAGGTGATGCCCCAGGCGATCTCCGACGCGGACTTCACCGAACAGGGCGCCACGAGCATCCCCAGCGTCCGGAACGAGCCGCTGGCGATCGAGGCGCCGATGTCCGCATTGCTGTGCACCACGTCGGCCATGGCGCGGACCTCGTCGACCGACAGCTCGGTCTCCTCGACGATGGTCCGCGCCGCGGCCTTGGAGATGACGAGATGCGTCTCGACGTCGGTGGGCCTCAGCGCGCGCAGCGCGGCGAGGCCATAGGCGGCGCCCGACGCCCCACTGATGCCGATGATCACCCGCGACGTCATGCGGAGGCGCTTCCCATCATGACCCTCAGAAGCGATAGTTGATCGACCCGCCATAGCTGCGCGGCGTGCCGGGCAGCAGCAGCGAATAGCCGAACGCCGAAACGTCGAAGCCGTTGGTGTAATAACGGGTGTTGGCGATGTTCTGCACCCACAGCGCCGCCGTCAGGCCATCCATGATCTCATAGGAAGCCCGCGCGTCGAACAGCCAATAGCCATCGTCGGCGATGTAGCTGACGTTGCGGAAGTCGAAGAAGCGCTTCGCCGTCCAGTTGGCCCCGCCCTGGATGCTCGCCGTCCGGCCGCCCAGGTCGAAATCATACTTGGCGAGCAGGTTGAGCGTCGATTTGGGCGAGTCTGACAGCCGGTTTCCGTCGCAGGCCGAGCCGTCGGGCTGGCAGGCGGGGAAGTCGGTATATTTGGCGTCGAGCAGCGACAGGCCGGCATTGAGCGTCAGGCCCGGGACGGGAACCGCGGTCAGTTCGACCTCGACACCCTTGACCCGCGCATCGGCGTTGGACAGCGTCGCCATGTCGGGGCCATTGCCCGAAACCGCCGGCGGTATGGAAAGGGTGATCGACGCTCAGGTCGGACGACAGATCATAGCCCGCGGAGAAATTCACCCCTGCCCCCCGCAGGATCATCACCCTGACGTCCGGATCGCGATCCGCCGCCTCCAGCGCGGCGAACATTTCCCCGCGCAGCATATTGCTCAGCGCGTTCCTCTTTTCGGGACGGTTGAGCGTAATCCGACACACGCCCGCCGCCGGTTCATCGACCAGAATATATTTGAACGCAGCCACGACGACCTCCCGAAACAATCTCTGCATCGACCAAAATATGAATCAATGGTATGTTCAATAAGCAAGCATAGTCAACAGTTGATATTATTTTTCGAATATATGGTTCGATCCATTTGGTGCGACGCGCGAATTCGCCATGGTGGGTGGCGTCCCATGTGGGTGATAGCCGCCAGCCGCTATGGCCCCCTACCGGCGCCCCTTTCCCCGAAATGACGAAGGGCGCGACAAGCCGTCCGGCGGAACCGGGCCGGGCCTCCCAAAGCGCGCGCCGGCGGGCGCGGCGGATATCATGCCCCCCAACCGCGCTGCGGTCTCTGCCGATTTGCCGCCCTCCATGTCCGAGCGGACCGGGCAGACAGAAGGTCCGGCCGGTGGCGGCGCAGCTAGAGTGTTGCCTTACCGAGCTTTCCGAGCCGGCGGATGTTTCCGTCTGCCTGGAAAGCGCCCTAAAGGGTGCGCGCTATGATCGTCTTCATTATATCGCTGGCACCGGCATAGATGCGTGATGCCCGCGCATCTGCCCAGAGCCGCGCAATAGGATATTCGGTCATGTAGCCATAGCCGCCGAAGAGCTGCAGGCACTCGTCGGCGACTTTGCCCAATGCCTCGCTGGCCCAGTATTTGGCGCTCGCGGCAGTGGCCGCATCGAGCGTTCCTTCGAGAAAGCGTTGCAGCATGTCATCGAAGAGCGCCCGGGCCACGACGGCCGACGCCTTGCACTCCGCGAGTTTGAACTGGGTGTTCTGGAAATCCATCAGCCTCTGCCCGAACGCGCTCCTTTCGCGGGCATAGGCGGCGGTCATCTCGATGGCCCGCTCCATGTCCGTGGCGGCATTGAGCGTGACGGTGAGCCTCTCCCAGATCAACTGCTCCATCAACTGGGCAAAGGCGCGGCCGGGTTCCCCGCCCAGCAGGTTTTCCTCGGGAACGAAGACATCCTCGAAGAAGAGCTCCGACGTATCCTGGGCGTGCAGCCCCAGCTTGTCGAGATTCCGGCCGCGGACGAAACCCTCGGCGTTTGCGGCCTCTACCGCCAGAAGAGACATGCCCTTCGCGCCCGCTGCCATGTCCGTCTTTGCGACGACGAGGATCAGATCGGCGGTTTGCCCATTCGTAATGAAGGTCTTCTGGCCGGTGATGCGGTAACCGCCTTCACATGGCCTCGCCTGTGTCCGGATCGCTTTCAGATCCGATCCCGCGCCAGGTTCGGTCATCGCGATCGCACCGATGATCTCGCCCGTCGCAAGCGCCGGCAGCCAGCGAGCCTTCTGCGCCTCCGAGCCGTAGGAAAGTATATAATGGGCAACTATGCTGCAGCTGACGCTGACGCCAAGACCGAACCCCGCCCCCAGGCCGGCTCGCGAAATCTCACACGAGATAACCGCTTCATGCGCCCAGCTGCCGCCGCCGCCGCCATATTCTTCCGGAATGCTTGCGCAAAGCAACCCGGCCGCGCCTGCTTTTCGCCACGCCGCGCGGGAAACGCACCGGTCTCGCTCCCAGCTTTCCCTTTCCGGGACGAGCTCGGCTTGGAGGAAGCGGGCCGCCTGATCCGCCAGGATCACCAGTTCTTCGGTCATCCACCGCGAGCGCATCATCGTCACGATGCCTCCACCCTTGCTTCTCGCAGTGCCGAGCGGCGCGCCTTGCCCGCGTCGTCGCGCAGGGCATGGTCGACGAACTCGAAGCTTCTCGGAATCTTGTAGCGCGTGAGATGCGCCGCCAGATGGTCGCGCAGATCCTCGGCCGCCACGACACCTCGCGCTTCCGCCGACAGTTCGATCAGAGCATGTACGCGATGTCCCAGATCTTCGTCGGGCAGGCCGATGACGATGCTGGACGCGACGTGCGGGCTCATGTCGAGCGCGGCCTCCACCTCAGCGGGATAGACGTTGGCCCCGCCCGAGACGATCATGTCGGTGCGGCGATCGGCGATGTAGAGATACCCCTCCTCATCGAGATGGCCCATGTCGCCCAGGGTTTCCCATTCGCCGTGCGCCTTGGCCTCGGCCCCGATATAATGATAGGTGGCGCCCCGCCCGCCCTCGTTGAGAAAATAGATCTCGCCGACGACCCCCGGCTGGCAGATTTCTCCATCCTCATCGAGCACCCGCAGCTTGCAATTCGCCAGCGGCCTGCCGACCGAGCCCTTGTGCAGGAGCCATTCATGGCCGCTGATCTCGGTGCCACCCTGTCGTTCCGATCCCCCGTACATCTCCCAGATGCGATCCGCACCCAACCAGTCGATCCAGGCTTCCTTCAGCCAGGTCGGGCATACCGAAGCCATGTGATAGACGGTCCGCAGCGACGAGACGTCGAACCTTTCACGCTCCGGCAAACGCCAAATGCGGTGCATCATGGTCGGAACGAACGTCACGAAGCTGACCCGATGCCTCTCGATCAGTTCCAGCGCTCTCAGGGCGTCGAACTTGCCCATCTCGACCACGACGGCACCGATGAACAGCGCGCAGCATGTCATGGACAGCGGCGAGTTGTGGTAGAGCGGACCAGGATTGAGCAGAACGTCATCGGCTCGTTGGCGCAGCAACTCGGCCTCCGTGTCCCAGATGCCGGGCAGATGATCGACGATCACCTTGGGCCGTCCCGTGCTGCCGCCGCTCGTCAGCGCGCGCAGGTGAGGCGAAACGACGTCAGGCAGCGGAGCGCTGGAAAGCATTTCATCGACGGGCGCGCCGGCCAGCATGCTGGGATGGCCCGACGGGACGAGGTTGGGCGGCGCGATCACGAGGCGCGGCTGCACCAGCCCGATGATCGCCTCAAGCTCGGCGCGCGGCAGCGCCGCCGAAACGGGACAGGGAACGGCGCCAAGCTTCCAGATCGCGAAGATGGTTTCGTAGAATTCGAGGCCGTTCGGCAGCGCCATCGTGACGAAGTCGCCTTGCCCCACCCCCTTTTGCTGCAAGGCCCGCGCGCGCTTGTTCGCGCGCGCATCGAACTCCGCGCGGCGGCAAATGCCATCATTGTGAATAAGCAATGCGCGGTTCGGATCGTTCCTCGCGTGATAGGTCGACAAGGCTCCCACTGATATCTGCATGGCTCAATGCGCCGCCGCGCGCGCGTCGACGAAGGCGCGCCGCCTTGCCTTGCCGCCATCATCGCGCAGGGCTTCCGTGACGAACTCGAAACTTCGCGGAATTTTGTACGATACGATCCGCTCGGCGAGAAAGGCGCGCATGCCCTCGGCGTCCAGCATCTTTTGTTGATCGGGCGCGACCTCGACCAGCGCGTGCGCCACATGTCCCAGATCCGCGTCCGGCAGGCCGATCACGAGGCTCGACACGACGGACGGATGCGCCTCGATCGCTCCCTCCACCTCTGCCGGGTAGATATTGGCCCCCCCGCAGATGATGAGATCGGTACGTCGATCAACGAGGTACAGATATCCCTCGGCATCGAGATAACCGAGATCGCCGACCGAATGCCATCCGTCGCGCGTCTTGGGCTCGGCTCCGACATAGCGATAGGTCGAATGCTCGCCGCCTGCCGGCATGAAGAAGATCTCACCGACCTCGCCGGACGCGCACTCGCCGCCATGCTCGTCGAGGATCTTTACCTTCGCTCCGAGAATCGGCCGGCCTACGGATCCGCGGTGACTCAACCACTCGCGGCCGGTGATCGCCGTCTGGCCAACCCGCTCCGTACTGCCATAAAGCTCCCAGATCCGATCGGGTCCCAACCATTCGATCCAGCGCTCCTTGAGCCATGGCGGACATGCCGAGGACATGTGGAAAACGGTGTGCAGCGAAGAAAGGTCGTGCCGCTCTTTCTCTGCTTCCGGCAGTCGATCGATGCGGGACATCATCGTCGGCACGAAATTCACCCAGGTCACCTTGTGCTCGTCGATAAGCTCCAAGGCTCTCAGCGGATCGAATTTGCCCATCTCGACAACATGTGCGCCCGTATAAAGCGCGATCATCATCAGTCCGAAGGGAGAACCATGGTAGAGCGGACCAGGGTTGAGAACGACGTCATCCACCCTCTGATTGTACATCGTCAGACCGGGCGACCACACTGACGGGCTCTGGTCAACGATCAACTTTGGCCGTCCCGTGCTTCCTCCGCTGGTCATGATCTTCCAGCAAGCGGCCATTCTCGGCCCGAGCGGTTCGGCGGAGAGGCTCTGGTCGACCTGCCAGTCGAGGGGCAGCAGTTCGTGGCCCGACAGCCGCTCCGGCCCGACGCCGATGACGAGCCTCGGCTGCGCCAGGTCGATGATCGATTGAAGCTCGGGCCCGGGAAGCCGCGACGAGACGATGTTGGGTGTCGCCCCAAGCTTCCAGACGGCGAACACCGTCTCGTAGAACGCAATGGAATTGGGCAAGGCGATCGATACGATATCGTCCTGCCTGATGCCATATCGCTCGAGAGCCCGGGCACGCCGGTTCGCAGCTTCCTCGAACTGGATGCGCGTGACCGTAACGCCATCATGGGTAATCATCGGCCGGTTCGGCTCTCGGATCGCATGGTGCGTCGGCAACATTCCGACCGGCATGAAATCCGAGGTAGAGCCCAATTCCGTATTCGCCATTGCAGCCTCCAATTATCGTACCCACAGGTGGGGAATGCCGCACACGCCAATGCCTGGGCGGCCAGCACCGACAGCTCCGCTCATCGTGAGGCCCCGCGAAAACGGGCGCATGGAATATATATGCGCCGCCGCCAGAACGCGGGCGAGGGAGGCCGTTCGATACCGACTCGATGGGTCGGTTGAGAATTCATATTCCGCGAATATCGCATCGGGAGTGGCGGCGCGGACGACAGCCCTTCGCCGCCTTCGCTCCTCGCCCCGGCGAAAGCCGACGGCCCCGCATGCGATCGATCGATCAATTTGCCCTCTCCCGGCACGCAGCGAGGCGCGCACCGCCTTTAAAGAAATTAAGGTATGCAATTATATACATATTTTTAAAGGTTTTTATAATTTTTAGTATATAGAGTATGGATCGAAACAGAAGTCAAGCCGTTGCAGCCCCCTCGATGCATGTCGCCTTTGGCAAGACGGGTATCGCGGATGTGCCCAGCACGCATCCAAGCCCATGGAGGACGCCTATCATGTCAGATGTCGACGAGCCCGAGGTCGCGCGTGCCGCCTATATCGACCCAACCGCGCGCCTGTTTGGGGACCTGCGATTGGGCGAGGGAGCCAGCATCTGGCCTCATGCCGTCCTGCGCGCCGAGATGCACCATATCCGGATAGGCCCCCTGACCAATGTGCAGGATCATGTCATGATCCACATCGGCTATCGACATGCCGTCGACATCGGATCCTATTGCTCGATCGCCCATCACAGCACGCTGCACGGATGCACCATTGGCGACAATTGCCTCATAGGGATCCACACGACGATCATGGACGGCTGCGTCATCGGTGAAAATTCGATTGTCGGCGGACACTCGTTTCTCACCGAAAACACGATAATCCCGCCCAATTCGATTGTCATGGGCGCTCCCGGCAAAATTCGGCGCTCGCAAGATTGCTCCGTCGAAAACATCGCCAACGCCCTTCTGTATGAGCTCAACGCGCGCGCATACGCCCGGGGACATCACCGCGCCTGGGCCGACGCCGATTTCGCGAAGATTCAACGGCAGGCCCGGGAGATCGCAATGGCCCGCCAGGCCATCCCCGGCGGCTAGCGCGGCGCCATGCGAATCGCGCCATCCAGACGGATATCCTCGCCGTTCAAATATCCGTTGGTAATCATCTCGATCGCCAACGAAGCATATTCGCTCGGCTCTCCAAGCCGCTTCGGGAAGGGAACGGCCGCCGCCAGACCGTCCCTGACGTTTTGCGGCGCGCTGTACAGCATCGGTGTCGAAAATGTGCCCGGCAGGATGGTGTTCACCCTGATCCCTTCCGAGGCGAGATCGCGCGCGATGGGAAGCGTCATGCCGATAACGCCGGCTTTCGACGCGGAATAGGCCGCCTGCCCCATCTGTCCGTCCTCAGCGGCGACCGACGCGGTGTTGACGATAGCGCCGCGCTCTCCATCTGGAAGAGGATCGAGCGCCATCATCCCGGCCGCAGACTTGGCTATGCTGCCGAACGTGCCCAGAAGATTGATCTGAAGCGCCCGCGCGAAGGCCTCGAGCGGGAAATGCGTGATTTCACCCGTTTGCCTGTCGCGCCTGGCCGTCTTACCGGCCACGCCGATACCGGCGCAGTTGACCAGGATGCGCTCCTGTCCATGCGCGGCCCGAGCGAGCGCGAAACCACTGTCGAGACTCGCCTCGTCGGTTACATCGACATTGCAGAAAAGGGCGCCCTCTTCTGCCGCGGCGGCCTCCCCGACCGCTTGGTTCACATCGAAGATGGCGACCTGGACACCACGAGCACGCAATGCCCGCGTCGTTGCCAGGCCCAATCCCGAGGCACCGCCGGTGACGATCGCGGCGACAGATGAGCTCAGTTGCATTTTCCCTCCTTCTGCGGGTCCGGAACAGGGCCGCGCTTATATTTTAGAATAATCGGTATTTTGTATAACCCATGTCAATATGCATTTATGTCTTGATATAGAACATATGGTGTGCTCCTTCTAGGCGAGGAGACGGATATGGATTTTGATTTTTCCGACGAGCAGCACGAATTGCGCCACCAGGTCAGGAAACTGCTCGCAAGGTGGTGCCCCGCTAGCGCGCCACGTGAAATTCTCGAAGGTACGGAATCTTACGATCGAAATCTCTGGCGCGCCGTTGCGGAAATGGGGCTCACCGCGATCGCCATTCCTGAAAATTATGGCGGCCTGGGCCTGGCGGGACTCGAACTCTGCGTCGTCGCGGAAGAATTGGGGCGCGCGCTCGCGCCGATACCGTTTTCGTCGTCCGTGTATCTCGCGACCGAGTTCCTGCTCGCGGCGGGATCGCCGGAGCAGAAGAAAGGCCTGCTTCCTCGACTGGCCTCGGGAGAGGCAATCGGCTGCCTTGCATTATCCGAAAGATCAGGCGTTCGCCGGCCGGCCGAACAGGTGACCGCGAAAGTGTCGAAGGGACGCCTCAGTGGCGTGAAAACGCCTGTAGCCGATGGCGACGTCGCGACGTTCGCCGTCGTGGCCGCCCGCACGGATAGCGATGACGCACCCGGCCTTTTCCTCGTCGACCTGAGCGATCCCGGTGTCCAGCGCGAAACCGTCCGCACCATCGATCCAACCCGCAGCCATGCGCGCATCACATTCCGCGATGCCCGAGCAGAGCCTATGGCCCCCCCGGGCCCGGCAAGCGGGATCATCGACGCCGTGCGCGATCGCGCGTCCATCCTGATCGCCTTCGAGCAACTCGGGGGGGCCGAGCGGGCCCTGGAAATGGCGCGCGATTACGCGTTGGAGCGCATCGCCTTCGGCCGGCAGATCGGCTCGTTCCAGTCCATCAAGCATATGCTGGCAAATATGTATGTCGCAACGACCCTCGCCCGTTCGAACTGCTATTTCGGCGCCTGGGCCCTTTCCAGCGCCGCCGCGGAACTGCCCCAGGCGGCCGCAGCGGCCCATCTCAGCGCGACCGAAGCATTCCAGCTCTGCTCGAAGAACAGCATCCAGATTCATGGCGGCGCGGGCTTCACCTGGAAATCCGACTGCGGCCTTTTCTACCGCAGGGCCAATCTGCTCGCATTGTCGCTCGGCGGTCCCCGCCATTGGCAGAGGCGGCTGGTGGATAGCCTCCGTTCGGCGGCAGCTTAAAGGGGAGCGTCCCGTGGATTTCAACGACACCGATCAGGAAGCCGAGTTCCGCCGGGAGGTCCGCGACTGGATCGCTCGAAACGCACCGACAGAGCTATGGGAAACACTCAATTCGTTCAGCTTCGGCCAGGCGAAGATGGATTCCGATGCGCTCATGCGCCACTCCAAGGCGTGGCAACGGAAAAAACATGTTGGCGGATGGGCGTGCCTTAACTGGCCAAAGGCCTATGGCGGTCGCGGCGCCACACCGATCGAAAGGGTCATCTGGCAGCAGGAAGAAGGCGTTTACGCCATGCTTTCAGCGGTGTTCACGCTCGGCATCGGCATGTGCGGCCCCACCCTGCTGGAAAATGCGAGCGAAGCGCAGTGCCGGAGGCATCTGCCGAAGATCGCCTCCGGCGAAGAGGTCTGGTGCCAGTTATTCTCGGAGCCATCCGGAGGATCGGACCTCGCCGGCCTGCGCACGAGCGCAAAGCGCGAGGGCGACGAGTGGGTCGTCGACGGGCAGAAGATATGGACGACCGGCGCCCATTATTCGGACTATGGCCTGCTGCTCGCGCGTACCGACTTTACCGTGCCCAAGCATCGCGGCCTGACCATGTTCTACGTCGACATGAAGACGCCCGGCATCGAAGTTCGCCCGATCAAGCAACTCAACGGCCAATCCGAGTTCAACGAGGTCTATTTCACCGGCGCGCGAATCCCGGATGCCCAGCGCATCGGCGATGTCGGTGCGGGCTGGCATATCTCGCTGACCACGCTGATGAACGAAAGGCTTGCCGTCGGCGGCGTGATGCCGACCGGATTTCCGGAAATGCTCGCCTTCTGCGAGGCTCTCCAGACCGACGCGGGGCCGGCCATCGAAGATCCGGATATATGCGCCCACCTGGCCGGTTGGGCGATACGCCATCTGGGCCTCAAGCATACGAGCAACCGGACCTTGTCGGCGCTGTCCAACGGCAAATTGCCCGGCCCCGAAAACTCGATCGCCAAACTCGTCATCAGCCAGACCCTTCAGGAAATCGCCCATTATGCGATGAGCCTTCAGGGCGATTGGGGCATCCTCGTTGATGAGGCCGATGCGGTCGATGAGGGACGCTTCCAGGCCTATCTGTTGCGTTCGCCGGGCATGCGCATCGAAGGCGGGACGGACGAGATCCTCCGCAATATCATCGGCGAGCGCGTGCTTGGCCTGCCTGCTGACATACGCGTCGACAAGACCATGCCGTTCAATCAGATCCCCGTTTCCGGCACGGCCCCCAGTCATCCTGCCGCCGCTCGGAGCGATGTCGTGGATAACCGTGCAGTATAATTTTCTATTTCTCCTGATAATCGGGAAAATTGAACAGATTTTAATTTGAGGATACTCCCCATAATTCTTCATTAAATTTAATAATTCCGAAAATCATTTTAATGGAGGGCAATTTGACCGAATATAAACTGCTGATCGACGGCGCCTTATGTGACGGCGCCTCGTCGATGGCCGTACTCAACCCCGCGACCGAGGAGATTCTGGCCCGCTGCCCCCGTGCGTCGCTTGCGCAGCTCGATCAGGCGGTCGCCGCAGCGAAGAGGGCCGCTCCGCTCTGGGCCGCAACGCCGATTGAGGCGCGCAGATCCGCTCTCAGGAAGATCGCGGAAATCCTGCGCGCCAACGCGACCGAACTCGCCCGCCTTCTTACACAGGAGAATGGCAAACCGCTGTCGATCGCATCGATCGAGATAGAATTCTCGGCGAAATTCTTCGAATATTTCGCCGAGCTCGATCTGTCTCCGAAGATCGTCGATAAAAGCTTTGGCGGCCAAGCCGAGCTTCAGAGACGTCCCTTGGGAGTCGTCGCCGCGATCATCCCATGGAATTTCCCGGTCCTGATCGTAGCCTTCAAGCTACCTGCGGCACTTCTCGCGGGAAATACCGTCGTGCTCAAGCCGGCGCCGACGACGCCGCTCGCCACCTTGCGGATCGGCGAACTTTTAAAGGACGTGCTCCCGCCGGGCGTGCTCAACATCATCACGGACGACAACGACCTCGGCGCCGCGCTCTCCTCGCATCCGGACATCGCGAAGGTCACATTCACCGGTTCGGCAGCCACCGGACGAAAGGTGATGACGAGCGCGGCCAACACGTTGAAGCGGCTGACGCTGGAACTCGGCGGCAATGATGCCGCGATCGTGCTCGACGATGTCGATTGCCGGGCAGTGGCGCAGGATGTGTTCATGGGCGCCTTCCAGAACAGCGGCCAGGTGTGCCTGGCCCTCAAGCGCCTGTACGTTCACGAGTCCATCTATGACGAGATGTGCGAAGCCTTGAAGGCAATCGCGGAACAATCGATCGTCGGGAACGGGCTCGATGAAGGCGTCCAACTCGGCCCCATCCAAAACCGGATGCAATATGAAAAGCTCAAGGGAATCCTCGAAGACTCGGCCGAACAGGGAACCATCCTGACCGGCGGCCTGATGGAGGATCGAGCCGGCTATTTCATACGGCCGACGATCGTGCGCGACATCTCGGAAGGAGCGCGACTGGTCGATGAAGAGCAGTTCGGGCCCATTCTCCCAGTGATCAAATATACCGATCCCGAAGACGCCCTACGCCGCGCGAACGATAGCGAATATGGCCTCGGCGGCTCCATCTGGTCCTCCGACGTCGAGCGCGCTCGCGCATTGGCCAACAGGCTGCAATCGGGCACGATCTGGATAAACACCCATATGGGAATGAGTCCTGAAATCCCCTTTGGCGGCGCGAAGCAATCCGGGATTGGCTTGGAGTTCGGCGAGGAGGGACTGGCCGAGTTCACCCAGCTGACCTGCATACACCTCTCGATGTAGCGACACGCAGATTGCAGCGGTCGAGGCTGGCCTGGGCCAGAGACAGGCCGCCCAGCGCCGAATGCCTTAGAGCGGTTCACGATCCGATTGCATCGGATCGGCCGCCCTAGACCATTGTTTTACCGCGATTTCCGAGCCGGCAGATGTTTCCATCTGCCTAGAAATCGCTCTAGGAGCGGCTGGTCCGATTGCCCTCGGATCAGCCGCTTCGTCATTTCCGCGGCCGCGACAACCGCGCCGGGTGTTCTTTCCGCCTCGAAGTCGCATGAAGCCGGGATCTCGCCCCCTGCGCGCGCGCAGCCGTCCGGCGCCGCGCACCTGCCCTGGGCCCATCGTTCGCTATAAGCGGCCGAGCGACCCACGATATGACGACACCCGCCGCCTCGGGGCAGCGGGTGCGTTGCGGTCTGCAATTCGCCGGTCCGATCAAGGCCTGGCGGCGGCCTCGATGACCGATGGCGGAAGGCCCCACTCCAGCGCTGCCTCGCGCCCACCGTCATTGGTTCTGGTCGGAGGGCCCTGAATTTCGCCCGGCGTGCGGGAGAAGCGCGGCGCGGGAGCGGGTTGGGTGATCCCGAAGGCCGTCACGTAGCTATTGCGCGCGGCCATGTGCGGATGCTTCACGGCATCTTCAAAGCTTAGCACCGGCGCAAAGCACGCGTCCGTCCCTTCCAGCATCTCCGACCATTCGCGCTGCGTTCTCGTCAGGAATATCTCCGACAGCCGCGCGCCCACGCTCTCCCAATCTTCCTGGCTCTGGGATTTGAGCGCTGGTGCGTCAAGGCCCATGGATTCTAGAAGCAAAGCGTAGAAATGCGGCTCGAACGCACCCACGGCGACATATTTGCCGTCCGCGCATTCGTAGCACCGATAGTAGTTTGCGGAACCGTCGAGCATATTCTGTCCGCGCCCGCCGGCCATCCCCGCTCCGACAAATCCGGCATGCATTCCGAACAGCGAAGCGACGCCATCCACGATCGCGGCGTCGATCACCTGCCCGAGCTGGGAGCGCTCGCGTTCCAGCAGCGCGGAGACGATGCCAAGCGCCAGGTAAAGCGAGCCCCCGCCAAAGTCGCCGAGCAGATTGAGCGGCGGCGTCGGGGGCCGATCCGCCGGCCCGATCGCGCCCAGCGCACCGGTGATCGCTATATAGTTGATATCATGTCCGGCGACCTTCGCGAGCGGACCGGTCTGCCCCCAGCCGGTCATCCTTCCGTAGACGAGCCGCGGATTGATCTCCGCCATCTCTTCCGGCCCGAGGCCAAGCCGCTCCATCACGCCGGGCCGAAAGCCCTCGATCAGGACGTCGGCCGATCTCGCAAGCTCCCGACAGGCTTCGATCCCAGCCTTGTCCTTGAGATCGATCGCGATAGAGCGGCGACCGCGGGCGAGCACCTCCGTCGCATAGGCACCCGGCGTTCCCGGCCGGTCGATGCGCAGGACATCCGCGCCGAGATCCGAGAGCAGCATGGCGCAGAATGGTGTCGGTCCAATGCCGGCAAACTCCAGCACCCTCACACCGTGTAACGGACCAGATCCAGACATCGGCTATAGTCCCCCGCTGCACATCAGGACCTGGCCGGACACATAATCGGATTCCGGGATGCAGAAGAGATACACCGAGCCCGCCGCTTCTTCCGGCGTCCCGCCGCGCCCCAGCGGGATCGTCGCGTCCAGGGTGGTCAGTACATTTTGCTGCACGCCTACGTTGAGCAGGCGTCCTTCGACGTCGATTTGCGCCTGCTCGCCGCCGAGCGGCATCGTCAGCCGGGTCTGGATGTAATTGAACGCGACGCAGTTGACCGTCACCTTGTAGCGCCCCCATTCCCTGGCAAGCGTCTTGGTAAGGCCCGTCACACCAGCCTTTGCCGACGAATAGTTCGCCTGTCCCGGATTGCCGTTCGTGCCTGCGACCGAGGAGATGTTCACGACCTTGCGAACATTCACCTTGCCCGCCAGCGCCTCTTGCTTCGAAAGGGTGCGGATCGGTTCCGCCGCTGCGCGGAGGATACGGAACGGGGCCTTGAGATGGACATCCATCACGGCGTCGAACTGCTCGTCGGTCATCTTCTGGATGACACTGTCCCACGTGAACCCCGCATTGTTCACGATGATGTCCAAACCGCCATAATTGCTCATCGCGGCGGCGACGAATCTTTCGCCGAAATCGGGCTCCGAAACCGATCCGAGGCAGGCGATGGCTTCACCATTGGCGCTCTTGATCGCCTCCACGACCTCTTGCGCGGGGTCAGCGTCGAGATCGTTGACGACCACCCGCGCGCCCTCACTTGCGAGCTTCAGCGCGATGGCACGACCGATGCCGCGCCCCGATCCGGACACCAGCGCGACTTTCCCTTCGAGTCTTCCGTTGCTCATTATGAATCTCCTCAGATTAAAGCGATCACGGCCTCACCGCGAAGGGTGACGCCTCCAGTTTCCGTTTTTGCTTCCAGGGCCAGGCGCACGCGCTTCTCGCCATCGGCTTCGAATTTCTCCACGACGGTCCCCGAACAGGAGACCGTGTCATGCACGTGCGTGATCGCCACGAAGCGGACATTGTAGGCGCGGAGGCGATCGATCTGCGCCCAGTTGGTCAAGGCGCGCCCCAAATACGCCATTGACAGCATGCCATGCGCAAACACGTCGGGAATGCCGTTCTCGCGGGCGAAATCCAGATCGACATGCACCGGCAGATGGTCACCTGACGCACCGCAATAGAGCGCGAGGGTCGTTCGCGAGATGGGGTCCAGCGACAAGGCGGGAATGGCATCGCCAACTTGCACGTCTTCATAGCTCGGCGTGACAGTCATCATCCCTCGCCTCCCTTTACCGCCAGGACAAAGCGAAGGTCCGCGACCTTTCCGCCGGCGCTATCCGTCACGGCCGTATCGGTTACGATGAACTCGAGGGCGCCCCCCTTCTTGTCGTAGATGTCGGCAATATGCGCATCGAAGACGAGCGCATCGCCCGCGCATGCAATATTGTGATATGTAAAAAATTGCTCGCCATGGAGGATTTTGGAATAATCAATACCCAGATCCACGTCCGGACCAATCGCCTCTGCCATGGTTTCCAGGCAGAACAAATATGTCGGCGGAACCACAATCGAGCGAAATCCCGCCGATCTTGCGGCCTCCTCATTCGAATATATCGGTGAAATCTCTCCAATTGCCTTGGAGAATAGGCGCAGAGGATATTTCTCCACCTCTATTTTTCGTAGAGGTTTTCGAACCCCTATAAATTTACGATCGATCATCCATTACACCTCATCGAACAGAACAGACCATGTCATTCCGGTTCACGCGTCTTTCTCGCTTTCCCGGCAACATGGATCATGCGCGGCAGCACGTTGCGCGACGCCTGATGTCATCGCACGTCATGGCACTCGCATCGGCGGACTTCGGAAGCGCGAATACTCCTCTACGAGCAATGAGCAGCTGCATCGCCCAGGCCCAACTTCGTTCCCCAAATTGCCCGAACGATCTTTTTAGAAAAATAGGTATGTTCCATCGCGGCAAACCCTGTCAAGCAGTTATCTGATCGGATGCGCATTGCGCGGCGCGGAACGGCACAATGTCGAAACGCTCCGACAACCGGGCCAAGATCATGTTTTAAACGAAGAAAATGGGTATTTTATGGGAGTATCACGCTCTCTCATGCGGAACGGGCTCACGACATTACAATCCGTCGGCAACCGCGCCTTGTGGAGATTCGTCCCCTCCGACCGACCAGGCCGGCATGCCAAAACTTGGCATAGGAAGATTTAATAAAAAATATAGTATGTCATCCGCCCAGTCTGAAAAGACCCTTCCGGATCGATGGAACCGGTCGCAAGGCACCCCGGCCGGCCCGACCCGCCTCACCGCTTTCACGCAGGGGGGATCGCAGGGCGTCGCATTTGAGCGGTCGTAACGTTGCTTGAGTCCGGCTGCTTGGTGTACCCCCCGGCAAACTAGAGGTCCCACAATGAATTTCCCCAAGGAAAAACGCCCGACAAAGCCCATTGCGACGGCCGGCAAGAAGGCGACGGCGCGAGTTGGCGGAAAGTCCACGCAGCGGTTCGAGGCCAAACGCGACGCCATTATTTCGGCCGGTTCCGAGCTCATCAATCGCGAAGGCGTGAAGGGGATGACGCTCGCCGGCGTTGCCGAGCGGGTCGGACTTTCGACGACGAGCGTGACCTACTATTTCAAGCTCAAGGAAGACCTTGCCGTTGCCTGCATCCTGCGCGGCATCGAACAGCTCGAGCAACTGATCCTGGGTGCGAGCGGAGACACCCCACCCGCACGGATCGCCAGCTTCCTGACCGCCTATTTCGATCTGGCCGCGCGGATCGCAAACGGGTTGGAACCACCCTTCTGCGTGTTCAATGATATTCGTGCGCTGAGCAAGCCGAACGCGGCGACCTTGCTGCGCGCGCACAATCGCATGCTGGCCCATATGCGCGGTTTCTTCTGGATCGGTTCGACGCCACCGGAACTCGAGCAGGTTCTGAACATCCGGACGCTTCTGCTCGCGGCCGCGCTATATTGGACGCCGCTTTGGACGCGTCAGTATGATACGGAGGATTATCCGCGCATATGCGCGCGGATGATCGACATCCTGCTGAACGGCATAGCCCCCGACAAGAAGGCGACGTGGAATCCCGCCCAGCTGCACTTTCGCTTCGAGAATGAGCCGGATCAGAAAGAGCAGTTTCTTATCGCAGCCACCCAGTTGATCAACGAACAGGGCTATCACGGCGCGTCGATCGACAAGATCTCTGCACGGCTCGATCTCACCAAGGGCTCCTTCTATCACCATCTCGACACCAAGGACGACCTGGTGGCGATGTGCTTCCAACGTACGTTCGGCGTGATCGCGGCGGCGCAGCGCTCGGCCATGGCCCAAAAGGGCAACGGGTGGATGAAGCTGACCTCGGCCTGCGCCGCGCTCATGCAGTTCCAGTTTTCCAATGCGGGCCCGCTTCTCGAATTTGCCGCATTCTCCGCGCTTCCATCGACGATGGTCAACACGACCGTGCAGCTTTCGGGCCGGGTGCCGCACCGCTTTTCCGAGATGATCTCCGATGGGATTATCGACGGATCCGTTCGCCCGGTAGATGCCTATATCGCCGCACAGATCATAACCGCGGCCATCGTCTCCGCTCCCGAATTCGTTCACACGGTATCGGTCCAGACCGCGGACGAGGCCATTGCCCTTCTGCTGCAACCGATCTTTTCGGGGTTGCTCAAACTGTAGCTGGAGATTTCCAGGACAGCGGATCTGATATGATCAGATCATGCGCCGCTCCAACCGACCATCGCGCGATCATGGCAGTGATCACGCGATGGCGGGAGCGATTTCGAAGCAGCAGCCATCAGCTACCGGCTCGGAAACCACGACAGCAGAACTAGCGAAAGCGGACGGCCTCAGACACGCCCGTACAAGGTCACGACACCGGCGCTGCCCAGTCCGAGGTTGTGCTGCAGAGCATGGCGAGCGCCGTCGACTTGCCGTGCCTCCGCGTTACCGCGCAATTGCTGCGTCAGTTCATAGCATTGCGCCAGGCCGGTCGCTCCCAGGGGGTGCCCTTTCGAGAGCAGGCCACCCGATGGATTGACGACATGCTTGCCGCCATAGCTGTTGTCGCCATCCCATATATATCGTTCCGCCTGCCCTTCGGGACAAAGGCGGAGCGCCTCATACATGATCAGCTCATTTGGCGTGAAACAATCATGGAGTTCGACGACCTGTATGTCGTTCGGCCCCAGTCCGGCCTCTTCATAGACCTGATCGGCCGCCGACTGCGATATGCCATAGCCGATCGCATCGATCATCGATCCCGTCCCAAACGACGCGTCGGTATCGGACGTCATCGCCTGCGCCTTGATCTCGACCACCGCGCTCAAGCCATGCTTCGCCGCGAATTTGGGCGATACGATCACGGCAGCCGCCGCGCCGCAGGTCGGCGCGCAAGCTTGCAATCGCGTCACCGGTCCGAAAAGCTGCTTCGCGGCCATCACCTCTTCGAGCGTTATCGGCGTGCGGAAAAGCGCCAGCGGATTATTCGCGGCATGCCTGCGCGCCTTCACGGAGATCTGCGCGAAGGTTTCGTCCTTGGCGCCGTATCGTTTCTGATAATCCATGCCGACGCCGCCGAATTGCTGCACCGCCATCGGACCATTGGGATCCCAGCCGGGGATCGATTGCGACTCTTCCGTATGCTTTTCGAGAACGGCCTTCCGGTCGTTGAAAATCCAACCCAAAGCACCAGGCAGCATCTGTTCGAAGCCGACGGCGATCGCGCAGTCCGCCCCGCCCAGTTCCACGATCTGGCGCGCCAAGTACAACGCCGTCGATCCGGTGGCGCAATTATTGTTGACGTTGACGATGGGAATCCCCGTGACGCCGACCCGATAGAAGGCGGATTGGCCCGCCGTGGAATCGGCATACATGAAGCCCGCATAGGCGGCCTGCACCAGATCATAACCGATCCCGGCATCGCTCAACGCCATGCGGATGGCCTTTTCGGCCATCACATCCCAATCCTCACTCTGGCCCGGCTTCGTGAAGGGAATCATTCCCACGCCAGCGACTAACGGCTTGCTCCTCATGCATCTTCCTTTCTCGTTTAACGCACGCCCGTGCGCCACGGTGAACTTCCTGTGGGAGGGAGATTTTTGACAAAATCGAATATACAGTATGTTTCTGTATCTAGATATGTCAATGGATATATGCATGTATAGGATATCAGGTACGCTTCTTTAGCGAATCGTTGCAACAAGGGATGATGCCATGGAGCCGAGGAATGATGCGGCATTGACGCAGGTTCGGTATGAGACTCCGCGTCCGCACGTTGCCAGGATCGTCCTGAACCGCCCTGGGAAGCGCAACGCGCAAGGCACGATCATGACCTATCAGCTGGACCGCGCCTTTCGAAACGCGTGCCACGACGACGACGTCCACGTGATCATCCTCGCCGCCGAAGGCGACCATTTCTGCGCCGGACATGATCTCGGCGGCACGGAACCGGAATTCCCGACCACCGAGGAAACCGTCGGACTGTGGGGCCAATATGGCGGTCCCGGCTGGGAGGGCTATTTCTCCCGCGAACGTGAACTTTATTTCGATATCACGGAGCGGTGGCGCAATATTCCCAAGCCCACCATCGCCGAAGTGCAAGGCGCCTGCATCGCCGGCGGCAACATGCTGGCCTGGGCCTGCGATCTCATCGTGTGCGCGGATGACGCCCGCTTCAAGGACAACACGATCGACATGGCGATGCCCGGCGCCGAATTCTTCGCGCATCCGTGGGAACTGGGCGTTCGCAAGGCCAAGGAATGGTTGTTCACCGGAGACTGGATCACCGCGGCCGACGCCGAGAAGCGCGGCATGGTCAACCATGTGGTCCCGCGCGCCGAGCTGGCCGACTTCACCCTCGATCTCGCCTCGCGAATTGCCGGGAAGGACAGATTCGCACTGAAGCTCGCGAAGGAAGCCTGCAACGCAGCCCAGGATTCAGCCGGCCGGCGCCAGGCCATGAGCACGGCCTTCATGCTTCACCAGATAGGTCACATGCAGAATATGATGGTGCATGGCTTCCTGATCGATACCAGCAACCTGACACCCAGCGTGCGCCAAGCGCTCGAAGCGGCAAAGCGGGACAGCGCAGCGCGGCGCGGCGCGCAATGAGCTCCTCCACGCCCCCATTCGAGTTTGCCGACCCGCTTTGGCTGGCGGCGGCGGCCGATCTCTTCGCGGACATGGCGCGCAGAGAACCCGATCGCCGGTTTCCCATCGTCTGCGAAGTGTATCGCAACATCCCTGCGCATCTTTGCGTCGATGGGCGGACATCCATCGCGTGGACCCGGCGCGCCGGGGATGGCGTCGCATCGCTTGCCCTGGAAGAGTGTTGCGAAACCGAGGCCGATGTAAAGATCGTGGGCGACTATGCGGCTTGCAGGGAACTGGCCCGCTTCGTCGTCTCGCCGGAAACCGCCGAAGCCTATCGCTCCCTGATAGCCAAGGCGGTCGCGGAGCAACGGATGTCGGTTATCGACAAGCGCTCACCGGATATCCCGCCCAATTATGAAACGCATAACGCGATCGCGCGCTTCACCCTATGATATCAGAGGCAATCATGAACGATAGCTCCGCCGTCTTATCAGAAAGACTTACAAAGCTCGCCAGATTGGTAGAGCAGAGGGATGCGACCATCATCGCTGATATTTTTCACGAAGATGCGGAATATCACGATCTGTTTTATGGAGTATTTCGTGGTCATGAGGATATTTTCCATATGATCACGGATCGTTTCCATCGAGATGGCGAAGATTTCAAATGGATCTTCCGCGATCCCGTTGGAACCGAGGAGATCGGCTATGCCTGGTACGACTTTTCCTACGCCTCCAAACTCGATGGCCTCGCGGGGTGCCGGACGGTGCTCACCGGCGCGGCGCTGGTCCGTCTGCACGGCGGCCGCATTCTATCATACCGTGAATTCGGTAACTCCGGCGCCACGCTCGCAAAGCTCGGCGCGTCCGACGATCTGATCCTGAAGCACGTCCGCCGCAGCGCCGACGAACTAGCATTGGCTTGACCCACGATGACGATCCGCATCTTCACGCGCCTGAACGCCCCCCTGAAACGCGTCGCCGACGAAGCACGGGAGATCGAATCCCTGGGCTTTGACGGGGTCCTGGCGGATGAGATAGCGCACGACCCCTTCTATCCGCTGCTCATTGTCGCGGAACACACCAAGAAGCTGCAGGTCATGACCGGCATCGCCGTCGGCTTCGCCCGCTCGCCGATGACGCTCGCCGTCCTGGCGCATGATCTGAACGCCCTGTCAGGCGGGCGCTTTTCTCTCGGGCTGGGCTCGCAGATCGCGCCGCACATCACGCGCCGCTTCAGCATGCCATGGTCCAGCCCCGCATCGCGCATGCGCGAGATGGTACAGGCGATACGCGCGATCTTCGCGAATTGGTACTCTGACGCGCCCCTGTGTTTCGAGGGCGAATTCTACACGCACACATTGATGCCACCCCTGTTCAGGCCCGAGGACATCGAACATGGCGCCGCACGGATCGGCGTCGCCGCCGTGGGGCCCCTGATGACGGAAACCGCTGCATCGGTCGCGGATTTTCTGCTGGTCCACTCGTTCACGACGGAGGACTACATCCGTCAACATACGCTTCCCCACGTCCATGCAGGACTTGCGAAAACCGGGCGCGAGGCCTCTGCCCTGCGGTTGTTCTACCCGCCCTTCATCGTCACCGGAGCAACCGAGGAAAAATTCGCCGAATGTCGCGCCGCGGCCAAGGAGCGCATCGCCTTCTACGCCTCGACCCCCGCCTATCGTCCCATCCTGGAACGGCATGGATGGGGCGAGTTGCAAACCGAGCTGCATGCATTGACGCGCGCAAATCGCTGGGCCGAAATGCCGTCGCTGATCTCCGATGAAGTGCTTGCGACGTTCGCGGCCGTGGGCGAGGCGAAGGATATCGCTCCCGTGCTCTGGCGGCGCTACGGCGACGTGATCCAGGACTTCTCGCTCATCTGCCCGTTCATCTCGCTAGAGACGCTCGCCGGGATCGGTGCGGATCTTCGCCTATTGTCCGAACAGGATGCCGCCTCGCGCCAGCCCACGCCATGACGCCACCGGCACCGATGCCCGTCACGACGGGGGCCGGGCCGGTCGGCGATCACTTCCCGAGACCAGGACCACCCCAGGCGGAAGCGCAATCCGCGGATTGACAGCACCCCGCCATGAACATACTCATTATTCGAAAATTCGCCGACAACCGGTTTCGGCGAACGAGATCCCACCCAGCCGAGGATAGCAAGATGAGCGGCTCCGTCGATGGAATTGAAGGCATCTACCACATCAATCTGAACTGCCGGGATTTTGAAACCTCGCTGGCATTCTACAAGAAGCTCGGCTTCGAGGTCGTGATGCACTTCCCCGCCGCCAGCAACGAGGAGATGGGGCGCGGACTGGGCGTATCGGGGCAGCGGATGTTCGGAGCATTGCTGCGCCTCGGCACGAACCGGCTCAGCGCGCGCCTGGACTTGCTGCAATGGACATCGCCCGCGGCGAACAACGACGCCGCGGCCGCGGTCCAGGACCTCGGCTTCGTGCGCCTGGCGCTCTGGTGTTCCGCCCCCAGCTTCGACAGCGTCGTCGATCGGCTGCGCGCGAGCGGGATTGCGTTCATCGCCGATCCGGTTCGCATCGAAACCGGCGCGGAGCCCGTGCGCTTCGTCTGCTTTCGAGATCCCGACGGCAATATCGTGGAACTCGTCGCCCGACCCGCTGGAAAAGACGCCGGCAAGGCCAGCGCCCCGCGAACGGACGACATCGAGAATCTCACCGGGATGGGAGAATGAACATGCCCCGACAACTGAGATCGACCCGCGTCAGCGCCATGGAGGGCGTAGGCGTTTCCAGAGACAGGAACCCCACCGGGCTCAACCTCTCCTTGCCTCCGAATACGACCATCGTCTCGGCCGACGGGCATTGGGCGGTCGCCGACGACATCTGGTTCGCGCATGCACCCGCGCATATTCGCGATCGCCTGCCCCGCATTTGGTATGACGAAAATTTGCAGCTGTGGAACATCGGCATCGGCGGCAAGGGTCTTTATAACGCGGCGGGAGCCGATGTCATAAAGAGCTTCGAGGATCGTGCCGGCGCCCATGCATTGCGCGAGCGTCTGGCGGATCTGGACGCCGACGGCGTGGAAAAGGAAATTGTCTTTCCTCAGGTACTGCAAGCCTATTTCCATCATGCGGATTATGAAGCCCGCGAATGGATCTTCCGCATTTACAATGATTATCTGGCGGATCTGGGCCGACAGTCGCTTGGACGCTTCTGCGGCGTCGGAGTCCCGAATTTCTGGGACCCGGACAAAGCGGCTGATTCCATCCAGCATATCAAGGATATCGGCCTGAAGACGTACATGATACCGATCAATCCCGGACGCCATGAGGATGGCGCGCCCATCATTTACGCCAGCAAACGCATGGCGCCTTTCTGGTCCGCCGCCGAGAAGGCCGGATTGCCGATTTCCTATCATATCGGTGAGAGCCTCGGATTTGCCGGGCCTGGCGGCCTGGCGATCCAGGGCATGATCAATTTCACACCGTTCCGGCGCAGTTTCGCTGAACTGGTGTTCGGCGGCATCCTCGATCGGCATCCCGGCCTGCGGGTTGTCTTTGCCGAAGCCGGAATCAATTGGGTGCCAGGTGTTCTGCAGGACGCGGAGATGTTCTTCGACACCTATGAGCCTTTGCTCGATCCGCGCATCGCGCACCGACCGACCCATTATTGGCAGCAACATTGCCATGCGACGTTCATCGCCGATAAGGTCGGACTTGAGATGATCGACTATATCGGTGTCGAGAATGTCATGTGGTCGACCGACTATCCGCACAACGAAGGCACGCTCGGATATGCGTCGCCCATCGTCGAAGCCCTGCTGGCGGCGGTGCCGCCCGACGATGCGAGCAAAATTCTCGGCGGCAACGCCATTCGGGTTTTCGGTCTGAACTAGAACACCGCCTTGCGGCGTTTCGAGAGGTGTCATGCGCGAACAGCTGAACTTCTATATTGACGGCCAATGGGTTCCACCCGCCGTCAAGCACGACTTCGACGTGATAAACCCCGCGAACGAGGAGCCCTGCGCCCGAATTTCGCTAGGTTCGGAGGCGGATGTCGAGCGAGCGGTCGCGGCTGCCAGGCGTGCCTTTGACAGCTTCTCCAGAACCAGCATTTCCGAACGCGCAGCGTTGCTGGACAAGATCATAGAGATCTACAAACGCCGCCTGCCCGAAATGGCTCACGCCATTTCGATCGAGATGGGCGCCCCCATGCCGCTCGCTCTCAGCGCGCAGGCGCCAGCCGGACTTGGCTATCTGATCGATGCCCGGTCGCAGCTCGATAGCTTCGAATTCGAACATGACGTCGGCAGCGCGCGGATCATCCGCGAGCCTATTGGCGTCGTCGGGATGATCACGCCCTGGAACTGGCCACAGAACCAGATATGCGCGAAGCTCGGCGCGGCGCTCGCCGCCGGTTGCACCATGGTGCTGAAGCCATCGGAGTTGGCGCCGCTCGATGCCATGCTACTTTCCGAGATCATCGATGAAGCCGGCGTTCCCGCCGGCGTCTTCAACCTGGTGAACGGCGACGGGGCTCGCGTTGGCGCGGCGCTTCCCGCGCATCCCGACATCGACATGATAAGCTTCACGGGTTCGACGCGCGCCGGCCGTTCGATCATGCAGGCAGCCGCCGGCACGATCAAACGTGTCGCGCTCGAACTGGGAGGCAAGAGCCCCAACATCATCCTGGAAAGCGCCGACCTGGAACGCGCCGTGACCCGCGGGATGATCCATATGGCAAGCAATACGGGACAAAGCTGCAATGCCCCGTCCCGTATGTTGGCGCCGCGCAAATTCTACGACCAGATCGTCGCGATCGCTGCGAAGGCCGCCACTGCCTTGAAGGTCATGCCGCCGGATGAGGCCGTGAAAGGCGCGATTGGGCCACTCGCCAACGCCGCCCAGTTTCACAAGGTGCAGTTGCTCATCCAGAAAGGCATCGAGGAAGGCGCCACGGTCGCCGCGGGTGGCACGGGACGACCGGAGGGCTTCGCTCGCGGTTATTATGTGCGTCCCACGGTATTTGCCGACGTCACCAATCAGATGACGATCGCGCGGGAGGAAATCTTTGGGCCGGTCCTCTGCATCATCCCATATGATACGGTCGAGGAGGCTATCGCACTCGCCAACGATACCGATTACGGGCTCGCGGCCTATGTCCACGGCGATCAGGAAGAAGCGCGTTGGGTGGCGCATCGCCTGCGCGCAGGCAATGTGCACCTGAACGGCGGATATTCGGAGGCCAGCACCCCATTTGGCGGCTATAAGCAGTCGGGCCTCGGACGCGAAGGTGGCCCTTTTGGCCTGGAGGAATTCCTCGAGGTGAAGGCCGCCATAGGCTGGGACAACTGATGCGGCATTCGAGCCACATCGCGCGGCGATAGCCAGTCCTCCCCCCTTGGCGCCGCATCCCCGTGGGGGCCGGTCACCACTACCCTAGAGCCGCCGCCGCGCTATCACACCGCACAGCGCCAAGGCGCTGCGACGACGGTGCGATTATGGGCCAGCAGCCTCCTCCTGAACGGCCCTCGGGCGTGGTCGCCGCCAAGCCGCCGATCGGCGCTTCCATGTTTTTGACCTAGACATTTTTCGAAGAATAGGTATGTATATTTCCGCTTGTAAAAAATTAGAATGACCGCAAAAATGACTGGTACATCCGCAGACGATCTCCAAAATTTCGAAGAAACACCATGCATTCTGGCGCTTCGCGACGGTGAGATCAGGGGGATCGAACGGGACAGCGTCCGGATCTTCAAGGGCGTCCCGTTCGCCGCCGCTCCGGTCGGCGACCTGCGGTTCCGCCCTCCGCAGCGGCCGACGCCCTGGTCCGGCGTCCGGGAAGCGGACGAATACGGTCCCGCCCCCATGCAGGGCGGACTTTCCGGCACCGCCAGCCTTGCCTATCTCGGCGCGCCACGCAGCGAGGACTGCCTCTATCTCAACGTCTGGGCGCCGGCGGCGCCCGGCCCCCATCCGGTCCTGGTCTGGATCTTCGGCGGCTCCAACCAGACGGGTTCGGCATCCTTCCCGTTGTTCGACGGCGCCGTCTTCGCGCGACGCGGGATCGCCTGCGTCACTATCTCCTATCGCGTCGGCGTCTACGGCTTCCTGGAACTCGGCGAGGTGCTGGGCGCCGACTATCGCGGGAGCAGCGAGAACGGATTGCGCGATATCGTCGCCGCGCTCGAGTGGGTACAGGAGAACATCGCGGCGTTCGGCGGCGACCCCGCGCGCGTCACGGCGGGCGGCGAATCCGCGGGCGGAATGAACATCTGCTCCCTCATGGCGGCTCCCGCGGCGCGCGACCTCTTCCAGTCGGCGATCGTCCAGAGCGGCGGCGAAGTGGTCGCGAGCCTGGAGGAGGCGAACGCCGTCGCCCGCATCTTCAATGAGGGACTGCTGGAGGCCGGTGGCGTCGCGAGCGACCTGCTGGCGATGCCGGCCGAGGAGATCACGACGCTTCAGTCCCGCCTGCTCGACGGTAGACCGCGATCGTTCCGCGGCGTGTTTGGCGGCGACTTGATCCCTGTACGCCCGCTGGACGCGATCGCGCAGGGCGCCTCGAGCCAGGTACGGCTGCTGATCGGCACGAACCGCGACGAATCGATCATGTTCATCCCGTCGACCGGCACGGCCGGACCGCAGATCTCGAACGCCGACCTCGCGGCCAATGACCCCGTCTTCAATCGCTATGCGCCCCGGTTTGCGGGCCTGTCGCCGCTCGAACAGCGCGTCCGCTTCATGACGGCGCGCGACTTCTGGCGCTCGAGCAGCCAGATCGCGCTTGCGAGGGCTCGGCAGGGAGCCGCGGAGACCTACGTCTACCGCTTCGATCAGACGGCCGCGACCGGCGCCTGGGCCGGCAGGGCCGTTCACGCCGCCGAGTTGCCCTATGTCTGGAACGCCCTCGATGCGCCAAGCGCGGTGGCCTTCCTGACCGGCCAAGCGGACGCGGGCCGCCGGCGCCTCGGCGCGGAGATATGCGACCGGTGGGCCAACTTCATTCACGGCCATCCACCTGACGCCGACGGGGCGCTTCCATGGCCACGTTTCGACCGCGACCATGCCGTCCTGCTGTTCGACGAGAAGGTACGGCTCGAGCCGTTGGATGAAGCCGAGCTGGAGCTCTGGACGTGACGATGCGCCCTCAAGTGACCCCGCAACAGATGCGCGAACGGGTCGCCATCTTCCGGGAAACCAGGCCCAGCCAGATGCCGCTGATCGACGCGGTGATGCCGCAGTTCCAGCGCGAGCTCTTTAGCATGATCGGCAACGGCGTCGCGGAGGATCCAAGCGTGCGTCCGCCGATCCCGGCGGATGGCTTCCACCTCTCGATCGTCCGGGCGGGGCCGGGAAAGGGCAGCGCGCTCCACAGCCATCAGACCGTCGAGGTCTTCATGCCGCTCACCGGCCGCTTCTCGGTGCAATGGGGCGACGAGGGTGAACATGAACTGACCCTCGAACAATACGATGTGATCTCGCTGCCCACCGGCGTCCTGCGCGGCTTCCGCAACGAGAGCGCGGAGGACGCCATGATGCTGGTTGTCATCGGCGGCGACGATCCTGGTCAGGTCGATTGGATCGGCGAGGTTCGCGACGCCGCGCGCGCGGGCGGCTTCGACCTCGACGAGAATGGCAAGATCACCGGCAACCCGCGCCCGTGACCTCCGAAGAGGTCTGCTTTCTGCCGGCCACCCGGCTCGCGCGCCTGATCGCGGCGCGGAAGCTTTCGCCGGTGGATGCGGTCGAGGCGGTGCTCGACCGCGCCCAGCAACTCAACCCGTCGCTCAACGCCTTCGCCCACCTCGCCGCGGACCAGGCGCGCGCGGCAGCGCGCCGGGCGCAGGCGGCCGTGATGGCGGGGGACCGGCTTGGGCCGCTCCACGGCGTGCCGATCACGGTCAAGGACAACGTCGCCGTCGCGGGGTTGCCGCTTGGACATGGCTCCATCGCAGTCGAGCCGGTCATCCCGGACCAGGATGCGATCGCGGTCGCGCGGGCCCGCGCGGCCGGCGCAGTCATCATCGGCAAGACGACCCTTCCGGAATTCGCCCACAAGGTGCTGACCGTGAACAATGCCCAGGGCGTCACGCACAACCCCTGGAACCTCGCTCATTCCCCGGGCGGCTCCAGCGGCGGCGGCGGGGCGGCCCTGGCCGCCGGCATCGGCCCCCTGGCCATCGCCACGGACGGCGGCGGCTCCATACGCTGTCCCGCCTCCTGGAACGGGGTCGTTGGCCTCAAGCCGACGCTGGGGCGAATTCCGGGCGAAGCCATGCCGGACGGATTCGGCAACTTCGCCTATATCGGCCCGATGGCGCGGCACACCGACGACCTCGCCCTGCTGCTTTCCGTGATGGAAGGTCCCTCCCCGGCAGACCCCTTCGCCCTGCGACCACCACCGGCGGACGCGCCGGTCACCGTGCAGGGGATGCGGATCGGCTGGCTGCCACATGTCGGGGAGCACCGCACGGATGCCGTGACGGCCGCGATCACGGAGCGCGCGGTCGGCGCACTTGCGAACGCAGGCGCCGAGGTCGAGACTCTTTTCGCTCCTTGCTTCGAGGGGCTCTATGCCGTCTACGCCGTGCTAGCCAGCACGGCGCGCGCCGCTCGCTACGGACATATCCTGGACACCGCCGGCGACAGGATGACGCCGACGCTGAGAGACTGCATCGTCCAGGGCAGAGGCTGGTCGGCCGTCCAGTGGCTCGCGGCCCATGATCGGCGCACCGCCCTGTTCCGCGCCGTGCAGGCGTTGTTCGAACGCTTCGACATCCTGGCGACCCCGACCACGACGACGACGGCGCCCCGGCTCGACTCGATCGATCCCGGCTACCCCGGCGGCTATCCCGCCTGGGCGGTCGCCCTGCATCCCTTCAACCTGTCGGGACACCCCGCGCTGTCGACGCCGGCCGGCTTCACCGACGACGGGTTGCCGGTCGGACTGCAACTGGTTGGACCTTGGTTCGGAGAGAGGCGGCTCCTGGTGGCTTCGGCGGCGCTCGAAGCCATGCTTGGCCTGGCTGAACACAGGCCCCCCGTCGCGCCTGTCCCGGCTCACATCTGAAAGGAACGTTCCCGTGGCCTTGCACCAACTGGCGGCGACGCCCGAGACGGTTCGGATCGGCATGTTCGACGCGAGCTTTCCACCGGTTCTCAGCATCGATCCCGGCGACACGGTGGTGATCGAAACGGTGTCGGGCTGGCGCCAACATCTGCCGCCGGCGGATTCCGGCATCGCCATCCCGCCTGCCTTGAACCGCATCATCGCGGCCGACCTGCCGCGGATGGCCGGACATACGATCACCGGCCCGGTCGAGGTGGTCGGCGCCGAGCCCGGCGACATGCTGGAGGTGCGGATCGAGGCCGTCGAGCTCGGCTCGGACTGGGGCTACACCTTCATACGCCCTCTCGACGGCGCCCTGCCGGAAGAATTCCCGGAGACGGTCATCACCCGTACGCCGATAGATCGCGCGCGGGGGCTGGCGAAGCTGCCGTGGGGCCTCGACCTTCCGACCGCGCCGTTCTTCGGCGTCATGGGCGTGGCGCCGCCGGTCGCATTCGGGCGCATCTCCTCGAAGGAGCCCCGGGTCCACGGCGGAAACATCGACAACAAGGAACTGACGGCCGGAAGCACCCTGTTCCTGCCGGTGCATGTCGCAGGGGCCCTGTTCTCCGCGGGCGACGGCCATGGCCTGCAGGGGGATGGCGAAGTCTGCGTCACCGCGCTCGAGACCTGCCTCACCGGCCGCTTCACCCTGATCCTGCACAAGGGCGGCGGATTGCAGAAGCCCCGCTTGCGGTTCCCCAGGGCAGAAACCCCGACCCACTTCATCAGCATGGGCATGAACGAGGACCTGGATCAGGCGATGAAGCAGGCGTTGCGCGAGATGCTGTCGCTGATCTGCAGCCGGACAAACCTCTCTCGTGAGGAGGCCTATCAATTCTGCTCCCTGGCCGTGGACTTCAGGGTCACCCAGGTCGTCAACGGGCATAAGGGCGTCCACGGCATGTTGCGGAAGGGGCTGTTGTTCTGATTGCGCGCGCCGGCGCAGGACCAATTTCGCGCCATCCGCGCGGATTGATTTTGTAATCGATTACAGTATATCAGCCGTCGCGATCCGACAATCGACCGGGTCTCGGGGAGATATTGGGTGACGTCACCGAGCGAGAAGCTGCTGTTGTTTGGTGCGACGGGAGACCTGTCGCAGCGGATGCTGCTGCCGTCGCTGTACGGGCTGGCGGCGGATGGGTTGCTGCCGTCGGGTCTGGCGATCGTGGGGACGGCGCGCAGCGGGCATGACGACGCGGCGTTCCGGGGGTTCGTCGAGCAGGCGCTGCGCCGCTTCGTGCCGGCCGAGCGGCTCGACGAGGCGGCGCTGGGCGGCTTCCTCGCGCGGGTCGGCTATGTCCCGGTCGACGCCTCGAAGGAGGGCGACTTCGCCGCGCTGGCGGAGAAGGTCGGGTCGACGGAGCGGGGGCTGTCGATCTTCCTGTCGACCGCGCCGTCGCTGTTCGGGGCGACGATCGACGGTCTCGCCAAGGCGGGGCTGGCGGGCGAGGGGGTGCGGATCGGGCTGGAGAAGCCGCTCGGCTACGACATGGCGTCGAGCCGCGAGATCAACGACGCGGTCGGATCGGTCTTCCCCGAGGAGCGGATCTTCCGGATCGACCATTATCTGGGCAAGGAGACGGTCCAGAACCTGCTGGCGCTGCGCTTCGCCAACGGGCTGTTCGAGCCGCTGTGGCGCGAGGGCGGGATCGACCATGTCCAGATCACCGTGTCGGAGACGGTCGGGCTGGAGGGGCGGGTCGGCTTCTACGACGGGGCGGGGGCGCTCCGGGACATGGTGCAGAACCACATGCTCCAGCTGCTGGCGCTGGTGGCGATGGAGCCGCCGGCGCGGTTCGACGCGGCGGCGGTGCGCGACGAGAAGGTGAAGGTGTTCCGCTCGCTGCGCCCGATCGACCGGGCGACGGCGGCGAGCCACAGCGTGATCGGGCAATATGGTGCCGGCGCGGTCGCGGGCGGGCCGGTGCCGGGCTATGTCGACGAGCTGGGCAAGCCGTCGGACACCGAGACCTTCGTCGCGCTGAAGGCGAACATCGACAATTGGCGGTGGAAGGGGGTTCCCTTCTACCTGCGCACGGGCAAGCGGCTGCCGAGCCGTCAGTCGGAGATCTTCATCCAGTTCAAGGGGGTGCCGCACTCGATCTTCGACGGGCGGGGCGCGGTGCTGCAACCCAACAAGCTGATCATCCGTTTGCAGCCCGACGAGAATGTCCGGCTGCTGCTGATGGCGAAGGAGCCGGGGCTCGACCGCGACGGGATCAGGCTGAGGGAGGTGCCGCTCGACATATCGATGCCGAACGCCTTCGCCGACAGCCGGCGGCGGATCGCCTATGAGCGGCTGCTGCTCGACCTGGTCGAGGGCGACCAGACGCTGTTCGTGCGGCGCGACGAGGTCGAGGCGCAATGGGAATGGGTCGACGCGATCCGCGACGGCTGGGCCGCCAATGCCATGAAGCCCAAGCCCTATATGGCCGGTACATGGGGCCCCTCCGCCGCCATCGCCCTCACCGAACGCGACCGCGTCACGTGGCATGATTGATTGATGAAATCCTCCCCACGCTTCACGTAGGTAGGACCTCAAAGGACGGGAAGATGATCGGATTGAAGGAAGCGCCGGAGGCGGGACGATGAGCCTGCACGCGGCGGTGGAGGCGGTGACGTCTCGGATCGTGGAGCGGTCGCGGGCGGGCCGCCGGGCCTATCTGGAGCTGATCGCGCGCGAGCGGGATACGGGGGTGGACCGGCCGCGCCTGTCGTGCGGCAACCTGGCGCACGGCTTCGCGGCGTCGGGAGAGGACAAGCCGGCGATCCGCGAGGGGCGGGCGATGAACATCGGCATCGTCACCGCCTATAACGACATGCTGTCGGCGCATCAGCCCTATGGCGGCTATCCGGACCGGATGAAGCTGTGGGCGCGCGAGGCGGGGATCACGGCGCAGGTGGCGGGCGGGGTTCCGGCGATGTGCGACGGGGTGACGCAGGGGCAGCGCGGCATGGAGCTGTCGCTGTTCAGCCGCGACACGATCGCGCTGTCGACGGCGGTGGCGCTGAGCCACGGCATGTTCGAGGGCGCCGCCCTGCTCGGCATCTGCGACAAGATCGTCCCCGGGCTGCTGATCGGGGCGCTGCGCTTCGGCCACCTGCCGACGATCCTGGTGCCGGCCGGACCGATGCCCTCGGGGCTCGCCAACAAGGAGAAGCAGCGCGTCCGCCAGCTCTATGCCGAGGGCAAGGCCGGCCGCGCCGAGCTGCTCGAGGCGGAGAGCGCCTCCTATCATGGCGCGGGCACCTGCACCTTCTACGGCACCGCCAATTCGAACCAGATGATGATGGAGGTGATGGGCCTGCACATGCCGGGCGCCGCCTTCGTCAACCCGGGCACGAAGCTCAGGCAGGAACTGACCCGCGCGGCGGTCCACCGGCTGGGGGAGATCGGCTGGGACGGCGGCGACTATCGGCCGCTGGGCTTGTGCGTCGACGAGAAGGCGATCGTCAACGCGGCGGTCGGGCTGCTGGCGACCGGGGGCTCGACCAACCATGTCATCCACCTGCCCGCGATCGCGCGGGCGGCGGGGATCATGATCGACTGGGAGGACATCGACCGGCTGTCGGCGGCGGTGCCGCTGATCGCGCGGGTCTATCCCAACGGCGCGGGCGACGTGAACCATTTCCAGGCGGCGGGCGGCATGGCCTATGTGATCGCGACGCTGCTCGACGGCGGCTATCTCCACCGCGACATCCTGACCGTGGCGGGCGACGATCTCGGCGCCTATGCGCGGGAGCCGCTGCTCGACGGCGAGGCGCTGGTCTGGACCGACGCGCCCGCCGCGCCGCTCGACCCGGCGATGCTGCGGTCGCACGCCGATCCCTTCCAGCCCGATGGCGGCATGCGGCTGGTGCGGGGCAATCTCGGGCGCGGCACCTTCAAGACCAGCGCGGTCGATCGGTCGCGCTGGACGATCGAGGCGCCGGTGCGGCTGTTCGACGACCAGGACCAGGTGACGGCGGCGTTCAGGGCGGGCGAGCTCGACCGCGACGTGGTGGTGGTGGTGCGCTTCCAGGGCCCGAGGGCGAACGGCATGCCCGAGCTGCACAAGCTCACCCCGCCGCTGGGCGTGCTCCAGGACAAGGGCCACAAGGTGGCGCTGGTGACCGACGGTCGGATGTCGGGGGCCTCGGGCAAGGTGCCCGCCGCGATCCACCTGACCCCGGAGGCGTTCGCCGGGGGCCCGATCGCGAAGCTCAGGGACGGCGACGTCGTCCGGCTGTGCGCCGAGCGGGGCGAGATACTGGCGCTGGTCGACGCGGCCGAATGGGAGGCGCGCGAGCCTGCCGCCCCGCCGCCCCGGCAGCCCGGCACCGGCCGCGAGCTGTTCGCCTTCATGCGCGCCGGCGCCGACACCGCAGAGCGCGGCGCCTCGGCCATGCTCGACGCAGCAGGGTTGTGAAGCCGATGACCATCGTCGCGGTCGACCTGGGCGGAACCAATGCGCGCTTCGCGGTGGCGGAGCTGCACGACGAGCGGCGTCCGACGCTGGGTGCGGTCCACGTCTACAAGACCGCCGACTTCTCGGGGCTCCCCGCCGCCTGGGCCGCCTTCGCGCGCGACCTCGGCCATGCGCCGCCGTCGGTCGCGAGCATCGCCGTGGCGGGGCCGGTCGAGGGCGAGCTGATCCGCTTCACCAACAATGACTGGACGATCCGCCCGGCGACGGTCGCGCGCGAGCTCGGCATCGAGCGGGTCGCCTTGTACAACGACTTCGCCGCGATGGCGGCGGCGGTGGGCGTGCTCGACGGGGACGAGCTGGTCTCCCTCGGCGGGCCGGAAGGGCCGCTGCCGGATGAGGGCGTCACCACCGTGCTCGGGCCCGGCACCGGGCTCGGCGTCGCCCAGCTGCTGCGTCGGCGCGGGCGCCGCATCGTGCTGCCGACCGAGGGCGGGCATGTCGACTTCGCGGCGCTCGACGGCTTCGAGGAGACGCTGCTCGCCCGGCTGCGCGCGCGCCATCGCCGGGTGTCGGTCGAGCGGATCGTCTCGGGACCGGCGCTCGCCGCCATCCACGAAACGCTGGCGATGATCGACGGCCGGGCGATCGTGCCGCGGGACGACGCCGCGCTGTGGCAGGCGGCGACCGGGGGCGACGATCCGCTGGCGGCGCAGGCGCTCGACCGCCTGACCATGGCATTGGGCGCGGTCGCGGGCGATCTCGCGCTCGCGCACGGCGCCAACGCCGTGGTGATCACCGGCGGGCTCGCCAACCGGATCGAGGCCCGGCTCAAAAGCCCGCTGTTCCACGACCGCTTCCGTGCCAAGGGCCGTTTCGAGACGCGCATGGCGCAGCTCCCGGTCCGCCTCGCCCGCCACGCGCAGGCGGGGCTGCTCGGCGCGGCGGCGGCCTATCAGGAGGATGGACGAAGATGACGGTCGAACAGGTGATGACGCTGGCGCCGGTGATTCCGGTGCTGGTGGTGCATGATGTGAAACATGCGCGGCCGATCGCGGAGGCGCTGGTCGAGGGCGGGCTGCCCGCGCTCGAGGTGACGCTGCGCACGCCGGTCGCGCTCGACGTGATCCGGGAGATGGCGAAGGTCGAGGGCGCGGTGGTCGGTGCGGGGACGGTGCTCAACCCGGACGACGTCAAGGCGAGCGTCGATGCGGGCGCGCGCTTCCTGGTCTCGCCGGGCCTCACCGACCGGCTCGCCAATGCGGCGATCGGCTGCGGGCTGCCCTTCCTGCCCGGCACCGCCAATGCCGGCGACATCATGCGCGGGCTCGACATGGGGCTGACCCATTTCAAATTCTTCCCGGCCATGGCCAATGGCGGGGTGCCGGCGCTCAAGGCGCTGGCCGCGCCGCTGGCCGCCGCGCGCTTCTGTCCGACCGGGGGGATCAGCGAGGCGAATGCGCCCGACTGGCTCGCGCTCGACGCGGTGCTGTGCGTCGGCGGAAGCTGGATCGTCCCGCCCGGCAAGCCCGACACCGCCGAAATCACCCGGCGCGCCAGGGCCGCGGCCGCGCTCGCCAAATATCGAGGGGCATGATGACATTCCATCCTCTGGCTTCGGACATCGGCTGGGGAAGCTGGCGGCTGTGCGAGGATGGCAGCCATCCGCTCGAACGCATCGACGCGGCGATCGAAGCCGGCTTCACCCTGTTCGACACCGCCGACATCTATGGAACGGATTCCGCAGGCTTCGGCGCCGCGGAGGCGCTTCTGGGCGAGATGCTGCGCGACCGGCCGGGCCTGCGCGATCATATCTGCCTCGCGACCAAGGGCGGCATCCGCCCCGGCATCCCCTATGACAGCTCGCGAAGCCATCTGCTGGAGGCGCTGGAGGCCTCGCTGCGGCGCCTGCGCGTCGAACGGATCGACCTGTATCAGATCCACCGCCGGGATTGGCTCACCCGGCCCGACGAACTGGCGGCCACGCTGGGCATGATGGTGGACAGCGGAAAGGTCGGGGCCGTCGGCGTGTCCAACTATGCGCCATCGGAACTGGCGGCGCTACGGGCCTTCGCCAGGACGCCGATCCTGACGACGCAGCCCGAATTCTCCCTGTGGCATCCGCAGCCCCTCCACGACGGCACGCTGGACGATGCGATGACGCAGGGGATGACCGTCCTAGCCTGGTCGCCCCTCGGCGGCGGGCGGCTGGCGGGCTGCACCGATCGACTGGCGGAGACCCTCGGCGCGCTGGCCGGGCAGCAGGGCGTGGACGTCGCCGCGATCGCCCTGTCCTGGGTGATGGCGCATCCGGCCGGCGTGATCCCGATCGTCGGGTCCCAATCGCCCGAGCGAATCCGGCGGGCGGCCGATGCCAGGAAGGTCAGATGGACCCGCGAGGACTGGTACCGCCTGCTGGAAGCGGCGATCGGCCGGAGGCTTCCCTGAAGCGCCCCGGCCGATCCGCCTCGATCATTTGAAACCTTGCTTCAGCAGATAGCCGGCGCTGTTCCTGAGCGCGGTCTCGGGATCGGCGACGGTATCCTGCTCGACGAAATAATGCTCGACCCCGGACGTCTCGGCCATGGCGAGGACCGCCGGCAGGTCGATCGCGCCGTCGCCCAGATAGGTCATGTAGGGGAACATCTTGATCCACTGGTCCGGCGTACCGCCGTCACCTTCGAAATGGTGGATTTCCTTCATGTCCTTCAGGTGGATCATCTTATAGCGGCCGCTGTGGCGCCTCAGGAGATCGATCGGATCGGCGCCGCCGGCAACGGTCCAGTACAGGTCCAGCTCGAGGAAGACCTTGGTCGGATCGGTGGCCTTCAGCAACAGTTCGAGCGGCACCTGGCCATCGACCGGCTTCAGGCCATAGCCATGATTGTGATAGGCGAATTTCACGCCATGCTTGATGGCGTCGGCCCCGACCTGGTTGAAGATGTCGGCCGTACGCCTGTAATCGTCGAGCGTCTGGCGATGGTCCGCGGGTATCGACGGAAGGGTGACATAGGTGGCGCCCAACTGATGCGCGGCCTCCGCCAGCGGCCCCATCCGGCCTTGCAGCGTGAGCAGGTCGGTGTGCATCGACGGAACGGAGATGCCGTTGGCCTTCAGGATCGTGCGCGCCTCGGCCAGTGTCTTGCCGAAGAAACCGCTGCCCGAGAAACCGAGCTCGGGCGTGATGCGCTTCCAATGCGCGATCTGCGTGGGATCGCTGAACGTATAGGGGCCGTAGGTCTCGACCTCCCGATAGCCGAGCTTGGCGAGGAAGCCGATGGCCTTCGCGAAGTCCTGCTCCAGCATCTTCGGGATCGAGAAGAGCTGGACGCCGAAATGCCTTGCCCGCGAACGGGCGAGCGATGGCGCGGCACTGAGCAGCAGGGCTGCCGCGCCCGCATTGGAGAGGAAACGCCTTCTGTCCATCATCATCGTTCGGCTCCCTAAAACCCGTCCGGCCACCGGGCGCCGGCGTTGTGCCGCGCGTCCGGTGCGCCCGTCCATGCCATATTCTCATCGGCATATGTAATCGTTATCAACGTCTATCGACTTAGCCCAAATGTCAATATCTCCGGAGATCTTCAAACTATCCCAGTCCTGGCTTCATTGACATGCGCGTCCTGCGCGTTGATGATCGTAATCGGTTACATGCGAGGACAGGCCGGTGAAGGAAAGAGCCCATGGAAGGATCATCGGTGCGATCGTCGCCGGCCTGGCCGCAACCAGCCTGATGGCCACCCCTGCCCGATCGGCCGAGCTTCCCCAGAAATTCGTCCATCATGTCTATTTCTGGCTCAAGCAGCCGGGCGATGCCGGCGACAGGGCGCGCCTGATCGACGGCCTCCGGAAGCTGGCGGCGGTCAAGACGATCCGAACCCATCATATCGGCGTCCCGGCGGCGACCGATCGCGAGGTGATCGACCGCTCCTACGCAGTGTCATGGATGCTGACGTTCGACGACAAGGCCGATCAGGACGCCTATCAGGTCGACCCGATCCACCTGCGCTTCGTCGACGAATGCTCGCCGCTCTGGGAGCGGGTCGTCGTCTATGATTCCGAAGCGATCGAATGAACGAGGCGTCCACCCGTCAGGGCGCGCCGCCAGCCAGTTCCAATATCTCGATGCGGCGGAAATCGATCGGATGCCCCTCGCCCTGGAGCGAGATATAGCCCGAGGTCAGCGCGACCGAACGGGCGCCGCCCGCCAGATAGATCGGCATGGCGGTGAGATCGGTGGGGTCGAGCTCGGGCTTGTCGAAACGGACCACCTCGACACCGTCGACCTCCACGACCGTGCGACCGCCGGATCGCACCTCGATTTCGACATGGACCCAGTCCTCGCCCGCATAGGGGCGCGAGACGGAGAGGACGCAATGGCTGGTCGCGCGCTGGCCGCCGATCTCCACATTGGTGCCCGGCGTGCAGATATTGCCCGTCGTGCGCTGGTCGGCGCCCTCGCCGTTGAGCAACTGGATCTCGATCGAGATGGGAAAGGGCTGGTCGCGGCCGATGGTCTCCGGCGCCTGGCCGTAGATCATCACGCCGCTGTTGCGCTTGCTCCATGGCGGGCCGCCGGGCGTATCGACGCCGACGAAGCGATAGTCGAAGCGCAGCCGATAGCTCGAGAAGGGCTGCCGATAGACGAGATGCGCGAACTCGTCGAAGAAGCCGCGATAGCCGTCATAACGGACGTGGAGGATGCCGCCCTCCGCCACGAAGGTACCGTGGGCGTTGTCGCCGAGCGGATGATGGTTGATCTTGGCGACCCAGCCGTCGAGGTCGTGGCCGTTGAACAGCGGCCGCCACGCGGACGCCTCCGGCGAGGCATTCCCCAGCAAAGCCAGGGCGGCCAGGGCGCATGATGCCCTGACCGCCCGGCCGCCTCGCCGCCGCTTTCGCGAAAGCGACCGGAGACCCATCAGAAGTTGTAGGTGAGCCGCGCGCCATAGGTGCGCGGCGGAGCCAGCTGATAGGTATAGGCTCCGAACAGACCGCTGGCGGATGCCGCCGTGATCACGATCTTGTTCTCGAGGTTGCGGACATAGCCCTGCAGGCTCCAGCGATTGTCCGGGGCGTTGTAGGTCAGCATCAGGTCGGTGCGCGAGAATTTGCGGTTCCGCTCGCGCTCGAAATTGGTGAAGGCGAGATAGGACTCGCTCTCATAATGGGTCTGGACGCGCGGGGTCAGCGTGCCGTCGCCCAGGGCGAGCTCATATTGGAGGCCGGCGCCCAGCTGCCATTTGGGCGAACTCGGCGGCTTGTTGCCGGCATATTGGACGTTGCTGACCAGGAAATCGATGAACTTCGCGTCCAGATAGGCGATCGATCCGTCGAACCGCAGCGCCGGCACCGGCTGCGCCACCGCCTCGACCTCGACACCCTTGATCCGCGACTTGCCGGCATTGAAAATGGCGGTGAAGCCATTGTTGAACTGGCTGATCTGCTGATCCTTGTAGTTGTAGCGATAGGCCGAGACGTTGAGCTGCAACCGGTTGTCGAGGAAGCGGTTCTTCGAACCGATCTCGTAGGAGGTGATGTTCTCCGGGCCGTAGGGCACGTTGCCGATATTCTGGACGTCGCTGAAGCCGCCCGCCTTGTAGCCGGTATCGCGCTTCACATAGAGCAGGTTGCGCGGGGTGAACTGCCAGTTCACCGCGAAATGGGTCGTGGTCTTGCTGCTGCTCGCGTTCACGTCGGTCGGAACGTTGCCGATGCCGGTATAGGCGGTGCCGGTGGTGTTGGAATAGCCGCGACGCGCCTTGTAGTCCTTCGAGTAGCGGATGCCCGCCTCCAGCGACAGGCCGGGAACCACCTCATAGGAAGCCTGCCCGAAGACCGCCTTCGATCGCGCGATCACGCTCGGATAGCGGAAGGCGAAACGCGCCACCGGTTGGCCCGGATTGATCGGGTTGGTGAAGCTGGAGAAGTCGGTGTTGGTGTTGTTCTTCTCGTGGAAATAGAAGACGCCGGCCTGCCACTTGAACGGGCCGTCGCCGTTCGAGGTCAGCCGCGCCTCATGCTGCCAGTCGCGGGCATCCTCGCTCGGCAGGAAATAGGCGTCGGACTTCACGACGCCGTCGAGATCGCGCACCTGGCGATATTTCTGGTTCCGGAAGCCGCCGAGATAGGTGAGCGTGGCGATGCCGAAATCATAGGTCGCGGTGAGTTGGATCGACTTGTTGGTGCCGTCGATGCTCTGCCGCGGCGAGCCGAGGACGGAACCGTCGCGGTCGATCGCGGGGCGGACATTGTTGTTGACCGGACCGTTGAACAGCACGCCGTAGAAGGTCGGGCCGACGCCGCCGATGCTGGTGGTCTGCGCGGAGAACAGGAAGGACAGGCGCTCGGTGGGGTCGAACTTGACCTGGAAGCGCGCCGACACGGCGTCGGCATCGTCGCCGTCCTTGCCCGCATAGTTGTTCTTCCGATAGCCGTCGCGCTTCTGCATGTAGACCGACGCGCGGGTCTGGAGATTGTCGGCCAGCGGGACGTTGACCGCGGCCTCGGCGGTGACGAGATTATAGTCGCCGACGCCCACCGTGGCGAAGCCGCCGAATTCCTTGCCCGGCTTCGCGGTGATGAAGTTGATCGCGCCGCCGGTCGCGTTGCGGCCGTACAGGGTGCCCTGCGGACCGCGCAGCACCTCCACGCGCTCGAGGTCGTAGAGCGTGTCGTTGAAGCCGAAGGGGCGCTGATAATAGAAGCCGTCGGTGGCGATCGAGACCGCCGGGTCGCCGATCTCGGTGGTGTCGCGGCTCGAAACGCCGCGGATGGTGATGATCGTATTGACCGAATTCTGCGCGAAGTTGAGGCTCGGCGTCAGCGACGACAGATCGACCAGGCTGTTCACCCCGTTCCGCCGGATCGCGTCCGCATCCAGGACGGAGACGGCGATCGGCGTCTTCTGGACGGTCGTCTCGCGCTTCTCTGCGGTCACGACGATCTCGCCGATGCCGCCCTCGTCGACAGCGGCGGCTTCCTGGGCCATCGCGGCCCCCGGCATCACCACCGCCATCACCATCGCGGCGCCCGCGAGCAGGCCGCGCTTGCCGCCGAACGACTTGAAGCTCTTCATAAGGTTCCCCTTTCCAACCCTGATAAAATCAAATCGATGGGAAGCGCCATGGCGGGCCGGCCGAAATCCGTCCGATGCCGGCAGGGCCCGTCCGTAACGGGTCACCCGACACATCCGTTCGACTGAGATTCGCGTCCCGTTCATGCCCCGCGCCTCCTCCCTACATATGGTATCGATTACATTTTAGCCCGGAACCGGGCCGTATTTTCTTATCCGCTTGCCAACATCATCGAACCAACGTGGCAATGGTAACGATTACATCACTCATTTTGCCACAGAATGGAAGCCCCATTTTCCATGAAGCTTCTATATTGCGTTTTGCCGCACCCGCTCGGCGGCATGGGCAGCCGCGCGTGCCGTCAGCGCCATGTAGGTGAGCGACGGATTCTGGCAGGCCGACGACGCCATCGCGGCACCGTCGGTGACGAACAGATTGGCGACGTCATGCGCCTGGTTATGCGCGTTGAGCACCGACGTCGCGGGGTCACGGCCCATGCGCGCGCCGCCCATTTCGTGCACCGCGGTGCCGCCGGGACCCGGGTCTTCCGAATAGCTGACCAGCTTCGCGCCGAGCAACGCCACCATATCCTTGGCCTCCTGCCCCGCCTTCGCCAGCAGGCGCCGCTCATTGTCGCCATAGGCGAAGTCGATGCGCGTCTGACGGATGCCGAACGGATCGGTCATCGCCGGATCGAGCGAGATCCGGTTCTCCGCGCGCGGAAGACATTCGGCGAAGGCGCCGAGCAGGAAATTCCATTCGCCCGGCGCGTGCAGCTCCTGCTTGAAGGCCTTGCCCACCCCCGCCCGGTTCGCGCCGCGCGTCCAGCCGCGACGGTAGGCGCCGCCCTGATAGGAATAGCCGCGCACCAGATCGCCCTGCCGATTGTCGAGATTATAGTAGCGCGGCACGATGATGCCGTTCGGCCGATTGCCGAAATAGCCATGATCGAGGAAGCCGGGCACTTCGGCGACGACCGACATCGTCAGGGCGTGATCCATGAAATAACGCCCCAGGGTTCCGCTGCCATTGGCGAGCCCGTTCGGCTGGTCGGCGCTCGCCGAGCGCAGCAGCACGCTCACGCTGTTGATCGTGCCGGCGCAGAGGAACACGACCTTGGCGGTGTAGGTCTTCCGCTCCCGCGACGCGGTGTTCAGCACCCGTACGCCGGCGACGCGCCGGGTCTTCGGATCATAGTCGAGCGAGTCGACGAGGCTGTCCGTGATCAGGGTCAGCCGGCCGGTCGCCCGCGCCGCCGGCAAGGTCGAGCTCTGCGTGCTGAAATAGGCGCCGAACGAGCAGCCGCGCGCGCATATGTTGCGATATTGGCAGGCCGACCGCCCCTCCTTCTCCTCGGTCATGTTGGCGCTGCGGCCGATCACCAGCTTGCGGTCGGGATAGGCCGTCTCGAGCCTGGCCTTCAGCGCCAGCTCGACGGCGTTCATCGCCATCGGCCTCTGGAAATGCCCGTCGGGAAGCTGCGGCAGCCCTTCCTTCGATCCCGAAACGCCGATGAACTGCTCGACATGATCGTACCAGGGGCTGACATCCTGATAGCGGATCGGCCAGTCGCAGCCATGGCCGTCGGCCGCATTGGCGCCGAAATCGAGATCGCTCCACCGATAGCATTGCCGGCCCCACAGCAGCGACTTGCCGCCGAGCTGATAGCCTCGCCGCCATTGGAACGGATTCTCCGCCGTCGTCTGATAGGGATTCTCGCGATCATTGACGAAGTGCCGGTAGGTCCATTCGTTGAAGGACATGCCCTTGCTCTGGATCGCATAATCGCGCGCGAACAGCTCGGCATCGCCCTGACCGCGATATTGCAGCTCCCACGGCGCCAGCATCTCGGTCTTGTAGTCGACCTGATGCTCCACCATCGGGCCCCGCTCGATCAGCAGGACCGTCAGGCCACGTTCCGTCAACTCCTTCGCGGCCCATCCCCCGCTGATGCCGGAACCGACGACGATCGCGTCGAACTGCGTGCTCATGACGGGGTCACTTCCTTCCTGATCGACAGTCCGGTCCAGTCGTTGGAAAGCGCCCGATAACCCTTGCCGGTCGGGATATCGGGATCATAGCGGCCGGGCACGGGCTGATAGTCCAGTTCCCGGGAGCCGCCGGCCTCGCCGGTATAATAGCCAACGAGAATCAGCGTCTTGGTCATGCACCACGGGCTTTCCCCCATGGTGCCCGGCCGGTAGCTTTCGGCGTCGAGCGCGGCGACCAGCGCCTCCTGCCGGGCGGCCGGAAGGCGCAGGAAATCGCCGCCCGCGCGCGCATCCAGCTCGGCCCGCAGGCGCGCGAACAGATCGGCCGGCACGCCGAACAGGCCCTTCTCCACGGCACGCGAGGCGAAGGCGAAAACCTCCGCCGTCCCCGCCCCGGGCGTTTCGGTGGCAGGGAGCACGATCTCGCCCAGCCGCTGGAAGAGAGGCGCCGAGCCCGCATCGGCGGCGACCGGCCCGGCGAGCAGGCCGGACATCCAGACGGCCCCCAGCACCCCGCCCGCGACGCCCATGAAGCCGCGCCGGCCCAGCGGCACATGCGCCAGGCTCTCGATCGAAGGGGAAAATGGATCCTCTGCCATCCGCGTTCCTGCTTGTCCGACTTGGGCGACGAGGATGCAGGTCGAAGCTGCCGGATCGCGCCCCTGACGATCTTTATGAAACCGATTTCATCATGCGTCCGCCTAAGTCGGCTGTCAAGCGCGACCTATTTTTGGCGATTCTTTCACGATATCCGCTGATTTTCCCGGTCACACAGAAGCCTGTCGTTTGCAACTATTGTAATTGTTTACATTGCCCCGTAGAGGAAAGCCCAGGAAAGGGGTTGGCCATGAATCCGGTACGAATGGCGATGATTGGAGGCGGTCCGGGCTCGTTCATGGGGCCGGTCCATCGGCGCGCGGCTTCGCTGGACGGCCTCGTCCGGCTGGTCGCGGGCGCTTTCAGTCCGGACGAGGCGCGCAACAGGCGCACCGCCGAGGAAACGGACGTTCCCGCGGCGCGCAGCTCGACCGACGCGATCGCGCTGCTCGATCGCGAAGCCGCGTTGCCCGAGGACGAGCGAGCGGAGCTGGTCAGCATCGTCGCGCCCAATCATGTCCATGCTGAGGTCGCGGCGGCGGCCCTGAAACGGGGCTTCGCCCTGTTCTGCGAAAAGCCGCTCGCGCGCGATATCGCCGAAGCCCGGCTGGTCGTCGAATTGGCCGCATCACAGCCGGAACGGGTGGCGATGGCCTATACCTATCAAGGCTATCCGATGGTCCATGAGGCGCGCGCGCTGATCGCGGCCGGCGCCATCGGCGATCTGCGCCGCGTCTCCGCCAGCTATACCCAGGGATGGCTGGCCGAACGCGCGGAGCAGCAGGGCAATGCGCAGGCGGCGTGGCGCACCGACCCGACCCGTTCGGGAGCCAGCGGCTGCTTCGGCGACATCGGCGTCCATGCCCAGACCATGATCGAGTTCCTGTCGGGTGAGCCGATCGCCGAGGTGATGGCCGACATCCAGGCCGCCGTACCGGGCCGGCGGCTCGACGACGACGGCGGCGTGCTGTTGCGGATGGCGGGCGGCGCGCGCGGCGCGCTGGTCGCCAGCCAGGTCTGCGCGGGCGAGCAGAATCGGTTCGAGGTGGCGCTGTTCGGCTCGAAAGGGTCGCTGCGCTGGGCGCAGGAGCAGCCGTCCCAGATCATCCTCACCGACGCGGCGGGACGCGCGACGACCATCTCTGCCAATCCCGCGATGATGACCGATCCCGCCGCGCGCGCGGCCCTGCGGCTGCCCGGCGGTCATCCCGAAGGCTATATCGAAGCCTTGGCGAACCTGTATCGCGCCTTTGCATGGCGGCTTCGGGGCATCGGCGAACGTCCGTTCCCCCTGCCCGGCATCGATCGCGGCCTGAGCAGCCTCGCCTTCGTCGAGGCCGTTCTCGAAAGCAGCCGAACCCGCGGCTGGATCGCGGTGAAGAGCTGATCGCCCTGGAGTCGGACATGCGCACCATCAAAGGCCCCGCCCTCTTCCTGGCCCAGTTCATGGGCGACGCCGCGCCGTTCGATCGGCTGGAGGCGATCGCGCCCTGGGTGGCCGACTGCGGCTATGTCGGCGTCCAGCTTCCTTCCAACGACGCGCGCTGCATGGATCTGGCGCTGGCGGCGGAAAGCGACGCCTATTGCGACGATCTCAAGGGCCTGCTGGCGGATCATGGCCTGGTCGTCACCGAGCTTTCGACCCATATCCAGGGCCAGATGATCGCCGTTCATCCGGCCGTCCGCCCGTTGTTCGAGACCTTTCTCCCCGAGCCGCTGCGCAAGGCCTCGGACGGCGAACGGCTGGAATGGGCGACCGATCAATTGCGGCTCGCCGCCCGTGCCAGCCGGCGCCTCGGCCTCGACGCATCGGCGACCTTCTCGGGCGCCCTGCTATGGCCCATGGTCTATCCCTGGCCGCAGCGGCCGGCGGGACTGGTCGAGGAGGGTTTCGCCGAGCTCGCGCGCCGCTGGACGCCGATCCTCGATGCCTATGAGGATGCGGGCGTCGACCTGTGCTACGAAATCCATCCCGGCGAGGACCTGCACGACGGCGCGAGCTTCGAGCGCTTCCTCGACGCCGTGGACCATCATCGCCGCGCATCGATCCTCTATGATCCGAGTCACCTGCTGTTGCAGCAGCTCGACTATCTCGCCTTTCTCGACATCTACCACGACCGCATCAGGATGATGCATGTGAAGGACGCCGAGTTCCGCCCCGATGGGCGCAGCGGGGTCTATGGGGGCTATCAGGGCTGGACCGAGCGCGCGGGCCGCTTCCGGTCGCTGGGCGACGGGCAGATCGATTTCGGCGCGATCTTCTCCAAGCTCGCCCAATATGACTTTGCCGGATGGGCCGTGGTCGAATGGGAATGCGCCCTCAAGGACTCGGCGGTCGGCGCGCGCGAGGGCGCGGCCTTCGTCAGGCGGCACATCATTCCCGTCACCGGGCACAGCTTCGACGATTTCGTCGGCGGCGGCGCGCGGGACGATCAGCGCAATCGCCGGATTCTCGGCCTCTGAAATCGCCTTGCCCGCCGCCCGGCCCCGGCCGGACGGCGAAGCGTAGACCGTCCTATGCGGAGGCGTTCCCGTCGAGCCGGGCGCGCGCCGCCTGGGCGGCATAGCCGCCCTTCCGCCGATCGTTCAGCGCGACCGTCCCGAGCAGCAGGCAGACCAGCGCGGCGAAGGGCACGAGATAACGGAAGGACAGCAGGCCCGAGCGGTTCTCGCCGGCATGGAGCAGCGGCGCGGCGGTGGCGGCGACGGCCGGCCCCGCTTCGCCCGCCGTGGCGCGGCGCAGGAAGTCGCGTGTCGCCTCGGGTGACGCCCGCCCGTCCACGATCGCGCGCGCGGCGCCCTGCAGCGGGCCGGTCCGCTCCTGCGCATCGGCGGCCACGGCACGGACGGCAGCCGGCGGGATCGCGTCGAGCAGATGCGCGTCGGCGACCCGGCCGAGCAGCGGCGTCGTCACCACGCCGACGGCCAGCGAGCCGACCGCCGCCATCAGGCCGAGCCCCAGCGCCCCGGTCCGCGGCGCCCGTTCGGCGACGAAGCCCATCATCGTCGGCCAGACCACGGATATGCCGATGGCGAAGACCAGCGCGGCGGCGACGGTCTGCGCCAGCCCCTGCGCGAAGCTCAGCCCCAGCAGGCCGACCCCGGCGACCGCGACGCACCCCGTCAGCAGCACCGGCGGCGAGACGCGATCGAGGATGGCATGGGCGTTGGCGCGGGTGAGCGCCATCACCCCGTTGATCAGCACGAGGACGAGGATGCCCGGCAAGCCGCCGGCCTCCAGCACGGCGGGAATCCAGCGGTTCGGCCCCAGCTCGAGGCTCATCGTCACCATCATCAGGATCAGGAACAGCCAGAGGATCGGGGTCGACGCGACCGCCCTGAACGCATCGCCCAGCGGCGCGCCATGTTCGGCCGCCTCGGTCGGCGGGAAATGGGCGCGCCAGAGCAGCCCCGCATAGACGAGCACCGGCACGATCACCGCGATCAGCTTCACCCGCCAGTCGACGGCGAGCAGGTCCAGGCCCCAGATGGCGAGCCCGCCGATCACGATGCCGCCGGGAAACCAGAGGTGGAGCCGGTTGAGCATCGCCGCCTTGCGGTCGCGATACAGCGTGGCGACCAGCGGATTGCACACCGCCTCGACCATGCCGTTGGCGATCGCCAGCACGAGGGCGCCGGCGAACAGCCCGGCGAAGCTGCCGGCGGTGACGAACAGCAGCACGCCGCCGACATGGCCGAGGCAGGCAAGCCGCATCAGGTTCCGCATGCCGAACACGTCGCACAGCGAGGAGAAGCCGATCTGCGAGATCGCCATGCCCCACAACGCGGCGCCGCCGATCAGGCCGACCTGGGCATTGTCGAGGAGGAACTCGCCCTTGAGGTCGTACATCACGCCGCTCATCGCGGCGAAGCTGAACGCCAGCGCCGTCACGGCGGCACAGCTGCCGGCGAACAAGCGCCCTCTCGACTCCGTCCCCTCCATTCCGACGACTCCCATATTTATGTAATGCTTTACAGAACGAATTGCGCATGCCATCGCTTCCGTCAAGCCTCCTTCTCCGGGCGTTGACTTTATCGGGGATTCAATGGCGACTGGCCGTCGATGCGGCTTTGATCCGCATGTGGGATCCATTACATGCGGCATCAGGGTCGGCGGAGGGGCGATGAGTACGATCAAGATGGTTGCGGCCCGCGCGGGCGTTTCGACGGCGACCGTGTCGCGCGCGCTCAGCAATCCCGACATCGTCGTCCCGGAAACGCGCGCCAAGGTGCAGGCCGCGATCGAGGAGCTCGGCTACGCTCCCAATTTCGCGGCGAAGAGCCTGCGGATGCTGCGCACCTCGAAGATCGTCATGATGGTGCCCGACGTCTCCAATCCCTTCTTCTCGGAGGTCCTGCGCCGGGCCGAGGACATGGCCGAGCAGGCCGGCTATTCGGTGCTGCTGGGCGACACCCGCGACGACGCCAACCGGGAAGCCCAGTTCGCCGACATGCTCCAGCGCAAGGAAGTGGACGGGGTGATCTTCCTCGGCCACCGCATGCCGGTGACGCTGGTCAACGCGGTCAAGGACAAGGGGCCTCGGGCGCCGATCGTCAACAGCTGCGACTTCTCCCCGGCCTTCGGCGTTTCCGGCGTGCATATCGACAATGTCCGCGCGGCGCAGGAGGCGATGGCGCTGCTCCAGTCGATGGGGCATCGGCGGATCGGCATCATCACCGGCCCCGTCGAAAGCAACATCACCAGCGACCGGCTGACCGGGGTGAAGCGCGCCGCCGAGACGCCGGGACGCGAGACCGAGCTGCTGATCCGCCATGCCGATTACACGATCGAGGCCGGACAGCGGGAGACCGAGCGCCTCCTCGCCCTGCCCGCGCGCCCGACCGCGATCTTCTGCTTCAGCGACGAGATGGCGGTGGGCGCGCTCGCCGCGTGTCGCGCCTATGATCTCCAGTGCCCGCGCGACCTGTCGATCGTCGGCTTCGACGACATCCGCTACGCCCGCTATCTCGATCCGCCGTTGACGACCGTGCGCCAGCCCATGGAGCTGATCGGCAAGACCGCCGTCAGGCTATTGCTCGCCATCATCGACGGCACCGCCACCGAAACCCGGGTGGTGACGCTGGACCATGAACTGGTCGTGCGCGGCAGCACCGGTCCGGCTCCCGTACTCCGCTGATTCACTCCGGCATCCGTTTGCCACTGCGCCTGCTTCAGATTAGCGTACGCGTACCAGATCACGCGAAGAGCCTGATCGTATCGGTGTGAATAGGTCGCGCAACCCGAGGAGACGCTGTTCGATCCGAGAAGCGGCACCGTGAAGGCGGGCGAGGTAACTGACGGGACGGCAAGGCGTCGCCGTGTGCGTCACAACGAGCGAGATCGCGGCAACTACGCGATCGCCGATGCGGATCGGTACGGCGATGCAGATGAAGCCATCGAACATCTCGCCCTGATCGAGCGCATAGCCGCGCTCCCGCGTGACAGCGAGTTCCGCCCGTAGAGCCCCGGACGAGATGATCGTAGCGGGCGTCAGCGCGACGAAAGGCGCCGTCGCGAGATAGGCGTCGAAGTCGTCCTGAGGGAGATGCGCAAGCAGCGCCTTGCCCACTCCCGAACAATAGGCCTCCAACTGCATATCCGGCTGCGAAACCGCAGCGCCGTCGGCGTCTCCCTCCTTGAGGAGATAGGTCATCATGCCGTCTTCGAGGATGCCGAGATGGGTTATCCGGCGCGTCCGGCGCGACAGTTCCGACAGGATCGGCCTGGCGGCCTCGGCGAGGATCTGGTTCGGCGTAAGCTGTAGCTGGGTCAGCCGCCACAACACCGGCCCGCCCACATAGCGATGGCGGCCGAGCTGGGCGATCAAGCCCGCCCGCTCCAGGCCGCCGAGCAGCCGGTGAGCGGTCGAAATCGGCAGGTCGGCCGCATCGGCCAGCGCCGACAGCGAAGGGCAATCGCGCCCGTCCTCGATCACCCGCACCAGCAGCGAAAGCGATTTATCCAGCGAAGTTGGCGATCCAGCCATCGCGATTTTTCCATCCTGCGGAAAGTTGGGACAGGTCGAGATTGTCCGACCTCGCCAACATATCATATATCTTTCTGCGATGGAGAGACAGTTTGATCATGCCGCGCGGCTACTGCGCGACGCCTATCGGGGCGAGAGCATCGCGCCGCTGCGCGCCTTCCTCGAGCCACTGGATATCGACGGCGCCTATGCGGTGCAGGCGATCAACACCCGCTACTGGATCGATCAGGGGCGCCGTCTGGTCGGGCGGAAGATCGGTGCGACCGCAAAGGCGGTTCAGCGGCAGTTCGGCATCGATCAGCCCGATTTCGGCGCGCTCTTCGCCGATATGCGGATAGACGATGGCGGGGTGCTCGACCCGGCGACGGTCACTCAGCCCCGCGCGGAGGCGGAGATCGCCTTCCTCCTCGGGCGCGACCTCGCCGATCCCGACCTTTCGCTGGACGATGTCGCCGCCGCGATCGACGGCGCCATGGCGGCGATCGAGATCGTCGACAGCCGCATTACCGGTTGGAAGATCACCTTGTCTGATACCATTGCCGACAACGGGTCTTCGGCCTTCTTCATACTCGGTACCGAAGTGCGATCCCCGATCGGCCTCGATCTCTACAGTTGCGGCATGGTCACCGAGATCAACGGGGAGATCGTTTCCGTCGGCGCCGGCGCCGCCTGCTTCGACCATCCCTATAAATCGGTCCGCTGGCTCGCCCGAACGCTGGCCCTGAACGGAGAGCCGCTGCGCGCGGGCGACATCCTGCTGTCCGGCGCGCTCGGCCCGATGGTCGCGCTGACGCCGGGCGACGAGGTCCGCACGCGGATCGGCGGCCTCGGCACCTGCACATTCACTTACGGAGCGTGACGATGAGCCAGAAGGTCAAGGCGGCGATCATCGGATCGGGCAATATCGGCACCGACCTGATGATCAAGATGATCAAATATCCCCAGAACATGGAGCTGGCGGCGGTCGTCGGCATCGATCCGGCGTCCGAGGGCCTCGCCATGGCGCGCGAGCGCGGCATCGCGACCACGCATGAGGGGATCGAGGGGCTGAAGAAGCTGCCCGACTATGCCGAGATCGGCGTCGTCTTCGACGCGACCTCCGCCTATGCCCACAAGGTCCATGACGAGGCGCTGCGCGCCGACGGCAAGCTGGTGGTCGACCTGACCCCGGCGGCGATCGGCCCCTTCACCATCCCGCCCGTCAACATGGACGAGCATCTCGACGCGACCAACGTCAACATGGTCACCTGCGGCGGCCAGGCGACGATCCCGATCGTCGCCGCCGTCAGCCAGGTCGCCACGGTCCATTATGCCGAGATCGTCGCGTCGGTCTCGTCGCGCTCGGCCGGTCCCGGCACCCGCGCCAACATCGACGAGTTCACCCGCACCACGGCGAGCGCGATCGAGAAGGTCGGCGGCGCCGCGCAGGGCAAGGCGATCATCATCCTCAACCCGGCCGAGCCGCCGATGATCATGCGCGACACCGTCTTCACCCTGTCCGAGGGCGCCGACGAGGAGGCGATCCGCGCCTCGGTCGCGGCGATGGTCGCGAAGGTGCAGGCCTATGTGCCCGGCTACCGCCTCAAGCAGGAGGTCCAGTTCGAGCGCTTCGGCGACAACAACAAGCTGAAGATCCCCGGCCGCGGCGAGTTCACCGGCATCAAGACCTCGGTGTTCCTCGAGGTCGAGGGCGCCGGCGACTATCTGCCCAGCTATTCGGGCAATCTCGACATCATGACCGCCGCCGCCAAGGCGACCGGCGAGCTGCTCGCGCAGCGCATCATCGAACGGAGGGCCGCGGCATGAGCTTCGACGTCGGCAAGGACAAGCTCTACATCCAGGACGTGACGCTGCGCGACGGCATGCACGCGATCCGCCACATGTACGGGATCGACCATGTCCGCGCGATCGCCAGGGCGCTCGACGAGGCCGGGGTCGACGCGATCGAGGTCGCGCATGGCGACGGCCTCAACGGCGCCAGCTTCAACTACGGCTTCGGCGCGCATACCGACTGGGAATGGCTGGAGGCCGTCGCCGACGTGCTGACCCGCTCGGTGCTCACCACCTTGCTGGTGCCCGGCATCGGCACCGTCGAGGAACTTCGCCGCGCCCATGCCCTGGGTGTGCGCTCGGTCCGCGTGGCGACCCACTGCACCGAGGCGGACGTCTCGAAGCAGCATATCGGCATCGCCCGCGACCTCGGCATGGACGTGTCGGGCTTCCTGATGATGAGCCACATGATCGAGCCCGAGGCGCTCGCCCAGCAGGCGCTGCTGATGGAGAGCTACGGCGCGCAGTGCGTCTATGTCACCGACAGCGGCGGCGCGCTCGACATGGACGGGGTGCGCGCCCGCTTCCAGGCCTATGACCGGGTGCTCAGGCCCGAGACGCAGCGCGGCATGCACGCCCACCACAACCTCTCGCTCGGCGTCGCCAACTCGATCGTCGCGGCGCAGCAGGGCGCGGTGCGGATCGACGCCAGTCTCGCCGGCATGGGCGCGGGCGCGGGCAACGCCCCGCTCGAGGTGTTCGTCGCCGCGGTCGACCGCAAGGGCTGGAACCATGGCTGCGACGTCAACGCGCTGATGGACGCCGCCGAGGATCTCGTCCGCCCGCTGCAGGACCGCCCGGTCCGCGTCGACCGCGAAACGCTCGCACTCGGCTATGCCGGGGTCTATTCGAGCTTCCTGCGCCATGCCGAGAAGGCGGCGGCGGACTATGGCCTCGATGCCCGCGAAATCCTCATCGAGCTTGGCCATCGCAAGATGGTCGGCGGCCAGGAGGATATGATCGTCGACGTCGCCCTCGACATCAAGCGGAGAGCCGAAGGCAAGCGGGCGGTCGCGCCTTGAATGACGCTCCCGACCAGTCGTTCCCCGTCCGGATAGCGTCGCTCGTCCCGCTGGCGCCCATCGCGCGCGCCGAATTCGCACGGCGCTTCATCATCGAAGACGCGGAACCGGCATCGCTCGGCACGCTTTGCCCGGATGTCCTGCTGCTGAGCCCGGCCGTGCGGGTGGATGCGGCCTTCCTTGCAGGCCTTCCCGCCTCGGTGGGCGCGCTCGCGACCTATTCGGTCGGCCTCGACCATATCGATCTCGACGCGGTCCGTGCGCGCGGCCTGCCGATGTTCAACACGCCCGGCATCCTCTCGAATGCGGTGGCCGATCAGGCGATGTTGCTGCTGTTGGCCGCGACGCGGCGGATGGCCGAGGCGACCGCCCTGCTGCGCGAAGGCCGATGGACCGACCTGTGGTCGAGCCACATCCTCGGCGTCGAACTCGCGGGCAGGACGCTGGGCATCTACGGCCTGGGCGACATCGGTCGCAGGGTGGCACGCCGGGCCACGGCCTTCGGGATGAGGCTGGTCTACCACAACCGCAGGCGGGCCGTGGATGAAGCCGGGGCCACTTTCGCCGCCACCGCGGAGGAATTTCTCGCCAGCGCCGATATCCTCCTGCTCGCGGCCCCTTCCACGGGCGAGACGCGCAACTTCCTGAACCGCGAGCGTCTCGCCCTGGCGCGCGATGGACTGGTCGTCGTCAATATCGGCCGGGGCGATCTGATCGATGACGACGCGCTGCTGGAGGCGCTGGAGAGCGGGAAGGTTCGGGCGGCGGGCCTCGACGTCTTTCGCAACGAACCGCAGATCGATCCGCGCTTCCTGGCCCGGTCCGATGTGGTGGCGACGCCGCATATCGGCAGCGCGACCGAAGAGGCGCGGCGGGGCATGGCGACGGTGCTGTGCGACGCGATCGAGGCGTGGCGACGAGGCGAACGCCCCGCCAACCGGATCACCTGACTCCATCCCGATCAAGGATCCCGCATTGGCCGATCGTTACGCCACCCTCGCCAGCCATGCCGATTTCCGCCGGATCGCGCGGTCGCGGATTCCGCCCCTCATCTTCGATTATTTCGAAGGCGGTGCGGGCGACGAGATGACGATCCATGAGAATGAGACCGCATTCGCAGCGGTGCGCTTGCCCCAAAGGGTGATGGTCGACATGTCGGCCGTCGAGACGGCGGGCGACCTGCTCGGCGAAGCCTGCTCGATGCCGCTCGCCCTGGCACCCATCGGCTTTGCCGGCCTGATGTGCCGGCGCGGCGAGACGCAGGCGGCGCGCGCGGCCGAAGCCGCGGGCGTCCCCTTCTGCCTGTCGGCCAATGCGATCTGCTCGGTCGAGGAGGTCGCGCAGGCGGCCCGGCGCCCCTTCTGGTTCCAGCTCTACATGATGCGCGACCGCGACGTCGTCGTCGACCTGCTCCGGCGGGCCTGGGACGGCGGCTGCCGCACGCTGGTCTTCACCGTCGATCTCGCCGTGCCCGGTATCCGGCGGCGCGACATCCGCAACGATCTCTTCGGCGGCACCACGCCGGCCAAGCTGCTCAGCTATGCATGCCATCCCCGCTGGCTGGTCGACGTCGGGCTGCGCGGCGGTCCGCACACATTCGGCAACCTCGCGCCCTATGTCGCGAAAGCGCGCCATCTGGCCGGCTTCGGGGGCTGGCTGATGCGGCAGTTCGACGCAGGCGTCACCTGGAAAGACATCGCCTGGCTCCGGAACCAATGGAAGGGCAGGCTCGTCATCAAGGGCATCCTCGATAGGCGGGACGCGACAATGGCGCTCGATGCCGGTGCGGATGCCCTCGTCGTCTCCAACCATGGCGGGCGCCAGCTTGACGGCGTTGCTCCGACGGCCGTCGCATTGCCCGCGATCGCTCGGGCGGTCGGCGGGCGGGCGCCACTCCTCGTCGATGGCGGTGTGCGCAGCGGACAGGATGTGCTGAAGGCACTCCTGCTCGGTGCCGACGGCGTTCTCATCGGCCGCGCCTGGGCCTATGCCGCCGCCGCGGGCGGCGAAGCGGCGATCGCCGCTCTGCTCGCACGCTTCCAGGTCGAATTGCGCACGGCCATGACGCTCGCCGGCTTCGCGGATATCGACACGATCAGGGACCGGCGAATTCCTCCCGCTTCCGATGTCATGCCATGTGACAAATCGGGGCCCAACATATAAGATATGCTTTCATCAATGACGCGCATGGAAGCGATTCTGGAAAAGCGATGACCCAATATGTTTCCGCCACGGCGGCTGAAGACCGCCGGACAGGCGCCATCAAACTGCACGGTCCCGAGGGGTTCGCCGCCATGCGCAAGGCGGGCCAAGTCACCGCCACGGTCCTGGATGCCTTGACCGAACTGGTCGAACCCGGCGTCAGCATGGCGGCCCTGGACGACTTCGCACGCGAGGCGATACGGGCAGCGGGGGCCACCCCTGCGAACATCGGCTATCGTGGTTACGCGCACACCAGTTGCATTTCGATCAACCATGTCGTCTGCCACGGCATCCCGAGCGAACGGACGCTGAAGGACGGCGATATCGTCAACATCGACCTGACCTCGCTCGTCGACGGATGGCATGGCGACACCAGCCGCATGTTCCTCGTCGGCGACGTATCGATCAAGGCGCGACGGCTGGTCGACGTGACCTATGAATGCCTGATGCTCGGCATCGAGCAGGCGAAGCCCGGCAACCATCTGGGCGACATCGGCCACGCGATCCAATCCCATGCCGAAAAGCATCGCTACGGCGTGGTCCGCGATTTCGTCGGCCATGGCGTCGGCCGCGTCTATCACGACGCTCCGGACGTGCTGCATTATGGAAAGTCCGGTACCGGCCCCGAATTGCGGCCCGGCATGATCTTCACCATCGAGCCGATGATCAACATCGGACGCCCCGACGTGAAGCTGCTCGACGACGGCTGGACCGCCGTGACGCGCGACCGGACGCTGTCGGCGCAGTTCGAGCATTCGATCGGCATCACCGAGACCGGCTGCGAGATCTTCACCGCCAGCCCCAAGGGCCTGCACCGCCCGCCCTATCGCTGAGGCCGTTCGGCCCAAGGCGCGGAAGCAGTCCGCGCCATCATGGGAGATCGGGCGAGCGTGCACCCGGCACACCCGCCCGATGGCAAGCTTCCAAAAGGGGATCAGGCCTTCCGCGTCGCCACACCGACGACATAGTGCCGGCTGATCTTCGTGCCCTCGCTGTCCTCGTTGCGGCGCTCGATCGCCTCGACCATCCGGGTCATCGTCCGTTCGAAGAGGCCGGCCTTCTCGAGCGCCAGGCTGCAGCCGCGCGACACCGGATGGACCTGGTCGAGCCCCTCGAGGAAGGTGCGCGGCGCGGGGCCGGTGTTGACCATCGGATGCTTGGTCAGGACGATATCGAAACCCCGCGCGCCGAACAGCGCGCGCATCTCGTCCTCATTGCCCCAATAGCTGTAGGGGAACGGCGCCTGGCCGACGACGGCCGCGGTGTCGTTGATCTGGATCTTCGCCACGTCCGAGATCGCGTCGCCGCCGAACCAGCCGGTCCACACGATGCGCCCGCCCGGCTTCAGCACCCGGGCCATCTCAGCGACCGCCGCCTCGCGGTCCGCCCCGAACATCAGGCTCACCGCATCGATCACCGCATCGAAGCTGGCGTCCGGAAAGGGAAGCTTCGCGACGTCGGCAAGCTCGAAGCGGGTATCGGGAAAATCCTTCAGTCTCTCCCGCGCGACGTCGAGCAGGCGGGGCGAGACCTCGATCGCGGTGACCTTCGCGCCGGCCTGGGCGGCCAGCAGCGCGGCATTGTTCCGCGCGCCGACGTCGAGCACGGCTTCGCCCGGCTTGATCGCGGCAGTGTCGACGATCATCTGCGCGATCGGAAGCAGCGCCTCGCCGATGAACTCATATTGTCCGAGGGCGCCGAAATCTGGCGCGACCGAGAAGCGTCCGACATAATGCCCTACAAAGTCCCACAGGGGCGCAACGGCTTCGGTCGTCGACATCATGTTCCTCCTGGCAAGATCGCGGGCACGTCGGCGCCACGTTGCCGGCGACTATGCTGCCCATTGCCGGCCATGTCCAGTACTTATCTGATATCTATTGCCCATCCATGGATGATGTCGATTCGGAAAAACACACATAAATCCAAGAATTTTTGGATGTCTTCAGCAAAGGCCGGCTGACGTACCCACATTCTACATTGCTAAGATATCAGATATGTGTGAGCAATCCCTTCGAAAATCAGGAAGGGAATCGAACCGAATGCGCCTCTACCACTCACCCATGAGCATCGCCCTGGCATGTCGCCTTGCCCTGACAGCGGCCGACATCGGCCATGAGGTGGTGATCGTCAATTCACTGTCCGGCGAGACCAAGCAGGAGCCGTTTCTGTCGATCAATCCGCTGGGCGAGGTCCCGGCCCTGGACCATGACGGTGCGATCGTCACCCAAACCGTCGCGATCCTCAGCTTCATCGCCGATCATGGCGGCCAGGGCTGGGCCGACCCCACTCCGATCGAACGGGCGAAGGAACTGTCGACCATGATCGTCGCGGCGGCGGAGGTGCAAGCCGCCTGGAAGATGATCAACCGCCCCAATCGCTATGCACCCAGCGACACGGCCGCCGCCGAGGTCGGCGCACAGGCGCGCATTCGTCTCGATGCCGCCTATGCCGAACTCGAACGCCGCATCGCCCTGCGCGACACCGGCAAGGCGCTCGGCATCCTCGATTATCATGCCGGCGTGCTCGCCCTCTGGAAGATCATGGCGCCCGCGGGCCAGGGCCTTTCGCCCACCCCGCATCTCGACGCCGTCAAGGATCGCCTGATGAACACGCCGAAGCTGCGGCAGGTGATCGATGAAGACATCGCCAATTATACAGCGATGGTGGGCTGAGGCCCGCCGCCGCGCCCGCCCCGTCCTCGATCAAGCCTTGAGGGCGGGGCGCTGGCCCTGGTCGAAGAACGGGTCGAACGAGAAGCGATGGGCAGCAAGCCTGCTCCAGTTTTCGCGGATCGCATCGTCGAACAACTGGCGCATCGCATCGGTCGCCGCGACGGCGTCCTTGCGGGCGATGGCCCGGACGATCGCCTTGTGCCGGGTCACCTGAGCCTGCTTCATCGCCTTCGTCGTACAGGCCTTCCACGCCGCGCGCGTGGCGATACGGGTGATCGGCGCGAACGATGCCAGGATCTGGGCGAACAGGACATTATGGCTGGCCCGCGCGATGGCGTAATGGAACTCCGCATTATACTGGGAAACCAGATCAGGATCATCCATGTGCATCGCGATCGCCTCGACGATGTCCTGGATTTCCTTGAGTTCCTGATCGGTGCGGGCCGTCGCCGCCATTTCGGTGGCGCGAAGTTCGACGGTCTTGCGCACCTCCCAGACGTCGAGGATCGAAATCTGCGACGTGTTGAAGCCGTGAACGATCGAGGTTGCGAACAGCGAGCCGTCGACGTGGCTGACCTTCGGCTTGCGGCCACGGGCGATGTCGATGATCTGCAACGCGCCCAGCGCACCGAACGCCTCGCGCATGACGGCGCGGCTCACCCCGAGTTCGTCGCCGAAATATTTCTCGCCCGGAAGCGTATCGCCGGGGCGAAGGCCGTTGTCCCGCATGTAATTGCCGACCGCGCGGATCGCCTGCTGGACCAGCGAACCGCCGGAACCCTGATCGACCTCAACCGAAGCGGCCGCAGCCGCCTTGCCGCGCCCTCGCGAAACACTGTTGTCGTCAGTGCGCTTGCGCACGCCACGGCGGCCGGTCTCGTTGGCGATAGGGCTATTCATCCTTCAACTCCTACCGTTCCGCACTGGAATCCGCAACGCCACGGCCGATCGCGCGCACCCTTCCCATCGACGCCCCATCCCGACCGGCTGACGAACATTGTTGTATCGACGATATCCCACACATGTCGGATACCTTAGAAGCGACCGAACACCGCAACAAGTAGACATTCCCGAAAATCATCATACAATTTTTTCGCGACTTGCCGCCTCTGGCCGCTTGCCTTTATGCGATAGTTATCAGATATGTTTGACGAAAGATGCCCTGCCGGCGTTTCGAAATCCGCAAAGGCTGCACGAATGACCAATTCCGTACGCGACCTGGCCCTGGCCTATCGGATCCTGGGTTCCTTCAAGATCGGGGTCGGCGTCCTCGCACATCTGACGATGCGCGGTGCCGGCGGCTCGACCTTCTGGACCTATCAGCTCGGACAGAGCGTGGAGGAGGTACGAACGGCGGACCTCGTAGAGGTCGATTTCGATCTGAAGCCCGTCTCCGGGCCGGGCCGGGTCAACCCGAGCCTCTCCATCCACGGGAAGATCTACGCGGCGCGGCCCGACGTGCGGGCGATCATCCATCATCATGGCGCCAACGGTGTCGCCTTGGGCGCGATCGGCGCGTCGGTCATCCCCTTCGACCAGCACGCCGCGCGCTGGCACGGGGAGATCGCGCTCGCCGAGGTCTATGAAAGCCCCCTTCTCCACGGCCAGAGCGCCTCGATAGCCGACGCGCTCGGCTCCATGAAGGCCCTGCTGCTCAAGCATCACGGCGTCCTCGTCACCGGCACCTGCCTGGAGGACGCGGTCGTCTCGACGATCGAGCTCGACAACGTATGCGGCGCGCAACTCAAGGCCATGGCCGCCGGCGAGGTGCAGACGATGCCTGCGGCCGAGCTGGCCGACGTCAAGCAGGTCATGGGATCCAACATCTATTACGAGGCCGCCTGGGCCTATTATCTGCGCCGCCTCCACCGCCTCGGGCTCGATCGGGGCGTCGACGATACGACGCCCGCAGGCTTCGAAGCGGTCGATGTCGATCTCGCGAGGGATTATAGCGCCAGCGTCAGGGGGAAATAGAATGAGCGAGCTTTGGCGGCTTTCGGCAAGCGAGATGGTCCGGCAGATGGCTGCGGGAGAAGTGACGTCGCGCGAGCTTGTCGAAGCCCACCTCGCCCGGATCGACGCGGTCAATCCGCGGGTCAACGCGGTGGTCCGCGTCCTGCGCGACGAAGCGCTGAAGGCCGCCGGTGACGCCGATCGCAAGCGGTGGGAAGGCGCGCGCCTCGGCTCGCTGCATGGCGTCCCCTTCACGATCAAGGACTGTATCGATGTCGCCGGCCTGCCGACGACCTGGGGCTCCGCTGTGCTGGCCGAAGCGATATCCCCGGTCGACGCGCCTGTGGTGGAGAAGATGCGCGCGGCTGGCGCCATTCCGATCGGGCGCACCAACCTTCCCGACTTCGCCATGCGGCCATCGACCGACAGTTCGCTCTACGGCCTGACGCGCAATCCCTGGGATCATGACCGGACGGCGGGCGGATCGAGCGGTGGCGACGCGGCGGCGCTGGCATCCGGCATGACGCCGATCGGACTGGGATCGGACCTGGGCGGCTCGCTGCGCAATCCCGCCAATGCCTGCGGCATCGTCAGCGTCCGGCCGTCCGCCGGGCGCGTGCCCATCGCGCAGCAGGTTCCGGGTCCGGACCAGCACATCTCCAACCAGTTGATGAACGTCCAGGGCCCGATGGCGCGCACCGTCGCCGATGTCCGCCTCGTCCTCGAAACGATCATCGGCGCCCATCCCAAGGACCCATGGGCCATCGATGCGCCCCTGGTCGGCAAGCCGATCCCGTCGCCGATCCGCGTGGCGGTCCTGACCACCCTGCCCGGCGCGCCGCTGGAAAGCGCCGTGGCGGACGCCGTGCGCGGCGCGGCCGACGCGCTGGCCAATGCCGGCTATGACGTCGTCGAGGCCTGTCCGCCGCGCTATGAGGAAGCGATAGAGACCTGGGGACAGATCATCGTCGGCGACCAGCGCTTCGGCGCCGAAGGGGTGCTGCCGCTGCTCAGTCCCGATACGCTGCGCTATTTCAACTTCTACCTGGACGGCGTTCCGCCCTTCGCCAGTTCCTTCGAGATGTCGGAGGCCCTCATCCGCCGCCACGCCATCGCAATGGAATGGTCGGCATTCCAGGAAGACCATCCCATCATCCTGGGTCCGACCTGGACCCGCGTGACACCAGGTCATGGCTATGATCTGGAGGCAGGGAGCCTGGCGGGCCTGCTGGAGACCATCCGGCCGGTGACGCCCGCCAATCTGCTCGGCCTGCCGTCGGTCTGCGTGCCGAGCCGGCTCGATCCGGCGACCGGACTGCCGATCGGCGTGCTCGTCGGCGGCCGACGCTTCCGCGAGGACATCTGCCTCGATGCGGCCGCAATCATCGAGGCCGCCGCCGGGGTCGCGACGCCGATCGATCCCCGTTTCTGACCCATTGCCGGGACGAGAAAGCCGCGGAGACCAACCATGTCTCCGCGGCTTCGTCTGTCCCGATCAGCGCGGCGCGACGACCATATTCTCGATCGCGCCGATCCCGTCGATCTCGCAGCGCACGACATCGCCGGGCTTGAGGAAGATCGGCGGCTCCAGCGCAGCGCCGACGCCATGCGGCGTTCCGGTCGCGATCAGGTCGCCGGGCTCCAGCGTGAACGCGGTCGACAAATAGGCGATCTGGTCCCACAGGCTGGCCACCATCTCGCTGGTATTGCTGTCCTGCCGCTTCTCGCCGTTCACGAAGCAGCGCAGCCCCAGAGCATGCGGATCCGCGATTTCGTCCGCCGTGACGATCCAGGGACCGATCGGCCCATGGGTGTCGAACGACTTGCCCATGGTGAAGGTCTGCGAATGGAATTGCCAGTCGCGGGCGGACACGTCGTTCGCCACCATATAGCCGAACACATGGCCCGGCGCGTCGGCCTCCGACACCCGCTTGGCGGCCCGGCCGATGACGGCGGCCAGCTCCACTTCATAATCCAGCTTCTCGGAGACGCCGGGGTCGATCGCATCGAACGGACCCGACAGGCAACTCGTCTGCTTGTTGAACCAGAGCTGATGCTGCGGGCTCGCGATTCCCAGCTTGTCGGCTTCGTCGCGATGCTTGGCATAGTTCATGCCGATCGCGAGATATTTGCCGGGCCGCTCGATGGGGGCCAGCAGTCGCACACCGTCGAGCGCGACCGACGCATCGTCACGCGCCACGATGCCGGCGATCGCGTCCAGCGTCTCGGCGCCGGCCGAGATGATCTCCATCATCGTCGTCCAGCCCAGGCGGGCCGCGGTCAGGTCGACGATCCCATCCGCCTTCACCACGCCGATGCGCGCGCCCGCCCCCGCATCATATCGAACCAGCTTCATACCCTCTCCTTCGCCTATCATATGCGGAACGGGGACCGCCCCCACCCCGGGGAACCTCATCCGTCCGCGTCGCGCCGATCCCTCTCCTCGCGCAGGCCGTTCCAATGCTCTACCCGCCGCTTGATCGTCGCCTCGAAACCACGCTCGTTCGGCGCATAGAAGCGGTGGCGGCCCAGCTCGTCCGGCCAGTAATTCTGCGCCGAAAAGGCGTTCGGCCAGTCATGCGAATATTCATAGTCCGTCTTGAAGCCGAGCGATCGGTGCAGCTCGGTCGGCGCGTTCAGGATGCGCCGTGGCGGCCGGACGTTCGGCGTCGCTTCCGCCAGCGCCATCGCCTGCTTCCAGGCGAGGTAGACGGCGTTGGACTTCGGCGCGGTGGCGACCGCCACGATCGCCTGGGCCAGCGCATATTTGGCCTCGGGCATGCCGACATGCTGAAAGGTATCGAGCGCTGCGGCAACGACACCCAATATCGTGGGATCGGCCATCGCGACCTCTTCCGAGGCCATTACCAGCAGCCGGCGCAGGATGAAGCGCGGATCCTCGCCCGCCTGGACCAGGCGGGCGCCATAATAGAGGGCCGCGTCCGGATCGCTGCCACGGATCGATTTCTGGAAGGCGCTGGCCAGCTCATAATGGCCGTCGCCCTGGCGATCATAGTTGGCGATGCGGCGCGACAGGATGCGCCGGAGATCCTCAGGCGCGAGGGGCTCCATGGCCGGCGCATCGAGCAGGTCCTCAACCATGTTGAGGAAGTAGCGCCCGTCGCCGCCGGCCTGTTCGAAAAGCGCGATCCTCGCCTCATCGGTCAGGTTGAGCTGGACACCGCAATGCTGCTCGGCACGATCGAGGAGTTGGGTCAGGCCGCCGGTATCGAGCGGATTGAGCGTGAGGACGCGGGCGCGCGACGTGATACCCTTTGGGAGCGTGAATGATGGTGCCTCGGTCGTCGCGAGGATGGCGGTGATCGTGCCATCCTCCATGACCGGGAGCAGCGTTTCGGTGATGTTTCGGGCCGCCCTGTGACTTTCGTCGAGAAAGAGCACGGTCCGTTTGCCCATGCGCAGATGCCGTTTCGCCTCCGCATAGGCCGCCTTCAGCCCGGCGACCGTAACATCGGTGGCCGAGAATGCCTCGAAACGCATGCCGACAAGATCGGCAAGCAGACGCGCCAGTGTCGTCTTGCCGATCCCCGGAGGCCCCCAGAAGATGATCGAGCTGAGCCGCCGGGCAGCCACCATGCGGGCAAGAGGCGCATCGGGGCCAGTCAGATGCTCCTGCCCGACGACATCCTCGATACGTGTCGGACGGAGCCGTTCCGCAAGCGGCCGGGTCTCGACGTCGCATGGCACGGAAGAGGCGTCGGGCCCGGCCTCGTTGAACAGATCCATCTCATACCCTCGTGCGGTTTCCCGCCCCCTATATCCGCCGATCGTCGGTGAGACAGCGGCCTTGAGGCCCAGGCGCGCAGAGGCGCGCGGGATGGGAGCTCGGAATATGCCTCCCGGCCATTCTCGAACTCCAACCCGTCCCGCGCTAGCGCGTCGGCTCACCGAGCTTCAGCCTGAGCGAGGCCGTCTCCGACGGGAAGCAGGCGAATCCGCGATCCGCATAGGCGACGAGCGGATCGTCGGCCGCGAGAAGCGGCAGGGTCCCGATCGTACCCACGAAAATGAACAGGCCCAGCAGGCACATATCCGCGAAATTGGGGCTCGTCCCACCGAGGAACGGCTGGTTCACGATCGTCTGCCGGACGGGCTCGAACGAGCGACGGACATCCGGCAACCGCTCCTCGCGCTTCACCACGACCTCCTCGAGCGTCTGGCCGAAGAACGACTCCCTGGATCGCCGGTAATAGTCCCGATCATGGGGTGCCGCACCGTCATGGGCGTCGAGCGCGTAGATCGGCAGGATCCCCGTCACGATCAGTTGCAGGAGCCACTGGTCGAAGAAGCCGATCATCGCCCGCTCGGCCGGTCCAGAGAAGATCGCCGGCAGATCGGGATAAGCCTCGTCGAGCCAATCCGCGATGGCGATGCTCTCGTTCATCTGCCTGTCGCCGAAGTCGATGATGGGAACGGTTTGGAAGCGCCCGTCGAATTGCCGGGAAATGTCGGTCAGGCCGAGCATCTTCGATCGATACGGGATACCCTTGCGGGCAAGCGAGAATTTGATCCGCCATACGAACGGACTGGCCGACGCGCCACCCGATACGGCAATCTCGTAGAGGGTAATGTTCGCCGCCATCATATCTTTCCCATCCTGCCCATGGACGTGCGCCGCGACCGGGATCGCCGCAAAACCATCATGGATGCCCCATCGGCTGAGTGCCCGTTGACCCGCCCCCCGGGGCGGCGTTTCGTCCCGATCGACCGCTTGACGATCAAGAGAGCGCTATTTCGGACAGGATAGCCGCCGCTACGCCGGCGGGATCATCGCTGTGCGGGAAATGACCGGCATCTTCGATCGTCGCAAGCTTGGCATTGGGGTTGAGCGTAGCGAGTATTTCCTCGGTTTCAGGTGCGTCGCCTTTGTCGCCGACGATGAAGAGGCTCGGGATCCTAATGCTCCGAATTCGCCGCTGGTACGCGTCCGTATCTTCGCGCCCGGCCCACAGAACCTGCATCAGCTGATGCGGACCGACCTTGGCTCGATCGATGCGCTGCCTGGTGGCGAGAGCGGGCGACCATTTGCGGTAACGGCCATTGCCGAATTTCTCGGCTTCATCGTCAAGGGTCGTTATGGTTTCGACCGTCAACCAATTCCGTTCCCACCACTCGCCGGTGCGGCTGATCGGAAGCTCGATCGACACGATGGCGCTCAGACGATCCGCATGTCGCTCGACCGCGTTTATGGTGATCGCCGCTCCGACCGAACTGCCGCCAAGAACCGGCTTTCCGTGCCCGAGGCCGCAGGCGATTTCAACCGCGAGATCGGCGAACTCGGTCAGGGACACAAAGCGCGACGGGCGACTGGAATCGCCGTGCCCGGGCATGTCCCACGACACGACCTGCCAGCGGTCTGCCAGGAGCGGCGCCAGCGCATCGAACTCGAAAGCCGAATTACCAACGCTGTGCATGAGGAAAAGAATCGGCCCGTCACCAATAGTACGGAGATGAACGCGGCCGAGGGAAGTCGATACGAACGAGTCTTTCATGGCGATACCTCTCTCATATTTATCGGCGAACATTGGATTTGAGCGGTTCACGCCCCGAAGAACGCAGTTACATGGCGTCTTCGATTTGGGCCTGGAAGGTGCGCGCGGTGATGGTTTTCGTGCGCGTCAGAAAATCTATCGCGTCCCGACCATGCAGCTTGCTTTCCGTGAAAGCGCTGCTTCTCCAACCTGCGAAGCCATGAAAATAGACGGGGGAAGGAATGGGAACGTTGATGCCGATCTGGCCGGCTTGTGCATCGTCCGTGAACTGGGTGGCCAGCGCCCCGTCATTCGTGAAGATCGCCGCCCCATTTCCGAACGTGCTGGCGGATATGACGTCGATGGCCTCTTGATAGGTCTCGACCCGCACGACGGCAGGAACCGACCAGATACGAAGTGAGACAACTGAGTCATGAAAAGCTCTCTGCGGCTATGGATGTAAAACAGAGGCCCGATCGGCCCGGTCCATCGTTCGCTCCGGCATCCGCCCGTGCCGCCGCGGACGCCGTTTCAGATGCTCGCGTCCAAACAGGAACGCGGCTCCGGAAACGACGCTCGCCGTCCCGCAGACCATCGCGAGGGCGATGCCCACGTCGGCCGGGCCGCCGATGCCCGCGGCGGTGATGCTGACAAGGCTTGGCGCCAAGCCGAAGCTGAACAAAATCAGCACGACGGACAGAACCGCCACGCAGAAGCCACGCAGTTCGTTGGGAAGGAGGACGGTGATCAGCGTGAGCGAGACGGAATTGATCATGCTGCCGACCAGAAGGAATGCGGTAAGGCAGATGCTTGCCGACAGCCCGCCTGGTGCGAGAGCGAACAGCCCCAGGGCTCCGCTCAAGGCGGCCAGCGAGGCAAGCAGCGTCATCGCGCGTGCCGCCCCACCCGAATTGAGGCAGCGGTCCGCAGCGAAGCCGCCGAGTATCGGGCCCAGCAGCCCCCCGATCACAAGGGCCATACCCATGACGCCGTTGGCGTAGCCGGCCCCCATGCCGAAGGAGCGGGACAAGGTGGGGACGACCCATACCAGCGTGGCTCCATCGGCGACGCCGATCGCGACCACGCCGCAGAACAACGGCGCGAAAACGCTTCGGAAATTCCAGAGCTCGACAGCGGATCCGGCAAGGGTCGGCCGCTGCTCCGCGATCTCCATGCGTTCCTGCTCACGAAGCAGCAAGGACAGCAAAAGCACGCCAAGCAGAGGACAGCTCATCACCAGCGCGCCCGATCGCCACATGTCGGGCGCGTGCAGGATCGCGACGAGCGCCCCTCCCGCGGCAAAGGCCGCCGCCATCCCGCCGACCTGGGAAACGCCGTAGATCATGCTCCCCCTCCCGCGCTGCGAACGCGGGAACAGGTCGGCCAGAAGCGACGGCGCCGTGATGGCCACCGCCGCGGTCGAGAAGCCGACCATGGCGCGTGAGGCGAAGAGCATGACGAGATCGGTGCTCAGCGCCGTGGAGATCGTACCGATGAGGTTCACCAGGCAAAACATGGTCAGGAGCCTGGCGCGATCGAACCGGTCGACGAGCAGTCCGACGGGAACGCCCCCGAGAACGGCCGGGATCGCCATCGCCGTCCCCTGCACCAGCGCGACCTGATTGTCGTTGAGGCCCATCCCCGTCTGCAGGGACTCCTGCAAGGAGTTCAAGGCCATACGGCAGAAGAACGATGAACCGACTATGAGCGCGAGCAATGCCGCCGTCATTTTCCGGCCCTGAACAAAGCTGGTCATGCAGGAAGCCTCTGGTCAGCGGGCGATCCGCGGTCCCAAGCCGCGCTCATCGGAGTTTCGTGCAATCCGCAGCCCGGATGTCGCCGGCCCCATCATCGGCGCCTGTGCACTGCCGCGCTGGCGGCGGACAGGCGCCGACGTCCGGGAAGCGGATCACCGATATCGAAACGCCAGCGTTACTCCGTATGTCACCGGCTGCCCCATGTAGCGAACGACGGCATCCTGCACATAAGTGGCAGCCGAGTAGTAATAGGTGTTGGTTACATTGCGCCCCCAGATCGAGGCGCGCCATTTCCCGTCCTCGGCCTCGATGCCGGCGCGCAGGTCGAGCCGCGCATAGGCCTTGGTCTTGAACAGGGCCAGTTCGCCAAACTGGCTGTACGTCTCGCTCTGATAGCTGACATTGCCGCCGAGGAAGGCGTTGAGCCGCTCGCTCACCGGCCACTTATATTCGCTGTCGCCGGTGAACTGCCATTTCGGCGTGTTGGGGAAGGCTTGCCCCTTGAAGTCGCCAGGCGTGCCGAACGGATCGACGTTCACGAAGGAGCTGGTCACCTTCGAACTGATATAAGTGCCCGCCGCCGAGACCTTGAGCCCCGTCACCGGAGCCGCGGTGATCTCCAGCTCCGCGCCGTTGACGCGCGACTTGGGGATGTTCAGCAGCCGCAGGACGTTGCCGACGCCCGGCAGCACGACGCTGCCCAGCACCTGCTTGTTCTTGTAGTCATAATGGAAGAGGGCACCGTTGAGTTGCAGGGCGCGGTTGAACAGGCCGGCCTTGAAGCCGGCCTCATAGGCCAGCACCGATTCCTGCGTGACCGGATTGAACGAGAGATAGCTGTTCGCCGGAACGATCGGGAAGCTGCCGGCCTTATAGCCCTTGCTGACATTGGCGTAGACCAGGACGCGCGGGGCCAGGGTCCACTGGACACCGGCGCGCCAGGAGAAATTGTCCTGCTTCAGGGTCGACCGGACCACGCCCGCCGTCCCGGCCTCGGTGACCGTGAAACACTGGCCCGGCAGGACGGGGGAACCGTTGAGGACGCTGAAGATCGTGGCCGCGACACCGTCGCCGCTGTCGCCCGCGCAGCCGGTGAACTTGGTACGGAAATCGGTGTAGCGCCCGCCGGCATAGACGTTGATCGCATCGGTCAGGTCGTAGTCGAAATTGGCGAAGACCGCCTTGGTGACCGAATCCTGGTTCGTATCGGTGGTGAAGGTCACCGGCAGCGGCGTCCCGAACAGGCCGGAGAACAGGTTCGAAACGGAGGAGACCGGGCTGAAGGTCGGATTGACCTCGCTGGTGTCGTCGTCGGCGTAATTGGCGCCGATCGTGAAATGTCCGCGATCCGCGATCGATCCGGAGAGGCGGAGTTCCTGGGAAATCGAGCGAAGCCTGCCGATAGTCTGGAAATAGCTGTTGTTCACCGTGGTGCCGTCGAGGTCGGCGAGCTGATTTTCACGGTAGCGGCTGTAGGAGGTCAGCGAGGTAAGCGTCAGTGCGTCGGCGACATCATAGTCGACGCGAAAGTTCGCCTGAATGAAGTCGTTGTCCCGGCGATAGCTCTTGTCGGTATCGAAGTCGGCGGCGCGCGCATTGTGGGGCGCGACGGGATAGCCGGTCAGTTCCGGCACCGGCGCCGGCGTGGTCGGCCGGTAGGCGATGAACTGCTGCGCCTGGGTATCCGAATGGTCGATCCAGCGGTTCAGCGTGAAGCTGGTCTTCAACCTGTCGCTGGGCGCCCAGTCGAGCGTCAGGCGGCCGTTCCAGAAATCCTGGACGCCAAGCTTGCGATCGGTGGTGTAGCTCTTCTGCCAGGCATCCATGCCGTCATGCTGGACCGCCAGGCGCGCGCTGAGCGTGGAGCTGATCGGCCCGCTCACGAAGCCACCGATCTGGTGCGAATTGAAGCGGCCATAGCTGAAGTCCGCGCCGGCCTGCAGGTCGTTGGTCGGCTTCGCCGCGACGAAGTTGATCGCGCCGCCGGTGGAATTGGTGCCGAACAGGGTGCCCTGCGGCCCTTTCAGGATTTCGACCCGCTCGAGGTCGAGGGCGGCGCCGCGCGCTTCGCTGCTGAACGGCAGGGGCGCCTGATCGGCATAGACCGTCACCGTGGGGCGACCCGCCAGCGCGATGTCGCTGAAACCGATGCCGCGCACCGTATAGACCGGCGTGCCGACGCCCGAGTCCGCATAGGTGAGGCCGGGAGTGATCTTCACCAGGTCGCGGACCTGCGCGACGCCGACGCTGCGAAGCTGCTCGCCGGTGGCGGCGGTGATCGACATCGGGACCTTGTTGATGTTCTCCTCGCGCTTCTGCGCGGTCACCACGATCTCGTTAAGACCAGAGTCCGCCGGGGCGGTCGTCTGGGCCAGTGCCGGCTGAACGGAGAGCAACGTCGCGACGCTGAGCATGGACGAGCCAACCAGATAACGTTTGGACTTCATTCTTATATCCCCCTTCTCGACGCGCTCCACGGCACGGTTGTCATGTCCGCCCCAGCCCGGATGTCCGGCTGCGACCGCGCGTTTCGGAAGAACGCTTCAGCCGATGAAACGAGGTGCGCGGTCGTAAAGTTATCATATATGTTTTGATCGTCAAGTTGTCATATATCTCTTGTCTAAGAAACGCTCTTCGGCGCATATTCGCTGCGGGCATGGAGCGCCGTCATGCGGTTTCGCGCATCGACTCGGCCCCGGCATTAACGCGCGGAGAATGATATGAAGCTGGTATGCGTTAGCGAGTTCGGGCCGCCCGAAGCGCTGCGAATCGTCGACGCTCCGGAACCCGTGCCCGCCGCCGGCCAAGCACTGGTCGCGATCGAGACGATCGGGCTGGGCTATATGGACACGGCAGCGCGCCGGGGCGAAAGTTATCTGGTATCATCGCCGGGCTTTGTTCCGGGATATGAGGTGGCCGGAACCGTCGCGGCCATCGGCAACGGCGTCGATGCATCATGGCTCGGCCGGCGGGTCTTCGCGATCCTGCGGCAGGGCGGCGGCTGCGCCGAGCGCCTGACGGTGCCGGCGAACGAACTCATCCCGCTGCCCGACGACATATCCTGCGAGAACGCGGTCGCCGCCGGGCTGAACGCGCTGGTCGCGCAGGTCGGGGTCGCCCGATTGCCGATCACCGACACCGACCAGGTCCTGGTGCGCGGCGCCGGCGGCGGCATCGGCCTGATGTGCGTCCAATATGCGGCGCTGCGCGGCGGCACGGTGGTCGCGACCAGCTCGTCGAGGGAGCGCGGCGAACGGCTCCTCGCGCTCGGCGCCTCGTCGATCTGGAACCGGCTCGACAGCGATCTGGACGGTCCCGCCGCGTTCGACATCATCATCGACACGATCATCGGGCAGGATCTTCCCGCCTTCTTCGACCGGCTCGGCGACAACGCCCATTATCTCTTCTGTGGCGGCGTCGGCGGCTTACCCCCCGCCGACTTCGGCATGAAGCTGATCGAGCATTTCCACAAATCGCCGACCGTCCACGCCTTCAGCCTCAACTCGGCCACGCTCGACGAGGTCGCACGCGAAGCGGCCATCCTGTTCGAGCATATCGCAGCCGGGCGGATATCATCGGTCGTCGACAGCGTCATGCCCATGGCCGACATCGTCGAGGCCCATCGCAAGCTGGACGCCGGCCAGGCCTTCGGCAAGATCATCCTCCGGCCGGATGGCGGGGCATGACATCGCCCTCAACGACCATCGATCAACCCTTCCCACAGGAACCCGCACAATGACAGACGCCAGATTGCCGTTCGGCCTCGATGATCGGGTCGCCATCGTCACCGGCGCCGGGCGCGGCATCGGCCGGGAGATCGCCCGCGTCTTCGCGCGCGCCGGTGCCCATGTCGTCGTCGCCACCCGCACCGCCGGACCGGGCGAGGAGACGGTCCAGCTGATCGAGGCGGAGGGCGGCAGCGCCCGGCTGATGATCGTGGATCTCGGGCAGCGCGCCGACGCCGTCTCGCTGATCGAGGAGACCGCCCGCCAGTTCGGCCGCATCGACATCGTTGTGCACAATGCCGGGGTGTTCCCCTTCGTCACCGTCGACGACATTTCCGACGAGGATCTGGAAAACACCCTCAACGTCAACCTGAAGGCCGCCTTCTGGCTGACCAAGGCGGCCGCGCCGATCCTGCGCGCCTCGCCCTCCCCGCGCCTGCTGTTCACCTCATCGCTCAGCGGCCCGCGCTTCTCCGCCGCGACCATGGTCCATTACGGCGCGTCCAAGGCCGGCCTCAACGGCTTCATCAAGGGCGCGGCGATCGAATATGGGCCCGATCGCATCACCGTGAACGGCGTCGAGCCCGGTGCCATCCTGACCGACGCGACCAGGGCGATGGGCGGCCCCGAACGGCAGGCTGCCGTGGCCGCCGCCATTCCCGCCCGCCGGCTCGGCGAGCCCGAGGACATCGCCTACGCCATGCTCTTCCTGGCGTCGGATCAGGCCAGCTATATCACCGGGCAGACCATCGTCGTCGACGGCGGCATTTCGATCCGGGTGCCCGTCTGATGGACAAGGACAGCAAGGCCGGGACGAAGACGGTCTGGTTCGACGACTTCGCCACCGGCTTCCACATCGGCGCCGATGGGCGCGCAGCGCAATGGAAGCCGCTCGAAGCAGGGGCGTTCCGTCCCGCCGATGCGATCATCACCACCGGCGACGACGGCCTCACCGTCATTCCGAAGGGCATCCATCCGCAATCCGGCGAACCGGCCTTCACCCAGACCCGCGCACCGGCCCCACCGGATGCCGAGATCCCCGGCGTGCTCGATCATGTCAAATGGTTCGCGTCGGTCGATCGGCGATCCTCCGGCGGCCTACCCGGCTTCGACACCCCGTCCGGCAAGACGATCCATGTCGAGACGCTGATGAGCGGCCGCACCTATGGGACCGAAGGCCATCCGTTCGGCGACGCGGTCGGCGATCCGCTCAACGACATCCGGCTCGCCGCGCCCGCCATGTTCAACCTCGATCAGGAATCCAACATCGTCTTCGGCTTTTTCCTGACGAACCGCGGCATCTTCGCCGCCTATGAACGCGCGCCCTTCGCCCGCGCGAGCTTCGGTCATTATGCCGCCTTCTCCTTCGGCCTGCAGGTCGGCGCGCGCGCGCCCGACGACTGGCACCGGCTCGCCATTTCCTATGATCGCGCCTCCAACACCGCGCGCTGGTTCGTCGACGGGAAGCTCGCCCTCGAAATCGACCGGGTCGGGCGCCGGCTCGATCGCCGCCACATGATCATCGACGTCGGCGGCGAGGAGCAGGAGGTTCGGCTCAACCAGCTCCAATGCGGCTTCGGCCTGTACACGCTGCTGGATGGATCGCTCGACGGCGGCCCCGGCCTCGTCGACCTCTACGGCTATCCGATGTTCTTCGACACCGCGCGCGGCGAACCGCACCGGCAAGACTATGTCGATCGGGATAGCCGGCCGACCAGCCGGCTGTTCGGCCAAGGCGCCGAGCTGAAAAGCCGCTGGCATTCGGTCTCCTATCGCTAGGCCCACCGCTTACGCGGCACGGATGCGGAATCCCGCCGCACCCGAAGCAACATATATGATATCTTTCAGGAAGGGATGTCCGGCATGACGACCCGAAAATTTCGATCCGAGATCATCCGCGAAGGCGTGGTCCGAACGACCACGCGCAGCTTCCTCTACGCCCTGGGCGAGGACGACGAGGATCTGCGGCAGCCTCATGTCGCCGTCATCCACACCGGCGGCGAGATGAGCCCGTGCAACACCACGCTGCGCGATCAGGCGCTCCACGCCAAGACGGGCATCTATGCGGGTGGCGGCACGGCGCATGAATGCCCGGTGGTGTCGGTGTCGGACGGGCTGTCGGTGGCGCATTCGGGGATGCGCTTCTCGCTGATCTCGCGCGAGCTGATCGCCGACAGCGTGGAGGCGACCGTCCGGAGCCATCAATGGGATGGCGTCCTCGCGGTCGGCGGCTGCGACAAGAACATGCCCGGCCTGATGATGGGCATCGTGCGCTGCAACGTCCCCTCGGTCTTCCTCTATGGTGGGGCAGCCCTGCCCGGCCATCTCGGCGGCCGCGACGTCAACATCGTCGACACCTATGAGATGATCGGCCGGGTCCTGGCGGGAGAGGCGACGCAAGGGGAACTGGAGGACATGGCCCGCGCCTGTCTTCCGACGGCGGGAGCCTGTGCCGGCCAATATACCGCCAACACCATGGGCATGGTGTCGGAAGCGCTCGGCCTGGCGCTGCTGGGCTCCTCGATGATCCCGGCGGTCTATGCCGCCCGGGCGCCGATGGCGCGCAAGGCGGGCAAGGTGCTGATGCGAGCGGTGCTCGGCGGTGGGCCGCTGCCGCGCGACATCGTCACCCGCAAGGCGCTGGAAAATGCCTGCGCCGTGGTCGCCGCCACCGGCGGTTCGACCAACGCGCCGCTGCACCTTCCCGCGATCGCCAACGAAGCGGGGATCGATTTCGACCTCGACGATGTCGCCGCAGTGCTCGCCCGCACGCCGCTGATCGCCGATCTCAAGCCCGGCGGCCGCTTCCTGGCCAAGGACGTGTTCGAGATCGGCGGCACCCCGGTGATCCTGAAGGCCCTGCTCGACGGCGGCCATCTCCATGGCGACTGCATGACGGTCACCGGGCGGACGCTCGCCGAAGACCTCGCCAAGGTCTGCCCGCCGGACGGGGCGGTGGTCCGCGACTGCGGCATGCCGATCGCGCCGTCCGGCGGCGTGACCGTGCTCAAGGGCAATCTGGCCCCAGACGGCGCACTGCTGAAGACCGCCGGCCTGAAGAAGCTCGAGCATCGCGGCCCCGCCCGCGTCTTCGAGTCCGAGGAGCAATGCCTCTCCGCCGTGCGGGCGATGGCCTATGCGGCCGGCGACGTCATCGTGATCCGCAACGAAGGGCCGCGCGGCGGCCCCGGTATGCGCGAGATGCTGGGCATCACCGCGCTGCTCTACGGCCAGGGCATGGGGGAGAAAGTCGCCCTGATCACGGACGGCCGCTTCTCGGGCGCGACCCGGGGCATGTGCATCGGCTATATCTCGCCCGAAGCGGCCAGTGATGGACCGATCGGCCTGGTCCGCGACGGTGATCTCATCGCCATCGACGCGCGCGACGGCATCGTCAGTTTGCAGGTCGAACTGCCAAAAGGTGAGTTGGAGGCGCGTCGCGCCCTGCCCCGCCCCGCCCGTGTTCGTCCGAAAGGAGGGGTCCTCGAAAAATATGCGGCGATCGTTGGACCGGCCAACAAGGGCGCCGTAACCCATAGCGGCAACGTCATATGGGAGATGGATCCGTGAAGACCCGGCGGCATCAGATCGTGAAAGGCTCCGACGCATGACCGACGCCAGAGTCGTGCTGGTGACGGGCGGCGCCTCCGGGATCGGCGCGGCGACCGTGCGCCATTTCATCGCGCAGGGCTGGAACGTCGTCGTCAACTATTTCATGGAACGCGAGGCGGAAGCAGCCGAAGCGCTGGTCGAGGAGGCGGTCTCCGCCGGCCTGCGGGGCCTGGCGGTGCGCGGCGACGTCGGCCGCGACGAGGATTGTCGGCGCATGGCCGAGGCGGCCATGGCCCGCTTCGGCCGGATCGACGGGCTGGTCAGCAGCGCCGGCGCGTCCCGGATGGTGCCGCAGCACGATCTCGACGCCCTCACCCTCGACGATTTCCTCCACAGCACGACCGTCAACACCGCCGGTCCGTTCCAGATCGCCCGCGCCTGCGCCCCTGCACTGCGCGCCGCCAGGGGGGCCGTGGTGATCGTTTCTTCCTATGGCGGAATCACCGGAACGGGATCGTCGATCGCCTATGCCGCGTCCAAGGGCGCGACCAACACGCTGACCCTTTCGCTCGCGCGCGTGCTGGCGCCCGAGATCCGGGTCAACGCCGTCTGCCCCGCGCTCGTCGCCGACGGCTTCGTCCAGCGGCTCGATCCCGACCTGTTCGAACGGCGCGCGGCGACCCAGCGCGACCGGTCTCCGCTGAAGAGGATCGGCCATGCCGCCGACGTCGCCGCCGACATCCACTGGCTGGTCGCCGGAGCGTCGCTGATGACCGGCGCGGTGCTGATGCTCGACGCCGGGCTCCATCTCAACATGGACGGCTGATAGTGGCGCCATACACTCCAAAAGATATCATATATGTTGACCTGAACTGACGCCTCCAGCTAGAAGAGCGGTACAGCCTGGCCAGGCCGGGCGAAGCCGTCACGTTCGCCTTCGCAAAAGGCTGCCGCGACGCCGGAGGACTTGTTCGACATGGCTGCTACGCAATTCTGGCACACGATGCTGCGGATCTCCGATCCGGAGAAGACGCTTCGATTCTTCGAGCTCCTCGGTCTCAAACAGGTCGACCGGCATGACAATGAGGAAGCTCGCTTCACGCTCTATTTCCTGGCCGTGCCTGGCAATGAGGAGGCCGCCCAGATCGAGCTGACCCACAATTGGGACGAGGGCGATTACGGCAAGGGTCGCAATTTCGGCCATCTGTGCTTCTATGTCGACAACATATATGATACCTGTCGCCATCTGTCCGACGCCGGCGTGATCATCAACCGGCCGCCGCGCGATGGCGTCATGGCTTTCGTCAAGACGCCCGACGACATATCGATCGAGCTCGTCCAGGCCGAGAAGAAGGCGCTGCCGCCGCAGGAACCCTGGTTGTCGATGCCCAATGTGGGCAGCTGGTAGGTGCTGGAGGTCGTCGGCGTCGCCGTCCTCGCGGACAATTATGTCTGGCTGATGCACGATGCGGCGAGCGGCGAGACCGTCGTCGTCGATCCGACGGTCGACGCGCCCGTCCTCTCGGCGGCGGCCATGCGCGGATGGCGTATCACGCAGATATGGAACACCCACTGGCATGACGATCATGTCGCGGGGAATATCGGAATCAAGGCCGCGACAGGCTGCCGGATCACCGCCCCGGACGATCCTGAGCACCCCATCCCCGCCGTCGATCGCATCGTCGGCGAGGGCGACCGGGTGCGCATCGGCGGCTTCGAAGGCCATGTCCTGTCGACGCCGGGACACACGGCCGTCCATCTGACCTATCATCTGCCGGACGCGTCGATCCTCTTCACCGGCGACACGCTGTTCGCGCTCGGCTGTGGGCGCCTGTTCGAAGGGACCGCCGATCAGATGTTCGCGAACCTGCGCCGGCTGGCGGCCCTGCCGCCGGAGACGGCGGTCTATTGCGCGCACGAATATACCCAGGCGAACGCGCGCTTCGCCATCACGGTCGAGCCCGACAATGCGAAGCTCGCCGAGCGCATGCTGGCGATCGACGCGGCGCGGGCGGCGGGGCGGCCGACCGTGCCCACCAGCATTGCCGCCGAGCGCGACACCAACCCCTTCCTGCGCGCCGCGACCGTGGCCGAGTTCGCGTCGCGCCGGGCCGCCAAGGATGATTTCCGCGGCTGATCTCGCCAATCGCAGACCGCAACGGGAGACCGCGATGATCGATGTCCACTACTGGCCGACCAACAACGGCATCAAGGTCACGATCCTGCTCGAGGAGCTCGGCATCCCCTACCGGATCGTGCCCGTGAACCTGGGGCGGGGCGATCAGTTCGCCGATGATTTCCTCGCGATCAGTCCCAACAACCGGATGCCCGCGATCGTCGATACCGAGCCCAGCGGCGGCGGCCCGGCGCTCAGCGTCTTCGAATCCGCGGCGATCCTCTTCTATCTCGCCGAAAAGGAAGGCCGCTTCTGGCCGCAGGACGATGTCCACGCCCGCTACGAGATCGTCCAGTGGGTGGTCTGGCAGGCGGCGAACCAGGGGCCGAAGTTCGGCGAGCGCGGCCATTTCGCGCAGGTCCCGGAAAGCGCGGGCGACCAGAGCTATGCCCGACGGCGCTTCGACGATGAGGTGCATCGGCTTTACGGGGTCTTGAACAACCGGCTCTACGACCGCCGCTATGTCGCCGGCGACACCTATACGATCGCCGACATCGCCGCCTATCCCTACACCATGTCCTGGCGCCAGCAGGGTATCGACCTCGACGAGTTCCGCTATGTCCGACGCTGGTTCGAGGAGATTTCGGCCCGCCCCGGCGTACAGCGGGGCCTTGCCGTGACGGCGGGCCCGCCCGAGGACCCGGCCAGCCTGTCGGCCGAGGAACTGGAACGCCGGCGCGGGATATTGTTCAACCAGCGGGCGCGGCCCGCCCCCTGATCCTCATCGCCCCGTCCTGGCGGAGCCATTGCGCGCCCTCGCCGCCTGAAACAAGCAAAGCCTGATAGAAAGGGAAATTGATGGCATTCGAACGAGAAATCGCGGCCTTCTTCGCGAGCTATGTGGACGCCTTCGCGAAGAACGATGCCGATGCGATCGCCGAACTGTGGGAACCGATCGGTCTGTTCCCGTCGCCGAACGGCAATTTCGCGATGGAGCGGGAGGCCTTCCGCAGCCACTGCGTGACCCTGCTCGATTTCTATCGCCAGCAGGGCGTCGTGACCCCGGTGGGCGACCTCCTGTCCGCCACCCTGCTCTACCCGCAGGTCGCCGAGGCCCGCATGGCCTATCGCATGCTGGGCGAAGGTGGCGAGACGGTCGCCGCATGGGACCATATCTATATCCTGCGCCGCTCCGACGACCGCTGGCGGGTAACGCTCACCATCTCCGACGGCGAGATCGCGGCCTGGACCGAACGAGGCGCGCTCGAATGAGGGTTGCACGCCCTCGACCACCCTGCCTTCGTCGCACTGGATAGGGCGCCATTGCAATATTCACCGGGGAGATCGGCCGTGCGATCCCGCACCACATGACAGCCTCCAATTTTAAGGCAGGTCCGCAAGGCCGGCGTAAATCTGAAAGGGCTAGAAACCACGCGCCAGCCCATGGGACTGATCGGCAAGACCGCCGTCAGGCGAGGACCGCCAGCATGCCGCCGTCGACCGCTAGCCCGTGCCCGTTGACCATCGCCGCCGCGGCGCCGACCAGGAAACCGATGCCGCCCGCTATGTCGTCGGGCTCGAGCAGCCGGCCCATCGGTACGCGCGAGGCATAATGCTCGCGCCAGGCGTCGCCGAGCGCGGCCGACATCGGCGTCAGGGTCGGGCCGGGCAGCACATAGTTGGCCGTGATCCCATATGGGCCGAGCTCGGCCGCCAGCGCCTTGGTGAGCCCGGCGATCGCATGCTTGGAGGCGACATAGACCGACGCCCCCGCCTTCGACGCCATGATCGAATTGACCGATCCGACATTGACGATGCGGCCCTGTCCCGATTGCTTGAGCAGCGGGGTCGCCGCCGCGCACAGCCGGAAGGGGACGATCACGTTGACCTCGAAGGTCCGGCGCAGATCGTCGAGCGAGAAGCGCTCGATCGAGGCGCCCTCGCCGATCAGGGCAGCGTTGTTGACGAGGATGTCGAGCGCGCCGAAGCGATCCCGGACATGATCGACGATGCGATCGGGCGCATCCTCGTCCATCAGGTCGACCTGCAGGAAGGACAGCTCGCCCGCCCCGCCCGTCCCCATTTCCTCGGGCGCGGGCTTGCGGTCGACGGCGAGGACGCGGGCCCCGCGCTCGGCGAGTTGCGCCGCCGTCGCCGCGCCGATCCCGCCTGCCGCGCCGGTGACGACCGCGACGAGACCGGCGAGGTCCGCGCTCATGCCCATTCGAAATAGCGCCGCAATTCCCAGGCGCTGATCTGGGTCTTCTCCCAGGCCATATAGTCGGCCAGTTCCTGCGCGCGGGTCTGGCAGAATTGCTCGACGAACATCTCCCCCAGCCAGCGCTTCGCCATATCCGAAGCGGCAAGCGCGTCGATCGAGGGCTGGAGCCCCGGCGGCAGCAGCGGATAGGCGGTGCTGCCCTGCGCATCGCCCTGGCAGGGCTGGCCGGGATCGATCTTCCGATCGAGCCCTTCCATGCAGCCGGACAGCAGGGCGGCCACGACGAGATAGGGGTTCGCGTCCGCGCCGGCGGTGCGGTGCTCGAAATGGGCGTGCGACGGGGTCGGCGCGTTGATCACGCGGATCGCGACGCTGTGATTGTCGATGCCCCAGCTCGCATTCTCGGGATTCCACGACGCGGCGTCCATCCGCCGGTAGGAATTGACCAGCGGCCGGAAGATGCCGTGCAGATCGGGCATGGTCTGGACGAGACCGCCGAGCGCGTGGCGGGCGACGTCGCTGAGATCGGCCTTCTCCTCCGACCAGAAGGCCGGCTTTCCGTCCTTCCACAGGCTGATGTGGAAATGCGCGCCGCTGCCGGAATCGCCGCGATCGGCGCGCCATTTCGGCATGAAGGTCGCGATCAGCCCGCGCTCGGTGCAGAGCTGGCGCAGGTAGAGCTTGGCGCGCGCGGCATTGTCGGCCGCCTTGACCGGATCGGTCGGCGCCAGCGCGAACTCGTACATCCCGTAGCCGAGCTCGGTGTGGAACGCCTCGACCGGAATGTCGATCGACTGCATGCGGCGGATGAATTCCTCGCCCAGTTCCTGCCAGGCCGGCGATCGGCTGAGCGTATAGGCGTCCCAGGCGCGCCCGAACGGACGCAGCGCATGGAAATCGCCCTTCTGGATCAGCGCGTCGTCGTCATGGAAGATGTAGAATTCGAGCTCATAGGACATCTTCGCCTCGAACCCGCGTTGGGCAAGCTCGCCGGTCAGCCGCTTCACCATCTGCCGCGGGTCGATCGGACAGACCGAACCGTCGTGCATATAGGCGTCGTGAAGCACCGACCCCATGCCGGGCTTCCACCCCCAGGCGGTGATGCTGTCGGGATCGGGGACGAAGGCGAGCTTGGGGAAGCCGTTGTCGGGGTTGCTCCACGGCGTGATCGCGACGTTGTCGTTGCCGATCAGCGAATAGGTCAGCGACGAAATGCCGGTGCCCGATGGCGACAGCGATTTCTTCGCCGGCGAAATCTTGCCGCGCAGCAGCCCGTCCAGGCCGGTCAGTTCGATCTGCAGGAATTCGAGCCCCCGCTCCTCGACGAAACGCCGAGCCGCTCCCAGCCCTTCGTCCCGCGCCTTCAGCCAATCCGAATCGAGCATGTCTTGCCTTTCAAGAAACGATTTCCAGAACATCCTTCGCGGCGCGCGTGAGGTTCCCCCTCATCCATAATGATCATTGTAACGCGCCACCGCCGCCTCGAAACATGGGAGTGGCGCCTGCACCACGCCCGCGCCGATCTGCACCCCGCCCTTTCCGGCGATGCCGATGTCGAGGAAGGGCGTGATGCCGCTTTCCACGACGCGGAAGATATCGATCGCGGTGGGCGTGCCGCGATATTTGAGCACCGGGATGCGATAGTCCGGATGCTCGCCAATGGTGATCGCATACATCTGTTCGGTGCGCGCGATCATGTCGAGCGGCTCGCCGCCCTGATAGGAGAAGAGCGGAAAGGCCGCCGCCTGCGCCAGGCCGCCGAGCCCGACGGTCTCGGTGACGATGCTTTCGCCGCCGAGCCAGGCGATCTCGTCCTTGCCATGGCCTTCGAACAGCTTGGCCTCGGGATCGGGCAAGGGGCCTTCGATCCAGCCGTCGAGGCCGGCGACCTGGATGCCGAAGCTGCGGCAGTTCAGGCCCATCGTCGACAGCACGCTGGCATGCGGGATGCCCGCGATCGCGGCGGCGCTGGCCTTGGCGGCGCCCATCGAGAGGCGAAGGAAGAAATAATTGTCCTCGACGAGCAGCGCCGTCACTCGCTTCACTTCGTTCCGCAGCGCGGGCGGCAGATCCAGCAGCGCGGGGAACAGCGCCACCGCGAACAGCAGCGAGGCCGCCGTGTTGCGGCTGTGCAGTTCGTCCCCCATGTGGAGCGCGCGCTTGATGATCGGCGCGAGCTCGATCCCGCCGCTGGCCCGCACCGCCTCGCCCAGCACGGGCGCGACGGCGGCGTTGATATAGTCGAGCCGCTCCTTCACCTCGTCGTCGTAGGAGCCATAGTTGAGGCGCTTGCGCGCCTGGCCCTCATACATGTTGGAGAAGGCCCGGTTGCCGAAGGCCTCGTTCTCGATGACGAACACCGGCATCGAGGCGGTGTAGATGCCCGCGACCGAGCCGATGCAGTCATGGTCCTGGCAGGCGCCGATCCGGATCGCGCCGCTCGCCAGCTTCGCCTCGGCCTCTGCCGCGTCGGCGGCCAGCCCCTCGAACAGCGCGCCGCCGATCAGCGCCCGGCGCTGTCCTCCTTCATAGTCGGACCACCGCAGCAGCGGCCCCGAGGTCAGGACGAGGTCGCGCGTCATGCGCGGCACGACCTCGATCGCCGGCCGGATGTCGCGCAGCACGGGCCGGGCGCCGGCGAGCCGGCGATAAGCTTCCTGATTGGCGTCGTCGCGCAGGCTCCGTCGGGTCATCGATCCCATCCTCCGATCAGTTGAGCGCCAGTCCGCCGTCGACCACCAGCGTCGCCCCCACGACATAGGAGGCCTGGTCGGACAGCAGGAATTCGACGCAGGCGGCGATCTCGTCGGCCGTGCCCATGCGCCCGGCGGCGACCCTGCGCAGCGGCGATCCCTCGCCATAGGCGATGGTCCGCATCGCGTCGGTCATCGCCACGTCGATGAAGCCGGGCGCCAGGCTGTTGACGCGGATGCCCTTCGGCGCCAGCGCCCGCGCCGAAGCCCGGGTATAGGTCTCCAGCGCGCTCTTGCTCGCGCCGTAGAGCACCGCGTTGGCGAGTTCGGGCAGGCGGCTGCTGATGCTGCTGATGTTCACGATCGCCCCGCCCCGCGTCATCAGCGGCGCGATCGCCGCGGTCATGTGCGCCGCGCCGAGCAGGTTGATGTCGAGCATGCGGCGGACGCCCGGCCCGGGAACCTCCTCGGCGGTGCATTCCGCGATGATCCCGGCGCAGTTCACCAGCGCGACGATCGTCCCCAGCGCGCCGGCCTCCTCCACGAAGGCGTCGATGCTGGCGGCGTCGGTGAGGTCGAGCCTGCGCCGGATGACCGCCTCATCGCCCGTCGCGCCGGGCGCCGTTGCGATGTCCGCCGAGACGACCCGCAAGCCGAGGGCGGCGAGGCGGGAGACGATGGCGGCGCCGATGCCGCCCTCCCCGCCCGTGACGATCGCGATCGCGGCCGGCGACGGATTTCCCATGATTCCCCCTTATTGGACTAATGGTATTTTATGTGTACCATAAGGGTGGCGACGTCAATCCGTCGCAGGAATTTTTTGGGAGAAAGACCGCATGCCGCTCGATCCGCAGCTCGCCGCCCTGCTGGCGGCGCCGGCCGATGATGCAGCTCCGCCGGCCTCGTTCGCCGAGCGGCGCGCGCTCTTCGCTTCGGAGCTTGCGGCGATCGATCGGCCAGGCCCCGCGATCGCCCAGGAACATGCGATCACGCTCTCCACGCGGAACCGTCCGCTGGACGCCCGCCTTTTCCGTCCCGCGATGCCGGCGTCCTCGAACCGTCCCGTCATGCTCTTCTTCCACGGCGGCGGCTGGATCCAGGGCAGCAGCGCGACCCACGCCTCCTTATGCCGGCATCTCGCGCATCATGGTGGGTTCGACCTGTTGTCGGTCGACTATCGGCTCGCCCCCGAGCACCCCTTCCCCGCCGCCTTCGAGGATGCGCTCGACGCGCTCCGCTGGCTGTACGAGGACGGCGCCGGCGCGGAATTGCATTCCCCCGACATCGTCGTCGCGGGAGACAGCGCCGGCGGCAATCTCGCGGCGGCCGTCTGCCTGGCCGCGCCCGGCGAGGGCCTCCCCGCGCCGCAGGCCGCGCTATTGCTCTATCCCGCGCTCGACCTGGCGAACCGGACAGGCTCGCGCGAGACGTTCGGCCGGGGCTATTGGCTCGATACGCTGGACGAACTGATCGCCCATTATGTGCCGACGCCCGCGCAACGCCTGGCCGCCGAGGCATCGCCCGCGCTGGCGCCGACGCTGGCCGGCTTTCCGCCGACGATGCTGGTGACCGCCGGCCATGATCCCCTCCGTGACGAAGGCATCGCCTTCGCGGTGCGATTGATGGCGGACGGAGTCCGCTGCACGCTCGCGAACGAGGCGTCGATGATCCACGGCTTCCTGTCCCTCCACGGCGCGATACCCGCGGCCGAACGCCGGCTGATCGCGATCGCGCAGCAGTTCGGCCGGTTCGTTCGGGCGGATTGAGGCGCGACTCGCGGCCATTCTCATCGACGGCCGCGCTGCTCATGGCAGGCGGCGCCTGCTCGGAATTTTAAGTTCCACTAGCAAATTCAAAAGCTTGAAAAACTTAAAAAGGCCAATTGTCAAACATGAGCATTTAAAGGTATTAATAATAGTCCAATATACCAAAGGGGGATTTGATGGATCATATGGTCGCGATGAACAGCCGACGCGCACAGGGACGACGGCGGCTCCTGCTCCTGGCATCGGTCGCCACGCAGATGATCTGGATCGCGCCTGCCGCCGCGCAGGGCGCCGGATCGGACGGCGACATCATCGTCACCGCGCGCAAGCGCGAGGAACGGATGATCGACGTCCCCGTGTCCGTCGCGGCGATCACCGGCCCCCTGCTGGAGAAGAACCGCGTCGCCAATGTCGACAATCTGATCGGCAACGTCCCCAGCCTCTACTTCAGCTCGAACGCTCTCTCTCCCGGCAAAGACTTCATCAACCTCGTGATCCGCGGCATCGGCGCGCAGAGCGCCGGATCGCCGGCGGTCGCGACCATCGTCGACGGCGTCTATGTCCCGGCGCTGTCCTTCGACATCCAGTTCATGGACGTCGAGCGGGTCGAGGTGCTGCGCGGTCCGCAAGGCACGCTGTTCGGCCGCAACACCGAGGGCGGCGCGCTCAACATCGTGCTGCGCCGGCCCGACGAACGGACCCGGGGCCGGATCGCGCTGACCTATGACGAATTCGACACGGCGCGCGCGCAGGCGGGGATGTCCGGCCAGCTCGCCGAAGGGTTGTTCGGATCGGCCTCGCTCGATTTCGAGCAGAGCGACGGCTATCTCAAGAACCGCGTCATTCCCGCCGCGCTCGGCCTGTCCGGATCGATCAAGGCCAACGACTATCGCAAGCTGAGCGGCCGCGCGGCGCTGCGCTTCAAGCCCGACGACAGGCTCGACATCAACCTGGCGGTCGACGCTTCGTCGCAGACCGGCCTCGACGGCCTGCCGGGCGTGCCGCGCGGGGGCGAGCATTATGTGGTACGCAGCGATTTCCAGACCGACGCCCGTTACAGGAACCGGGGCGGCGCGCTGACGATCGACTATGACCTGGGCGATGTCGGGCTGACGTCGATCACCGGCTATCGCAAGGTCACGTCGCGGCTGCCGTTCGACTTCGACGGCTCGCCCGAGTTCGTCGACAACGTCCACGACCTCAAGACCTCCCAGTCGATCACGTCGCAGGAGGTCCGGCTCGCCAAGACGGCGGGCGGCGCCTTCAAATGGCTGCTGGGCGGCTATGCCTTCGACGAGCGTCACGTCCAGGATCGCGGCTATCGCCTCGACACGGTGCCGATCTTCCCGTCGGGCATCTTCATCGACGCACAGAACCAACGGCTCAAGCGGCGCGGCTTCGCGCTGTTCGGCGACGCGACGCTGACCCTGCTCGACAGGCTCGATCTCAATGCCGGCCTGCGCTACTCGTGGGAGAAGACCCGCGCCAGCACGCTGATCGACTTCACCATCCCCGATCTGCTGGGTCCCGGCGCCGACCTGCACGTCGCGGGCGCGGCGCGCGGCGCGATCACCGACAAGGCGCTCACGCCCAGCGCATCGGCGACCTGGCGCTGGTCGCGCAACCTCACCACCTATGTGCGCTACGCCCGAGGCTACCGGGCCGGCGGTTTCCCGCTCGCTCCGGCCGATCCGTCGACCGACATCCCGTTCGGCCCCGAGAAATCCGACAATTTCGAGATCGGTTCGAAGGCGAGCCTGTGGAACGGGCTCGTCCATCTCGACGGCGCGCTCTACCTGATCAACATCATCGGCCAGCAGGTGTCGACGGTCGTCTTCCTGAACAACGATCCCACCCTGCCGGTGACGTCGGTCGCCAATGCCGGCCGCGGGCGATCCAAGGGCTTCGAGTTCAGCGCCGACGCCCGGCCCGTCGACGGGCTGCTGCTGGGCGCCAATGTCGGCTACACCGACGCGCGCTATCGGCGCTATGTCGACACGGTCGGCAAGAACCGCGCCGGCGAACGCTTCCCCTTCGTTCCCAAATGGACGGCGCAAGCCAATGCCAGCTATCGCTTCCCGATCAGCGGCGGCGTCGACCTGGAACTCTACGGAGCCTATCGGCATGTCGGCAAGATCCTGTCCGGCAGCGGCGTCGACATCGACATCCAGTTCCCGGTCAGGGCCTATGACATCGCCGATATCCGCGCGAGCCTGATCGGCCCGAAGTGGAAGGCGGACCTGTTCGTCGACAACGTCACCAACAATTATGTCGAGACCCGCGTGTTCAACGCCTTCTTCTTCCTGCAGCCGCGTCCCTTCTCGATCGTGCTGCCGCCGCGCCGGGCCGGCATCCGCCTGACCTACGAACTGTGAGGATCGCGCCATGACGCTCATCGGCTATGCCGACCGCTGGGAAGCACTGCCGGGCGAGGAGCTGGGCTTCAAGGTCAGCGCCACGGCGGACTATGCGGCGCGCATCGTCCGCCTGCGTCATGGCGACACCAATCCGCGCGGGCCGGGTTTCCGCGCGGAAACGGTGGCGGACATCGCCGACCGCCTGCCGGCGGGGGTGCAGGGCATCGACCTCGGCTCCTATCTGCGCTGGGACCCCGACGCCGATTTCGACGATGGGGCGATGATGGCGGGCCTGAGCCTCTGGGCCACGCTGCCGGGACCGGACGAGCAGGGACTGCTCTGCCGGTCCGACGGCCGGGGCCAGGGCTATGGGCTGTATCTCGGCGCGGACGGCGCGGTCATCTGGCGCAGCGGCGCCGCCGAACTGCGCAGCGAGCCGATCCAACCGCACCGCTGGCACCGGGTGGCGATCAGCCGCGATCGGGACGGACGGATCGAGCTGATCGTCGTCCCGCAGGCCTTCGTCCCGGGCCGGCAGGAACACCGCTTCGTGCAGCAGGGGCAGCCCGCCGCCGCGACGGGGCCCCTGCTGGTCGGCGCGGCGCGGGAGGCATCCCTCTATCGCCCGCGCGGCGGGTTCAACGGCAAGATCGGCGACATCGCGATCGTGGCGGGCCGCGTCGACCCGGCCACCATGGCGAAGCTGGCGGCGGGGACTTCGCCCGACGCGCCGGCGATCCGATGGCATCTGGGGATCGAGGTCGACGGCCGGCGCGCGGTCGACCTGTCGGGCTTCGATCGACATGGCGAGGTGGTCAATCGGCCGACGCGCGGCGTCACCGGCGCCCGCTGGAAGGCCAACGCCGATCGCTATGTCGATGCGCCGGACGAATATGACGCCATCCACTTCCATGCCGACGATCTCGAGGATTGCCGTTGGGAGACGAGCTTCCGCTATCGGATTCCCGAGGACCTGAAACCGGGCGTCTATGCCGCCGAACTCCGTTCCGGCGACGAACGGCGCCATGTCGGCTTCCTCGTGACCGCCAGGCCCGGCCGCGCGACCGCGCCCGTCGCGCTGCTGATCCCGACGGTCAGCTATCTCGCCTATTCGAACGAGGCGCTGGAGCCGGAGCTGCTCGGCGCGTTGACGCCGCTGCGCAACCGCCACCTCCAGGCGGAAGACTATGCCTATCTGGCCGAGCATCGCCTGCTGAGCCTCTACGACCGGCATGACGATGGATCGGGCCGCTGCATGTCGACCATCCGTCGGCCCAACCTCACCTCGATGAACCCGCTGCATCGCTGCCGGCTCTACGACGCGCCGCACCAGCTCGCGGCCGACCTCCATCTGGTCGACTGGCTGGAGGAGATGGGCATCGCCTATGACGTGGTGACCGACCATCAGCTTCATAAGGAGGGCGCGGCGCTGCTGCGCTCCTACAAGACGGTGCTGACCGGCACCCATGCGGAATATTGGACCGCCCCGATGCTCGACGGCCTCGAAGCCTATCGCGACGGCGGCGGCCGCGTGGTCTATCTTTCGGGCAACGGCCTCTACTGGGTCGCGGCGCTCGACGAGACCGGCGACATCATCGAGATCCGGCGCCGCGGCGGCAGCGAAAGCTGGAAGGCGGCGGGCGGGGAGGCGATCATCAGCCTCACCGGCGAGCATGGCGGCCTGTGGAAGGATCGCGGCCGCCCGCCGCAACGCTATGTCGGCGTCGGCATGGCGTCGCAGGGCTTCGATCGCGGCGCGCCCTATCGGCGGACCCCCGCCAGCCATGATCCCCGCGCCGCCTTCATCTTCGAAGGGGTCGACGACGAACTGCTCGGGGACTTCCCGGCGTTGACGCTCGGCTATGGCGCGGCGGGCTATGAGGTGGACAGGGTCGACGAACGCCTGGGCACCCCGGCCCACGCCCTCGTCCTCGCATCGTCGACCGGCTTCAGCGACAGCTACCAATATGTCCGGGAGGAGACCTTCTTCACCACCCCGTTCGACGGCGGCACCGTCAACGACGAGGTGCGCTCCGACATGGTCTATTTCGAATGTCCCGAAGGCGGCGCCGTCTTTTCGGTCGGCTCGATCAGCTTCTGCTCCTGCCTGTCGTTCAACGGCTATCAGAACAATATCTCGAGAATTCTCAGGAATGTGGTGACGCATTTCAGCCGCGCCTGACAGGGCGATCTTGCCTATTGCGTCTCCTTTGGTTTAATGGTCTATTATTATAACCAATAAAATAGGGAGGGGAGTGAGATGGGCTTTCGGAAGCGCGCCATCGGCGTCACCATGGTGATGATAGGCTGCCCTTCGGCGCCGCTCATGGCGCAGGGCGCCGTCGACGGTGGCGGCGACATCATCGTCACCGCCACCAAGCGATCCGACACGCTGCAGAACGTCCCGCTCAGCATCAGCGCGATCGGCGCGGCCTCGCTCGAACAGCGATCGGCGTCGACCTTCATCGACTATGCCGCGTCGATCCCCAATCTCGGCTTCGGCTATACCGGCGACGGCGCGTTCAGCGCGCGGACCATCTCGCTGCGCGGCATCTCCGGCGACAACACCACCGGCTTCTACCTCGACGAAACCCCGGTCATCGACTCGATCGATCCCAAGATCGTCGACGTCGACCGCGTCGAGGTGCTGCGCGGGCCGCAGGGAACCCTCTATGGCGCGCGCTCGATGGGCGGCACGGTCCGCATGATCACCAAGCAGCCCCAGCTCGGCGAGACCGCCGGCCGCATCCATGCGAGCCTCGGCACGACCCGGCACACCGACCGGCCCAACTATGCTGCGGACGGCGCGATCAACCTGCCGCTGGGCGACAAGGCGGCGCTGCGGGCCTCGGCCTTCTATCAATATGACGCCGGCTTCTTCGAGCGCCAGTTCGCCCAGGGGAGCAACGGCGCGCCGGGGCGACACGACAATATCGGGCGGACCAAATCCTGGGGCGGCGCGCTTTCCGTGCGGCTGGAACCGACCGACCGGCTCTCGATCACGCCCCGGCTGCTCTACCAGAAGAGCGTCGCCAACGGCTTTCCCTATGCCGACGCCACTCCGGCCGACCTCAACCCGCGCGATCTGGTGCAGCGGCGCCCCTTCGACATCGCCGAAGGCGGATCGGACCGCTGGTATCTCGCCAGCCTCGACGCCCATTACGACCTGGGGAGCGCCAGCCTGATCTCGTCGACCTCCTATTTCAACCGCCGCGTCTATGAGACCGAGGACCAGACCGGCGTCATCTCGGCCTTCTTCCTCGACCCGTTCGGCGCAGCCCCCCTGCCCGCCGCGATCGACCAGGGCGTCCCCTTCAAGCGCTTCGTCCAGGAGATCCGGCTGGTGTCGTCGGACGAGGGCGCGTTGAGCTACGTGCTGGGCGGCTATTATTCCTGGACGCGGGACGGCGAATATTATCCGCCGGTGCCGACGGCCGGTCTCGATGCCGCCACCGGCGGCGCGCTCGGGTCGGACCTGTTCTTCAGCGACGCCTATCGCAACACCGTCAGGGAACCCGCCGTCTTCGGCGAGGCGACCTACAAACTGGGCCATGGCCTGAGCGCCACCGCCGGCCTGCGCTGGTATCGGATCACGACGACGAACCTCGGCTTCCAGGACGGACTCGCCGCCGGCGGCCGGATCGAGGATCTCGCCGATGCCGCGACGGGCGGCGTCTTCCCGACCGGCAGGCCCTTCCGGCTGCGCCAGTCGGGGGTCAATCCCAAGGCGCAACTGAGCTGGAAACTCACCCCGGACGACATGATCTACGCGACCGCGGCGCGCGGCTTTCGCCCCGGCGGCGTGAGCCCGGCGGTGCCCCCCTCCCCCGCCCTCGGCTGCGCCGCCGACCTCGCGGCGCTCGGCACCTCGCTCAGCGCCGCCAAATTCTACAAGGCGGACAGCCTGTGGAGCTATGAGCTCGGCGCGAAGACGAGCTGGTTCGGCCGCAAACTGGTCGTCAACGGCGCGGCCTTCTACATCGACTGGAAGAACATCCAGCAGCAGATCCTGCCCCCCTGCGGCTATCAGTTCCGCGCCAATGCCGGCGCGGCGCGAAGCAAGGGCTTCGAGATCGAGCTCCAGGCGCGGCCGCTGCCCGGTCTCGAACTCGATGCCGCGCTGGGCTATATCGACGCGCGCATCAGCAAGGCGGGCAGCATCTCGGCGCTCCGCAAGGGCGATCGCGTGCTGCAGGTCCCCGACTGGACCTCGTCGGTCTCGCTGACCTACACGACCGCGATCGGCGACGACGCCCATCTGTCGACGCGGATCGGCTACAGCTATGTCGGCGAGAGCTTCAGCGCGAACAACGATCCGTTCAATCCGCGCCGTCGGGCACCCTATGAGCTGTGGGACGCGCGCCTCGCCGTCACCTGGTCCCGCTACGAACTCGCGCTGTTCGGCAAGAACCTCGGCGACCGGCGCGCCAATCTGGCGGACAACCGGTCGATCTCGGTCGAGACGCCGGGGCGGGCGCGCGTCGTCGTGAACCAGCCGCGCACCATCGGCATCGAAATGCGGTCGAGCTTCTGACCCCCCGCCGCCTCGCGCGGCATTGGGCCATTGGTCGACCATAGGCAAAATCATTGCCAAAGCGAGCCTGCTGTCCCTATAGCGAGGGCAGGCTCGCCATTCCCATCGATCGGGCGGGCTCCGAAGGGAGAGCAGCTTGGTCCAGAGCTTCGGTCCGGTACGGCATACGGCGACCTATGAAGTGGTCGCGGAGCATATTCGGCGGGCGCTGCAACTGGGCCGCTATCTTCCCGGCGACAAGCTGCCGCCCGAGCGCGCCCTGGCGCTCCAGCTCGGCGTCTCGCGCACCGTGCTGCGCGAGGCGATTCGCGCGCTCGAGGGCGAAGGCCTGGTGGAAAGCCGGCGCGGCGCGATGGGCGGCCTGGTCGTGCTGAACAACGAGGTGCCCGCCGACCAGCTCAAGGCGATGATCGCCAGCCGCTTCGACCAGCTCGAGCAGCTCTACGAATTCCGCCTGGCCAACGAGTGCGCCGCGGCCCGCTTCGCCGCCCGGCGGCGCACCGCCGAGGACCTCCGCAAGATATCGGAGGCGCTGCAACGCATGGAAGCGATCGTCGGCGGCGTCGCCGAACATAATGACTCGAACACCGTGGCGCGCTTCACCTCGGCCGATTCCGCCTTCCACCTCGGCATCGCCGAGGCGAGCCGCAACGGCTTCATCGCGCAGGCGGTGGAGGATGCGTGGGTGCGGCGCTTCCTGCCGATCGGCAATGTGTTCATGCGGATCGAGCCCGATGCGAACAACGGCCATCGCCGGCTGTTCGATGCGATCGAGACAGGCAACGCCGCCGAAGCCGAGGCGGCGATGGGCGACCATATCCAGGAAACCCTGGCCACGCTTCGCGGCTATCTGAACGATCGCCTCCGCACGCGCTGAGGCCTCCCAAAGCCACCCACAGGATATTCCGGCCCGATAGCGGACCTGCCGCCACGGAATCCTTTTGCTTTGACTCATATGGGCTATTGGTCTATCTCTTAAACCATTAGAGGAGACCCGCATGACCCTGCCTGCCAGTTTCGGATTTGTCGCCACCGCCGTCGAAGCGCCGGGAACGCCGGACAAGCAGGCCTATGAGGCGCTGTTCGGGGATTGCGAATATGGGCAGGCGCTGGGCTATGACAGCGTGTGGCTGATCGAACATCATTTCAGCGACTATTTCCCCACCCCCAATCCCCTGGCGCTGCTGTCCAACCTGTCGGCGCGCTTCCCCCGGCTGGGGCTGGGGACCTGCGTGCTGGTGACGCCGTGGCACGATCCGCTGCGGCTGGCGGAGGACATCGCCCAGCTCGCCTCGATCACCGACGCGCCGCTCCATCTCGGCATGGGCCGGGGCACCGCCAAGTTCGAATATGACGCGCTGGGCATCCAGATGGACGAAGCGCAGGACCGGTTCCGCGACACTTGGGAGATCATCCGCTCGGGGCTCGCCGGCGGTCCGTTCCGGGTGCAGGGCAAGCTGATCGACATGCCGCGCGAGGTCGTCCTCCGGCCGGTCCTGTCCGAACAGCGCCGCCGCTCGATCCACTTCTACGGCGCGATCGGAAGCCCCGGCACGGCCGAGCGCATGGCGGACATGGGCCTGCCGCCGATCTGCACGACGATCGGCGATTGGGACATGCAGCGCGACACGATCGTCAGTTGGAAGCGCGCGGCCGCTGCCAACGGCTTCGACACCGGCGCGGCGCGGCTGCCGATCATGATCAACTGCATCATCGGGGACACCGACGAGGAAGCGATCCGCGAGGCGCAGACCTACATCCCCCGCTTCATGCAGGCCCAGGTCGATCATTATGAGGCCGACGCCAACAACTGGGAGACGCTACGCACCTACAAGGCGTGGAGCGGCATCTTCTCGAAACTCAAGGCGCGATGCGATCCGGCCAATATCCCGGACTGGTGCCAGTGGCAGCTCATCGGCTCGCCCGAGACCGTGACGAGGCGGCTGCGGCAATATCAGGATATCGGCTTCGACACCTTCCTCATCCATGTCGCGACGCCGGGCGTGCCGGTCGAGCCGCGCCGTCGCTGGCTCCGCCGCTTCGCCCAGGAGGTGATGCCGGCCTTGGCGGCCGAGGCGCTGGCCTGAGCGGAACAGGCCGACGATCCATCCGCAGCCGATCGGGAGGGGAACGTGATCGAACGCTCCCCTCCCGTGAGCCTCTCCTAGAAGGACAGCTCGGCCTTCATGCCTGCCGTCCGCGGCGCATCGATGAACCAGGTGTTCAGCCCGTAGACGTTGGTCGTGGTCGGGGTCACGTAGCGCGCGTTGTTGGTCAGGTTGCGAACCCACAGGCCGAGCGCCCAGCGCTCGTCGCTCGACCGGTAGGTGAGCGACGCGTCGATCTTCGCGAAGGCCGGCTTGTCGAGCCCTTCCAGATGCGAGAACAGGCCCCAGGACTTGGATTCGAAGTTCATCGATCCGCGCGCTTCGATCGCGGCGCCCGACGCCAGCGGGAAGATCTGCGTGACCGAGGTCGACCCCGACCAGCGCGGCGCATTGGGAAGGGTGAAGCCCGAATAGTCGATCAGGCTGTTGCCGTTGCACAGTTCGGCCGGAATGGCGCCCGGAACCCCGCAGGTATAGACGGCGCCCGGTGGCAGCACGCCCCGCTTGATCGTGGCATGGAGATAACCGAGGTTCGCGGTGAACGTCGTGTTCGGCCCCGCCTTCCAGGTCGTGTCGACCTGAAGGCCGTAAATCTCCGACTTCGGCACATTGTAGAGGAGCGCCGAACCCGACGCACTGTTGTAGGCCGACACCTGCAACTGGCGGTAGTCATAATAGAAGGCCTCGAGGTTGAGGCGCAGCGAGTTGCCGAACAGTGAATTCTTCAGGCCGACGGTATAGGCGGTGAGCGTCTCCGGCTTGAAGGTCGAGGCGGCGGCGTTCGAGGTGATGTTGAAGCCACTGCCGATATAGCCGGTCTGCACGGTGGCGTAGGCCATCGAATGCGGCGCGACGTCGGCCTCCACGCCGACCTTCCAGTCGAACCGGTTATCCGACAGGCGCAGGTCGTAGACGATCGGCGGCAGCGCGATGTTCGCGATCGGGACGAGCCCCTGGGACACGCCGTCGGCATGCCGCTTGTCCCAAGAATATCGGCCGCCGACGGTGAACCGCAGGGCATCGGTGACCGCATAGGTCGCCTGCCCGAAGATCGCCTTCGAGTTGGTGACGACGTTGAGATCGTTCTGCGGGCCGCCCGAGGCGAAGCTGTACGGCCTGAACGAGCCGCCCGAGAAGACCCCCGGATTGTAGATCTCGAACGAAACGCCCGGGCCGTGCGCGGACTGGCGGAACTGGAACAGGCCCAGGACGAAGTTGAGCCGGCCGGTATCGCCCGCCAGGCGCAGCTCGTTGGTGAGCTGCCGGCCGGTATCGCCGAGATTCTCCAGCGCGCCGGCGAAGCCGGTCAACGGGTTCCCGGCGACGCCCGGGTTCGGATAATAGCGCTGGTTGTAGCCGATCGGCGACCGGTAGCTCAGGTCGTAATAGGTATAGGCCGGAATATAGGTGACCGAGAGATTGGCCGGTCCGCCGACCTGATATTTGATCTCGGCATTGCCCTTGTAGACCTTGCGATGGACGTAGAAGTCCTCGCCGGGAATCTCGGGCTGGAACCAGGGATCGCTCTTCTTGAGGAGCGGGCGCAGCACGATGCCGTCGCCGTCGCCGCCGGTATGCTGATATTCGCCGCGCAGCACGATCGTCAGGTCGCTGTCGGGCTCGATCAGCGCGGTCAGGCGCGCGGCGAGATTGTCCTTCGCGTTCTGCCCGTTGGAGAGGTAGCCGTCGTGGCGCAGATAATCGACGGCGCCGCGCAGCGCCACCTGCTGCGAGAGCGGGACGTTGATCGCGCCAAAGCCGTGGAAGCGGTTATAGTTGCCGATCTCGAACCGGGCCTCGCCGCCGGGCGTGAACTGCGGCAGCTTGGTGGTGATGTTGATCGCGCCGCCGGCCGCGTTGCGGCCATACAGCGTGCCCTGCGGACCGGCCAGGACCTCGACCCGCTCGATGTCGAACATCGATCCCGACAGGGTATAGCGCGACTGGTAGACGCCATCGATATTGGTGGCGACGGCGGGATCGTTGGTCTCCGCGTCGCTGGTCTGGCCGATGCCGCGGATGAAGGCCTGCGTGACCACATTCTCCTGGCTGAGATTGGTCATCGGCAGGAAGCTGGCGACGCCGCGAAGATCGGTGACGCCGCCGGCGACGAGCGCCTCCGCATTGACCACGGTGACCGTCGCGGCGACCTTCTGGGCGTTTTCCGAACGCTTCTGGGCGGTGACGACGATCTCCTCCAGCCCGCCGGACGAACCATCCTGCCCCGATTGCGCCTCGACCCCGGCCTGGCCTTGCGCATAGGCCGGCGGCACCGCCGCGAAAGCGCCGGCGATGGCGATCAGCGATGCGCCGCGGACGAATTTGCTGCTGCCCATTTCCCACTCCCTCGATTGCACTGAACTTCGTCAGCTTTTCCAGCTCGGCCGGGCGATCGGGCTGCGCCCGCGACGTCCGGTTCCGACTCCTGACAATTGGCTGTCTAGCCAACTGACGCGGCCGGTCAACAATATTCTTTCTAGAGAGAAAATAAAAGGGAAATTATTTCACCGCAGCGCCCGGCCGCGCCGGAACATCACGATCGCCGCGACCAGCGCGACGGCGGCATAAGCGCCGTGCATGGTCGCCATCGCATGGCCGATCGGCTGCGCGTCCCCCGCAAAGACCGTCTCGATCGCGAGCGCGGTCAGGGTCGGCGCGAGGCCGACGCCCAGCAGTCCCTGGAGCAGCAGGAAGATGGCGATCGCGCGCCCGACCATGGCGGGCGGGAGTTCACGCGTGACGATGCTCGACGTCACCAGCAGATAGGTGGTCGCGACCAGCAGGAGCAGCGCCTGCCAGAACCAGAAGCTGGCCTGGGTGGCGGCGAGCCCGTGGAATATCGCGCAGGGCAGCATGATCGCCGCGACGACCAGCGCGATCAGCTGGGCGCCGTGGCGGCCCTGGCGGTTGAGGCGATCGATCACCGCGCCGGCGACGAAGAGGCCGATTGGCCCGGCGGTCAGCAGGAGCGCGCCGCTCAGCGTCCCGATCTGGGCCGGCGTCAGGCCGAACCGGCCCATCAGCAGCGGCGCGATCCAGAGGTTGACCGAGTTGGTCAGCATCGCATGCGCGACCGAGAAGATGGCGAGCGGAACGAGCATGCCGCGCCGCGCGGCCAGCGCGCGCAGCACCTCGCTCCAGCTCGGCGGCTCCGGGCTCGCCGCCGCCTGGTCGCCGGCCGCCTCGTGGCGCTTCGGCTCGCGGAACAGGAAGACCAGCAACAGCAGCGGAAAGCCCAGGGCGCCGGTGATCACCAGCGCGAGTCCCCAGGGCGGCAGGTGCCCGACCAGCGGCAGGCCCGAATAGTCGACCCGCCCGAGCAGCCCGAGCAGCAGCCCGCCCCCCAGGAAGGCGAGCCCAGTCCCGACCAGGTTCGACATCGAGAAGACGCCCAACGCCCGCGCGCGCCGCTGCGGCGACACCCCGTCGCCGATCATCGAGTAGCAGGCGGGCGGCAACAGCCCCTCCGCCAGGCCCACGCCGGCGCGCGCCAGCAACAGGGTGACGAAGCCGGTGACGTTGCCGCAGGCGATCGCCATCGCCGACCAGAGCAGGATCGCGACCGCGACGATCGATCGCCGCTGCACGCGATCGGCGAGCCAGCCCGCCGGAATGCTGATCAGGATGTTGGCGATCGCGAAGGCCGTGCCGAGCGCGAGCGTCACCTGCGCCGGGCGCAGGCCCAGGTCCTTCTGGATCGAGACGACCATGAGGGAGACAATGTTCTTGTCGATATAGGCGAGCATGCTCGCGACGGTCAGCACCCCGACCAGCCACCATTCGCGCCATGGCGCCGTGCCGGTGGGCGCGGCGCGCCGACTATCCGGGTGCAGAAGCATTTCATCCTCCCCATGCTGCCGGGGAAGCGAGGCCGAAGCGGCCAACCCGACAATTCCTTTCAGAAAGAATTGTCGGGTTGGGAGGGCGCCGTCAAGGACCCTGGATTCAGGCGCGGGGCCGCAGCCCTTCCATCACCAGGTCGAATATGAAGTCGGCATAGCCCTGGAAGTCGGCATTTTCCTCCTTGAACACGATGCCGGTCGCCGGCTTGTTGCTGGCCCAGAATTCGCAGGCCGATATGATCAGGAAGTGGAAATAGCGGGGATCGACCGCGCGCATCAGGCCGGCCGCCTCCCCCAGCTTCAATATCTCGCGGAGATCCTCGAGCGACCCGGTGAGGATTTCCGTCCACTCGGCATGCGCTTCCGAGGTCTCGTCGCCATAGAGCATCGATGAGACCAGCTTGTGGTGGTAGGGATTGTCGTGGAACAGCCGGAAGGTGCGCGTGATCCTGTAGCGCAGCCGCTCGACCGGGTCCGAGTCGATGCGCCGCGCCATCATCTCGGCGCGGGCCGATTTGTGCGCGGCGCGGACCAGTTCCATCAGCAGGTTTTCGATATTGCCGAAATAATAGCGGACCAGGTTGGGGTCCACGCCCGCCTCCTCGGCCACCATCTGGCGGGTGAGCAGGGTGGGCTCGACACGGGTCAGCACCTTGCGCGCCGCATCGACCAGCGCCTGGCGCCCGACGTCGTTCGACTTGCGCGCCGGCCGGCCTCTTTTCCGGGGGGCGGTCGCGGGTGCCGTCTTTGCCATGCCTGTTCCTTCTACCGTCCCTGCCGGGCGGCCGCCCGGGCCGCTTGGACATAAGCATAGAAACATGCGCCGACAGGAGTCGACTTCCAATTCCTCGGCGGAAGAAAAACTGACGCGCTTCGCGCGATCCGGGCCGCGCGAACAGGGCCGGTTGCGGCGGATTCCTCCCGTTTCCGGGCCACTCAATCAGCGCTTGCATTGTCCCGGAAACCCATTTATTCCTTCAATAAGGAATTTAATTGGGAAATCGATCGGAGAGGCCCGGGATGGCGGAAACGGATCAGAATCGACGCTATCGGATGCCCGTGGTCTTCGGTCCGACATGCGGTCCCCGCCAGGGTCCGGACGGCCGCCGCTACGACTATGCGGACGCCCCGCGGACGACGGCGGCGATCTCCTTCCTGACGCGCCGGGACGCCCTGCTCGACCTGATGCCGCCACATTGCCGGCCCGATGGCGATCCCGTCGTCACCGTCGAGCATGTCGAGCTGCGCGAACTCGAATGGCTGGCCGGGCGAAGCTACAGCCTTCTCTCGATCAAGCTGCCGGTGGTGTACGAGGGGCCCGAGGAGCAAGTGCGCGGCGCCTTCCTGCCGGTGCTCTGGGAGAACCGGGCCGAGCCGATCATCAGCGGCCGCGAGGAACTGGGCTTCGCCAAGCTGTTCTGCGATCTGCCGCCGCCCCGGGTCCTGGCCGGCAAGCGCGAATATTCCGCCCTGTGGGACGGCCATGGCTTCATCCGCATGGAATTCGACGACCTCGCCGAAGGGCCGCCGCCCGGCCCGCCGCCGCCCGATTTCGCGGGCGTGCTCCATCATCGCTATTTCCCCGCGGTTTCCCGCGAAGGCGTCGCCGACGTCGAGCAGATGGTGCTCACACCGGCGGGCGGGGCGACGATCCGCTACGACCGCATATGGCGTGGCCAGGGCCGGGTGACCTTCGTCCGGTCGAGCTGGGAGCAGCTTCCCACCATGTTCCACATCGTCAACCGCCTCGCCGAGCTGCCGGTCGTCGAATGGCGCGGCGCGTCGATCATCGAATCCCGCGGGACCAAGGACCTGTCGGACCAGCGCGTGCTGCGCTGACGCCCGACCAGAGAGATCAAGGAGAGCGGATATGCCCATCCAGGCCGTGAACAGCGTCGTCCTCGGGGTCGAGGACCTCGCCGCCGCCCGGCGTTTCTACACCGATTTCGGCCTGTCCGAGGCGACCACCGCCGCCGACCGGTCGGACTTCCGGACGCTCGACGGCACCGAGATCAACCTCCGCCGCGCGGACGATCCCGCGCTGCCCCCGGCGGTCGTCGACGGGCCGACGGTGCGCGAGATCGTCTGGGGCGTCGATGACGCGGCGACGCTCGACCGCATCGCCGACGAGCTCGCGAAGGACCGCGACGCCGCCTTCGACGCTGACGGCGTCCTGCACAGCCGCGACGACGACGGCTATGGCATCGCCTTCCGGGTCGATCGTCGCGACGCCTATGTGCCGCCGGCGCCGCGCCTCAACCTCTACGGCGCGCCGCCCGCCCGACCGGTCAACCAGCGCATCGACTTCGCCGAGCCGATCCGGCCGGCTTCGGTGGCGCATGTCGTCCTCTTCTCGACCGACGTGATCGCCGCGACGCGCTTCTATACCGAGCGGCTCGGCTTCCGGGTCAGCGACATGTTCAGGGAAGGCCGCGGCGCCTTCCTGCGCGCCGAGGGATCGGGCTACCACCACAATCTGTTCCTGATCCGCGGCGAACGGCGCGGGCTTCACCACATCGCCTTCGCCGTCAACGACTTCAACGACGTCGTCCTCGGCGGAAAGACGATGCTCGCCCGCGACTGGACCCCGAAGATGGGGCCGGGCCGTCACCTGATCGGCTCCAACTACTTCTGGTATTTCGAGAGTCCCTGCGGCGGCGCGATGGAGCTGACCGCCGACATGGATCGCGCCGACGACGACTGGGAGGTGCGCGAATGGGACTTCGTTCCCAGCAACACCGCCGCCTGGTCCACCAGCTTCAACCCGACACGATAAGGCAGGAGCGACGATGTCTTCCTTTTTCCAACTGGGCACGTTCGCCCGCGACGACGGCTCCCTCCCCGCGCTGGTGATCGAGGGCGCGGTGCTCGACCTTCGCGCCGCCGCCGAGCGCGCGGGCCTGGCGCTGCCCCCCTTCGCGGCGATCAGCGACCTGCTCGGCGACTGGGACGCGACCTTCGAGCGCCTGTCCGCCGTGGCCGATCACGCGCGGGCGGACGGCCTCCAGGCCTTCTCGCTCGGCACGGTGGAGAGTCTGCGCCCCTGCCCGCCGCCGGGCCGGGTCGGCAAGATGCTCTTCGCGGCCGCGAACTACAGCGATCATGTCCGCAACATGCGCAAGACCTTCACCCCCGACATCCCGCTCGCCGACCAGGGCAAGCAGTTGCCGCCGCTGCGCCCCTATATGTTCGGCAAGATCAACGTGCCGACCGGGGCCTTCGACGACATCATCCTGCCGCCCGGCATGGAGCGGATCGACTGGGAGGCCGAGCTGATGGTCGTGATCGGCACGCCGGGCCTTGCGATCCGCCCGGCCGAGGCGCACCGCCACATCGCCGGCTACATGACCGGAAACGACGTCTCCTGCCGCGACCGGACCTGGCGCGAGGATCGCCCGACCATCCGGTCCGACTGGCTCGGCGGAAAGAGCTATGACAGCTTCGCGCCGCTCGGCCCGCTGCTGACCCCGCGCCAGTTCGTGCCCGACCATGCCGACCTGGCGATCCGCCTGTGGGTGAACGGCGAGCTCAAGCAGGACGGCAATTCGCGCGACATGACCTTCGGCATCGAGGAGCAGATCGAATATGCCTCGTCGATGATGACGCTGCTGCCCGGCGACGTGATCGCCACCGGCACCCCCGCCGGCACCGGCCAGGAGCGGGGCGAATTCCTCAAGGAAGGCGACATCGTCGAGACCGAGGTGGAATCCTGCGGACGACAGCGCAACCGCGTCGTCGCGCGCCGCCGGGCGGAGATCGCGGCATGAGCGCCGGCGCCAGCCTCCCGCCGGCCCTGCCTCCCGTGCGGCGCGTCGTCACCGCCAACGACGCCGGGGGGCGATCCTTCATCCGCGAGGACGGCGAGAGCCCGGCGGTCCATACCGTCGCGGGCCGGCCGGGTTTCCGCAGCGCCAATATCTGGCGGACGATCGACTCCCCGACGCCGATCGACGCCGAGGACACGATCACCGAGCATGAAGGCGTCCAGCCGCCGCCGCTCGGCACCGTGTTCCGGATCATCGACTTCCCGCCGCGTCCCGAGGACCCGGAGGAGCGGCGGCGCCAGGCCTCGGCCTCGCTCAACACGCTGTTCGCCGATGCGCATCACGAAGCGCGGCACGACAAGCCCGGCATGCACGTCACCGCGTCGATCGACTATGCGATCGTCCTGTCCGGCACGATCACCGCGATCATGGACGACGGCGAGACCGACCTGCACTCCGGCGACGTGCTGATCCAGCGCGGCACCAACCATGGCTGGGAGAATCGCACCCGCGCGATGGCGCGCGTGGCGTTCATCCTGATCGACGGGCGTCCCGAATGAGCGACGGGACTCGGGCGGCCCCTGGCACGGACGGCCTGCACGTCTGCCGCAAGCCGCTACCGACCCGGCCGGCCCGGCCCCGGCGCCGGGCCGGCGGCGCGGCCGTGGTCGACCTGCATTGCCATTTCCTGGTCGCCGAGGTCGAGGCGATGGCCGCCGAGGCGCCGGACGCCCCCCGCCCGCCCGCCGCGGCAAGCGAGGCCGCCGCGGCAACGGCGCGCTACAATGCCGAGCTGATCCGCACCACCTACCGCCCGCCGCTGACCGACATCGACACGCGGCTGGCCGACATGGATGCGATGGGGGTCGACGTCCAGGCGATCAGCCCCTCGCCGACCCAATATCATTATTGGGCGCCGGCCGACCTCGGCGAGGCGCTGGTCGCCCGGATCAACGAACGGATCGCCACGCTGTGCGCCGATCATCCCGACCGCCTCGTCGGCCTCGGCAGCGTCGCGCTGCAACACCCCCTGCTCGCGCGCGAGCAGCTCCGCCACGCGGTGCGCGGCCTCGGCCTGCGCGGGGTCGAGATCTCGACCATGGTCAACGGCGACGGCATCGACGACCCGCGCTTCGCGCCCTTCTGGGAAGAGGCCGAACGGTTCGGCGCGCTGGTGCTGGTGCATCCGCTCGGCACCACGGTCGGCCCCCGGATGGACGCGCATTATCTGTCCAACGTCATCGGGCAGCCGCTGGAGACCATGATCGCGCTGTCGCGCCTGATCATGGGCGGCCATTTCGACCGCTACCCCGCGCTGAAGCTCTGCGCGGTCCATGGCGGCGGCTATCTGCCCAAATATGCCGGGCGCAGCGACCATGGCTGGAAGGTGCGGCCCGAATGCGACGGCTGCGCCCATCCGCCGAGCGCGTATCTGCGCCGGATCTGGTACGACAGCCTCGTCTACGAACCCGCCGAGCTCCGCGCGCTGATCGATGCGGTGGGCGCGGATCGCATCGTCGTCGGCACCGACTATCCGTTCGACATGGGCGACTACGACCCCATCGGACTGGTCGATGCCGTCCCCGGCCTCGGCGCCGCCGACAAGGCGGCCATATTGGGCGGCAACGCCCGCAAGCTTCTGGGCATCGCCGGGCCCGGCCTCAGGAAGGAATAGATCGAATGGCAGTTGAGAGCGTCCTCGTCATCGGCGGCGGACTGGGCGGCTTGTCCGCGGCGGTCGCGCTCGCGAAGGGCGGGTGCAGGGTCCGGCTGATCGAGCGCAACCCGGACTGGAGCGCGCTGGGCGCCGGCCTGACCTTCAACGGCGCGACGGCGCGCGCCTTCAAGACGATCGGCGTGCTCGACGAGGTGGTCGCGGCCGGCGCGGTCCACGGCATGTCCGACATCTGCGACAGCGACGGCACGCTCCTCACCACCGGCAGCACCGAGATGGTGTTCGGTCCCGACGTGCCGGTGCTGGGCGGCATCCTGCGCCCGGTCGTCCATCGGATCATGGTCGCCGCCGCCCGCAAGGCCGGGGTCGAATGCGTCCCCGCGCTGACCGTCGCCGAATGGATCGAGCATCGCGACGGCGTCGCCGTGCGGTTCAGCGACGGCACGACCGGGCGCTACGACCTGGCGATCGGGGCCGACGGGCTGATGTCGTCGACCCGCGCGCAGCTGTTCCCCGATGCGCCGGGCCCCGAATTCACCGGCCAAGGCTGCTGGCGGGCGATCGCGCCGCGGCCCGCGTCGGTGGAGACCAGCATCCTGTTCCTCGGCGGGCGGCACAAGGTGGGCCTCAATCCGGTCTCCCGCGACCAGATGTACCTGTTCCTGCTCGAGACGGTGCCCGACAATCCCTGGTATGACGAGGCCGACTGGCCCGCGCTGCTGCGCGGCAAGCTGGCCGAGTTCGGCGGCTATGTCGCCGAGGTGCGGGAAGGCCTCGGACCGGACTCCAGCATCAACTACCGGCCGCTCGAAACGCTGGTCATGCCCCGCCCCTGGTATCGCGGGCATGTGCTGCTGATCGGCGATGCCGCGCATGCGACGACCCCGCATGTCGGCTTCGGCGCGGGACTGGCGATCGAGGACGGCGTCGTATTGGGCGAACTGGTGCGCGAAGGATTGCCGGCCGGCGAGCTGGTCGAGGCCTTCACCGATCGCCGCTTCGACCGGTGCCGCAACGTCGTCGAGGGCTCGGTGGCGCTCGGCGAACTCGAGATGCGCCACGCGCCGGTTGCCGACCAGCGCGCCCTGTCGCGCTCGATCTACGAGATGATCCAGGAGCCGGCATGACGCTATCGATGCGCTATCCCGCGATCGACGAAACCCACGATCCCGCGCTGTCGAGCTGGGTCGAGGGCGCCGACGACCATCCGGACTTTCCGGTCCAGAACCTGCCGCTCGGCATCGTCTCGACCGGCGGTGGCGATCCGCGCGTCGGCGTCGCGATCGGCGAGCATGTCCTCGACCTCGCCGCCATCGCCGGCCTGCTGCCCGACGACGGCCGCGCCGCGCTGTCGCAACCCTCGCTCAACGCCTATATGGCACTGCGACCGGAGCAGCGGCTGGCGTTGCGGCGCCGGCTTTCGTCGCTGCTGACCCGCGAGGACGAGCGCCGGGCGATCGAGCCGCATCTCCATCGCGCGTCCGCCTGCATGCTGCACATGCCGGCGCGGATCGGCGACTACACCGATTTCTACACCGGCATCCACCATGCGGTGAACCTCGGGAGCGTGTTCCGCCCCGACCATCCGCTGCTGCCCAACTACAAGCATGTCCCGATCGGCTATCACGGGCGCGCCTCCTCGGTCCGGATATCGGGCGTCCCCGTCCGCCGCCCCTCCGGGCAGGTCAGGACCGCCGAGGGGACGGCGCCCGAGCTGGCCCCCACCCGGCGGCTCGACTTCGAGCTGGAGTTGGGCTTCTGGGTCGGCGCGGCCAACCGCCCCGGCGAAGCACTGCCGATCGAGCGCGCGCCCGACAGCCTGGTCGGCATCTGCCTGCTCAACGACTGGTCCGCGCGCGACGTCCAGGCCTGGGAATATCAGCCGCTCGGCCCCTTCCTCGCCAAGAATTTCCACACGACCATCTCCCCCTGGGTGGTGACGGCCGAGGCGCTGGCGCCGTTCCGCATTGCCCAGCCGGCGCGGCCCGAGGGCGACCCCGCTCCCCTGCCCTATCTGTTCGACGCGGCCGACCAGGCGCATGGCGCGCTGTCGCTCGACCTCCATGTCGCCCTGCTGCCGCGCGGCGGCACGGAGGCCGTCCCGATCGCGCGCTCCCATGCGTCGCACATGTATTGGACGCCGGCGCAGCTCGTCGCCCATCACAGCGTCGGCGGCTGCAACCTCGAACCCGGCGACCTGCTGGGCAGCGGCACGATCTCCGCCCCCGTTCCCTCGGGACTCGGCAGCCTGATGGAGATGACGCGCGGGTGGAAGGACCCGATCACGCTCCCCGACGGGCAGAGCCGCCTCGCCCTCGAAGACGGCGACGAGATCCGGTTGAGCGCGGTGGCGTCGGCTCCGGGATTCCGGTCGATCGGCCTGGGCCGCTGCGACGGAAGGGTAGTCGCATGAGCGCCGCGCCTTTCGCGCTCGTGAAATTTCCACCGTGACACAGGCTTTTCCCGCTTGTTGCGAAGAGGCGCTTCCACTATAAATTCCTTATTAAAAGAATTATAGCCGGAAGAGTCGCGGTCACCCGTTCTGGAGAGAGTCCATGTCCCGAGACGCCGTACAGCCCTATTATCCCGGCACCCTGCCCGCGCCGCGCAACGCCTGGTATGTCTGCGCCTTCTCGGACGAGGTCGGCGAGCGGCCGATGTCCCGCCGCATCCTCGGCGATCGCATCGTCTTCTATCGCACCGAGGCGGGCGATCCGGTCGCGCTGGCCGATTATTGCCCACACCGCGCCGTGGCGCTGTCGCACGGCAAGCGGGTCGAGGGGGACCGCATCCAGTGCATCTACCACGGCATGGAATTCGGGCCCGACGGCCATTGCCGGCGGGTCCCCTCGCAAAAGGCCGTCCCCCGGGCGATGGCGACCCGTTCCTATCCGCTGGCGGAGCGCTGGCGCTGGATATGGATATGGATGGGCGATCCCGACGCCGCCGACGAGAGCCTCATCCCCGACCATTCGACCTTCGGCCTCGGCGAGGATGACGGCTTCTACAAGATCCAGCGCTTCCGCATGGACATCGGCGGCAGCTTCCAGCTGCTCCACGAGAATCTGCTCGACGTGTCGCACATCACCTTCCTCCACGAAGGCATGTTCGACTCCGGCACCATCGCCGAGACCCCGGCGACGACCGAGATCGACGGCAACGTCATCACCATGACCCGCAGGCTGACCGAGACGGTCTCCGGCCCCTATGCGCGCCAGTTCGGCCTCGAGGAGGGGACCCGGGTCAACCGCCAGCTCATCGCCAAGACCTTCATCCCGGCGCTGAACATCAACACCAACATCTTCGAATTCCCCGACGATCCCGAACGGCCGGCCTGCACCCGCCACGCGCCGTTCGGCATCACGCCGGAGACCGAGCGGAGCTGCCATTATTTCACCGCCTCGGCGAGCGACTACGGGGTGCGGCCGGAAGGCGAGGCGCTGGAGGCGCAGAACCGGAATGTCTGGAACGTGTTCCTGACCGACAAGCTGGCGATCGAATCGATCCAGCAAAGCTATGACGAGATGGGCGCCGCGACTCCCGACGCCAGCGTCCGCGCCGACGAGGCCGCCGTCCGGTTCCGCCGCATCGTCATGCGCATGGCCGCCGACGAAGCTGCCGAGGCCTAGATGAGCAAGGACATCCGCAACCTATGGTATGTGGCCGCCCTGTCGACGGAGATCGCCGACGGCCCGGTCGGGCGCCGCATCTGCTCGCTTCCCGTCGTGCTCTATCGCGAGCGGTCGGGGGCGGTGGCGGCGCTGTTCGATCGGTGCCCGCACCGGTTCGTTCCCCTGTCGCGCGGCCGTTGCGAAGGCGACCGGCTCGTCTGCGGCTATCATGGCCTGGCCTATGACGGCGCCGGGAAATGCGTCGCCAACCCGCAGGGAACGGTGACGCGCAGCCTCGACGTCCGCTCCTTTCCGGTCGAGGAACGGCACGGGCTGGTCTGGATCTGGATGGGCGACCCGGCGCTGCGCGACACGGTCGCGATCCCCGACTTCTCGCTGCTCGACCGGCCGGCCATGCGTCCGCAATACGGCTATATGTGGACGGCCGCGCATTTCGAGCTGATGACCGACAACATCATGGACCTCAGCCATATCGAGTTCCTGCACGCCGACACGCTGGGCACCGAGAAGATTCGCGACGCCAAGGTCCAGGCGCGCGTCGAGGGAGAGACGGTCTATTCCGGCCGGACCGTGCACGACGAGATCCTCCCGCCGTTCCTCGAAGGCAGCTTCCAGACCGGCGGCAGGCCGGTGACGCGATCGCTGTCGGTCCGGTGGAACGCGCCCGCGCTGATGCTGCTCACCGTCGGCGTCGACCCGGCGGGCCCGGAAAAGGCGCCGCGCGAAACCTTCAACATGCACTTCATCACCCCGGAGACCAGCACGACCTGCCATTATTTCTGGGCCGCGACGCGCCCCTATGGGCCGGACGATCCCGAGTGGGACAGGCGCCTGCGCGAGGGGCTGGAGCGGGCTTTCCGGACCGAGGACAAGCCGATGATCGAGGCGCAGCAGCTCGTGACCGGCGAAGCGGACCTGCTCGACCTCAAGCCCGCGCTGTTCCGCGGCGACGGCGCCGCGATCCACGCCCGCCGCATCCTCACCCAGCTCCGCCGGGCCGAAGAAGAGGCCTAGCCCGTCAAGAAAATACGGGCGTGGGATCAGCCACGCCCGTCGACATTCACCGCTGCCGACGGGGCCGGGTTCATGAAGCGCATGAGCCCGGCCCCTGTCCGTCATCCGTCGGCGCCGAACTTCACCTTGGCGGTCGCGCCGAACGTCCGGGGGTGCGGACGGAGGCGGATGCCGCCCAGGCCGAAATTGTCGGCGGTGCCGGTGTAATAGTCTTCCTTGAACAGGTTGTTGACATATCCGCCGATCTCGAACCGGCCGAAGCGGACGCCGCCGAACATGTTCACGACGGCATAGGCCTTGGGCTGATAGGGGAAGCTCGGAAGGGCCAGCGGAACCGCCGCGACGCCTTCCAGGTCTCCGGGCGCCGCCGAGCGGAAGTTGATCTCCGGATGCAGGTAGAGGCTGACACCGTCGGCCACTTCCGCGTCATAGTCGAGCGACGTGCTGATCGTGTAGCGCGGCGTCTTCGGCAGGCGATAGCCCGTCAGGTCGACCTGGTTGCCGCCCGCCAGGACCGCGTCGGGGAAGCTCTTGAACGTGCTGTCGAGATAGCCGAACGCGGCGTTCCAGCGCAGGGTCGACGAAAGCCGGGCGTGGACGTCGAACTCGAAACCCTTGTTCGTCGCCCGCGCCGCATTCAGCGTCAGCTCGGTCGCGGAACTGATGTCGCCCGGAATGGCGAGATAGTTCGTCTGGACCTGCAGGTCCTTCCACTTCAGGTAGAAGAAGGACAGGCCATATTGCACGCTATGATCGAGCAGGTCGCCCTTCAGGCCGACTTCGTAGTTCCAGAGGGTCTCGGGCCTGAATGGCGAAGCGAACCCCGAATTGATGTCGATGCCGCCGGCCTTGTATCCCTTGGACACCGAGGCGTAGACATTGTTGTCGCGGTTGAACTTGAAGCGCGCGAGCAGGCGCGGCGAGAAGTCCGAGAAGCTCTTGCTTCCCGCGATGTCCGGAACGGGGGATTCGAACGCCACCACGCCGAAGTTGCGGTTCGATATCTTGTCGTGCGTGTAGCGGCCGCCGGCGACGAGGTCGACCTTCGACGAGACATGCCAGGTCGCATCGGCGAAGGCCGCGATGCTTTCCGTCTTGAAGATCTTGTTGTTCTCGTTGACCCGGAACTCCGGCGGGATCGGCGGCAGCAGGCCGATCACCGTGCCGTCGGGATAGGTGTAGCTGGTTTCCGTGCCGGCGCGGATGCTGTTGAACTGGCGGATGCGGTCATTGGCGTACAGGCCGCCCACCACCCATTCGATCGCCGTCGTCCCTTCCGACTGGACGCGCAGTTCCTGGCTGAAGGACCGTCCGCTGTTGCGGTTGTGGCGATAGAGGGCGTCGACCGAGATATTGTCCTGGTCGAACTGACGGCTGTTGCTGCTGTCGATATAGCCGGTGATCGAGTGGATCGAGAAATCGTCGCCCTTCCAGGTCAGCCGGTTGTTGATGATCGTCGCGCTGTTGTTGTTCCATTCGCGGGTGTTGTGGCGGACGTTGCGCTGGTTGGCGGGATAGAAGCCCTCGCCTTCGTCGATCGCCTGGAAATCCGATCCGAAGATGCTCTTGGTGTCGAGGTCGAGCACGCCCGACGGCACCGTCGCATCCATGCCGTTGCGGTCCCGCGCATAGTCGACCGACAGATCCCAGGTCAGATTCTCGGTCGGGACGAAGCGCACGGCGCCCCGAAGGTGGAGATTCTTGTAGCCGCTGTTCGGCGTCCCGCGCGGATCGAGGTTGCGGATGAGGCCGTCGCTCTTCTCATAGGAGGCGAGACCACGGAAGAACAGGTTGGAGGCCAGCGGCGCGTTGAAGATGCCGTAGACCTTCTGCGTGTCGAAGCGGCCATATTCGAGGCCGCCCTCGGCATAGAGCGAGTCGGTCGGCTTCTTGGTGGTGATGTTGATCGCGCCGCCCGAGGCGTTGCGGCCGAAATAGGTGCCCTGCGGACCGCGCAGCACCTCGATCCGCTCGATGTCGAGGAGCTGCGGGTTGAGCGTGCCGTTGGCGGACGAGCCGGTGCTCAGCTCGTCGATATAATAGCCGATCGACTGCTGGGTCGATTGCTCGCCGAGGTCGACGTTGCTGACGCCGCGGATCGCGATGTTGATCGAGCGGTTGCCCTTCTCTCCATCCTCGGTGAAGCTGATGTTCGGGGCCAGCGCCAGATAGTCCTTGGCCTCCGTGATGTGGGCCTTTTCGATCATCGATGCCGAGAAGGCCGACACGCTGATCGGAACGTCCAGAAGCCGCTGCTGGCGGCGTTGCGCGGTGACGACGATCTCCGCGTCGGACGTCCGCGGCGCCGCTTCGGCCGGGGCGGCTTCGACGGCAGCGGGGCCGGCCTTCTGCGCAAGCGCGCCGGCGGAGGGAAGAAGAGCCAGTGCGGTCGTGGCACTCAACATCAGCTTCGAGGAAAACATCATCGATCCTGCCCCTTTGTGTTCGGAAATTGCGGGCCTTCCGTCCCAGCCTGTCGTCCGCTGGAAGCTCTATGCTCGGTCACCGCAGTTTCGTATTTCCGTCACGAAATATCAGTGTGGGGGCCGACCGCGATCAACTGAGAGATAATGATCGCTGCGATTACCTTGCCTTATTCAAGCCGAAGCCTGCCCATCAAAGCGGCTAATCCCCGCCAGAAGTTTCATTCAATTGTACGTTTCGCTCAACTGCCGGACTGTGGGTGATCACCACAGGGCAATCCAGGTAGGATCGACGATGACGATGACGGGCGCACAGGCGCTTCTCGGCCAGATATTGGCGAATGGGACCGATACGATTTTCGGGCTGCCGGGTGGCCAGCTCGACCATTTCTTCGACGCCATGCACAAGGCGGGCGACAAGCTTCGCCTGTTCGGCACCCGGCATGAGCAAGGGGCCGCCTATATGGCGTTCGGCTATGCGCGGTCCACCGGCAAGCCCGGCGTCTATACCGTCGTCCCCGGCCCCGGCGTGCTCAACACCACGGCCGCGCTCTGCTCCGCCTATGCGACCAACGCGCCCGTGCTCTGCCTGACCGGGCAGATCCCCAGCGCCGGAATCGGCAAGGGCATCGGCTATCTGCACGAACTGCCCGATCAGCTCGCCACGATGCGCACGCTGACCAAATGGGCCGACCGGGCGATGACTCCCGATGCCGCCCCGGCCCTGGTCAACGAGGCCTATCGGCAGATGGGCGGCGGCCGGCCGCGCCCGGTGAGCCTCGAGATGCCGATGGACGTCATGGGCGCTTCGGCCGACGTCGCGCTGCTGCCCAAGGCGGAGATCGATCGCGGGCCGGCGCTCGACGACGACGCCATCCTGCGCGCGGCCAAGCTGCTCAGCACCGCGCGCAATCCGCTGATCATCGCCGGCGGCGGCGCGATCGCGGCCGGGGAAGCGCTTCAGGAACTGGCGGCGATGCTGCAGGCGCCGGTGGTCAGCTTCCGCAGCGGCCGGGGCGTCATCTCGGACCGTTCGCCGCTGTCGCAGATGTTCCCCGCGGGCTATGAGCTGTGGAAGCAGGCGGACGTCGTCATCGGCCTCGGCAGCCGCATGGAGCAGCAATATCTCTATTGGAAGGTGCCCGATCACATGAAGGTGATCCGCATCGACATCGACCAGGAGGAGATCGACCGGATCGCGCCGCCGGCCGTCGCGATCCACGCCGATGCCGCCGACGCGGTGCCGGCGCTGGTGGCGAAGCTGTCGGGCCTGCTCGATCGCCGCGCCTCGCGCGAGGACGAGCTGCGCGACCTGGCCGCCCGCGTCCGCGGCGATATCGAGGATCGGGTCCAGCCGCAGGCCTCCTATCTCGCGGCGATCCGGGCGGCGCTGCCCGAAGACGGCTATTTCGTCGATGAGATCACCCAGGTCGGCTACACCTCCTGGTACGCCTTTCCGGTCTATGAGCCGCGCCACCTGATCACCTGCGGCTATCAGGGCACGCTGGGCTATGGCTATGCCACGGCCCTGGGCGTCAAGGCCGCGCATCCGGACAAGGCGGTGGTCAACATCGCCGGCGACGGCGGCTTCCTGTTCACCGCCAACGAGATGGCGACCGCCGCGCAGCATGGCATCGCGCTGGTGACCGTGCTGTTCAACAACAACAAGTTCCAGAACGTGCAGCGCCAGCAGCGCGAATGGTTCGGCGGCCGCCTGATCGCGTCCGACCTGAAGAACCCCGACTTCGTGAAGTTCGCGGAAAGCTTCGGCATCCGCGCCGAACGGGTCTATGATCCGGAAAGCCTGCGGCGGGCGGTGTCCGCCGCGCTCGAACGCAACGAGCCGGCCCTGATCGAAGTGCCCTGTGGCGACATGGCGTCGCCGTGGCCCTTCATCATCCGGCCGCCGGCCTTCGAGACCCAGGGGGAGGAAGCGTGATCATGATCGACGATCGCACGGACACGCGCAGGCCCGTGCCGCTGGCCTCGATCCGCTCGCTCGCGCCCTATCGCCAGGGCAAGGCGAAGCTCGACGACGTGGCCCAGCCGCTGAAGCTCTCGTCGAACGAGTCGATGATCGGTCCCAGCGAGAAGGCGATCGCGGCCTATCGGGACTGCGGGGCGCGGCTGGCGCTCTATCCCGACGGCTCGCAGGCGGCGCTGCGGACGGCGATCGGCCGCGTGCATGGGCTCGATCCCGACCTGATCCTGTGCGGCAACGGCTCCGACGAGCTGATCCAGCTCATCATCCGCGCCTATGTCGGCCAGGGCGACGACGTCGTGATCAGCCAGAACAGCTTCGCCATGGCCTTCGTCCACGCCATCGCCCAGGGCGCCAATGTCGTCACCGCGCCCGAAGCCGGGATGCGCCCGGACGCCGACGCGATCCTGGCGGCGGTGTCGCCGCGGACCAAGCTCGTCATCCTCGCCAGCCCGAACAATCCGATCGGGCAATATATCCCCCGCGAGGAGCTGCTCCGCCTGCATCGCGGCCTGCCGTCCGACGTGCTGCTGCTGATCGACGGCGCCTATGCGGACTATGTCGACGAGCCCGATTTCGAGGCCGGCGACGGGCTCGTCCAGCGCCAGGGCAACGTCGTCATGACGCGCACCTTCTCGAAGCTCTACGGGCTGGCCGGGCTCCGGATCGGCTGGATGTATGCGCCCGAGGAGGTCATCGATTCGGTGCAGCGGATCCGCACCCCGTTCAACGTCAATGCCGCGGCCCTGGCCGCGGCCGAAGCGGCGGTGTGCGACACCGACCATGCCGAGATGGTCCGCCACGAGAACAAGACCGAGCTGGCCCGGATCGCCGAACGGGTGGAGAAGGTCGGGATGCGCTTCATTCCGTCGGTCGCGAACTTCTACCTGCTCCGCTTCCCGAACGGCCTGACGCCGGATGGCGCGGCCCGCCATCTCGAGGCGCGGGGCATCATCCCCCGGCCGGTCAATGCCGGCGGACCGGCGGAGGTTCTCCGGATCACCGTGGGCCGCCCCGAGCAGAACGACCGCGTCATCGCCGCCCTGACCGAGTTCGTCGGGGCATGAGCACCGCCGCGCCATCGGCCGCGACGCTCGATTTCCTGGCCCGGCCGCGACCCTATCTGGTCGGCGGCCGGTGGGAGGAAGGGCAGACGGCCCCGGCGGACATCCTCGATCCGTCGACGGGCCGGTCCTGCGGAACGGCGCATGACGCCGATGCGGACGCGGTCGATCGCGCGGTGGCGGCGGCCCGCGCGGCCTTCGACGATCGGCGCTGGCGCGGCAGAACCCCCGCCGAGCGACAGCGCATCCTCTGGCGGATCGCCGAGCTGATCGAACGGGATGCGCAATTCCTGGCCGAGCTTGAGACGCTCAACGGCGGCAAGCCGTTCGGAGCGGCGTTGCACGGCGAGGTCGCCGCGGCCGCCGAGACGTTCCGCTATTATGCCGGCTGGGTCACCAAGATCGACGGCGGCACCTTCGATCCGTCGGTGCCGGGGCAGAGCTTCCTCGGCTATGGCCGCCACGAGCCGGTCGGGGTCGCGGGTCTCATCACGCCCTGGAACGGGCCGCTGGTGATCGCGGCCTGGAAGCTGGCGCCCGCTCTGGCGGCCGGCTGCTGCGCGATCCTGAAGCCGTCCGAGCTGACCCCCTTCACGACGCTCCATCTCGCGGCGCTGGCCCTGGAGGCCGGGGTCCCGGAAGGCGTCGTGCAGGTGCTTCCCGGCACTGGCGCGACGGTCGGCAGCGCGCTGGCGCGCCATCCCGGCATCGACAAGATATCCTTCACCGGCTCGACGGCGGTGGGGCGGCGGCTGATGGCCGACGCCAGCGGAGACCTCAAGCGGCTCTCGCTCGAACTGGGGGGCAAGTCGCCGGTGCTGATCTTCGCCGATGCCGATCTCGATCGCGCGGCGGCGGGCGCCGCCGACGCGATCTTCGGCAATGCCGGCCAGGTCTGCGTCGCGGGATCGCGCGTCTATGTCGAACGGTCGATCGAGGCCGCGCTGGTGGAGCGGCTGGCGGACATCGCCGGACGGATGCGGATCGGTCCGGGCTTCGACTCGCTGACCCAGATGGGACCGCTGATCAGCGATCGCCACCGGGCCGGCGTCGACGGCTTCGTCCGGCGCGCGCGCGAAGCCGGCGCCGCCGTCGTGACCGGCGGCGCGCCGATCGACGGCCCCGGCTTCTTCTACCCGCCGACGATCGTGACCGGCTGCCGCCAGGACAGCGAACTGGTGCAGGGCGAAGTGTTCGGCCCCGTGCTGGCGGTCCAGCCGTTCGACGACGAGGCGGAGGCCGTGCGGCTGGCCAACGACAGCAGCTACGGGCTGGCGGCGAGCATCTGGACGCGCGACGTGGGCCGCGCCCATCGGGTCGCCGCCGACGTCCGCGCCGGCATCGTCTGGGTCAACAGCCACGGCATCCCGGAACTGGCCATGCCGATCGGCGGGATGAAGCAGTCGGGCATCGGACGCGAGCACGGATGGGCCGGGCTCGAAGCCTTCACCGAGTTCAAGTCGGTGATGCTCCGTGCTGACTGACGAACAGCTCGGCCTCGTCTAGCAGCCAATAGGCGAACGCCTTGATGTTCGCCTCGTCCGAAACCGCCTTGCGGCAGACGATGTAATAAGCGGAATCGAGCGCCAGCACCTCCGGGAAGGGACGCACCAGCGCGCCCGATTCCAGATCCTCGGCGACCAGCGGCCAGCGGCCCAGGGCGATCCCCTGGCCGTCGATGCACGCCTGCTTCACCAGATGCGAATGGCTGAAGCCGAAGCCGCGGTGGACGTTCGCGCCGCGCACGCCGAAATATTGCAGGAACTCGCTCCAGTCGATGCTGAACACGTCGTGGAGCAGCGGGAAGCGCGGGGCGTCCGCCAGGCTCCCGGGCGCTCCATGCCGCTCGATCAGCGCCGGGCTGCACACCGGCAGCACGCTTTCGGTCAACAGGCGTTCGACCTGGAAATTGGGCCAGCTTCCGTTGCCGAAGCGGATCTCGATGTCGGCGTCGCCGCTGGACAGCGCATCGTCCTCCTGCCGCTTGGCGATGAAGCGCACGTCGACCGCGGGAAAGCGCTCCCGGAAGCGCGCCAGCCGGGGGATGATCCAGGCCGAGGAGAAGGAATCGAACACGCCGACGGTGAGCGGCACGTTCTGGTCGCGGTCGAGCGCCCGGCCGGTCGCGTCGGCCATGATGTCGAGCGCCTGGCCGATCGGCGCGACCAGGCTCTCGCCCAGTTCGGTCAGCTTGATCGTGCGGCTCAGCCGCTGGAACAGCGGCCCCCCCATCCATTCCTCGAGCGCCTTGATCTGATGGCTCACCGCCGCCTGGGTGACGCAAAGCTCATCGGCCGCGCGGGTGAAGCTCAGATGCCGGGCGACGCATTCGAAGACGCGCAGACCCAGCAAGGGGGGAAGCTTACGGCTCACGACCGGATCTCCGCTTCGTAGGCAAGGGATGAGACGAACTCATGGCTGCGATCAGTTCCTACCATTTGTGGGCGTGTCGGCAGCGGCGGATACATTTGGGTGGAACTGCCATGAAAAGGAGGTAGCGGTGAAGATTACAGGTGCCCGCGTCATTGTCACCTGTCCCGATCGCAACTTTGTCACGCTCAAGATCGAGACCGATGAAGGATTGACCGGGATTGGTGACGCGACGCTGAACGGCCGCGAACTGGCCGTCGCGTCCTACCTGACCGACCATGTCATCCCGTGCCTGATCGGACGCGATGCGCATCGGATCGAGGACATCTGGAACTATCTGTACCGGGGCGCCTATTGGCGCCGGGGCCCGGTGACGATGAGCGCGATCGCCGCCGTCGACACCGCCTTGTGGGACATCAAGGCCAAGGCCGCCGGCCTGCCGCTCTACCAGTTGCTCGGCGGCCGCAGCCGCGACGGCGTGATGGTCTATGGCCACGCCAACGGCCGCGATATCGAGGAGACCACCGACGAGGTCGCCCGCTATATCGAGATGGGCTACCGGGCGATCCGCGCCCAGACCGGCGTTCCCGGCCTCGCCTCCACCTACGGCGTCTCGTCGGACAAGATGTATTATGAACCGGCCGACGCCGCGCTGCCGACCGAGAATATCTGGTCGACCGAGAAATATCTCGACCATGTCCCGAAGCTGTTCGATCGGCTGCGCGATCGCTTCGGCTTCGATCATCATCTGCTGCACGACGTCCACCACCGGCTGACGCCGATCGAGGCGGGACGGCTGGGCAAGTCGCTGGAGCCCTACCGGCTGTTCTGGATGGAAGACGCCACCCCGGCCGAGAACCAGGAGGCGTTCCGGCTGATCCGCCAGCACACCGTCACCCCGCTGGCGGTGGGCGAGGTGTTCAACACGATCTGGGATGCCAAGGACCTGATCCAGAACCAGCTGATCGACTATATCCGCGCCACCGTGGTCCACGCCGGGGGCATCAGCCATCTGCGCCGGATCGCCGACCTGGCGGCGCTCTATCAGGTCCGGACGGGCTGCCACGGCGCCACCGATCTCTCGCCCGTCTGCATGGGGGCGGCCCTCCATTTCGACATCTGGGTCCCCAATTTCGGCGTGCAGGAATATATGCGGCACACCGAGGCCACCGACGCCGTCTTCCCGCACGCCTACAGCTTCGCGTCGGGATACATGACGCCGGGCGACGTGCCCGGCCATGGCGTCGAGATCGACGAGAAGCTGGCCGCGAAATATCCCTACAAGCCATGTTCCCTGCCGGTGAACCGGCTCGAGGACGGCACCCTCTGGCACTGGTGAACAAAAAGGCGGCAGGGATCAGAAGATCCCTGCCGCACGATAGACCGATCCGCCCGGGCAGTGCCCGGCCCAAGCGTTCCGGCCCTACCAGGGTTTGTTCAACCCGGTCCGCTGACGGCGTTCCTCCCAGGCGCTGCTGGCCGACGCGCCGGACGCCTTCCTTCCCGCGAACAGCATCGAGGCGAGAAAGCGCCAGGTCGCGCCGCTGAAGATCAGCAGGCCGAGGATTCGCCGCCCTTCGGCCGGATCGAGCCGCACGGTGGTGGCGATCGTGCTGGCCGCCCCGCTCTCGACGACCAGTTCGCCGGCCTCCACCCGAAGCTCGCCGACCTCGAAATCGATGTCGGCGAGCGAGCTGGTTACGCGCATCGCGGCCTCCTCAGCCCTTGCGCAGGGTGCCGCGCGCCTGGGCGGCACGGACGCGCTGCTCGTGAAGGTCCGCCATGTCGGCGACGCTCTTGCCGGCGGGCGGCGTGAACTGGCCGCGGCCGTAGAGATCGGAGAAGACCTCGCGCACCGGCCCCATCTTGTCCGCCAGCGTGCGCGGCGGCTTGCCCGACGGGAACTGGTTCGCCGGATAGATCGGCTTCTCGTAGATCTGCCGGAAACCCTCGGTGCGGACGTCGACCCAGGTATTGTGGTTGCAGCGCGACCGATGCTCGCGAAGCGACTCGATGTCGATCGTCACGCCGAGCACCTGCTCCTGCGGATAGGGCGCGTGGCGCTGCACCATGCCGGTATAGTCGATCGCGAACGAACCGCCGGGGCAGAAGGCCTTGGGATAATAGGCATAGTCGACCGTGCCCCAGTTGGAGCCGAGCACATAGGCCATGTTGTCGTGCGCGCGGGTGCGCCGGGTGAACATCCAGAAGTCCCAGGGCTGCGACACGCCCTCGACCTCCTGGAGCGCCACCGGATGGCAGATCACCTCGACGCCGTTATAGCCCAGCGCGCGCGACACCTCGGGCGTGCAGCCGTCATGGCAGGTCATCGTGCCGAGCTTGCCGATCTCGGTGTCGATCACCGGGAAGAGCGTCGAGATGTCGCCGCCGAACACTTCCTTATATTCGTCGAAGATGTCGTGGGGCGACGTGCCGAGGCCGATCGAGGCGGGGATGTGCCACTTGTGATAGCGCAGCACCACCTCGCCCGACGGCCCGATGATGAAGGCGGTGTTGAACCAGCGGTCGGGGAACTCCTTGACCCGCTCGACCACGCCGCCGCCGGCGATGTAGAGATTATATTCCTTCGCGACCTCGCCCAGCCGCCGCATCTCCGGGCCGTCGAGCTCGATCGCCTTCTTCATGAAGCTGTCGATGCCGTGCTCGCCCTTGCCCGGCGTGGTGACGCCCTGCATGAAATATTCGGGGAACACGACCAGCCTGGCCGGCAGCTCCCAGAAATAGCCGACCCCGAAATCGATCATGTTGATCGCGCGGTCGAGGTTCTTGGCGATGCCCGCGCGGTCCTCGGCGACCTCGACATGGGGCTGCATCACCAGGGCGGTGTATTTGTCGATCTTCTTCGCTGTCATATGCTGTCTCCGACGTTCGTCACCAGAAGTCGGCCGGAGCGATGCCCATGTCGTCGAGCATCACCCGGGCCGTGATCGTTCCCATCGCCGAGATGGCACCGCCGGGATGGCAGTGCGGACCGGTCATGTAGAGATCGCGGACAGGCGCGCGATAATGCGCATATCCGGGGAAGGGGCGGAAGGAGCCGAGCTGCGCGGCGATCCGCTCGCCGCCGTTGGTGGTGCCTTCCACGAAGCTGAGATTGGCGGTCTCCAGCGTGCCGCGATGCTGGAGATATTTGCCCAGGATCACGTCGCCGGCGATGTTCGGCGCATATTGCTGCAGCTTGGGCAGCAGGGTCTTCGCATAATAGTCCTCGGCGATGTCGTTCCAGGTCCGCCCGTCCGCGAGCCAGTTGGAGACATAGGTGTCGAAGATCAGCGTATGCTTGCCCTCGGGCGCGCGGCTCGGGTCGAGCTTCGTCCAGCAGGCGGACCAGAGGAACGGATCGCTCGGCGGTATGCCCATCGCGATCTCGGCATAGAAACGGGTCATCTGCTCCATCGAATCGACGATCCGGTGGAAGGGGGCGGCGCTCATCGCCTCCCCGTTCAGGAAGCGCGGTTCTTCGGCGAGCGCGAGCTGCGCGCGGCAGATCGATATCTTGCCGAAGGAATAGCCCTTCACCATCGCCGCGAAATCGGGGTTCAGCCTGTCCTCGCCCAGCAGGCGCAGGAAGGTCTGCTTCGGGTCGAGCGCCGACACCGTCGCGCGCCGCCCGCGCACCGTCCGCCCGTCCTCCAGGCGGAGGCCCGCGGCGCGGCCGTTCTCGACGATGATCTCGCTGACCGATGCGTTGGTCAGCACCTTGCCGCCATGCGCCTCGACATAGCGCGCCATCGCCTTGGGCAGCTCCATGCTGCCGCCCTCGGGGATCGCCTGGCCATAATAATGGATGGCCGGGATCATGATGTAGAAGGACTGGCCGGCGCCTTCCTGGTCGGGAAGGATCTGCGGGGCCAGCGCCCAGTTCAGCATCACCGCCTTGATGAAGTCGTTCTCGAAATTGGTCTCGACCCAGGCGCGCGCCGACATCGAGAATTCGCGCAGCCGCCGCAGGCCCGGCTCGTTGGTCTCCAGCGCGCGCGGCAGCGCCGACGGCGGCGCAGGGGGCGAGAAGAACGCCTTGACGAAGCCTTCGCGGACCTGCTCGAAATCCTCATAGACCCGGCGATAGCGGGCGGCGTCCGCGCGCGAATAGGCGGCGATGGAGTCGCAGGTCCGGTCGATGTCCTTGTGGATGACGATCCCCGGCCCGCCGTTGCGGTCGGGATGGCCGGTGATGTGGTCCTTCGGCTCGATATATTTCAGGCCGTAGCGCTCGAGGTCCGGCTGGATCGCCTTGAAATCCTCGTTGCACTGGATCCAGACGTGCGAGGAACCGTAGAGGTCGTGCTTGAAGCCGGGCAACGTCACCTCCTCGGTGATCGCGCCGCCGCCGACATTGGCGTTACGCTCGACGACGCAGACCGACAGGTTCCAGCGGGCAAGGGTGGCGGCGCAGGCCAGCGCGTTCACGCCTCCGCCGGCAATGACGACATCGAAGTCGGACATGCGATCTTCTCCGGTTCAACTTGCCGCCATCTGTAGGGACCGGGAGCGCGCGGTAGAAATTAGGCTTATTGATCGCTTGGATTAGAGCGAATGCCGTTGCCCGATCCGGACGGCCGTGCATGCTGACGGTCGAACAAGCCTGCCCTGCATGGATGGAAAATGCCGCTCATCAATCCGGACGACAGTCTGAGCCTTTGCGCCGTGATGTTCGGGCTCACCGCCATGGGCTTCTGGCTCGACGGCACCGCCTTCGGCCGCCGCACGTCGGGCGCGCTGTGGATCATCGTCGGCGGCCTGCTCCTGTCCAATCTCGGCGTGGTGCCGTTCGAGGCACCGGTCTACGACTTCACCTTCAGCCATCTCGTGCCGATGGCGATCCCGCTGCTGCTGCTGCGCGCCGACCTGCGGCGCATCATCCGCGAATCGGGCCGGGTGATGGTGGCCTTCCTGATCGCGAGCTTCGCAGTCGTGGTGGGCGCGATCGTCGGCTTCCACCTGATCCCCATGGGACCGATCGGCGCCAAGGTGGCCGGCGTCTATACCGGCGGCTGGATCGGCGGCACGGTCAGCTTCGTCGCGGTCAGCCAGGCCGTCCACATGACGCCCGCCGAGTTCACGCTGGCGATGGGCGCGAGCAGCCCGGTGAGCATCGCCGCGCTGCTGTTGCTGATCACCTTGCCGTCGCTGGCGATCCTGCGCCGCTTCATCCCGACCAAGTTCGACGTCAACGAGGTCGACAGCACCGACCTGGTCATCGAAGCCCAGCCGAAATCCTATCGCGCGGCCGAACTGGCCGGCCTGATCACGCTCGGCTTCGCCATCTCGTCGATCGGATCGCTCTTCGCCGATGCGATGGGCTGGCACGACTACAGGATCGTCGTGATCTCCGTCCTCAGCCTGATCGTCGCCAATCTCGTGCCCGGCCGGATTCGCCGGCTGACCCTCGACTTCGACGTCGGCATGTTCGTGATGTACATGTTCTTCGCCTGCGTCGGCATGATCACCAATGCGAACATCTTCAACGGGGAGGCCTTGCTGCTGGTGCTCTACGCCACGCTGATGCTCGCCATCCATTTCGTGGTGCTGCTCGGCGCCGCGAAGCTGCTGCGGATCGACCTCGCCGACGCGGTGATCGGTTCGGCCGCCGCGGTGATGGGACCGGCGCCGACCGCCGCGATCGCCTCGGCGCGCGGCTGGAACGAGCTGGTCACGCCGGGAATCATGTGCGCGATCTTCGGCAAGGCGATCGCCACCTTCATCGGCCTCGGCGTGGCGATGCTGCTGCGATGAGGGTCGTCGTCGTCACGGGATGCTCGAGCGGCATCGGGCTCGAGACCGCGCTCGCCTTCGCGGCCGCCGGCGACACGGTCGTCGCGACGGTGCGCGATCCGCAGCGCGCCGCCACGCTGCGGGCCGAAGCCGAAGCGCGCGCGCTCGACATCCTGATCGAGCCACTCGACGTCACCCGATCCGCCAGCTTCGCCGGTTTCGTCGACGGCGTGGTCGGTCGCCACGGCCGCATCGACGTCCTCGTCAACAATGCCGGCATGCTTCCCGCCGGGGCGTTCGAGGACATCGACGAAGCCGGGCTGAGGCTGGTGATGGAAACCAATTTCTTCGGCGCCGCTCTGCTGATGAAGGCCGTGTTGCCCGTGATGCGCCGCCAGCGCAGCGGAACGATCGTCAACATCAGCTCGCTGTCCGGGCTCGCCGCGCGGGCGGGCGATGCCGCCTACAGCGCCAGCAAATTCGCGCTCGAAGGGTTGACCGAAGCGGTCAGCCAGGAAGTGGCGCGTTGGAATGTCCGCGTCGCGCTCGTCGAACCGGGCAGCTACGCGACCAACATGCTGGCGGGCCTCGCGGCGGCCCAGCCCGCCGCCGGGGACTCGCCCTATCGACCCCTGATCGATGCGCAGCGGGAAGCGGCGCTGAGCGGAGCGGACCGGCAGGATTCTCCACGGACGGTGGCCGACCTCATCGTGCGCATCGCGGCCTCGCGGACCGACCAGCTGCGCTGGCCCGCCGATCCGCTGGCCAGCGGCGTGCTCGCGACGCTGTGGCGCGGCGACGACGGCGACCGGCTGCGCTTCCTGCGCGAGGCCGCGGACGTCGACTGGTGGATCGCCGGCGAAGAGCATCCGCCGGGGACGAGCGACGAGCCAGATGCAGAGGAACGACGATAGCGGCCCCGAGGGGGCGGCGGGACGGTGCGTGGTCTTTGGAGAGCTGCTGCTGCGGCTCTCCGCCCCGGACCGGGGGCTCCTTCTCCAGCGGCCTGGCCTCGACAGCTGTTTCGGCGGAGCGGAGGCGAACGTCGCCGCGGGCCTGGCGTCGCTGGGGCGGCCGGCGGCGATCGTCACCGCGCTGCCCCGGAACAGGCTCGGCGACGCCGCGCTCGCCGCGGTGCGGGGCATGGGGATCGACTGTTCGGGCGTGCTCCGGACCGCGGGCAGAATGGGTCTCTATTTCCTGGATTCCGGCGCGGGCTTCCGGCCGGGGCAGGTGATCTACGACAGGAACGACAGCAGCTTCGCCCGGGCGGATGCGGATCGGTTCGACTGGCCGACGCTGTTGCGGGGCGCCGGGCGCCTGCATCTCTCCGGCATCACCCCGGCTTTGGGAGCCGGCCCGGCCGCCGCGGCACGGCGCGCTGCGGCGACCGCCGGAGAATTGGGTATTCCGGTCTCGTTCGACGTCAATTTCCGGCCGAGCCTGTGGCGCTCGCCCGAGGAGGCCCCGCCCCTGCTGCGCGCCCTGGCGAACGAAGCCGACGTCCTGTTCGCCAATGCCCATGACATCGCGCTGCTGACCGACGAGGCTTTTGCCGGCCACCCGGAGGACGAGCAACGGCTGGTGGCCCGCGCTTTCGCCCTGTTCCCGAAGCTGAAGGTGATCGCGTCGAGCCGGCGCGCCATGTCGGCCGCGGACCGCTTGTCGGTCTCCGTGAAGGTCAATGGCCGCGATGGCATGGCGACCAGCCCGGAAAAGACGCTGTCGAACGTCGTCGACCGGATCGGCACGGGCGACGCGCTGGCGGCGGGGGTCCTCGCGGGCCTGGGCCCGTCCCATGACATCGCCCGCGCGGCCGAATGGGGGCTCGCCCTGTTCTGCCTCAAGCACAGCATCCCGGGCGACGCCAGCCTCGCCGACATGTCGGACCTCGAAGCCTTTCTCGACGCGAGGCTCGACGTTCGGCGTTGAACGGTCATGGCACCGGTTCGCCTGATCGGCCCGTCAATCCCTAAAGATCGAACTTCCCGTCCTTCATGGCCGCCACCGTTTCCCCGAGCGCGAGGGTGCAAGCCTCGTACAGCGCCTTCGCGGTGAAGGGCTTGGGGAGGAAGGCGACGAAGCTGGCGGCGAGATCGGGGTCGATCGGCGGCATCTGGCCGCTGGTCAGGATGAACGGCAGGTCCGGGCAGGCGAAGCGGACGCCCGCGACCAGGTCGGCGCCGGTCATGCCCGGCATGTGATAGTCGGTGATGACGAGGTCGAAGCGGCCGGGCAGCATGGCGATCCGGTCGCGGGCGGCGAACGGGTCGTCGATCGCCTCGGCCATATGGCCGGCCGCCTCGAGCAGCTCGACGAGCGTCCTGGCGATCTCGGGCCGGTCGTCGACGACCAGGATGTTCCTGGCCGCGCCGGTCCGCGGCAGCGGCACGGCGGGTTCGGCGGCGATCGATGGCGGCGCCTTCGGCAGCCATATGCGGAAGGTGGTGCCGGCCCCAGGCGCGCTGTCGACGGTGACGGCACCGTCATGCTGCGCCGCGATGCTCTGGACCAGCGCGAGGCCGAGGCCGGTCCCCTTCGCCCCCTTGGTCGAGAAGAAGGGTTCGAAGATCCGCTCCAGCGTGGCGGCGTCCATGCCGGGTCCATCGTCCTCGACGCCGAGGATCATGGCGGGGCCGGCCGGCAGCGGCGGATGCGCGTGCGCGAAGGCGGCGTCGACTTGGCCCTCCTCGACGCGGACGATCAGCCGCGCGGGCCGGTTCGACGGAGCCTCCGCCATGGCCTGGACGGCGTTCCTGCACAGGTTGAGCGTCAGCCGCAGCATCTGCGTGGCGTCGCCGGAAATCATCGCCGGCCGGGTCGGGAACCTCCGCTCGACCACGATGCCCTCGGGCATGGTCGAGGCCAGCAGTTCGATCGCGCGCGATACCGGCGCGCACAGGTCGATCGGCTCCCGCACCATGCGCCGCTGGCCGGTGAAGTCCAGTATCTGCTCGACCAGCGTCTTGGCCTGGTCGGCCGCGCTCAGGATGATCCGGGCCTTGCCTTCCGGGTCGGCGACCCCGCCGGCGATCCGCTCGGCCGTGACGATGATCGGGACGAGCATGTTGCCGAGGTCATGCGCGATGCCCGCGGCAAAGGTGCCGACCGCCTCGACGCGCTCGGCCTGGCGCAGCCGATGCGCGTCGCGGCGGCGCTCGGTGATGTCCTCGAAGATCCAGGCCCGTCCGTAGCGACGCCCCTCCTTGTCGTGCACGGGGGCGGTGTAGCTGTCCAATATCCGCCCATCGACCAGCTCGATCTCGAAGCGCTCGATCGCTTCGGGGCGCGCGGCAAGCGACGCCGCCCTGCCGATCCAGGCGGCCGGATCCTTCGCCTGGGTGGTCGCGAATTCGAACTGGGGCGCGACGCGCGGATCGTTGGCGATCTCCGGCGGAATCCTGAACAGCTCGTACAGCCGCTGGTTGTGGATCAGCTTCTCGCCGTTGGGATTGACCACGAGGATGCCGGTGACCGCGCTTTCGACCACCGCCTCCAGCAGCGCCGATTTCTCCCGCAGGGCATCTTCCGTCTGCTTGCGCCGGGTGATGTCCTGCATCGTGCCGACCATGCGCGCGCCGCGTCCCGACGGATCGCGCAGCACCTGGCCCCGATCGAATATCTCGGCATAGCTGCCGTCCTTGCGCCGGAAGCGATATTCGTCGCTCCACGTCTTCCCGCTGCCGTCGATCGCCGCATGGATATTCGCGATCACGCGGTCATGATCGTCGGGATGAATCCGGCTGGTCCAGGAAATGATGGTCGGCTCGATCTCCCTGGCGCCATATCCGAACAGGAACTGGAAATTGTCGTTCCACCAGAGGTTGTCCGTCGCGAGGTCCCAGTCCCACACCACGTCGCCGGTGGCGCGGGCTATCGCATGGAAACGCGCCAGGCTGTCGCGCAATTCGATGTCGGCACCAGAGATATCGCGGCAGGAGGCCTGCACGACCAGCCTGCCTTCGTCGAGATAGGACAGGGCGCGCACCTCGACCGGCACGCCGCCGCCGTCGAGCGTGCACAGAACCGCCTCACCCGATGCCGATCCCGCTTCCCGCAACAGCCCCGCGAGCCATGTCGGCTGGCCATCTCCAGCCCCGGCCCGGAAAAGCGCCTCGATCGGGCGGCCCGCGACATCCTCGATGCAAGATGCCTGCAGCAGCGCGAGCCCGGCCGGGTTGGCCAGGCACATCGTCCCATCCTCGACGAGGAAGATCGCGTCGGGCGACATGTCGACGAGTTGGCGGTATCGCGCGGCGATCCCATCATCCCGCATATCCCGATGTCCCCGATTATCGTCTCGCCCGATCTGCGTCATACCCGCCAATCGCCGTAAACCAAGGCCATTTGTTCAATATGGTTGCGGATCATGCCGGCGCGCTCCGGGCATAAGCGGGCTTCTCCAGCAACAGCAGAAGCAGCACCGACAGCACGCACAGGGCGATGAGCGCAAGCACCGGGACGGTCGGATCGGAAAATCGCGCGAGCAGCAGCGCGAACAGCGGAGGTCCGCTGGCGGCGCCGATCAGGAAGCTGACATTCTGCCAGCTATAGATGCGCGAAATCGCGAGCTGGCCGAAATAGCGGCTGACGAGCAGCGAGAGGAGATCGGTTTCGGCCCCCATCGCGACGCCCATCAGCACGCTCATCGCGAAGGCCGCCGGGCCGATCGCGGCGATGCCGAGCAGCAGGGCGAGCGCGGCGACGGCGCACAGGACGCCGACCGCGCCGACCAGCGGCAGCGGAAAATGATCGAACAGCCAGCCGAACAGCAGGCGCCCGCCGATCATGGAGGCTCCCGCGATCGACAGCAGCATCGCGATCTGCGGCAAGGTGCCGACGCCGCGCTGGAGCATCAGATAGACGAAATGGCCGCTCAGCGCATAGTTGACGAGGCCGAACAGCGCGAAGACGATCAGGATGATCCAGAAGGCGCTGGTCCGTCGTGCCTCCGCCAGGGTCAGCCCCGCCGCGTCGCCCTCCGCCGGGCCCGGCCCACCGCCGCCGTCGGGAGACACGCCCAGCTCGCCGGGATCGTCGCGCACGAACAGCAGGACCAGCGGCAGGACCAGCAGGATCAGGCCGGCGGACAGCAGGTGGAAGGCGCCGCGCCACCCCGCCGCCTCGCTCACATATTGCACGACGGGCGGAAGCACGGCGGCGCCAAGCCCCTGGCCCGCCACGGCGATGCCGAGCGCCAGGCCGCGCCGGCGATCGAACCAGACCGAGAGCGCCTTGATATAGACGATCGGATTGGTGAAGGCCCCGACCAGCCCGAGCAGCGCGTAAAAGAGGAACAGCAGCGGCAGCGAGCGGACCAGCGGCGCGGCCACGGAGAGCAGGGCCGCGAAGGCGATCACGCCGCAGATCGCGGTGCGGCGCGATCCGAAGCGGTCGACGGCCACGCCGACCACCGGAACCGCGAGCGTGGTCGACAGCAGGAAGGTCGACAGGCTACCCGCCATGGCGCCCTGGCTCCAGCCGAACGACCGCGTCCAATGGGCGGTGAAGATACCGAATGTGCTAACGACGATTGTGATCCCGCACAGCATCAGCGCGATCATCACGGCCCCGACCAGCAGCCAGCCGGGGAAGATGCGGCGCTTGCCCGTCGTCATGTCAGAAAGTGGCGCTGAGCGTCACGCCATAGCTTCGCGGCTCCCCATAGAGAATGGCGGGCGCGCGGAGCAGCACGGTTCGGGTGGCGAAACGGACATAGCGCTTGTCGAACAGATTCCGGCTCCAGAGAGAGGCTCGCCAGCGCCCGCCGGCGAAACCGATGCCCAGCCGCGCATCGGCCAGTCCGTAGCCCTTGATGAAATAGGCGCTGCCGACGGTGGGATTCACCACCTTCGGATCGAAATTCTCGGAGGATTGAACGCTGTAGCCGACATGCGCGAAGAGCAGCGGGCCACCCTTCGCGAGCGGCGTCTCATAGTCCGCGGCGAGATAGGCCTTGTGGGTGGGCGCATAGGGGGTCTGGACGCCGTCGGCGTCGAGGATCGTCGTGCCGACCATGCCTCCGCCGCCGGGATAATGGTCGTAGGCGCTCTTGTTGTAGGTGTAGTTGCCGGACAGGGTGAGCCCTTCGACCGGGATCAGCGCGAGATCGATCTCGACGCCCTTCGACGTGACCTTGCCGACGTTCGACAGGCTGGTGGCCTGGACGGTGCGGCCGGCCACCACCGTGTTGACGAAGGTGAAGACCTGGAAGTCCTCGAACCTCTGGTAGAAGCCGGTGATGTTGAGGCGCGCTCGGCGATCGAGGAACTCGCTCTTCAACCCGGCTTCATAGCTGGTCACGGTCTCGGGCCGGAACCGGATGCCGGCGGCGAAGGTCGACGCGGTCGTCCCCTCGACGTTCCAGCCGCCGCTCTTGACCCCGCGCCCGATCGTGCCGAACAGGACGAGATCGGGTCCGAGGTGCAGGTTGATGCCCCCCTTCGGCGTCAGGAAACTGTCGGAGAAACGGTCGCGATAGCCGGTGATCGGGATGGCGATGAAACCCGTGGGGTCGTTCGTCGTGATGTCGTTGAGCTTCTTCCTCTCATAGGTCAGGCGCGCGCCGACGAAGAGCTCGATCATCGGGACCGGGCGGAAGCTCGCCTGGAAGAAGCCGGCCACCGAGCCGGTGCTGACCGAGGTGCGGGTCAGGGAAGCCTTGCCGACCAGGCCGCCGAGGCCGAGCGCGCCCAGCCCCGATCCGGCGGCCAGCGACTGCCGATCCTTGTTGTTCCCCCAGAAATAATAGAGGCCCGCGACGAAATCATGGTTTTCGGTGCGCGGCGAGGCGATCCGCACCTCCTGCGAAAACTGGTCGGCATATTGGATCAGGCCGGTCGTCAGATAGGGGACCGGCCCGGTCTCGTTGTTGAAGTACAGGAACTGGTGGCCCGATCGGTAGGCCGTGATCGAGGTGATCTGGAAGCCGCCGGCGACGTCCTTGCGCACGGTCAGCGAAGCGCCCCCCGTCCGCCGCGTCGCGCGGTCGTCCCAATAGGAGGCGAAGGCGAACGGATCGGTCCCGGCGGGCGGGACATAGGTGTAGTGGAGGGTGGAATTGTCGTCGGCGGCATAGTCGGCGGCCAGCGTCACGTCGAGGTCGTCGCTCGGCTGGAAGCGGAGCTGCGCGCGGATCATGTCGGCATTCACGCCGCTATTGTGCTTGCCCAGCAGGACATTGCGGTAATAGCCGGTGCTCTCCGCATGGCTGCCGGCCAGTTGCAGGCTGACCTTCGGACCCAGCGGCGCGTTGCCCCGCCCGGCGACGCGCCAATAGCCGAAATTGCCGACCTCCGCCTTGATCTCGCCGTTCGGCTGCGCGGAGGGCTGGATCGTGGTGATCGAGAGCACGCCGGCATCGGTGTTCTTGCCGAACAGCGTGCCCTGCGGCCCCCGCAGCACGTCGACCTGGCGGATGCCCAGCAGGGTGAGCGGCGTCATCCAAGAACGGCTGTAATAGACCCCGTCGACATAGAGGCCCACGCGCGAATCATAGCCCGCGTTGCGCGAATAATCGATGATGCCGCGGATGCCGGTCCGGCCCTGCTCGTTGCCGTCGCCGAAGGAGAGCGAGGGCGCCATCGCGTCGAGGTCGGTCAACTGCCCGGCGCCCAGCCTGTCGAGCGCCTGGCTGTCGAAGCTCTGGATCGAGATCGGCACCCGCTGGACGTTTTCGCTGCGCTTCTGGGCCGAGACGACGATATCGGGCAGGCCGTTCCCGGCCCCTTCGCCCACGGCTTCGGCGGCGGCGGCGGCGGGCAGCAGCGCCATCGCCAGGGCGGCCAGGCGGGCCGTCCTGGGCTGGCGCTGCGTGGCCGGCCGTGATCCGTAGCGCTTGCCCTGAAATCCCATCGCCCCGCATTTCCGGTCCGCCCGGACCAATCCCCCTGCTGGCGAATACCCATGCAAGGTGCGCGATGTCACGCCCTGTCTCGCTCGTCCGATCGCATGTTCGTTCCTTTGCGCAAAAAGGATGGATCGCATCGGCGTAGCAGGGCATCACATGGTTGCACTGCAACATGGGATGGCGCAGCGGCGATTCGGAGTGGGGGCGTTTTGCGGATCGTGATCGTCGACGACAGCGGATTGCGCGCGACCGTCCTCGAGGACGGGCTGCGCGAGGCCGGCTATGACGATATCCACCTCGTCCCCCCGCTCGGCGCCTGGGTCGCCAAGCTGGAACGGATGGCGCCCGACGTCGTCCTGATGGACCTGGGCAGCCCCAGCCGCGACAGCCTGGAGGAGATGCTGGCGGTGAGCCGCGCCCTCGCCCGCCCGATCGCGATGTTCGTCGACCAGTCGGACGACCAGATGATCGGCGCGGCGATCGATGCCGGGGTGTCCGCCTATGTCGTCGACGGGCTGCGCAAGGAGCGGGTGAAGCCGATCCTCGACCTCGCCATTCGCCGCTTCAATGCCTTCGCCAAAATGCAGGCCGATCTGGACGAAGCCCGCTCGGCGCTGGCCGACCGCAAGACGATCGACCGCGCCAAGGCGCTGCTGATGAAGAGCCGCGACCTGCCGGAGCCCGAGGCCTATGCGCTGCTCCGCTCGACCGCGATGAACCAGGGAAGGAAGATCGTCGAGGTGGCCGAAGCCCTGATCACCGCCCACAGCCTGCTGGGAGGCACGGAATGAGCGCCCCGCCGATGTCCGCCCCGACGCCGATCTCGATCGCCTTCCTGCCGCTGACCGACAGCGCCCCGCTCGTCGCCGCGCGGGAGAAGGGGTTCGCCGCGGAGGCCGGCTTCGACCTCTCGCTGCACCGCGCGACGAGCTGGGCGACGGTGCGCGACATGCTGGTCTATGGCCAGGTGCAGGGCGCGCATATGCTGGCCCCGCTCGCCATCGCCGTGACGCTCGGGCTCAGCCAGCATCCGGCGGCGCTGTCGGCGCCGTTCAAGCTCAACCTCAACGGCAATGCGCTGGCGATGTCGACCGAGTTCGTCGCCGCGCTCGATCCCGATCCCGTCAAGCGCATCGCCGACCCGGAGGGCGCGGCGCATGATTTCGCCGCCGCGATCGGCCTCCATCGCCGCAAGCCGGTGGTCGGCATCGTCCACCGCTATTCGAGCCATGCGCTGATGCTGCGCTACTGGCTCGGCTATGCCGGGATCGATCCCGACCGCGATCTGGCGCTGCGCGTGCTGCCGCCGTCGCTGATGGTCGAGGCGCTGCGGTCGGGCGAGATCGACGGCTTCATCGCGGGCGAGCCGTGGAGCAGCGTCGCGGTCACGGCAGGGCTGGCGGAGATCGTCGCGGTGGGATCGCGCATCTGGCGGCGCGGCGTGGAGAAGGTGCTGGCCTTCCGCACCGACTGGATGGAGGACCATGCCGACATGGTCGACCGCTTCCTGGGCGCGATGGCGCGGGCGGCGGCCTGGTGCGACGACCCCGCCCATCATGGCGAGCTGGCGGCGATGCTCGAACGGGCCGGCTATGTCGGCCAGCCGGCCGCGACGATCCTGCCCGCCCTGGAGGGGCGCATCCTGCTGCGGCCAGGGACCGCGCCGGTGGCGATCGACGATTTCATGATCTTCGACCGCGAGGCGGCGAACTTCCCGTGGCGCAGCCAGGCTTTGTGGATCTATTCGCAGCTCGTCCGCTGGAGGATGGTGGAGAAGGACGAGGCGACCGAGCGCCGCGCCGCCGACGTCTTCCGGTCGGACGTCTATCGCCGCGCGCTGGCCGGCAGCGACGTGCCGATGCCGGGCGCGAGCATGAAGGTGGAAGGCGCGATCGCGACCCCGACCGGCGTCGGATCGCACAGCGGGGCGCTGACCCTGGGCCCCGATCGCTTCTTCGATGGGCGGGTGTTCGATCCGCACAATATCGAGGCCTATCTGGCCGGCCTGTCGCCCAGGTGATTTTTTTGCACTTGCGAACAAGGCGTCGATAGCGGATCAAGGGTCCGTCGCGCGACGAAGCGCGCCCAGAGGAACCCGCCCCCAACGCCGGGGGCGTTTCCAGCGAATAGCAGCAAAGCCGCTGTCCGATCCCCGCCAAGGGCCGATCGGAGGCGGCTTTTTTCGTTTTTCCACGAGATTGGGGGCTGGCACATGGCTACCGCATATTGGGACAATCAGGATCGCCCGGCAAAGGGCGACGGTTTCTGGAGCGCAGGGCACAAGCCCACGCTGATCGCGGCCTTTCTCTATTTCGACCTGGCCTTCATGGTCTGGGTGATGCTCGGCCCGCTCGGCCCCGACATCGCCGCGTCGCTCGGCCTCACCCCCGCGCAGAAGGGGCTGATGGTCGCGACACCGACCCTGGCGGGCGCGATCCTGCGCGTCGTCAACGGCCTGCTGGTCGACCGGATCGGGCCGAAGCGCTCGGGCGCGATCAGCCAGCTCATCGTCATCGCCGGCCTGTTCACGGCCTGGATGACGGGCGTGACCAGCTTCGCAGGTACGCTCGCGCTCGGCGTCGTCCTCGGCTTCGCCGGGGCAAGCTTCGCGATCGCGCTGCCGCTCGCCAGCCGCTGGTATCCGCCAGAGCATCAGGGCAAGGCGATGGGCATCGCCGGCATGGGCAATTCGGGCACCGTGCTCGCGGCCTTGTTCGCGCCGGGCCTCGCGCATCTGTTCGGCTGGAACGCGGTGCTGGGCCTCGCCTGCATCCCGCTGGCCCTGGTCTTCGTCGCCTATATGCTGATGGCGAAGGACGCGCCGGGGGCTCCCGCGCCGAAGAAGCTCGCCGCCTATCTCGAACCACTCGGGACCGCCGACGCCTGGTGGCTGATGCTGTTCTACGGCGTCACCTTCGGCGGTTTCGTCGGCCTCGCCGCGTCGCTGCCGATCTACTTCACCGACCAGTTCGGGCTGAGCCCGGTGATGGCCGGCTATTGCACGGCAGCCTGCGTCTTCGCCGGATCGTTGGTCCGCCCGCTCGGCGGCGCGCTGGCCGATCGGATCGGCGGCGTGCGGGCGCTGTCGATCGTCTATCTGGTCGCGGCGGCGGCGCTCGCCGGGGTCAGCGCGACGCACATGATCGGGGCGGCGCTCGCCACCTTCGTCGTCGCGATGCTCGCGCTCGGCACCGGCAACGGATCGGTGTTCCAGCTCGTCCCGCAGCGCTTCCGGGCCGAGATCGGCGTGATGACCGGCCTGGTCGGCATGGCGGGCGGCATCGGCGGCTTCTACCTGTCCTCCTCGCTCGGCTTCGCCCGGCAGCTCAGCGGCAGCTACCAGCCCGGTTTCCTGATCTTCGCCGGCCTGTGCCTGCTCGCCTTTGCAGCACTCGCCGGAGTCAAGCGCCGCTGGCGTCGCGACTGGGACGCCGCGAAGGCCGGCGTCCGCATCTGATCCTATATGAGGTGCGGGCGCCGTCAGGGAGACGGCGCCCGCATCCGGAAGGGGTTCCCATGAAGACCATCATCGCGACGGCGGCCGTGCTGGCCGCCGCAGGGCCCGCTTGCGCCGGGAAGATCGCGCTCGAACCGCTGATCGACGCCCGTATCCGCTACGAACATGCCGAGCAGGACGGCCTTCCCGACACGGCCGATGCCCTGACCCTGCGCCTGCGCGGCGGGGTGCAGGCCGGCAGCGGGGCCTGGTCCGCGCTGGTCGAGGGACAAGGAACGCTCGCAGCCGTCGACGATTATTTCGACGGACTGCGGGGCGCCGCGACCCGTCCGCTGGTCGCCGATCCGCAATCGATCGGGCTCTATCGCGCCCAGCTCCGCTACAAGAGCAAGGCGCTGACGCTGACCGCGGGACGCCAGCGGATCGCGATCGACGACGAACGCTTCGTCGGCGCAGTCGGCTTCCGCGACAACGGCCAGACCTTCGACGCGCTGCGCGTCGAATGGACCGGCCTGCCCCGCCTCAAGATCGACGCCGCCTATGCCTGGTCGGTGCGCAGCATCTGGGGCATCGACGGGCGCGGCGCGCGGCAGCAGGCGGTTTCGGGCGACAATGTCTTCGTGACGATCGGCTATGCGACGCCGATCGGCACGCTCGCCGGCTTCGCCTATCTGGTCGACCAGGACGAGGCGGCGGTGCAGGGCTTCGCGCTGTCGAGCCAGACCTATGGCGCGCGCCTGTCGGGAAGCCGTGCGCTGTCCCGCGCGGTCAGGCTCTCCTATGTCCTCGGCTATGCCCGGCAGAGCGACTGGCACCGCAATCCGAACGCCTATCATGCCGACTATCATCTGGCCGACGCGACGCTCGACATCGCGTCGTTCAAGGTCGACCTCGGTTATGAGCAGCTCGGCGCGAGCCATGGCGCGGCGCTGACCAGCTTCCAGACGCCGCTGGCCAGCGGCTTCAAATTCCAGGGCTGGGCCGACAAATTCCTGACCACGCCGCCCGACGGCGTTCGCGATATCCATGCCGGCGCGGGCCATGGCTGGAAGAAGGCCGGTGCGTTCGACCTGATCGCGATCGAGGCGACGTGGCACCGTTTCGACAGCGACCGGCTCGGCCGCCATTATGGCGACGAGCTCGACCTGCTCGTCACCGCGAGGGTCGGGCGCACGACGCTCGGCGCGCGCTATGCCGACTATCGGGCGAAGCGCTTCGCCACCGACACCCGCAAATTCTGGCTGCAGGCGGATTGGACCTTCTGACTATGCCGCAGTGCAAAATTTTCACTTGAGCGATGGCGCGATTCGCGCCATCCTCCTTTTCGAACGGGCAAGGTCGTCCGATCGAACATAGTCCGGGGCATCCAGGGTCGGGTGTCGCGGATGCATCGTCCCGGCGGGTCCGCCGGTTCACGATGATGGCAAGGCCGCCATGCAGGCGCTGGATCTTCCAGCGTCCGCATGGCGGCCTTTTTCGTTTCTGGAGCTTGGAAGATGGATTTTCAGGGCACGGGCATCGGCGCCGAGAATCGCGACGACGCTCCCGACACGGTCGGGACGCAGCGGCTCGTCGTCATCGGCAACGGCATGGCGGGCTGCCGCGCGGTCGAGGAGATATTGGCGCGCGATCCGGGCCGGTTCCGCATCACCATCTTCGGCGCCGAGCCGCATGTGAACTACAACCGGATCATGCTGTCGCCGGTGCTGGCCGGCGAGAAGAGCTTCGACGAGATCGTGATCAACGACGCTGCCTGGTATGCCGACAACGGCATCGAACTGGTCGCGGGCGATCCGGTCGCCGCGATCGACCGCGCCGCCCGGACGGTGACCGCGAACAGCGGCCGCACGGTCGGCTATGACCGCCTGCTGATCGCGACCGGCTCCGATCCCTTCATCATCCCGGTGCCCGGCAAGGACCTGCCCGGCGTGATCAGCTTCCGCGACATGAAGGACGTCGACGCGATGCTGGCGGCGGCCGATCGAGGCGGCGACGCCGTCGTCATCGGCGGCGGCCTGCTGGGGCTGGAGGCGGCGCACGGCCTCAGCCTGCGCGGCATGAAGGTGACCGTGCTCCACCTGATGCCGACCCTGATGGAGCGCCAGCTCGACGAGGCGGCCGGCTGGCTGCTCAAGACCGAACTGGAACGGCGCGGCCAGACCATCCTGACCGGCGCCGACACCGCGGCGATCGTCGGCGACGGCAAGGTCGAGGGCGTGGCGCTGAAGGACGGCAGCACCATCCCGGCCAGCCTGGTCGTCATGGCGGTCGGCATCCGGCCGTCGACCGCGCTGGCGCGCGCGGCGGGGCTGGCGGTCGGGCGCGGCATCCAGGTCGACGACCATATGGTGACCAGCGATCCCGCGATCCTCGCGGTCGGCGAATGCGTCGAGCATGACGGACAGGTCTACGGCCTGGTCGCCCCGCTGTGGGAGATGTGCCGCGCGCTGGCCGACGGGCTGGTCGCCGAGCCGAGCGGCTATCGCGGCTCGGTCACCTCGACCAAGCTCAAGGTCTCGGGCATCGACGTCTTCTCGGCGGGCGACTTCTCGGGCGGCGACGGGGCGGAGGACATCGTCCTGCGCGACGCCGCGCGCGGGATCTACAAGCGGGTGGTGCTGCGCGAGGACAAGGTCGTCGGCGCGGTGCTCTACGGCGATACCGCCGACGGAAGCTGGTATTTCGACCTGCTGAGGAAGGGCGACGACGTCTCCTCCATCCGCGACCTGATCATCTTCGGACAGGCCTTCGCCCAGGGAGGGGGGCAGGCGGACCCTAAGGCGGCCGTTGCGGCGCTCTCGGACGATGCCGAGATCTGCGGCTGCAACGGCGTCTCCAAGGGCAAGGTCGTCGCCTCGATCCAGGCCGGCGCGTGCAGTCTCGACGCGGTGCGCGCGACCTGCAAGGCCTCGGCAAGCTGCGGCTCCTGCACCGGACTGGTCGAGAATCTCCTCGCCCTCGCCCTGGGCGACGCGGTCGAGTCCGGGCCGAAGACGATCTGCAAGTGCAGCAGCTTCACCCATGACGACGTCCGCCGCGAGATCGTCGCGCAGGAGCTGCGATCGATCCCCGAGGTGATGCAGAAGCTCCACTGGACGACGCCCGACGGCTGCTCCTCCTGCCGCCCGGCGCTCAACTATTATCTGCTCTGCGCCTGGCCCGGCGCCTATGTCGACGACCAGCAGAGCCGCTTCGTCAACGAACGCCTCCACGCCAACATCCAGAAGGACGGCACCTATTCGGTGGTGCCCCGCATGTGGGGCGGCCTGACCAACCCGCGCGAGCTGCGCGCGATCGCCGATGTCGTCGAGAAATATGACGCGCCGATGGTCAAGGTGACTGGCGGCCAGCGGCTCGATATCTTCGGGATCAGGAAGGAGGACCTGCCCGCCGTCTGGGCCGACCTCAACGCCGCCGGGATGGTCTCGGGCCATGCCTATGGCAAGGCGCTGCGCACGGTGAAGACCTGCGTCGGTTCGGAATGGTGCCGCTTCGGCACGCAGGATTCGACCGGCCTGGGCGTCAAGGCGGAGAAGATGAGCTGGGGCTCGTGGATGCCCCACAAGTTCAAGATCGCGGTGTCAGGCTGCCCGCGCAACTGCGCCGAGGCGACGATCAAGGATTTCGGCGTGATCTGCGTCGACAGCGGCTATGAGCTGCACGTCGGCGGCAATGGCGGCATCAAGCTGCGCGGCACCGACCTGCTGTGCAAGGTCGCGACCGAGCAGCAGGCGCTCGACCATATCGCCGCCTTCATCCAGCTCTACCGCGAGGAGGCCTGGTATCTCGAGCGGACCGCGCCGTGGATCGAGCGGGTGGGCATCGACCATGTCCGCCGCCGCATCGTCGAGGACGCGGTCGGCCGCGAGGCGCTGACCGCGCGCTTCCTCTTCTCGCAGAGCTTCTCGCAGGACGATCCCTGGGCCGCCCGCGCCGCCGGCAAGGACCGCGAGCAGCATGCCCATCTGGGCGAATTCCGCCCCCTCGAAATCCTGGCCGCGGAGGGAGCGCGATGATGACCGGAGACTGGATCGACGTCGGCGCGCTGGTGGAGATACCGCTGCGTGGCGCCCGCACCATCAAGGCCGCGAACGGCGAGGAGATCGCGATCTTCCGCACCGCGGGCAACAGGCTTTACGCCCTCGTCAACCGCTGCCCGCACAAGCAGGGGCATCTGAGCCAGGGCATCGTCCATGGCGATGCGGTGACCTGCCCGCTGCACAATTGGCGCATCTCGCTGTCGACCGGCGAGGCGCTGGGCGAGGACGAGGGCTGCGTGCCGACCATTCCGGTACGCGCCGATGCCGGCCGCATCCTGATCTCGCGGATCGCGATGCTGGCGACGCTGGCGGCATGAGCGGGGCGCCGGTCCGCACGACCTGTCCCTATTGCGGGGTCGGCTGCGGCGTGCTGGCCACCCGCACCGGCGATCGAGCCATGACGATCGCGGGCGATCCCGATCATCCCGCCAATCGCGGCCGGCTCTGTTCGAAGGGCACCCATCTGGGCGAGACGGTCGGTCTCGCCGGCCGGCTGCTCCACCCGATGATCGGCGACAGGCGCGCCGGGTGGGACAAGGCGCTCGACCTCGTCGCCCGCCGCTTCCGGGAGACGATCGCCAGGCATGGGCCCGACAGCGTCGCCTTCTACGTCTCGGGCCAGCTGCTGACCGAGGATTATTACGTCGCCAACAAGCTGATGAAGGGCTTCATCGGCTCGGCCAATATCGACACCAATTCGCGGCTGTGCATGTCGAGCGCGGTCGCGGGCCACCTGCGCGCCTTCGGCGAGGACGTGGTGTCGGCCAGCTATGACGATCTCGACGAGGCAGACCTGTTCATCCTGGTCGGCTCCAACACCGCCTGGTGCCACCCGATCGTCTATCAGCGCATCCAGGCCGCCCGCGAGAAGCGCGGCGCGAAGCTCGTCGTGATCGATCCGCGCCGCACCGAGACCTGCGAGGATGCGGACCTGCACCTGCCGATCCGGCCGGGCAGCGACGTCGCGCTTATGAACGGGCTGCTCGCCCATTGCCGGCGGGCGGGGCTGATCGACCAGGTCTTCGTCGATGCCAGCCTGTCGATTCCCGAGGGTTTCTGGGACGTGATCGGCCAGGGCGGAGATCCATGGAGCGTCGCCAGGACGTGCGACGTCGCGCCCGAAGCGCTGCTGCGCTTCTACGAGCTGTTCGCCGCCCATCCCCGCACCGTCACCCTGTTCAGCCAGGGGATCAACCAGGCGCTGCGCGGCACCGATCAGGTCAACGCGATCATCAACCTCCACCTCGCCACCGGGCGCATCGGCAAGCCGGGCGCGGCGCCCTTCTCGATCACCGGCCAGCCCAATGCGATGGGCGGGCGCGAGGTCGGCGGGCTCGCCTCGACCCTCGCCGCGCATATGGGCTTCGCGCCGGACGAGGTCGCGCGCGTCGGGCGCTTCTGGTCGGCGCCGGCGGTGGCGACGAAGCCCGGCCTCAAGGCGGTCGACATGTTCAGGGCGATCGGGGAAGGACGGATCAAGGCGCTGTGGGTGATGGCCACCAACCCCGCCGTCTCGATGCCCGACGCGGGCCGGGTGCGCGACGCGCTGGCCACCTGCCCCTTCGTCGTCGTCTCCGACGTGATGGCCGACACCGACACCGGCCGCTTCGCCCATGTCCGCCTGCCCGCCGCCGCCTGGGCCGAGAAGGACGGCACCGTCACCAACAGCGAACGGCGCATCAGCCGCCAGCGCCCGGTGCTGGCGGCCCCCGGCGAGGCGAAGCCCGACTGGTGGATCGTCAAGGAGGTCGCCGCGCGGATGGGCTGGGCCAGCGCCTTCGGCTACGACCGGCCGGCCGACATCTATCGCGAGCATGCCCGCCTCTCGGCCTATGAAAATGACGGCACCCGGCTGTTCGCCCTCCCCCGCCATGGCGCGATCGGCAATCCCGCCTATGAGGCGATGGAGCCGATGCGCTGGCTCGACCGGCCCTTCGCCGACGGTCGCTTCCCGACGCCGGACGGACGGGCGCGGCTGGTGCCGGTGGCGCAGGCTCCGCTGCCCGAGCCGCTGCGCGACTGGCCGCTGACCCTCAACACCGGCCGCTATCGCGACCAGTGGCACACGATGACCCGCACCGGCCTGTCGCCGAAACTCGCCCGCCATCGCGCCGAGCCGCTGGTCGAGATCAACCCCGACGACGCCGCGCGGCTCGGCCTCCGGGATGGCGACATCGCCCGCGTCGCGACCCCGCAGGGCGACAGCCTGTTCCGCGTCGCCATGAGCGAAGGCCAGCGCCGGGGGGAGATCTTCACCCCGATCCACTGGACCGACCGCCAGTCGACCGGCGGCCGCACCGGCCTGCTGCCCCGGCCGCTGACCGATCCGCATTCGGGCCAGCCCGGCTTCAAGTCGACCCCGGCGCGGCTGGAGAAGGTGGCCGTCGAATGGCGCGCCTTCCTGATCCTGCGCGAAGCGGCGGGCCGGGCGGGCCTGCCGCCCGTGCTGTGGGCGACGCAGGTCACCGTCGCCGGCGGCACGCTCTACGAACTGGCCGGCGCCGGCGATGCCGTGGCGCTCGACGGCTGGCTTCCCGCGGGCGCACGGATCGAGGCCAGCGATCCGGCGCGCGGGACCCGCCGGGTGGCGGTGATCGTCGAGGACCGGCTGGCGGCGGCCCTGTTCCTGACCCGGACCGGCGAACTGCCCGGCCGCGACTGGCTGATCGCGCAGCTCGACGCGCCGCAGGTGGCGCCGACCCTGCTCGCCGGTCGGCCGCCCGGCGCCATGCCCGATCGCGGGCCGGTGGTCTGCGTCTGCTTCGACATCGGCCTCAGGACGATCGCCGCCGCCATCGCCGAGCAGCGGCTCGCCGACGTCGGCGCGATCGGCAAGGCGATCGGCGCGGGCACCAATTGCGGGTCCTGCCGGCCCGCCCTCGCCCGCATCCTCGCCGATGTCGGCCGAACCGAGGAGACGATCCATGCCGCCGGATGAAGTGATCGCCCCCGGCAGCGTCTGGCTGGTCGGCGCGGGCCCGGGCGATCCCGACCTGCTGACCCGCAAGGCCGAGCGGCTGATCGCAGCCGCCGACATCATCTTCCATGACGCGCTGGTCGGCCTCGCTATCCTCGACCTGGCCGCCGGCGATGCCGAACGGGTGAGCGTCGGCAAGCGTTCGGGCCGGCATTCGAAGGCGCAGCCATCGATCAACGCCATGCTCGTCGAAGCGGCGCTGGCGGGAAAGCGGGTGGTGCGGCTCAAGGGCGGCGATCCCGCGCTGTTCGGGCGGGCGGCCGAGGAACTCGACGCGTTGCGCGCGGCGGGAATCCCGGCGCGGATCTGCCCCGGGATCACGACAGCCAGCGCCGCGGCGGCGTCCGCCGGGATATCGCTGTCGCTGCGCGGCGTCGCCCGCCGCGTCCAGTTCGTCACCGCGCACAGCCGGCGGGGCGCGGGCCTCGACCTCGACTGGACGGCGCTCGCCGACGAAGGGGCGACACTGGCGATCTACATGGGCCGGGACGCCGCCGCCGAGATCAGCCGGTCGCTGATCGACGCCGGGCTGGCGCCGGCGACGCCGGTGCTGATCCTGTGCAACGTCAGCCTGCCCGACGAGCGGCAGCTCCGTACCCGGCTGGACCTGCTGCCGCTCGCGACCAACGCCTTTGCTGAAGGTCTGCCGACGCTGATCCTGATCGGCGCGGCCGTGGCCGATCCCGGCGCGGCCCGCTCGCTACCTTCGGGCTCGGTAGGCCTCGATCCGCTGCCGCAGGCCGGGACGCGCGGCGGAGCGGACGAGCATCGCCAGGTCCCGATCGAGCGCGCCCGCGTCCGATCCCGACGCCTCGCCGATCGCGGCGTAGGTTTCCCGGTCTAGCCGCGTCGCCACGGCGACCTCGCGATCGAGCGTCGCCTGGAGGTCGGGCTCCGCGACGCAGGCCGTCGCCAGGTTCAGCCGGACCGCCTCCTCCGCCGCGATCGCTGCGCCGCTGGCGACGACATGCTGCGCGGCCGTCTCGCCGATGCGATGAGCGAGCCTGCGCGTGCCGAGCACCAAGCCGAAGCCGGCGCCGGGAAAGCTGAACGTCGCCTGCTCGACAACGATGCGCCGCCCGCAGGCGACGAGCAGGTCGGCGCCGGCCCCGAACACCCTGCCCTTGCCCACGGCGATGGTGGCGAACGGCGCCTGCCACAGCCGCGCGAGCAGCTGCTCGATCCGCACGAACCGCCACAGCAGATCGCCGTCGCTGGCGCCGTCGAGATCGCCGAGGTCGAAGCCGGTGCAGAAATTGCGGCCCTCGCCCTGCAGGATCAGCACGCGCCCCTTGGCCTGTTCGACCGCGTCGAGGCTGTCGTGAAGCGCCTCGACCAGGTCGGCCGAAAGGCTGTTCCCCTTGCCGGGTCGGTTCAATGTCAGCCGGTGGACCTCGCCCGAACGGGAGACGACAAGCTCCCCCGTCACGCCCGCCCCCAGAGATTCGGGAGAAGCGCGTTCGAATAGCCCGACACGAAGCCCTTCACATCGCCCTCGGGCGAGAAGATGTGCCGATCCACCCGGCCGATGTCGTCGCCATAGACATGGATGCTGATCGAGACGCGATCGGCATGGGCGTTGCGGACGCGGTGGATATCCCCTTCGGCGGGCGAGAGGGCGATCACGTCCCCCGGCTCCAGCCGGACCTCGCCGGTCTTCACCGGCACGCCGGATCGCAGCGCGAAACCCTCGGATATCTCGGCGCCGCGCAGCATCCCCACCAGGCCCCAGGTCATATGGTCGTGGATCGGCGTCGCCTGTCCCGGCCCCCAGACGAAGCTGACGACCGAAAACCGGCGCAGCGGATCGCAGAACAGGAGGTGCTGCTGGTAGCGGCCGGCGTCGGGCCGGGCAAAGGCCTCGTCGAGCCAGTCGTCCTCGGCCACCAGCGCGGCCAGATACGGCGCGGTCTCGGCGAGGATCGCCGCCTCGGATTTCCCCCGCTCCTCCGCCTGCTCGGTCAGGAAGGCGAGGAAGGCGGCGAAGCGCGGCCGTCCGCCCTGCGTCATGACGCGGCCTGCAACCGCGTCGCCGCGAGTTCGCGCAGGATATCCTCGCGATCCGCGTCGAGCGCCGGCGGCGCGTGCCGGATGCGATGGGGGGTGTTGCCGATACCGATCGGCGATCCGAAGATCCGGCTCGCCTTGCCGGTCGGCAGCACCACCTCGCGGACCCATCCCATATGCGCGACCTGCGGCTCGGCGAGCGCCTCCGAATAGCTGTTGATCCGGCTGCACGGGACGCCAGCCGCCTCGAACGCCGCGAGCAGGTCAGCGACGCTGCGGCCGGCAAAGGCGGCGTTGAGGATGACCGCGAGCTCCCCCTGATGCGCCGCGCGGTCGCGCGTCGAGCGGAAGCGGGAATCGTCGAGCAGATCGATCCGGCCGACGATCTCGCAGACGCTCCGCCACAGCTTGTCGTTGCCGGCGGCCAGCACGAAGTCGCCGTCGCCGGCGCGGAACGCCTGATAGGGCGCGTTGCGCGGATGCGCCGCGCCGAGCCGGACGGGATCGCGCCCGCTCCCGAAAAACTCGCTGACCTGCAGCGCCGAGATCGCCAGACTGCTGCCGAGCATCGACACGTCGACATGGCCGCCCTCGCCGCCCGCGCGCACCCGCGCCAGCAGCGACGCCACCGCGAACGCGCCGTACAGCCCGGTCGCGAAGTCGGAGACCGGGACGCCGGCCTTGACCGGCGCGCCGTCGGCCTCGCCCGTCACGCTCATGATCCCGGACATCGCCTGGACGGTGACGTCGAAGCCACCGTCCCCGGCGCGCGGACCGCTCTGCCCGAAGGCGGACAGCGAGCAATAGATCAGCCGGGGATGGTCCTGCGCGAAGGCGTCGTAGCCGAGGCCGAGCCGCGCCATCACGCCGGGCCGGTTGTTCTCGATCACGACGTCGGCCGCCGCGATCAGGTGCTTCGCGACATCGCGGTCCTCCGGGTCCTTGAGGTCGAGCGCGATCGAGCGCTTGTTCCGATTGAGCGAGGCGAAATTCTCGCTGAACCCGTCGACGATGGGCGGCCATTGCCGCAACGTGTCGCCCGACCTGGACTCCACCTTGACGACGTCGGCGCCCATGTCGGCCAGCAGCATCCCGCAGAACGGCCCCGCCGCGACGTTGCAGAATTCGATCACCCTCACGCCCTGGAAGGGCGCCGCGGCGGGCCCCCGATCCTTCTGGGCATAGTCCTGACGGTTGGGGGTTTTCATATGAGGAATTCCAATATATGGAACGATATTTCGAATGATGATACGAAATAAGACTGCGCCGAGCAGCCTGTCAAGCGAGAGCCGATGGACAAGACCCTGTTGAAGGGATTGCAGGTGCTGACCCATGTCGCCCATGCCGATCGCAACGTGCGGATCATGGACGTCGCCGAGAGCCTGAACCTCACCAAGAGCAACGCCTATCGCGTGCTGAAGACGCTGGAGAGCGCCGGATTCATCCGGCACGACCCGAGGACCAAGGACTTCCTTCCCAGCATCCGGATCTGGGAACTGGGCACGCAGGTCATGAACCGCCTCGACATCCGGTCCCGCGCCGCCGAAGCCCTGCACCGGCTCGCCGAGCAATCGCGGGAGACCGTCCATCTCGCGATCCTCGACGGCCGGGAGGTCGTCTATATCGACAAGATCGACAGCCCGGAGCCGGTGAGCGCCTATACGCGGCTGGGCGGACGCGCGCCGGCCCATTGCGTTGCGACGGGGAAGGCGATGCTGTCGCAGCTCGCCGACGCGGAGCTGTCGCGCCTGCTCGTCGACCTGGAACGGCATTCGCCCTTCACCATCACCGACCCGGCCAGGCTGCGCGAGGAGCTCGCCGAGGCCAGGGCCAACGGCCATTCGATCAATCGCGGCGAATGGCGCGACAGCGTCTGGGGGCTCGCCGCCCCGATCACCGACGCTTCGGGGGGCATCGCCGCGGCCGTCGGCGTGTCGGGCCCGCGCTATCGCCTCGACAGCGGACTGCGCTGCGAGGAACTGGCCCTCCTCGTCAGGCGCGCGGCGAGGGACATCCTCGAAAGCCTCCGCCACAGGGGCTAGACCTTGAAGAGAGCCTGATTCACGTCATCGGCGGAAGCGCGGAGCGCTTCCGCCTCAGACGATCAGGCTCTAGGCGTCATCCCCGCCGGGCGGGAAGCATGCCCTCGACGATCAGCTCCATCGCGGCGAGATCCTCGAGCGCGTGGCCGACCGACTTGAACAGCGTGATATCCTCCGCATCGCGCCGGCCGCGTCGGGGATCGGCCAGCACCTCGGCGAGCAGGCGGATGTTGCGGCGATCGACGACGCCGCGCTCGATCGGCCCGGCGAGGTCGCCCGCCGTGTCGAGCGCGCCGATGCCGTCGGCGACCAGCACGGCCTTGCCGATCAGATCGTCGTCGGCTTCGCGCATCGCCGGGGTGAAGCCGCCGACCAGATCGACATGGGTCCCCGGCCGCACGTCCGCGCCCAGGATCAGCGGCTGCCGCGCGAGGGTCGCGACGCTGACGATGTCGGCCTCGCGCACCGCCGCCCGAAGGTCCGCGACCGGCGCGGCGGCGATGCCCTGCCCGGCCAGCCGCCGGGTGAGAGCGGCGGCAGCGTCGGGCCGGCGCGCCCAGACGAGCAGGCGGCGGGGCGCCATCAGCGCCGAATAGCATTCGCACAGCGCCTGGGCGACATGACCGGCACCGACGACGAGAATGCTGTCCGCATCGGCACGCGCCAGGGCGCGGGCGGCGAGCACCGATGTCGCGGCGGTGCGGCGGTGGGTCACGCTGTTGCCGTCGATGATCGCCAGCGGCGCGCCGGTCGCGGCCTCGATCGCCATGCAGAGCGCGCGGACGGCGCCTTCGGGACGATCGGACAGCGCCGGATGGACGGTGACCAGCTTGACGCCGGCCAGGCCTCCGGGCCGCGCGACCGGCATCACCAGCATCGTCGAGTCCCCGTCGTCGAGCGGCACCGCCAGCCGGCTGGGCGCGATCGGCGGCGCGAGGAACGCATCGCGAAGCCGCTCGACCAGCACGCCATGATCGAGCAGTCGGGCCGCCTCGTCGGGACCGATGAAAGGCACATGGTCGTTCACAGCAGGATGATCCGGCGAATGGGAATCTCGTGCCGCAATATCTCCTGCGACTCGGCGCGGGCAAAGAGGCGATCGAGCAGGTCGAGGCCTTCGGCTATCATGCCGAACGCCGCGAAACCCTGGCCGTCCGGCTGACGCCCTCCGCCGAAGTCGAGCGCGGGCTGATCGCTCGCGCACAGGAAGAAGCCGCCATAGACGGCGCCGGGCGCGAAGCGGCCGAGCGAGATGGCGCCGCGCCGATGCCGCAGCCCGGTGTCGCGCGTCGATTCGTGCGGGATGATCGGGCTGGTCGGCGCCAGCGGCTGGCGCCCGCCGCCCTGCACGATCTCGATCGCCGCCGGCTGGCCGGGCTCCTGATTGGCGAGGGTGGCGATCCGGTAGAAGCTCGTTCCGTCGAAGCGGCCCGCCCGCACCTCCCCCAGGAAATAGCCCGCACTGGCGGGCGCGCGAACGCCGTCGACGGCGATCGTCATGTCGCCGTCGTCCGTCGAAAGCAGGACGCGGCGGATTCCGTCGTCGGGGACGATCACGCCGGCAGGATGTTCTTGTGGACCACGCCGCCCTTCATCACGAGCATGATCCGTTCGGGCCGCGCCAGCACGGCGACGTCGTCGAGCGGGTTGCCGTCGACGACCAGCAGGTCGGCGCAATAGCCCGGACGGATCGCCCCCAGCTCGCCGGCCTGGTTGAGCAGGGCGGCATTGACCGAGGTCGCCGACCGCAGGATGTCGATCGCCGGCTGCACCTGGCGGCGCAGCGCGAACTCCTCGGCCTGGCTGGCCATCAGCGGCCCGAGCAGATCGGTGCCGAAGCCGATCCGGGCGCCGGCGCCATGCAACAGGTCGAGCGACCGGAGCGCATGCTTCTCGACCTCGACCGTCTTGGCGAGGCTGACCGGGGTCAGGCCGAGCGCCGCGCCTTCGTCGATCAGCTTGCGGAAGGTGACCAGGGTCGGGACGGCATAGACATCCTCGGCCGCGGCCACCGCCTCCGCCGTCGCGCGATCAAGGATCGTCGCATGCTCGATCGATCGGACGCCGTTGCGGATGCAGCGCATCGCCGCCTCGGCGGTATGGGCATGCGCCATCACATAGGTGCGCCGCGTCGCCGCCTCATGGACCGCCGCCCGCAGCTCGTCGTCGCAATATTGCGCCATCCAATAGGGATCGGAGGGGGAGGCGACGCCGCCCGACAGGAACAGCTTGATCTGGGTCGCGCCGAGCCGGAGCTGCTCGCGCGCCGCCTTGCGGACCTCGTCGACGCCGTCGGCGAGGATCGTCAGCGACCCGCAATAGCCGCAGCCGCAGTCCGGCCCGGTGCCGCGCATGTCGCCATGGCCGCCGGTCTGGCTGAGCGCGAGGCCCGAATAGAAGAAGCGCGGCCCCCTGATCAGCCCGCGCTCGATCGCGACCGCCAGCGAGAGATCGCCGCCGGCCGCGTCGCGCACCGTGGTGAAGCCGCGCTGCAGCGCATCCTCCAGCGCCTTGCGGGCATAGAGCGCGCGCAGCTCGGGACGGGTGCGATCGAGCGTAGCGAGGTTCACCTCGGCGGCATAGGCGTGGAAATGCGCGTCGATCAGCCCCGGCATCACGGTGCGGCCGGCGACGTCGACGACCGTCGCCGCCGCGCTCGCGATCGGGCGATCGTGGATCTCGGCGATCCGGCCGTCGCGGATCAGCAGCGACCGGCCGGGCAGCATGTCGCCCGACACGCCGTCGAACAGGGTGCAGTTCGCCACTATCGTCGTCATGACGGACGGCCTCCGCTCAGCCGTCGATCCCGCCATAATGGCGATCGATCTGGTCGGCGGTCAGGAAACCGTTGCGCAAATCCTCCCTGAGCGCCGTCTTGCTGCGTCGCGCCGGATCACCCCAGCCGCCGCCGGTCGCGGTCACCATCCGGACGACGTCGCCCTTGGCCACCTTGGCGCCGGTGACCTTGCCATGGACCTCGTGCGTGCCGTCGGCGCGGATGATGTCGAAATGGTTGGGCGATCCCTCGCCGCCGCCCGCCATGCCCCAGGGCGGATATTTGAAGCGGCCGAAGCTGCCGGTGACGACGAAATCGTCGGTGCGCATCCGATAGTCGAGGACGACGCCCTTGCCGCCGCGATGCTCGCCATGGCCGCCATCCTCGTCGTGAAAGGCATATTGGTCGACATGGACGCCGTAGCGCGCCTCGGTGATCTCGATCGGCACATTGTAGGTCTCGCCGTCGGCGGCGGCGAACTGGCCGGACTCGCCGTCCTTGCCCTGATGGCCGCCCCAGCCGCCGACCAGCGGCTGGACGAGGATCGTGCTCTTGCCGGTATCGGCATGGCTGCCGGCGAACACCACCGAGCAGACCGACAGCATATGGCCGGCGCCCAGCCGGTCGGGCAGGTGCGGGGCGAGCGCGCGCCAGATCAGGTCGACGCCGTACATCAGCGTCTCCCAATAGGTGGAGACCGGCGCCGGCCGCTCGGCGGTGAAGACGGTGCGGTCGGGGCAGATGATCTCGATCGGGCGGAAGGAGCCGCTGTTCGCCGGCACCTGCGGATTGGTGATCGCCTTGAAGATCAGGCGCACCGCCGAGGTGAGGCCGGTGCGCGAATTGTTGATCGGGCCCATCGTCTGCGGCGCGCTGCCGGTGAAGTCCGCCACGAATTTGTCGTCGGTGATGGTGATCTTGACCATCACCTTGAGCGGCTCGTCGCTGCGGCCGTCGTCGTCGATCAGGTCCTCGGCATGGAAGACGCCCTTGGGCAGCGCCGCCAGCTCGTGCTTGACCATCGCCTCGCCATAATCGAGCAGTTCGTCCTTGGCCCGCAGCACGGCGTCATGGCCATATTTGTCGAACAGTTCGCGCAGGCGGCGCTCGGCGACCCCGTTCGCGGCGACCCCGGCCCACATGTCGCCGACGCTTTCCTGCGGCACGCGGATATTGGCGACGATGATATCGAGGATGTCCTGCCGCAGGGTGCCGCCCTCGACGATCTTGCAGATCGGCATCTGGATGCCTTCCTGGAAGATCTCGGTGGCGTTGGTCGAGAAGCTGCCCGGCACCGCGCCGCCGACGTCGAGCCAGTGCGCCTTGTTGACCGCGAAGGCGACCAGCCGCTCGTCATGGAAGATCGGCGTGGCGATGCCGAAGTCGGAGAGATGGGTGCCGCCGCCGCGATAGGGATCGTTGCCGATGAACACGTCGCCCTGCCGGATCGCATCGCCGAACTTGGCGAGGATGTCGTGGACGAAGCTGTCGATCATCGCGAGCAGGACGGTGGTGCCCTGCCCCTGCGCGATCAGCTCGCCGCGCGCGTCGGTGATGCCGACCGAGAAGTCGAGCGCCTCGTAGATGATCGGGCTCATGCTGGTCCGCGCCATCGTCTGGAACATCTCGTCGCCGATCGAGACGAGCGCGTTCTTGATGATCTCGAGCGTGTAGGGATCGGTTTTCATGGCCGGGTCCTCAAAGCGATTTCAGGTAGCTACCAACTCGGAAATCGCGGTAAAAAATGACCTGGAGCAGTCGATCTGAGGCAATCAGATCGACTGCTCTAGGCGTTCATGTGAACGTGGAGGTTGCCGTAATCGTCGACGACGACGAGGCGGCCGGGGGTGACGACCAGCGTCGCCGCCGCCTCCTCGACGATGCAGGGGCCGGCGAAGCGCATGCCGGGTTCGAGCCGGTCGCGATCGTAGATCGGCGCCTCGTGGACGCCATGCTCGTCGAGGTCGACGGTACGGATGCCGTTGGTCGCCTCCGCGGGCAGGCGCCCGGTGACGGGGAGCCGCTCGGGCTCATGCTTGGGCACGTCGCCGAACGCCACGACGTGGAAGTTGACGATCTCCACCGGCAGGTCGAGCCGGAAGGTATATTCGCGTTCATGGGTGGCGTGGAAGCGCTCGATCGCGGCGGCGAGCGTCGCGGCGTCGAAGGCGCCGTCGGGAAGCTCCACCTTCACGCTGTGCTCCTGGCCCAGATAGCGCATGTCGGCGAACCGCAGGATGCGCAGCGGCGCAGCGCCGGTGGCGACGTCGGCGGCGAAGCTTTCCCGCGCGTCGCCCGCCATGGTGGCGAAGATCTCCTCGATCCGCGCGCCGTTGCCGGGGGTCAGCAGGACCACCTGGGTGCGCACGAAATCGCGGCGCATGTCGGTCATCAGCATGCCCCAGGCCGAGAAGACCGAGGAGTTCACCGGAATGATCACCTTCGGCATCTGCAGCTCCTCGGCCAGCATCACCGCGTGCATCGCCCCGCCGCCGCCATAGGCGACCAGGGTGAAGTCGCGCGGGTCATGACCCTTGTTGAGCGACACCAGCTTGAGCGCGTTGACCATGTTGGCGTTGGCGATGCGGATGATCCCGCGCGCCACCGAGGCGGTGTCGCCGCCGAGCTTGTCGACCAGCGGCGCGAAGGCCTTGCGCACATTGGCCATGTCCGGGACGATCTCGCCGCCGAGGAAATTGGCCGGGTTGATCCGCCCGGTGACGAGGTTGGCGTCGGTCGTGGTCGGCCGCGTGCCGCCCCGGCCATAGGCCGCCGGTCCCGGCGAGGCGCCGGCGCTTTCCGGCCCGACATAGAGCCGCCCGCCCGGATCGATGCCGGCGATCGATCCGCCGCCATTGCCGATCTCGACGATCTCGATCACCGGCGTGCGGATCGGATAACCGGGTTCGGTACGCGACCATTCGATCCGATATTCGGTGGTGATCCGGGTCTGCGCCTTCTCGATCAGCGAGCATTTGGCGGTGGTACCGCCGATGTCGAGCGCGATGATCCGGTCCTCGCCCAGCAGCCGGCCGAGCGCGGCGGCGCCCAGCACGCCGCTGGCCGGCCCCGATTCCACCATCGCGATCGGGTTGCGGATCGCGCCCTGGACGGTGTCGATGCCGCCGTTCGACTGCATGATATAGGGCGCGTGCGGATAGCCGGCGCCGTCGAGGCTGCGCTGCAGCGTCCGCAGGTAGCGTTGCGCGGCCGGGTGGACATAGGCGGTCAGCACCGCGGTCGAGGTCCGCTCATATTCGCGCCACTCGCGGGAGATCTCGTGCGAGGCGATCACGGAGACCTCGGGCCAGACGCGGCGGATATGGTCGCGCGCCAACCGCTCGTTCTCCGGCGCGACATAGGCGTGGAGGAAGCAGAGCGCGATCGCCTCCACCCCCTCGGCGCGGAAATCGGCTAGGATCGGATCGAGCGTCGCGGGGTCGAGCGCGGTCGTCACCTCGCCCAGATAGGTGCTGCGCTCGTCCACCTCGCGGCGCAGGTAGCGCGGCACGAACGGCGCCGGCTTGCGGAAGGCGAGGTTGAACAGGTCGGGCCGGTTGCCGCGCGCGATCTCGAGCACGTCGCGAAAGCCCCTGGTGGTGATCAGCGCGGTCCTGGCGCCCTTGCGCGACAGCAGCGCGTTGATCACCACCGTGGTGCCGTGCGCGAAGAAGTCGAAGCTCCTGGGATCGAGGCCGGCCTTGGCGACCGCGTTCATCACCCCTTCGTCGAACTGCGGATAGGTGGTGTCGGTCTTCGCGGTGCGCAGCCCGACGACCTTGCCGCTCGCCTTGTCGACATCGTAGCAGACCAGATCGGTGAAGGTGCCGCCAACGTCGGTTGCAACGCGCATCAATCTTGCTCCTGATCGGGTCGCCGAGCGATCAGCCGGCGGCGACGGTAACCGTGAAAATCCGCGTGTCGGCGACGACCTGGAAGGAATGCGCCTCCCCCGGCGGCACGATCACGACGTCGCCCGCCGCGAGCCGCGCGACCTCGCCGCCGCTGTCGAGGTCGAACGCGCCGGACAGCACCAGCGATATCTCGATCTCGTCATGCCGGCTGCTGCCCTCGGCCGGGACGCGCAGCCCGGCGGCGAAGCTCGACACCAGCGCCCGGCATCCCGGCGCATCGGCGCCGAGCGCGTGGACCGCATCGGCGGCAAGCATGGCGGGGATGACCTTCATTCGGGATCGCTCGCCGGCGTGGCGCTCGGGAACAGCACCGGGGTCCCGACCCAGAGCACCTTCACCGGCTTCTCGCCGCAATTGCGCATCGCATAGCTGTGGCGCGTGTCGAAATGCAGGCTGTCGCCGGGGCCGAGGTCGAAGCTGTCGTCGCCCACCTCGAAATGCAGCTCGCCTTCGAGCATGTAGTAGAAGGACTCGCCGTCACGATGGACCCGCGGGAAGATCGGCCCCGGCGGGATGATGTAGATGAAGCTGTCCATCTTCTGGTTGACGTGCCCGGCGCTCAGCCGAATGTAGGTCACCGGGGAGTCGATCGGATAATATTCGGGATCGGCCGCGCGATGCAGAATGTTGTTGGTCTGCGGCGGCGCCAGGAAATAGCTGATGTCGACGTCGAGCGCCTGGGCCAGCCGCAGCAGCGAGACGATCGACGGCGTCGCCTTGCCCCGTTCGGCCAGCGAGATGAACGACACCGACAGGTCCGATCGCAACGCCACTTCGTTCAGGGTGAGCTTCAGTCGCTTGCGGCGATCCCGGATCAGCTCCCCGAACGACATCATCGGGTCCGTCGCCGGCACCGCCGGATTGGCCTTGGCCATGGTCTCCCGTCCCTCGTCTTTTTTCATCAACCGCCTGCCGCTTCAAAAAGTCTTCGTGATGTCGATGCCATAGCTGCGGGGCCGAGCCTGGAAATTATAGTCGGGCACCACGACCTTATCGTAATATTTCTTGTTCGAGAGGTTCTTGCCCCACAGCGACGCGCTCCAGCCGCTCGCGAGGGTCAGCCTGACCTGGCCGTTGAACAGGTCGAGCGGGTCGCGGATCGGTATGCCGATCGGGGTGCCACCCTCGTGGAAATAGGTCTTGCCGCGATGCTCCCAGTCGCCGCGGATCAGCAGCTCGGACGTGCCGATGTCGCGCGTATATTGCAGCGACATGTTGGTCTTGAACTTGGTGGTGTTGGGTAGCTGGTTGCCGACGGTCGTCGGATTGGCGTCATATTTCCGGATATTGGTGTCGGTATAGCCGAGGCCGCCGAACAGGGCGAAGCCCTCGGGCAGCCTCGCCTGCACCTCGAGCTCGGCGCCCTTGATCCGCGCCTTGTCGATATTGTTGACGACCTGCGCGTTCACGACGCCGTTGAAGTTGAACACCTGCAGGTTCTTCGCATCGGTCTGGAACAGCGCGCCGCTGATCGAGAGGGCGCGATCGAGCAGCTCGCTCTTGAAGCCGACCTCGTAGGTCTCCGACATCTCCTTCTTGAAGATCGGATCGGCCACCTTCGCGCCGGTCGAGGGATCGAGCTCGGTGCCGGCGGCGTTGAAGCCGCCCGAGCGGAAGCCCTTCGCATAGTTGGCGTAGATCGAGAAGGTCCGCAGCGGGCGATAGTTGATCGTGAATTTGGGCTGCCACGCGTCGAAATTCTGCTTGCGGGTGCGCGGCCCCGTGATCGGCCGGCCGAGGCCGTCGAGCCGGTAGATGTCGGGTCGCGGATCGGTCTGCCGGCGGTGATCGGTGTCGTAGCGGATCGCCGCGGACAGCTCGATCGTCTTGGTCACGTCGTAGTTCGCCTGGGCGAAGGCGGCATAGGCCTTGTCGTTGTTGTGCTCTTCGAAATAGGCGCGCGTCTGGTTGGCCGTCGCCGGATCGAAATCGAGTTCGGGAACGATGCCGAAGCCCTTGTCCTCCTGCGTCGCGGTGACGAGGTCGCGCTTGCGCTGGAGGAAATAGAGGCCGGCGATATAGCGGAGCGGCTGGTCCGACGGGCTGGTGAAGCGCAGCTCCTGGCTGAAGTTGCGCTGGCGATAGCGCTGGAAGGTGGTGTTGAACGGCGCCGTGAAGAAGGGCGTGCCGCCGTTCAGGCCGCCGAAGGTGATCTGCGGATTGGCGCAGGCATAGGGCGTCGACAGCGGCGAGGTCAGCTCGAAGCAGTTCTGGTTGTCCGAATAATCATAGCCGTCGAACGTCGTCAGCAGGTCGATCGCGTCATAGGCGGTGATCGAGGAAAGCCTGCCGAAGCCGGTGTCATAGTCGATCTTGAACGAGACGTTCTTCAACAGCCGCTTGTTGTAGCCGAGATTGTTCGAGGTCGGCGCGATCACCGTGTTGGCGACGCCATGCGCATCGGTGATGACGACGCCCTGCTGGGCGGCGTTGCTCGACCGGACGAAATAGGCCGCGCCGCCCGTGATCCGTCCATAATGGCCGCGCAGGTCGAAGGTCAGGTCCGGGGTCGCCTCGTAGATCAGCTTGAGGTCCGCGCCGATGTTGCGGAAGTCGTCGACCTTCCTGTCGAGGAAGCGGTTGGTGATCCAGCCGTCGGCATCGCGATAGGAGACGCCCGCGCGGAACAGCAGCTTGTCCTTGATGATCGGTCCCGAGACCGAGCCTTCGGCGCGGGTCGCCTGGCCGTTGCCATAGCCGAAGGCGACGCGGCCCTCATAATCGTTGGTGACGGGCTTGGTGGTGATGTTGATCGCGCCGGCGATGGCGTTGCGGCCGTAGAGCGCGCCCTGCGGCCCCTTCAGCACCTCGATCTGCTGGATGTCGAACAGTTCCTCGTTGAACTGGAACGCGCTCGTCTGCAGCACGCCGTCGACCGAGATCGCGACCGGGGTCTCGCCATTGGGCACCTGGCTGATGCCGCGCACGGTGAGATAGGTGGTGCCGGCATCCTGCGCGGTCGAGAAGGTGACGTTGGGCGTCAGCGCGATATAATCGCCGGGCCGCTCGATCTTCGCGTTTTCTATCTGCTTCGAAGAAAAGACGCTGAGCGATGCAGGAACATTCTGCAGCGCTTCCGATCTCATGCGCGCGGTGACGATGATATCGCCGGAATTCTGGGCATCCACCGCGGCCTGTTGGGCAATCGCTGCTTGCGAGGCCCCGCAGAGCAGCACCGACATCATGGTTATCGATAGATATGTCCGGTTGATATTGATCACGACGTTCCCCCCATTTGCGGATTCTCATCACGTCAATGATCGGAGGCTCGCACAGTGAAAGATTCGTTACAACTCAAATTTTGAGTGAAGCGAAAATTTTTTCATTTGCTCACCGACGGACGCGATCAGGCATCGACGTCGAAGGTGACGCCCTGGGCGAGCGGCAGGGTGCGGCCATAGTTGATGGCGTTGGTCTGGCGGCGCATATAGGCCTTCCAGCTGTCCGAGCCGCTCTCGCGGCCGCCGCCGGTCTCCTTCTCGCCGCCGAACGCGCCGCCGATCTCGGCGCCCGATGTGCCCATGTTGACGTTGGCGATGCCGCAGTCGGAGCCGGCCGCCGACAGGAACTGCTCGACCTCGCGCATGTCGGTCGCGAAGATCGACGAGGAAAGGCCTTGCGGCACCCCGTTCTGGAGGGCGATCGCCTCGTCGAGCGTTCGGTATTTCAGCACGTAGAGGATCGGCGCGAAGGTCTCCTCGCGGACGCAGTCGACCTGCTCGTCGATCTCGACGAGCGCCGGGCGGGCGTAGAAGGAGCCGTCGCCGTTCACGTCCGCCCGCCCGCCGCCATGAATCCGACCGCCCGCCGCGCGCGCCGCCGCCAGCGCGCGTTCCATCGCCGCGAAGGCGTCGCCGTCGATCAGCGGCCCGACCAGCGTGTCGGGCAGGCGCGGGTCGCCGACCCGGATTCCCGCATAGACCTTGGCGAGCCTCGGGATCAGCCCGTCATAGACGTCGGCATGGACGATCAGCCGGCGCAGGGTCGTGCAGCGCTGGCCGGCGGTGCCCATCGCCCCGAAGGCGACCGCGCGCAGGGTGAGGTCGAGATCGGCCGAAGGAGTGACGATCGAGGCATTGTTGCCGCCGAGCTCGAGGATCGACCGGCCGAAGCGGCGGGCGACGCGCTCGCCGACCGCGCGGCCCATCCGGGTCGAGCCGGTGGCCGAGACGACCGGCACGCGCGGATCGTCGACGAGTTGCCCCCCCAGCGCCCGCCCGCCGATCAGCAGGCCGAGCAGCCCCTCGGGCGCGTCGTCGCCGAACGCGCGCATCGCGCGGCCGACCAGGGCGGCGACGGCCATCGCCGTCAGCGGCGCCTTCTCCGACGGCTTCCACACCACGCTGTCGCCGCAGATGAAGGCGAGCGCGGCGTTCCAGCTCCACACCGCGACCGGGAAGTTGAACGCCGAGATCACCCCGACCGGGCCGATCGGATGCCATTGCTCGGTGATGCGGTGATCGCCCCGCTCGGACGGCAGGCACAGCCCGTAGAGCTGGCGCGACAAGCCGACCGCGAAATCGCAGATGTCGATCATCTCCTGGACCTCGCCGAGCCCCTCGGACAGCACCTTGCCGACCTCGATCGAGACCAGCCGGCCGAGATCGTCCTTGGCGGCGCGCAGTTCCTCGCCGATCAGCCGCACGAACTCGCCGCGCCGGGGCGCCGGCACCATGCGCCAGGCGAGGAAGGCGCGCTGCGCGGCGGCGATCGCTTCCGCCGCGTCGCCCGGCGCCGTCTCCCCGAGCCGCGCGATCACCTCGCCGGTGATCGGCGAGCGGACGATCAGCGATCCGCCGTCGAGCGCAGACGGATTGACGCCCAGATTGGCGAGGAGGGTGCGGGCTTCGGCGGCGGGCGTGGCGGTCATGGGATCATCCTCCATGGGAAGGTCAGGGTCTCGAAGCGGTGAAGTGGGCGAGTTGGGCGCCGATCTCGTAGAAGGCCTGCTTCGCGGCGCGGAAGCGGGCCGGCTCCAGCCGGGTGACCGGCAGCGACAGCTCGTCGGGCGCGACCTCCCCCAGGACGAGCCGCGCGAGATCGCGGCCGAAGCTGGTGCCCGGCGCGATCCCCCGGCCGTTATAGCCGCTGATCGACACCAGGTTGCGCCCGTGCATGTGAAGGCGCGGCGCGGCGTTGCGGGTCATCCCGATCATCCCGTACCAGCCATGCTCGAACGCGACCTCGCCGAGCCGCGGAAAGATGCGCGCCAGCGCGCGGCGGGCCCAGTCCGCATGGATGCGCGTGCCGGTGCCGCGCAGCGCGCCGACGCTGCCGAAGACGAGCCGCCCCGTCGCGTCGAGCCGGAAGGAGGACAGGATCGACCGGGTGTCCCAGGCGCCCTGCCGGCCGGGCAGTACGCTCCGCAGCGCTTCCGCGCTCAGCGGCCGCGTGGCGAGGTTGAAATAGGGCAGCATCACCTGCTCGCGCTTCACGTCCGGACAGATGGCGGCCGAATAGGCATCGGTCGCGATGATCACCCAGGGCGCGGTCACGCTGCCCCCCGCGGTCGTCACCCGCCACTCGCCGCCGAGATCCTCGAACCCCGTCGCCGGCGAATGTTCATGGATTCGCGCGCCCAGGCGGATCGCGCTGGCGGCCAGGCCGCGGACATAGGCAAGAGGCTGGATCGTGCCGGCGCGCCGGTCGAGCAGAGCGCCGGCATAGACCTTGCTGCCGACCCGCCACGCCGTCGCCCGGCTGTGGAGCAGCTCGACATCGGCGCCGCGCCGTCGCCATTGGCGGGCTCGCGCGGTGATCTCGGCAAGCCCCTTGCGCCCGACCGCGCAATGCAGGGTGCCGTTGCGCACCGCCTCGCAGGCGATCCCATGGCGTTCGACGATGTCGAAGACGAGGCCGGGCGCATCGCCGAGCTGGGCGATCAGCCGTTCGCCGAACGGCGCGCCGATCGCCTCCGGCACCTCGTCCGGCCTGATCCACAGCCCGGCATTGACGAGGCCGACATTGCGGCCCGACCCGCCGAAGCCGATCCCGGCCGCTTCGAGCACGACCGGCCGGCGGCCGGCGGCGGCGAGGTGGAGGGCGGCGGAGCAACCGGTGAAACCCGCGCCGACGATCACGGCATCGGCGCTGTCGTCATCCATCAGCGGGACCGTTTCGGGCGCCGGCGGCGCGGAAGCGGCCCACAAGCCATGACTGCGTCGATCACCGTCCATACCGGCCCGCCCCCGCTGCGCCGCCGCGTTGACAAAGCGCATGGCTCATGCAGCTATGGAATTATGTTGGTGGTGACCCGGCACCGCAAACGAGGCTTTGGACAAAGTTGGTTCCGAGATGGAATGATATGACCCCTCGACGCTTCCTTCCCCCCACCGCCCTGCTCTGCGCCTTCGACGCCGCCGCCCGGCATCAGAGCTTCACCGCCGCCGCGCGCGAGCTCGCGCTCACGCAGAGCGCGGTCAGCCGGCAAATCCGCGCGCTCGAGGAACTGCTCGGATCGGAGCTGTTCCATCGCGAGAAGCAGAAGGTGAAGCTGACCCTGGCGGGCAACGCCTATGCGCGGGAGATTCGCGGCGCCCTCGCGCGCATCTCCAGCGCGACGCTCGGTTTCCGGGCCAATCCCGGCGGCGCGTCGCTGCACCTGGCCCTGCTGCCGATGTTCGGCCTGCGCTGGCTGATGCCGCGCCTGCCCGGCTTCCTGGCGGCGCATCCGGACATCACCGTCCATGTCTCGACGCGAACCACGCCGTTCGACTTCCGGACCGAGACGATCGACGCGGCGATCCATTTCGGCGAAGGCGAATGGGCTGGCGCGCAGCTCGACCGGCTGATGGGCGAGACGGTCGCGCCGCTGTGCAGCCCGGCGCTCCGCGCGCGGCTCGGCGCGGCGAAGCCCGCCGACCTGATCGAGGCCCCGCTCCTCCACCTGATGTCGCGGCCCGATGCCTGGGAACGCTGGTTCGCGGCGATGGAGGTCGACCCGGGCGAGGTCCATGGCATGCTGCTCGACCAGTTCCTGCTGGTCGCCGAAGCCGCCCGCGCGGGCCTGGGCGTCGCCCTGCTGCCGGAGTTCCTCGTCGAGGCGGAGCTGCGCAGCGGCGATCTCGTCAGGGCGCTCGACGCCCCCGTCGTCCAAGCCGACCATTATTATCTCGTCTGGCCCCATACCCACGAACGCCACCCGCCGCTGGACGCCTTCCGGACCTGGATCCTCCAGGAAGCTCGAAAGGAATCGGGGCGATGATCGGCATCCGCCCGCCCGACGCCTTTCGGCCGAGACACTGGCGGTGCCCGATGCTACGCACCGCATGGCGCTGCTGATGGCAGCCGAGGCCGATCGGGCCTGACGCGCGGTCGATCAACATCTTCACGGGGCAATGCCATGACCTTTCTTTCGCTCGACCATGCCAACCGGATCATCGCGGCCGCCCTCACGCGCGGGCAGGAGCTCGGGCTCAAGCCGCTGACCGTCGCGGTGCTCGATCCCGGCGGCCACCTGATCGCGCTCCAGCGGCAGGACAGCTCGTCCAACCTCCGTCCGGGCATCGCGACCGGCAAGGCGAGCGGCGCGCTGGCGCTGGGCGTGTCGAGCCGCAAGATCGGCGAGATGGCGGCGGACCGCCCCAGCTTCGTCGGCGCGCTCGGCACCATCGCCCCGGCCGGCATCGTCCCGTCGGCGGGCGGCGTGATCGTCGTCGATGCCGACGGCCGGGTGATCGGCGCGGTCGGCGTGACCGGCGACGTGGCCGACAATGACGAACTCTGCGCGCTGGCGGGCATCGCCGCGGCGGGACTGACCGCGCAGGCCTGAGCCCAGGTCAGGAGCCGCCCGTCATCCTGGCTTCCACCGGGATGACGCGGACGGCGAGCGGGAGCCTCACAACCCTGCTGCGTCGAGCATGGCCGAGGCGCCGCGCTCGGCGGTGTCGGCGCCGGCGCGCATGAAGGCGAACAGCTCGCGGCCGGTGCCGGGCTGCCGGGGCGGTGGGGCGGCAGGCTCGCGCGCCTCCCATTCGGCCGCGTCGACCAGCGCCAGTATCTCGCCCCGCTCGGCGCACAGCCGGACGACGTCGCCGTCCCTGAGCTTCGCGATCGGGCCCCCGGCGAACGCCTCCGGGGTCAGGTGGATCGCGGCGGGCACCTTGCCCGAGGCCCCCGACATCCGACCGTCGGTCACCAGCGCCACCTTGTGGCCCTTGTCCTGGAGCACGCCCAGCGGCGGGGTGAGCTTGTGCAGCTCGGGCATGCCGTTCGCCCTCGGGCCCTGGAAGCGCACCACCACCACCACGTCGCGGTCGAGCTCGCCCGCCCTGAACGCCGCCGTCACCTGGTCCTGGTCGTCGAACAGCCGCACCGGCGCCTCGATCGTCCAGCGCGACCGATCGACCGCGCTGGTCTTGAAGGTGCCGCGCCCGAGATTGCCCCGCACCAGCCGCATGCCGCCATCGGGCTGGAAGGGATCGGCGTGCGACCGCAGCATCGCCGGGTCGAGCGGCGCGGCGGGCGCGTCGGTCCAGACCAGCGCCTCGCCGTCGAGCAGCGGCTCCCGCGCATAGGCGCCGAGATCGTCGCCCGCCACGGTCAGGATGTCGCGGTGGAGATAGCCGCCGTCGAGCAGCGTCGCGATCACATAGGCCATGCCGCCCGCCGCCTGGAAATGGTTCACGTCGCCCGCGCCGTTGGGATAGACCCGCGCGATCAACGGCACCGCCGCCGACAGCCGGTCGATGTCCTCCCAGTCGATCATGATCCCCGCCGCCCGCGCGATCGCGGGCAGGTGGATGACATGGTTGGTCGAGCCCCCGGTCGCCAGCAGCCCGACCGCCGCGTTGACGATCGCCTTCTCGTCGACGCACAAGCCCAGCGGCCGATAGTCGCCGCCGTCCCAGCCGATCTCCCCCAGCCGGTGGACCGCCGCGCGGGTCAGTTCCTGCCTGAGCTTCGTGCCCGGGTTGACGAAGGCGGCGCCCGGCATGTGCAGGCCCATCACCTCCATCATCATCTGGTTCGAATTGGCGGTGCCGTAGAAGGTGCAGGTGCCCGCGCCATGATAGGAGGCGCTCTCCGCCTCGAGCAGCTCGGCGCGGCCGGCCTTGCCCTCGGCATAGAGCTGGCGGACGCGCTGCTTCTCCTTGTTGGCGAGCCCCGAGGGCATCGGTCCGGCCGGCACCAGGATCGTCGGCAGGTGGCCGAAGCGCAGCGCCCCGATCAGCAGCCCGGGGACGATCTTGTCGCAGATGCCGAGCAGGGCGGCGCCCTCGAACATGCCGTGGCTCAGCGCCACCGCCGTCGACAGCGCGATCGTGTCGCGGCTGAACAGCGACAGCTCCATGCCGCGCTGCCCCTGCGTCACCCCGTCGCACATCGCCGGAACCCCGCCCGCCACCTGCGCCGTGATCCCCGCCTCGCGCGCCCACAGCTTCATCCGGTCCGGATAGCCGCCATAGGGCTGATGCGCCGACAGCATGTCGTTATAGGCGGTGACGATGCCGATGTTCATCGCCCGCCCCTCGCGGATCGCCGGCTTGTCCTCTCCCGACGCCGCGAAGCCGTGCGCCAGGTTGCCGCACGACAGCCGCGGACGGTCCACCCCCGTATCCCGCTCGCGCGCGATCAGCTCCAGATAGGCCCGACGGCCCACCCGCGACCGCTCCACGATCCGAGACGTCACCGCCTCCACCGCCGCGTGCAGGCTCATCGTCCCGCCTCCGGCGCTTCCCTCAATCCGATCATCTTCCCGTCCTTTGCAATCCTCCCTACGCGAAGCGTGGGGAGGGGGACCACCCGCAGGGTGGTGGAGGGGTGGGGTCGCAGACCCCTCCACCGCGCTTCGCGCGGTCTCCCTCCCCATGCAAGGCATGGGGAGGATGTATCGTGCTACCCTGTGACATTGTCGCGCTCAGGCTGCAAACGGATGACCGGCGCGTCGGGTTGCAGCGCCGCCGCGGGACGAAGGCCGATTCCGGGTTGAATCCGCCGTGGATATCTTAGCGGCCGTCCTCCGCGGCATTCGCGTCCTGCGCCGCGCGGACCGCGGCCGAGAAGGTGCGGTTGGCGACGATCAGCGCCAGCAGGCCGATGACCGAGAAGATCGCCAGCACCGTCAGGATCGAATAGCCGAGGCCGGTGGCCGGGTCGGTCCAGACATGGTCGCTGAACAGCCCGATCGTCGTCGGGCCGAGCCCCATCGCGGCGAGCGTGGTGAGCGCCAGATAGGTCGCCGACATGATCCCGCGATGGCGCAGCGGGGTCAGCATCTGGATGCCCGAATAGGATTGGGGCCCCCCGGCCAGCACCATGATCTGCGCCATCGCATAGCCGACCAGCGCCAGGGTCAGGCTGTCGGTGGTCACCATCAGCAGGGTGCCGGGAATGGCGAGCATGAAGGCGCAGACCATCACCCGCAGCGGCGCCGTCTCGACACCGCGCTGGAGCAGCCTGTCGGCGATCACGCCGGCGGCGATGCCGCCGAGCGGACCGATCGCCACGACGATGACGCCGACGATCATCGCCGCCTCGCCGACATCGAGGCCGTAGCGGCGTACGAAGAAGCTGGGCGCCCAGGCCGCGAACAGATGCGCGTTGAGGATCGTGCAGGTGCCCGCCACGACGAAGCTGAGCACCCCCGCGCGGTGCCGCGCGACATGAGCCCATAGCTCGGCCATCGCCTTGCCGGCGGCGAGCCGGCGGCCCGTCCGCGCCGGTTCGCGGATGGTGAGCAGGATCAGCGCCGCGGGAATGCCCGGCAGCGCCGCCGCCAGGAACAGCACCTGCCACGGCCGGAACTCGGCGCCCAGCAGCATCAGCCCGCCCTGCGCGGCGAGCAGCGACAGCAGCGCGCCGCCACCGATGAAGGCCACCGCCTTGCCGCCGGTCGCGCCCATCATGAAGATGCTCGTCGCGGTCCCCAGCCGGTTCCGGACGATATAAGCGCCGATCAGCGAGATCGCGGCGGGCATGATCGACGCCTCGCCCAGACCGACGATCAGCCGCATCGCGAACAGCGATTCGAACGAGGTCGCGAAGGCGCAGGCGCCCGTCGCGAAGGTCCAGGCGACGCAGCCGATCGACAGCATCGCGCGCCGCGACCGGGTATCCGCGATCCGGCCCAGCGGAATGCCGGCGGCGCAATAGAGCAGCGCGAAGGCCAGCCCCTGCAGCAGGCCGAGGCTGGTGTCGCTGAGCTTCAGGTCGGTCTTGAGCGGCACCATGATCACGCCCATCAGGAAGCGATCGGTCGCCGAGATCAGGTTCACGAAGGTCAGGATACCGAGCACGTACCAGCCGTAGCGGCTCGTGGTCTCCACCGCGGGCGCGACCACACGCCGCTGCGGGGAAGGCGGCAGCGCCGCCACGGTTCGCTCATGTCCCATGCTACTCACATCCTCTTCCGGCCGGAGCCGTGGCTTGAACCGATCGCACCCTCACGACATCGTCGACATCAGCTCGACGAGATTGCCGTCGGGATCGCGGAAATAGACGGACTGGCCGGGCTCGCCCGCCGCCGTGCGGCGCGGCACGGGGCCCTCGACCACCGCGACGCCGACCGCGGCGAGATGCGCGACCGCCGTCCCGATCGGCGCGTTCCACCGGAAGCAGATGTCGAGACAGCCGGGCGTCGCGGCCGGCGCCGCCAGGTCGATGCCGTTGCCGTGGCGATGGAGGCTGAGCAGCGCATCGCCGACCTCGACCTGCTGGACCGCCACCGCGCCGTCGATCCGATAGGGCTCACGGGTGCAGCGGGCGCCGAGCACCCGCGCCAGGAAGCCGACCATGGCTGGAAGGTCCGCCACGGGATAGGCGACATGGTCGATGGGGCCGATCGGCAAATCCATGATCTCTCCCGCCCGGCGGCAGCGAGGCGGCCGAGCCAACCGGCGATACGGGGGAAAACCGTCGCCTCTGCGGCCGGGATAGCCCGGCGGAGGGTCATTGCCAAGGATTGATTTGATTGTATGATACAAAAATTGGAAAGGATGATCCGTGGGTGTCAAAGCATTGTTCCGCCACGCGGCCCGCCTGTGGCCCGACCGGCTCTTCCTCGACGACGCGCGCGAGCGGCTGAGCTATGGCGATGCGGCGGAGCGGGTGGGCCGGATGGCCTGCGGCCTCGGCCGGGGCGAATCGCTGGCCGGGACGAAGATCGCGTTGCTGACGCCCAATAGCAGCGCCGGATTCTGCGCGCTGCTCGCCATCTACGAGGCCGACGCCGTCTTCGTGCCGCTCAACGCCAGCTTCCCGATCGGCGAGCATCGCGCCGCGATCGAGGAACTGGGGGTTTCGATCCTGCTGTTCAGCCGGACGCTGGCGACGGGCGTCGACGCCCTGCTCCGCGACTGCCCGACGCTGCGCGAGGCGATCTGCATCGACGGCGACGCCGGGATCGGAACCCCGCTGGACGCGCTGCTGGCGCGCGGCGCGGGTCGGACGATGCCCGACATCGCCGGCGACCCGGACGACATCGTCGCCATCTATCCGACCGGCGGATCGACCGGTCGGCCCAAGCGGGTGATGCACAGCCGCCGCAACTGGACGACGATGGCCGCCTGCTTCCACAGCGCGCTGCCGGTCGAGGGCCATGCCCGCTATCTCGCCGCGCCGCCGATAACCCACGCCGCCGGGGCCTTCGGGCTGATGCTGATGGCGAAGGGCGCGACCATATTGCTCCACGACGGCTTCGACGCGGGCGCGATCCTCGACGCGATCGAACGCGACAGGCCGACCCACCTCTATCTGCCGCCCACCGCGATCTACAAGCTGCTCGAGCATCCGGGCGTGCAGGACCGCGACGGCTCATCCCTGCGCGCCTTCATGTACACCGCCGCGCCGATGTCGCTCGACAAGCTGCGCCGGTGCATCGCCATCTTCGGGCCGGTGATGGCGCAATTCTGGGGCCAGATGGAGGCGCCGAGCTTCTGCACCTGCCTGGCCCCGGCCGACCATGTCGTCGACGACGAGGCGCTGGCGGGCCGGCTCGCGAGCTGCGGGCGGGAGACGATGTTCACCCGGGTCGAGGTGCTCGACGACGACGGGGCGATCCTGCCGCCCGGCGAGCGTGGCGAGCTTGCGGTGCGCGGCGGGCTGGTGATGGCCGGTTATTACGAGAATCCCGAGGCGACGGCCGAGGTCTCCCGCAACGGCTGGCACCTGACCGGCGACCTGGGGTTCAAGGATGCGGACGGCTATGTCCATATCGTCGGGCGTAAGCGCGACATCATCATCACCGGCGGCTACAATGTCTATCCGGCCGATGTCGAGCAGGCGCTGTGGGGTCATCCCGACGTCGAGGAATGCGCCGTGATCGGCGTGCCCGACGAGCTGTGGGGCGAGGCGGTGCTGGCGGTGGTCCAGCCCAGGCCCGGACATGATCCGAGCGCGGCGGAACTGATCGCCTGGTGCAAGGAAAAGGTCGGCAGCATCAAGGCGCCGAAGCGCGTCGAGCTGCGCACCGACATTCCGCGCAACGCCGTCGGCAAGGTCGACAAGGTGACGCTGCGCGCGCCCTATTGGAAGGATCGGGCGCGCGCCGTCTGACGCCACCACCACCACCCGGGACGGAGCCGCGCGGTCGCGGCCCCGTCGATCGGGATCAGTTCAGCTCCTTCGCCGAATAGTTGAGCAGCGTCCGCGCCATCAGCAGGCGCTGCGCCTCGTTCGGGCCTTCATAGATGTCGAGGATGCGCGCATCGCGGAGCGCCTGCTCGACCGGCAGCTTCTCGGACGCGCTCTCCGGCCCCAATATGTCCATGCAGTCGTTGATCAGCTTGCGGACCATCAGCCCGGCCTTGCACTTGGCCAGCGACGGATAGAATTTGCCCGGCCCCCTCGCCTGCTCGTGCCATTTGGCGTGGAGCATGGTCAGGTAGGTGGCGTCCCACAGCGCCTCCATGCCGAGGATGCGGTCCTCGATCGCCGAGCGCGACGCCAGCGAGCCGGCATAGTTGAGCGCCTTGCCGCCCTCCGCATATTTCTCGCGCACCAGGTCGAGCGCGACGCGCGCATAGCCGAGCGCCTGCCCCGCGATCAGCGCGCGGGTGCCGTTGAAGATCGACAGCGCGTCCTTGAGGTTGCCTTGCAGCCGGTTGAGCGCCGGCACCCGCACGTCCATGAAGAAGGTCGCGACCGTGTCCCAGTTCCGGAGGCCGAGCTTGTCCATCTGCGGGCCGACGCCATAGCCCGGCATCCCCTTGGTCACGACGAACAGGCTGATGCCCTCGTCGCCCTCGGGCCCGACCGCGCGGCACATCACCAATATGCCGTCGGCATGGGTGGCGTTGGAGGAGAATATCTTCTCGCCGTTGATCACCCATTCGTCGGTCGCGGCGTCATAGGTGGCGACCGTCCGCATCGAGGCAGGATCGGAGCCGCCATTGGGCTCGGACATGCCCCAGGCGAGGTAGAGCGGCTGGAAGGCCTCGACCTGCTCGGGCGTGCCAACCTTCTCGATCAGCTTGCCGGACAGCGAGACGTTCATCGCATCGGCGTTGTCGCCCTGCCAGTAGAGCGGCTTGAAGCCGTAGCTCTCCTCGAGATAGATCAGCGGCTCGATGATCGTGAGGCCGCTGAGGTCGTCGGCGCGCTCCTGCGCGAAATCGCGGACATGGACGATGTCCTCCTGGCCCGCGAAGGCGAATTGCTCGGCGAAGTCGGGCCGGTCGAACTCCATCGTCCGGTCGATGCCCTTGGCGCGCTGCTGGTAACCGATCGCCTGCCGGCGCGCGAGCGCGATGACCTCCTTGTCGCCGTCGGTAAGCTCGAAATCGATCATAGAGATTCTCCCATCGCCTCATCCGCCGATCGGACCAGGTCCCGCGCCGGCACTGCTTTGGCGATCATGATACAAGCCTCGACACGAAAGTAAAACATTTGTTTGCAGCAAGTGTCGATCCCTTGTGCCATGGGGGTTTCGACCACCGCCGGACACCATCGCGCCGATGGGAATTTTCGAATCGATGCGCGATCTTCGCGTGTTGAAGATGGACGTTTCAAAAACGCCTGCTAATATGGCGCCCACCCATAAGTCGGGCACAGCATCAAGAAAGGCGCGTCGAATCCTCCATGCAGCTTGCCAGCCAGAAAAGACGAGGGAGCGCCCCTGACGCCCCGTCGACCCGGGACAGATTGAAGGCAGCCGCGCGGAGCCTGTTCGCCGAACGCGGGATCGAAGGCACCACCGTCCGCGATATCCTGACGGTCGCCGGCGAGAAGAACGGGGCGTCGCTCAACTATTATTTCCGCTCGAAGGAAGAGCTGATCCGCGAGCTGACCGTCGACGTGTTCCGGCTGATGGACGATCGCTGGAACGCGCAGCTCGCCGAGCTCGACCGCCAGGGCCGGCCGCTGGACATCAGGGATTATGTCCGCATCCTCGTGACCTCGTCGGACACGAGCGACGTCGAGGACGAGCCGACCACCGCCCGGCTTTCGGAAGCGATCACGCATCACCGCTACCATCTGGTCCGCGAGATCCTCAAGGAACACCGGCTCAACGCCTATGACGTGATCCTGGGCCGGATCGCCGCGCTGATGGAGGACATGCCGCGGCCGATCCTGCGGCAGCGGCTGCTGCTGCTCACCCGCTATCTCTCGTCGGTGTTCGCGCTCTACGAGGCGAGCCGCGCCTCCAACGCGCAGCCCCGCTCGGTGCAGCTTCCCCAGGGCGCCGATCTCGGCAACCTCGTGGACACGGCGGTGGGCATTTTGACCGCCCCGGTGGTCGACGCCGACCCCGGCGAAGGCTGACCCCGCCCGCGATCAGCCGGGCGCGTACAGGCCGAGCGCGGCCTCCAGTCCGCGCGGCGCACGGGCCTTGCCGGGATTATAGCCGGGCATCAGCAGCCGGATGATCCGGGGCAGGTGGAAGGACCGGAAGCGCTTCATGAAATCCTGCTGGCGGGCGAGCGAGCGTTCGAGTTCCTCGGGCGTCATCGCGGCCCGTTCCTGCTGGAGCAGGGCGCCCATGATGCGCCTGTTGTGCGCGGCGAGGTGGCGATAGGTGAAGATCACCATCTTCGCGCGGAAGAACCAGTCGCCGTAGATCGCGCAATAGACGTCGTGGCAGACCGAGCGATGCTCATATTCCTCGCCGAGGTGCCAGCGCCACATGGCGATCGTCCGCGGGTCGGCATCGGCGATCAGGTCGTCCGCCTCCTCGAACAGGAACAGCGCCATGCTGAGCGCCAGCGTCTCGAACGCGGCGGCATAGGCGCAGTTGAACTTGTGCGACCTGTTGGCCAGGAAACCGCGGTAATCGGCGCGCTTCGCCTCCTCCGCCTCCTTCAGGAAGGGGTAGGTCTTGCGGATCTCGGCATTATAGGCGTTGTGCACCTTGTAATGGGTCGTCTCCTGCTTGATGAACAGGTCGATCTCGGGCGCGAGGTGCCGGTCCTTCGGCTTCAGCAGCGGCTTGGCCTGCGCCATGATCTGGTTGAGATAGGGCTCCACCGCCGGCGCGCCCGCCGAACCGGCGGTGAACAGCGACGCGAACTCGATGTTGCGCGTCCAACGCGCGGGCACGCCGGTGAAATCGATATTGGGCTGACGATGAACGAGCTGCGTCATGACGGCATCTCCATGGAATTATGTCTATACATTATTCATTGCGACACCTGGCCGGCCACCGGCCGGCGGGCGGGCGTCGCGCTGAAGCGCGGCGCCGGGGCCGGCTGGATATGCCCGTCGACCGCGACGAAGCTGTCCCGGGCGCGGCTGTGCGGGTCGCGCGGCGCTTCGGCGAGCGACAGCACCGGCGCGAAGCAGGCGTCGCAGCCGTCGAACAGGGCCGTCCATTCGTCGCGGCTGCGGGACCGGAACAGCGCCTCCAGCCGCGCGCGCATCGCCGGCCAGGCGGCGCGGTCGTTCTGCCGCGCGAACAGCGGATCGTCGGCGACGCCCAGCCGATCGAGCAGCAGCGCGTAGAATTGCGGCTCGAGCGCGCCGATCGCGACGTGGCGGCCGTCGGCGGTCTCATAGCTGTCGTAGAAGGGCGCGCCGGTATCGAGCAGGTTGACGCCCCGCTCGTCGGTCCAGGCGTCCTGCGCCAGGAAGGACCAGGTCATCGCCCCCAGCAGCCCGGCGCCGTCCACCATCGCGCAGTCGATCACCTGCCCGCGCCCTGTGCGCCGGGCGGCCATGATCCCGGCCAGCATGCCGAATGCCATCATCATGCCGCCGCCGCCGAAATCGGCCACCGCGTTGATCGGCGGGGTCGGCTTCCCGTCGGCGCGGCCATAGCCGTGAAGATTGCCGGCCAGCGCGATATAGTTGATGTCGTGCCCGGCGCGCGGCGCCATCGGCCCGGTCTGGCCCCAGCCGGTCATGCGACCATAGACGAGCCGCGGATTGTCGGCGAGCAGCAGGTCCGGGCCGAGGCCCAGCCGCTCCATCACGCCGGGGCGGAAGCCCTCGACCAGCCCGTCGGCCTCGCGCGCCAGCGCGCGCACCGCCGCGACGCCGGCCGGGTCCTTGAGGTCGAGGACATGGGTCCGGCGCGACCGCAGCAGCACGTCGCGGCCGCCGAGCGGCGCCGCCGCGCCCAGCGGATCGCCGGGCCGCTCGATGCGCAGCACCTCGGCGCCATGATCGGCCAGCATCATCGCGCAGAAGGGCCCCGGCCCGATCGAGGCGATCTCGATGATCCGCAGGCCCGCCAGCGCGCCCTGCCCGCCGTCCCCGCTCCAGCCCGGCACCGCCCCGCTTTCCATGGCGATCAGGCGGCCGCCGGCACGGGTCGACGCGTGGCGACGCTGCGCAGCAGCCCGCCCGGCCGCGCGCCGCTGTCCTCGCCATTCTCCTGGATCACGACGCCGTTGACGATCGTCGCGACATAGCCGGTGGCCTTCTGCATCAGCCGCGGGGCGCCGGTCGGCAGGTCGTTGGTCAGGTGCGGCTGGAGGAAGTCGAGCTTGTCGAAGTCGATCAGGTTGATGTCGGCCTTGTAGCCGACGCTGATCTGGCCCCGGCCGGTGAGCCCGTAGGTGCGCGCGGTGTCCGATGTCTGCTTCCTGACGACCGTCTCCAGCGGCAGCTTCGGCCCGCGCGCCCGGTCGCGCGCCCAATGGGTCAGCATGAAGGTCGGCACGCCCGCGTCGCAGATCACCGCGACATGGGCGCCACCGTCGCCGCCGCCCAGCACCGTGTCGGGATCGCTGAGCATCTCGCGCTGGGCTTCGAGGTCGCCGTAATTATAGCCGGCCATCTGATGGAGGATCGCCCCCCGGCCGCCGTCCTCGAGCAGCGCGTCGAGCGCCACCGCGCGCGGATCGCGGCCCTCGCGCCGGGCGATGGCGGAGATCGAGTTGGCGGGATCGGGCTCATAGTCGATCGGCGTGGTGACCGGGTACATGTCCTTCCACGCGTCGCCGAACAGCTTCTTGTACTGGTCGCCCTTGCGGGTCTGGCCCTGCGCGCCCTCGGCCGCGATCGCCGCGCGCAGCGCGGGATCGGCCTTGAGCCGGCGCACCCGCTCCTCGAACGGCAGGTCGTCGAGGCTGCGCATCGTCGGCGAGTCGAAGAAGGGATTGATCTTGTTCTCCAGGGTCAGGATCGCGCCCACCGCGCGCGAATAGACCTGCGGCGTGACGTCCGCCCCCGTCTCCCGCGCCGCGCGGCATTCGGCGAGCAGTTCGCGCCACAGATCGGGCGCGCTCGACACCTGGAGGCAGAGGAAGGTGACGGGGATGCCGATCCGCTCGGAGATGTCCTTCATCCAGGCGATCTCCTGCCGGGGGGCGAGCAGGTCGTCGCCGCTCAGGCCGTTGGGCGCCACTTCGAAGATGCCGCGGCCGCTGTCGCCGATCGCGCGGGCGATCGCTTCCAGTTCGGGCAGGCCGGCGGTCGCGCCGGGCACGCGGGCGCCGTCGATCGCGCGGTGCATGATCGATCGCGTGGTCGAGAAGCCGAACGCGCCGGCCTCCATCCCCTCGCGCACCGCCGCCGCCATCCGGGCGATCTCCTCCGCGCTGGCCTCGCTGTTGTCGGCCCCGCGCTCGCCCATCACATAGGCGCGCAGCGCGGCATGCGGGATCTGCGCGGCGATGTTGAGCGCGTAGGGACGGCGATCGAGCGCGTCGAGATATTCGGGGAAGCTCTCCCATTCCCATTCGATGCCTTCGGACAGCGCGGCGCCGGGAATGTCCTCGACGCCTTCCATCACCCCGATCAGCCAGTCGCGCTTGTCCTGCCGGACCGGCGCGAAGCCGACGCCGCAATTGCCCATCACGATGGTGGTGACGCCGTGCCAGAAGGACGGGGCGAGCTGCGAATCCCAGGTGACCTGGCCGTCATAATGGGTGTGGATGTCCACCCAGCCCGGCGTCACCAGCAGGCCGCGCGCATCGATCACGCGCCTGGCGGGCGCGTCGATCGCGCCGATCTCGACGATCTCGTCGCCCTGGATGCCGACATCGGCGAGCCGCGCCGGCGCGCCGGTTCCGTCGACCAGCGTTCCACCCTTGATCAACAGGTCGAGCATGGGGTCTCCAATTCGAATGGGATATGGGATGATTTCAGCATGGCGCCGATCCGCCATTGTCGGCGGCCGACTGCCGCAGCCGGTCGCCGAGGCCGCCGGGGCCCTGTCCGGGCTGCGGCAGCCGGGTCTTGTTCATCAGGTCGACCGCCCAGCCCGGATATTCGGGCGGCAGGGCGCTGACCGCATCCAGCCGGGCCAGTTCGTCGGCGTCCAGTTCCAGCGCCATCGCGGCGAGATTGTCGTCGAGCTGTTCGAGGCTCTTCGCGCCGACGACGATCGTGCTGACATAGGGCTTGCTGAGCAGCCAGGCGATCGCGACCCGCGCCACCGACACGCCATGGGCATCGCCGATCGCGCGCATCTCGTCGATGCAGGCCCAGGCGCGCTCGCGATCGACCGGCGGATAGTCGAGCTGCGCGCGCCGCCCCTCGCCCCCGCCCCCGCCGCTATCACCGCCGTCGCGCCGATATTTGCCCGACAGCAGGCCCCAGGCGAGCGCGCCCCAGACCATCAGCCCGATCTTCTGGTCCTGGATCAGCGGCGCGATCTCGCGCTCCAGGTCGCGCCCGGCGATCGAATAATAGGCCTGCAGCGACTGGAAGCGCGTCAGGCCGCGGCGGTCCGAGACGGCGAGCGCCTTCATCAGCTTCCACGCCTGCCAGTTCGAGCAGCCGACATAGCGGACCATCCCCCGCGCGACGAGATCGTCGAGCGCGCGCAGCGTCTCCTCCTCGGGCGTGATCGGGTCCTGCCCGTGCATCTGGTAGAGATCGATATGATCGGTGCCGAGCCGCTTCAGGCTGGCCTCGACCGACGCCATGATATGGGCGCGGCTGCCGCCGATGTCGTTGGGCCCCGCGCCGGTGCGGCTGAAGAATTTGGTGGCGATGATCATGTCCGACCGGCGAATGCCGAGGTCTCTGAGCGCCTGGCCGATCGCCGCCTCCGACCGTCCGTCGGCGTAGACGTTGGCGGTGTCGATCAGGTTGACGCCCTTGTCGATCGCATGCGCGACCATGCGGTTGACCGCCGGCTGATCGAGATTGCCGATCATCTGGTAGAGCCCGTCGCCCTCCTGCGCGCCGAAGGTCAGCGCGCCCAGCGACAGCCGCGACACGAACAGGCCGGTGTCGCCGAGCAGGGCGTAGCGCATCGCCTCCGTCCCACTCATCGCGCCGCCTCCGCCGCCAGCCGCTTGCCGGCCTCGGCCCACAGCGCGTCGTTGCCCGAGGTCCACAGCCGGGTCCATTTGAGCCGGGTCAGCCGCCAGTCCCCGGCGATGCGGGCCGCATCGATGTCGTAGCGCGCGCCGATCACCGACCAGGGCTCGCGCGCCTCGACCGCCATGTGATGCGTCGCCAGCACATAGGCGCTGGCCGTCGCGCGGTCGCCGTCGACGGTGACGAGATGATTGGTGCTGACATGCTGGGTCATGCTGAACTGCCCGATCATCCGGATCAGGCCGTCGGCGCGATCGGCGGTGCGATGGCGGCCGGGGCGGATCCGCCCGTCGCCCATGTCGGGGAAGCCGATGAACTCGGTCTCCATCTCCTCGGCCCAGGCGGCGCGGATCTTCTCCGGGTCGCGCGTGTCGATGCCGTCCAGCCAGGTCAGGATCAGCCGCCGGATCCGGTATTCGTCGACCAGTTCGCTTAGCGCTTCATCCATTTCATGCATCCTGCGCCTGCGCCGCGCGCCGGTTCTTCCGGCGCACGGGACTCGTCGGACCTGTCGCGCCGTCAGGCGGTCAGCGGCTGCGGCCCGCGGATCAGCCGGCCCGGCAGCGCGTCGGTCGGCACGCCGTCGCGCTGGATCACCTTGCCGGACACCAGCGTCGCCCGATAGCCGACCGCGCCCTGGTTGAGCCGGCGGCCGCCACCCGGAAGGTCGCGGTCGATATGCGGCATCCTGAGCTGGAGGCGATCGAGATCGATGATGTTGATGTCGGCCTTGTAGCCGGGCGCGATCACGCCGCGATCCTCCAGTCCCACCAGCCGCGCCGGCCGCGAGGTCAGCGCCTCGACCGCATCGCTCAGCTCGATCTTCTGGCTGTCGCGGTCGCGCGCCCAGTGGGTCAGCATGAAGGTCGGGAAGCTGGCGTCGCAGATCAGCCCGTAATGGGCGCCGCCGTCGCCCAGCGCGACGACCGTGTCCTCATGGGTGATCATCTCGAACACCGCGTCGAGCGTCGCCTCGGCATAGTTGGTGATCGCGGCGAGGATCATGCCCGCGCCGTCATTCTCCAGCAGCAGGTCATAGGCGATGTCCTCCGGCGAGCGGCCGGTCTGCGCGGCGAGCGCGGCGATGCTCGTGCTCTTGGGCGGCTCATAATCGGCCGGGGTGCGGAACGGATAGAGCCGCTTCCAATCGCGGGCGATCACGAACAGCGGGTTCTTCGGATCGCTGGGCTGCTCGACGAGCAGGCGCGCGCGCAGGTCGGGATCGCGCAGCGCCGCCACCCGATCGGGCACCGACAGCTTCAGCAGCGGTTCGTAACTCGGGCACAGGCTGAACGGGTTGAGCGTCAGATCGATGCCGAGCAGCATGCCCATCGGCCGGGGGAAGACCTGCGGCCGGATCTCGACGCCGTCCTTGCGGTTGGCCTCGCTCACCGCCGCGAGCACGCTGCGATAGGCGTCGGGCGGGCCATCCATCATCTGGGTGAGGGTGAAGGTGACGGTGCGGCCGGTCCGGTCGCTGATCCGCTCCAGCATCGGCACGAAGCGCTCCGCATCGGCCGGGTTGCGCTGGTCGAGCACCATCTGGAACACGCCGCGCCCGGTGTCGGTCATCGCGCCCGCGATGGCGAGATACTCGGCCTCGGCGCTCTGGAAGGACGGGATGAACTCGCCCTGCCCCGTGCGGTGCGCGGGGACGCTGGAGGTGGCGAAGCCGAGCGCGCCGGCGCGCATCGCCTCGCGCGTGATCTCGCGCATCCGGTCGAGATCGGCCTCCTGCGCCTCCTCGCGCCGGACGCCGCGATCGCCCATTACATAGACGCGCAGCGGCGAGTGCGGCAGGTAGACGCCGAAATCGATGTCGTGCGGCCGCCCCTCCAGCGTGTCGAGGAATTGCGGGAAGGTCTCCCAGCTCCAGTCGAGCCCGGTGGTCATGACGATCTCGGGCACGTCCTCGACGCCCTCCATCACGCTGACCAGCACCTCGTGATCCTCGGGCCGGCAGGGCGCGAAGCCGACGCCGCAATTGCCCATCACCACCGTCGTCACGCCATGCGCCGACGACGGCGAGAAACGCTCCGCCCAGACCGCCTGGCCGTCATAATGGGTGTGGACGTCGACGAAGCCCGGCGTGACCAGCGCGCCCGCGGCGTCGATCTCCTCGGCGCCGCGCGCGCCGACCTCCCCCACCGCGACGATCCGGTCGCCGCTGATCGCGACGTCCGCCCGCCGCAGCGGCGCCCCCAGGCCGTCGGCCACCAGTCCGTTGCGGATCACCAGGTCGGGGGAAATTTGCTGCGACATCACGACTCTCCAGTTGATGCAACGCTAATACAATTATTTTAGTTCGTCAACGACGGCCGAACGGGCATCCGCGAATTCCTGAAAACCGCTCCGTTCCATGGGCTTGTCAGGTAGCGGCGTCTTCGAGGATCAGTGCCGAGCCTCGTTCGCCGATCATCATCGTTGGAGCATTTGTATTAGCGCTGGTCAGGGTCGGCATCACCGAGGCGTCGACGACGCGCAATCCTTCGACGCCGCGCACCCTGAGCCGCGGATCGAGCACCGAATCCGCGTCCCCGCCCATCCGGCAGGTGCCGCTCGCATGCCAGCCGATGCCGGCGGTCGAGCGGACGAAGTCGCGCCACTCGTCGTCGCTGGCCAGCGTGGGGCTGAGCCGGCCGACGACATGCTCGGCCAGGCCCGGCGTCGCGAAGATGCGCTCGATCGCCTTGCCGGCGCGCACCAGCGTCTCGACGTCGCGCTCGTCGCCCAGCAGATTGGGACGGATGACCGGCGAATCCTCGGGCGCGCGGCTGCGGAGGGTGATCTCGCCGCGGCTGTGGGGCCGGTTGACGAAGCTGTGCATGCCCGCCGCCGGCTCCCTGAGCAGCGGGAAGACCGCCGCCTTGCCGGGGCGTAGCGGCGGCTTGGTCGGATCGAAGATCCAGCTCGAGAAGAACAGCAATATGTCGGGCTCGGCGAGGTCGGGCAGCGTCTTCGCGCCCGCGATCGCCTGGGTCATCGACAGCGCCATCAGCCCGTCGCGGCGGGCCAGATAGCGCAGCAAGGCCAGCCCCTGCCGCCAGCGCGAACGCAGCTGCGCGTTGAAGGAGGGAAGGTCGATCAGCCAGCGCAGGCCGATGCCGGGATGCTCCATCAGGTTCTGGCCGACGCCCGCGCGGTCGGCGACCACGTCGATGCCATGATCGCGCAGATGGGCGCCGGGCCCGACGCCCGACCGCATCAATATGGCGGGCGACTGGGTGGCGCCGCCGCTGACGACGACTTCCCGCCGCGCGCGAATCTCGATCATGCGCCCGTCCCGGCCGCGCGCCGCCACCGCCGTCGCGCGACGCCCGTCGAACAGCACCCGGTCGACGAGCATATGCGTCATCACCGTCAGGTTCGGCCGGTTGCGCACCGGCTCCAGGAAGGCGCGGGCGGGGCTGCAGCGGCGCCCGTTCTCCTGATTGGTCAGCGTGTGGAACACGCCGTCGATGTCGCCCGCCGCCGGGTCCTCGATATAGCGGAAGCCGGCATTGCTCGCGGCTTCGAAGAAGGCGGACAGGATCGGCCCGCGCGTCCGCTGATGGGTCACCGCCAGGGTGCCGGTGCGGCCGTGCGACTGGAAATCGCCGTCGCCTTCCCAGCGCTCGCCCCGCATGAAATAGGGCAGGACGTCGCGAAAGCCCCAGCCTTCGCAACCGAGCTTCTCCCACAAATCATAATCGCCGCGCTGGCCCCGGATGTAGACGAGGCCGTTCACCCCGCCGCCGCCGCCCAGCATCTTCCCGGCGTTCCAGATGATCTCGCGCCCGTTGATGGTCGGATCGGGCTCGCTCTTGTGGATCCAGTCGGTCCGCTCGTCGCCGACCAGCTTGACCGAGCCGACCGGGATGTCGACCCAGAAGCCCTTGCCGTCGCCGCCCGCTTCGAGCAGCACGACCTTGTTCCTCGGGTCCTCGGACAGGCGATTGGCGAGGACGCAGCCCGCGCTGCCGCCCCCGACGATGACATAATCGGCTTCGATCATCCTTCCCCTCCCGATAGCGCGGACCGCGCGAGCGCCATGTCGCGGGCGGCGAGCACGGCGTCGGCGAAGGCCCGCGGGTCCTCCTGCGGCGGATTATGGCCGGCCTGGACGAGCATCCGCCGCTTCAATCCTCCGGTGAAACGGGCCGAAAGGTCCGTGAAATGGGCGGGCGGGATCAACCCGTCGCTGCCGCTCTCGACCACCATCGCCGGCACCGTGACCGGCGGCAGCGCCGCCAGCCGCGCCTCGATGTCGGCATAGGCCGGATCGCCCCCGGCGAGGCCGTGGCGATGACGATAGCTGTGGACGACGACGTCGACGAAGTCGGGATTGGCGAAGGCGGCGGCGGTCCGCGCAAAATCGGCGTCGGAGAAGTCCCAGCGCGGCGACCAGAGCCGCCAGAGCAGCCGGCAGAACGCCTCGCGATGCGCGGCCAGCCCGGCGCGTCCACGCTCCGAATGGAGATACCAGACATACCAGAGCCGATGCTCGACCTCGGGCGCGAGCGGCTCGGCCGCGCGCGACGGATCGAGGATGTTGTAGCCGGCCACCGACACCAGCGCGGCCACCCGCTCGGGCCAGAGCGCCGCGACCACGCAGGCCGCGCGGCCGCCCCAGTCGAAGCCGCCGAGGATCGGCTTGCCGATGCCCAGGGCGTCGAGCAGCGCCAGCAGATCGGCGCCGAACGCGCCCTGCTGGCCCGATCGCGGCGTTCGTTCGGACAGGAAGCGGGTGGCACCATGGCCGCGCATCCACGGCATGACGACGCGAGCCCCGGCGCGCGCCAGCATCTCGGCCGCCGGCGCATAGCAGAGCGCGTCATAGGGAAAGCCGTGGACCAGCACGACCGGCCAGCCGTCGGCCGGCCCGGCCTCGGCATAGGCGACCTCCAGCACGCCGGCCCGGACCGTCCGCATCTCCATCGCGCGGCCGTTCAGGCGCCGGCCGGGAAGGCGTCGCGCGCGAAGGCGGTCACGTCCTCCAGCAGCGAGTCCGGCTGTTCCAGCGCGGCGAAATGCCCGCCCCGGTCGAGATCGGTCCAGCGGACCACATTGTAATAGCGCTCCACCCAGCTGCGCGGCGGCGTGCCCCCGACCCGTTCATAGGGATAATGGGCGACCGCCGTGGGGCTGGCGCAATAGACCTGGTCGAACGGCACCCGCTCCTCCGCCATGCCGCGATAGGACCAGAGCGAGGTGCAGATCGTATCGGTGACGAGGTAGATCATCACGTTGGTGAGCAGCTCGTCGAGCGTATAGACATTCTCGATCGAGCCGCCGTCCAGATCCGACCAATCGTGGAATTTGTCGAGGATCCAGGCCGCCGTGCCGACCGGCGAGTCCATCAGGCCGATCGCCAGCGTCTGGGGCCGGGTCGATTGCTGCACCGCATAGGCGAGGTCGGGCCGCTCGCGGTCCATCATCGCGCGGATGGCGACGCGCTCCTCCTCGCTGGCCGCGCCGTCGTCGCCCGGCGCCGGCCTGAGCCCGATCAGGTTGACGTGCACCGCGGCGCAGGAGGCCGCATGGTCGGCGCCCAGCCAGGCCGCGACCACCGCCCCCCAGTCCCCGCCCTGCACCATGTAGCGGGCATGGCCGAGCGTCTCGACCATCAGCGTGTCGAGCAGCCGTGCCGCCGTGCGCATGCCGATCGGGCGGGGCGCAGGGCCCGAGAAGCCGTAGCCGGGCAGCGAGGGGATCACCAGGTCGAAGGCGTCCTCGGCCGATCCGCCGTGGCGCGAGGGAAAGGCGAGCCGCTCGGCGATCTTCCAGAACTCGAAGTGCGAGCCGGGCCAGCCGTGAAGCAGCAGCAGCGGTCGCCGCCGCGCGCCCTCGCCGCGGATCTCGACATAGTGGATGCCGATGCCGTCGATCTCGACGCGATATTGCGGATAGCGGTTCAACTCGGCCTCGGCCGCGCGCCAGTCGAACCCGTCCAGCCAATGGTCGCACAGCCGCTTCAGCCAGCGGCTGTTGATCCCGTAGCGCCACGCGTCCCCCTCGTCGACCGGCGCGGGAAAATGGCGGTAGCGCGCGACCCGCTCGCGAATCTCGGCCAGCCTGGCGTCGGGCACGTCGACGCGGAACGGTGTCGGCGCGCCGGTGGAGCGCGTCGCGGTGGTCTCGGCCATGGCGATGGGCCTCCTCTTCTGCGGTCAGTCCACGGCGCGCTTGTCGAGGCGGATCGCGCCTTCGGGGCAGTTGATCGCGCCCAGCCGCGCCTGCTCCTCCAGTTCGGGCGGCACCTCGGTCGGCGGCATGCTGTTGTAGCCGTCGTCGTTGAGCTGATAGACCTGCGGCGCCTTGAGCATGCAGAGCGCGTGCCCCTGGCAGCGGGCGTGGTCGACGATCACCTTCATAGCCTCTCTCCTTCGGTCAGCGCGACGGCCAGACCAGCGGCACCCGCGTCATCGTCATCGCGACCCCGGAGGCGCCCACCGGCTTGTCGTCCGGGTCCACCGAGAAATCGGGGATCTGGCGCAGCCATTCCTCGATGAAGATGCGGATTTCCGGCCGGGCGAGGTTCGAGCCCAGGCAGCGATGCGGCCCGGTGCCGAAATTGAAATGCCCCGCCCGCTTGCGGTGGAAGTCGACCTCCAGCGGATTGGGGAATTTGCGCTCGTCGAGCCCCGCCAGGTGGAGCGGCAGCAGCACCTGTTCGCCCTGCTCGATCGTCAGCCCCTTGAAGGTGGTCGACCTGGTGGCGATGCGGGCGAGGTTGAGGATGCCGAAGCGGCGCAGGAATTCCTCGGTCGCATCCTGCGTCAGCGAGGCGTCCTCGATCAGCTGCCGGCGATGCTCCGGATGACGGGCGAGGAACAGCACGATGAAGGCGAGCGCCGACGACACCGTCTCGAGCCCGCCGAAGAAGACGTTGAGTGCGATCGACGTGCTCTCCTCGCGGGTGATGCGGCCTTCGCGCTCGGCCCGGACGATGACGCTGAACACGTCGTCGTCGAGTTCCTCGACCTGGCGGCGCTCGTCGAGGATCGCCATCATGTAGTTGGCGCCGCCGATCCGCGCCGCGCGCCGGTCCTCCTCATTGTCGCTGCGCGCGACGGCGTCGGCGAAGCGCTTCATCTCGGGCAGCTTGTCCTTCGGGATGCGGGCATGCTCGAAGAACAGCTCGGGCGGGATGTCCCCGCCGAACTCGCCGACGAACTCGCAGCCGCCCTTGGGGACGATGCTGGCGATGCGATCGGCCATGATCTTGCGGATCACCGGCTCGATCGGCTCGACCGCCTTGGGCGACATCGGCCGCAGCACCACGCTGCGGATCGGCCCGTGGCGGGGCGGATCGAGCTGGTTGGGCATCAGCACCGGATTGCCGGGCCCGCGCTTCGGCACGGTGAACTCCCAGTTCGAGAAGGTCTCGTAATCCTGCATCACCGCGAACATGTCGTCGGCGCGGGTCACGATCCAATGCCCGCCATAATGAGGCGTGTAGATGATGTCCGGCCCGTCATGGAGGCGCTTCCAGGCCAGATGGGGATCCTCGGCCACGCCGGGCGGCGAGAAATAGTCGAGATCGACCACGCGGTCCGCGGGCACATGCGGCGGAATCGTCTCCAGCCGCTGCGCGGCCTGATGCTCCTGATAGGACATTCGCCTTGCTCCCTTCCTGAATGGCGCGATGGCGCCGGCGCGCCGGATCAGCGCGGATCGCCGTCCGCCTGCAAAGGCCCGCGCATCAACAGCGCCCGCACCACCGCCACCAGCGCGACCGGCTGCTCGAGCAGGACATGATGGTCGCTGTGCGGGATGACGATCGGCGCGCGGCAGTTCGGCAGCAGCGACACGATCAGCTCGGCCAGCTCGGGCGTGATCACGCCGCTGCGGTCGCCATAGATATAGTCGATCGGCATCGCGACGCCGGGCGGCACCAGCCGATCGGGATCGTCGGTGAGCTGCGGATCGAACGACGGATCGAACTTCCAGGTCCAGCCGCCCCGGTCCTCGCGCGCCGAATGGCGGACGATATGGTCGAGGATTCCGGCATCGACCGCGCCCGACGAGGGGATCAGCCGGTAGCGGCCCCGCACCTCGTCCATGTCCTTGTAGATGCGCTTGCTGGCGTTGAAGGCCTGCAGCTCGATCGGCTGCGGATCGGGCACGCCGGCCAGGATCATCCGCGTGTCGATGATGACGGCATGGCGGATCGCCCCGGGATCGATCATGCTGGCGAAGGCGGCGGGCGATCCGCCGAAGCTGTGCGCGACGACCGTGACCGGCGCCAGGCCGGCGTCGGCGATCACCGCCAATATCTCGCGCGCGAAGCCGCGCATCGTGTAGCGATCGCGCCAGCCGCTGTCGCCGAGGCCGCTGAAGTCCATCGTCGCGACGCGATAGCCGTCGCGGAAGAAGGGAACGATATGATCCCACCAGCGCGAATGGGCGCGGAAGCCGTGCAGGAACAGCAGCGTCGGCGCGCCGGCCGGCGCGTCGTCCCACAGCCGGTAGCTGATCGGGACGCCGTCGACCATGACGCTGCGCGCCGGCGCATCGGCGAATTGCCAGCCGCCCGCATCCTCGGCCTCCGGGACCGGGACGGGCCGGGAAACGGGGGCCAGCGCCATCGCGGCCATCTTGTCCCCCTCCCTGTCGAGCACGCCGCCTCTCCCTGAATCCCGCTGTCGGTCGCCGAAGCTAAACGCGCCGATTGCTCTATGCAACTAATTAATGATGTCGTATCATTCAAACGCATCAATTGGAGAAACGCATGTCGACCACCACCCTGACCCGCGGCGCTCTGGCCGCGGCCACCACCGAATTCCTGGGCTCCGGCGCAAAGAAACTGCTGATCGACGGCAAATGGGTGGAGTCGCGCACCGGCGAGACCTTCGAGACGGTCGATCCCGCGACCGAGCAGGTCATCGGCCGGGCCTCCGCCGCCGCGCCGGAGGATGTCGACCAGGCCGTGGCGGCGGCGCGCCGCGCGCTGGAGAGCCGCGCCTGGTCCGGCATGCCGCCGCATGATCGCACCAAGCTGCTGCTGCGGATCGCCCGGGTGCTCGACGAGCATGTCGAGGAGATGGCCCAGCTCGAGACTCTCGACAACGGGCTGCCGATCGCGGTGACGCGCAACTTCGCGGCGCGCCTGTCGACCGTGTTCGAATATTATGCGGGCTGGTGCACCAAGATCTACGGCGACACCTATCCGTCGTCGGACCAGCACTTCAACTACACGATCCGCGAGCCCGTCGGCGTGTGCGGGCAGATCATCCCGTGGAACGGGCCGATGATGATGGCCGCCTGGAAGATCGCGCCCGCCATCGCCTGCGGCAACACCGTCGTCCTGAAGCCCGCCGAGCAGACGCCGCTGACCGCGATCCGCATGGGTGAGCTGCTGCTGGAGGCGGGCCTGCCCGACGGCGTCGTCAACATCCTGACCGGCTATGGCCGCGTCGCCGGCGAGGCGCTGGTCAACCATCCGGGGGTGAACAAGATCGCCTTCACCGGATCGACCGAGGTGGGCAAGCACATCCTCGCCAGCTCGGCCCGCGACCTGAAGCGGGTGACGCTGGAACTGGGCGGGAAATCGCCCAACATCGTCTTCGACGACGCCGATATCGACCTGGCGGTGGCCGGGGCGATGCGCGCCTTCTGCACCAATTCGGGCCAGGTCTGCGTCGCCGGCAGCCGGCTGTTCGTGCAGCGCGGCATCCATGACGAATTCCTGGAGAAGCTGTCGGCCGCCGTCGCCCAGCATCGGGTCGGCGATCCGTTCGACACCGCGACGACGATGGGGCCGCTGGTCTCCGAGGCCCAGTTCACGCGGGTGAACGGCTATGTCGACATCGGCCGCGCCGACGGCGCGACGGTCAGCCTCGGCGGCGACCGCTTCACCGGCAGCGGCTATTATGTGCGCCCGACCATCTTCTCCGGCGTGAACAACCAGATGCGCATCGCCCGCGAGGAGATTTTCGGCCCGGTCGTCGCGGTGATCCCATTCGACGACGAGGCGGACGTGCTGCGCCAGGGCAACGACACCGATTTCGGCCTGGCTTCGGGCGTCTGGACGCGCGACATCGCCCGCGCCCATCGCGTCGCGCGCGCCCTCAAGGCCGGCAACGTCTGGATCAACACCTATTTCATGATCGATCCGATCGCGCCGTTCGGCGGCTACAAGCAATCGGGCCTCGGCCGCGAGCTGGGCCGCCAGTCGGTCGAAGCCTATACCGAGAGCAAGACCATCTGGATCAACACGCCGGGCTGATCGGGGCTCGATCCCGATGACCGACAGCGAGCCGCCGCAGCCGGAGATCGACAGCCACGCCGAGGACGGCGTCGGCTGGATCCGGCTGCGGCGGCCGCCGCTCAACATCATCTCCACGCGGATGGCCGACGACGTCGCCGACGCGGTCGCGCGCTTCGACGCCGACCCCGCCGTCAGGATCATCGTCGTCGCCTCCGCGCTCGACCGCGCCTTCGCGGCGGGCAGCGACGTGGGCGAGCATGACCTCGCCCACGTCCACGACCATAGCCGCGCGATCTTCCGCATGGTGCGCTCGCTCGCCGCCGTCGACGGCAAGCCCAGGATCGCCGCGATCAACGGCATCTGCTCGGGCGGCGGCAACGAGCTCGCCTTCGCCTGCGACATGGTGATCGCCTGCGAGGACACGCGGCTGGCCCTTCCCGAGATCGACATCGGCGTGGTCAGCGTGCTCGCCGCCTTGCTGATGGCGCATCATGTCGGCCAGACGAAACTGCTCGATCTCGCCTTCTCGGGCCGATGGATCGACGCCGCCGAGGCCGAGCGCATCGGCCTGACCGTCAGGACCCTGCCGCGCGCCGGCTTCGACGCCGACCTGCGCGAGCATCTGCGGACCTTCACCGCCAAGAGCGGCCCGGCGCTGCGGATCGGACGGCGCCTGCTGTTGTCGGCGCTCGGCCGCGCCGACCTCGACGCGCGCCTCGACGCGCTGGAGCGCGGCATCGTCGAAGAGGCGATCGCCATCCCCGATTATGCCGAGGGCGTCGCCGCCTTCCTGGAAAAGCGCAAGCCGAGCTGGCGCTGAACCGCCCGAGTGAGACAAACGCGTCACCCCAGCGCAGGCTGGGGTCCATGTCTCTCATCGGCCAGACGGCATCTGAGGAGGATACAGACATGGATGCCAGCCTTCGCTGGCATGACGGAATGAAGCGAACAGCACAAAGGCCGGGCGAAGCCGGCCTTTGCTTTCTCGAAAAGGGTCGGCCGGGCCATCAGGCCCGGCCGGGAAGGCGTCAGAACTGGAAGTCCACCGCGAGGCCGTAGGTGCGCGGGGCCGCCGGGGCGCCCTGGTCGCCCGCGCTGGTCGCGGTCTGGTAGCTGTAATATTTCTTGTCGAGCAGGTTCCGGCCCCAGATCCGCAGGCTGAGATTGTCGGTCGCCTTGAGCGCGATCTGGCCGTTGACGAGGCTGTAGGCCCGCTCCTTCAGCCGCTCCTGGGGATCCCAGTAGAAGCCGTTGTTGTAATACCAGCTCCCCGTCAGCGTCACGTCGCCGGCGCCGGTCGGAATGGTCCAGTCGACCGAGACCGTGCTGGTGAACTTCGGGGCGCGGGGCAGCCTGTTGCCCGAAGCGTCGAACAATATCTGCGAATTGGCATAGGGCGCCACCGTCAGCGGTATGAAGCCGACCGCGTTCGGATATTTCTTGTACTTGGCGTCGAGATAGGCGCCGTTCGCCGAGATCCGCAGATAGCGATTGAACTGGAAGGCCGTCTCGACGTCGATGCCGTACATCCGGGCCGACGCGGCGTTGTTGAGCACGCTGATCGGCGGCACGCCGACCACCGCCTGCACCTGCAGGTCCGAATAATCATAATAATAGCCCGAGATGTTGAACCGCAGGCGCTTGTCGAACAGGTCCGACTTCAGGCCGATCTCATAGGCGTCGAGCACCTCGGGCCGGGTCGGCAAGACCAGGTTGCTGCAAGCGACGCCCACCGGCGGCGTCGTGGCGCAGAGCGCGCCATGGTTCCACGCGCCGGTCTTGTAGCCGCGGCTGGCGCTGGCATAGAGCAGCACGTCGGGCGTCAACCGCTGGTCCAGCGCGACGCGCCAGGTGATCTTGTCGAACGTCGTCCGCACCTTGGGCACGAGGATCGTGACCGCGCCGTTGGCGTTGCCGCCGCCCAGGACGGCGGAGGTGCCGAGCTGATATTGCGTGGCGGCCAGCCGGTCCTTGCTGTAGCGCAGGCCCAGGGTCAGGCGCGTGGTCGGGGTCAGGCTCGCGGTCGCCTGGCCATAGGCCGCCAGCGAATCCGAGGTCTGGAACGAATAGCGGTTGAACGTGCCGTCGTAGCGATAGCCGTAGGTCACTTCCTGCGGATCATAGCCGGCGCGGCTGTTCAGATAATAGAGGCCGCCGATCCATTCGAGCCAGGAGGGGCCCCAGTCCTTGTTCGACAGGATCTGGAGTTCCTGCGTGAAGGTCTTCCACCGCAGATGCGCGAAGCTGCTGGCGCGCGAGATCAGCGGGCTGCCGTCCGACGGCACCGAAATCTCGGCCTTCGCCTTCAGATAGGAGGATATCGACTTGATGGTCGCAAAATCGGCCTCGTGCTGGGCCTCCGCGGTGAACAGATATTGATGGTTGCGATTGAACCACTCGATATCCGAGTCATAGTCGTAGAAGCCGCCCGTGAAGCTGTAGGGATTCTGCCCCGGCGGCCCCGGGAGCAGCCGGCCCGGCAGCGGGTGGCGATAGTGGTTCTGGTTGGTGTCGACATCGATGTACATGCCGCTGAGCTTGACCGTCGTCCGGTCGCCGGGGGTCATGACGATCTTGCTGTGGATGCCGAACTCGTCGGTGTAGCCCGCGGCCCGCTTGACCTTGCGATCGGTGAAGGTGGTTCCGCCGACGACGATCGGCCCGCCCTCGCCCGCCTGGTAGGTGTTGCGACCCCAGCCCTTCGACTGGTTGTTGTAGACCACGGCCAGGTCGGCGGCGATCGTGTCGGTGCCCCCGCTGATGTAGCCGGTGGCGTTGACCGCGCGGTAATTGCCGTAGCTGAGCGAGAATTTGCCCGAGAGCTCCTGGGTCGGATCCTTGGTGATGACCTGGATCAGGCCGCCCGTGGCGTTGCGGCCGAACAGGGTGCCCTGCGGCCCCTTGAGCACCTCGACGCGCTCGATGTTGTTGAACGAGAAGAACAGGGCGGCCGGCGCCGAATGATAGACGCCGTCGATGTAGAGCGGCACGCTCGGATCGTTGCCGGGGACCAGCGACGCGGTGCCGACGCCGCGCAGGAAGGGCTGCACGACCGTGCTCGACTTGGCGATGTTCAGGCCGGGGACCACGGCGTTGAGATCGGCCGTGTTGGTGATGCCCTGCCGTTCGAGGCCCTGGGCGGAGATGGCGTTGACCGTCACCGGAACGTCCTGGAGCCGCTGCTCGCGGCGCTGGGCGGTGACGACGATGTCACCCAGCCCCTGGGACGTATCGTCCACGACCTCGGACGCCGCCGCGGCGGCGGGCGCCGCCGTCTGGGCCAGCGCCATATGCGCGCTCGTGGCGCAGAAGCCGGTGACCAATATCGCGAATGTGCTGCGCATGACTCCCCTCCCGATTTTCATCTGTTATGTGCATGAACGCAGCAAATGGATACGCCTCGCCCGCCAAGGCGTCAATACAGTTATTTTGATGAATTGAATTATATCGAAATTTGCCGATTTTCCGGGGAAAACTGACAAAATCGCCGGCACGGAAAGATCGCCCCACAGAGCCATTGGCGACACCGGGCTCGATGCTTGACCATATCTGTTTGCAACAAATGCATTGCTCCGGCACATTGCGACGATCGAGACTCGGCCGACAGCAGGAGCCAGCCATGTTCCCTTTCCGCATCGAACCGCTGACGCCGTCCGGCGAAGCCATCCAGATCCATGGCCTCGAACGGGCGCATCTGACGGACGCCGCCGTCCGCGAGGAGCTGAACCGGCTGTGGATACGCCATGGGCTCGTCGTCTTTCGCGGCATGGACGACAGCGACGAGCTGCATATCGAGCTCAGCCGCGTCTTCGGCCCCTTCCAGCTCCATCCGATCAAGCAGGGCAACACCGATCCGTCGCGGCTGGAGATCACCAACGTCCAATATGAACCCGGCGGCGAGAACGGCAACGTCTACACCGTCAACGGCGTCGACCTCGGCGGCTGGCTGCCGCTCCATTTCGACCTGGTCTATTTCGACAAGGTCAACCATGGCGGCCTGCTGCGCCCGCGCGTGATCCCACCGGAGATGGGCGGGACGGTCTTCCTCGACAAGATCGCGGCCTATGAGACCCTGCCCGACGAGTTGAAGCGGCGGGCCGAGGGGCTGGAGGTCGTCTACGACTTCTACATGGACATCTCGACGATGAAGAACAGCGTCGACGACATCCGGCTGGTCCGGATGGGCAAGAAGTTCCGCGACATCCAGCAGCGCGAGGACAGCTATCCGCGCTCGATCCACCCGCTCGTCTATGCCCAGAAGGAAAGCGGGCGGAAGATGCTCAACCTCTCGCCCTGGTTCGCCGACGAGCTGCTCGGCCTCGACAAGGCCGAGGGCGACGCGCTGCTCGGCGAGCTGGTGCGGCACACGCTGTCGCATCCCCAGATCCACGTCCACCGCTGGACCCCGGGCGACATCGTGCTGTGGGACAATTGGCGCATGCTCCACGGCGCCGAAGGGCTGCCCCCGGAAAGCGGCAGCCGCTGGCTGCAGCGCACCACCCTCGCCGGCGACTATGCGCTGGGCCGGCTCGAAGGCGCCGAGAACAGCGCGCTGGAGCTGGTCGACGTCTGAAAGTCCGTTTGGAAATGATCCTGCGGATCATGTGAGGCGGCGCCGGCCCGCTCCCCCACCCGACCTCCCACTCAGTATATCCTTGATGGGAGGTCGGGTGGGGGAGCGGGCCGGCGCGGTGAAACCGCGTTTTCCCTGACGACGAATATCAGAACGGCGCGCGCGACAGGTCGAGATTGTAGATCCGCTGGGCGTTGCCGCCGAAGATCTTGCCGCGCTCCTGCGGCGTCATCGCCTCGATCGCGCCTTCCATATAGTGGAAGCTGTCGGGATAGAGGCAGGTCGGATGCGGGAAATCGGTCTCGAACATCAGATTGTCGATGCCGATCTTGCGCGCGGTGTGGACGATATCGTCGCGCTCGAACCAGGAGCAGATGTAGATCTGCCGCCGGAAGACGTCCTTGGGCGAATCCCGATAGTCCATCGCCGCCTCGCGCATCTGATATTCGAGCGCCTCGAGGAAGAAGGGCACCCAGCCGGCGCCGCTTTCGACCGAGACGATCTTGAGCGCCGGGAAGCGCTCCAGCACGCGGGTGAGCAGGATGTTGGCGAGCACCCGCATATTGCCGACGAACAGCATCAGCGATCCATAGGCCAGCTTGACCTCGTCGGGATGCCCCGGCCAGAGGCCGGCGCCGAACCAGGTCATCGACTCGTCCGAGGCGCCGATGTGGAAATTGACCGGCAGGCCGAGCGCGCTGCACGCCTCCCACAGCGGATACCAGTGCGGATCGCCGAGATGGGGCAGCCCGTGGAGATGCGGGTCCGAATTCATGTTGATGCCGCGAAGCCCCATCGCGGCGCAGCGCTCGGCCTCCTTGACCGCCAGCTTGACGTCCCACCAGGGCACCATCGTCATCGGATAGATACGGTTGCCGGAATCGGCCTGCATCTCCGCCATGGCGTCGTTGAAGATCGTCATGCTGACGTTGCGCAGCTCCTCGTCGATCATCATCGACTTCTGCCCGCCGAAGCCGAGCAGATTGGGATAGGCGATCTGCGCGGCGATCCCCTCCCGGTCCATGAAGGCGATGCGCGACGTCAGGTCGTAGGCGCCGGGATGGACGTCGGCGAGCTGCAGGTCGCGGAACGCCATGCCGACCGTCTTCGACCCGTCCTTCCGGATCGCGCTGGAGGCGCCTTCGCGGTTGAGCGTCTGGCCGTCGATGATCCAGTCCCAGCGGCCGTCGATATCGCGGACCTGCGGCACGCGGTCGCGGTACTTCCCCGGCGCGCGCGAGGTCCAGAGGTCGTACCATTCGCTGACATGCGTATCGGCGTCGACGACCCGGATGCCGGGCAACAGCTCATGGGCGGTCGGCTTCTGCAAAGTGGTGGCCATATGACAACTCCCATCCCAATCGATCAGGCACAGGCGGGCCGCCAGGCCATGTCCGGCGTCAGCCGACGCTGCGAGACCCGCGCATTTCCGCGATCCGGCCGGCCGGATATCCGAGCTCGGCCAGGATCGCGTCGGTATGCGCGCCGAGCGACGGCGCCAGCGCGCAGGCATTGATCGGGGTCTCGGCGAGCCGCGCTATGCCGTTGAGCAGCCGCACCGGCCCCACCGCCTCGGTCTCGAACTCGACGAAGCCGCCATTGTGGCGCACCTGGGGATCGTCGAAATAGCCGTCTATGTCGTTGACCGGCGCGAAGGGGAGCCGGTGGGCGCGGGTGATCGCCAGCACCTCCGCCACCGTCTTGCCCTCGCAGGTCGCGGCGATCTCGCCGATCAGCTCGGGCTGGTGGACGTTGCGGCCGCCCGGCGTGCTGTAGCGCGCGTCGCGCATCAGGTCCTCGCGCCCGAAGGCGCGACAGGCCTCCTCGAACTGGTCCTGGGTCAGCAGATAGCCGATGATCTTGCCGTCGCGCAGCGGGATCAGGTTGTAGATGTCCGCGGTGAACGGCGCCTCGGGCGGGGCATCGACGAACGAGCGGGTGTAGATATGGTCGGGCAGCATGAAGCTGGCGTAGGAATCGAGGATGGTCGCGTCGATCTTCTGCCCGCCGCCGCCCGCGCGCCGGTGGATCACCGCCGCCAGCGCCGCCAGCGCCGCCGAATAGCCGGCCACCTTGTCCGCCTGGACGCTGCGGATCGCCCGGGGCTTCTCGGGGGTGCCCTGGATCGGCATGAAGCCGGTCAGCCCCTGGACCATCATGTCGTAGCCGGGCTGGTCGCGATAGGGGCCTTCGGTGCCGTAGCCGGTGATCTGCACCGAGATCAGGCCGGGATTGTCGACGATCAGGCTGTCATGGTCGAGCCCCATCTCCTCGACCGCGCCGACGCGCATGTTCTGGAGGAAGATATCTGCCTTGGCGAGCAGCCCGCGCAGCACGGCCATGCCCTCTGCCGACTTGAGGTTCAGCGCGATGCTGCGCTTGTTGCGGTTCCACTGCGCGAAGGCGGCCGAGACCCCCTTATAGACCGGCGGGATCACCCGCATCACCTCGCCGCCGAGCGGCTCGATCTTGATGACATCGGCGCCGAGGTCGGCCAGCAGCTGCCCGCAGATCGGGGCGGCGACCATCGTCCCCAGCTCGACCACCCGGATCGAGGCGAGCGCTCCCTTGCCCGATCGGTTGCCCCCGTTCGTCACGGCGCGCCGACCGGGTCGCATTTCTCCATCTGCGGCCGCGCCGCGAGCAGCGGCGCCATCTTCTCCATCGCCGTGCGCAGATAGGGCGCGGCCATGTGCGCCTCGAGCGCCGCTTCCGACGCATAGCTCTCCACCACGCGATAGATGCCGTCGCGTCCGCGCGCCTTGGCGAACTGATAGAGCAGCGCCTCGGGCTCGTTAGCGCGGACCTCGCGCATCAGCTCGGCCACCGCCGCCTCGAAATCGGCTTCCGCGCCCGGCCGGACGCTCAGTTCCCCGACAAGATAGACCATATATTCCTCCTCGCGGCGCATCCGCGCCGCCTGTGACCGGGTCAGACGCTGGCGACGCCTTCGAGCATCGAAAGCGTCCGCGCGTTGCGGAACCAGAGCTCGACCGGATTGGCGCGCATGAAGCCGTGGCCGCCCATCAGCTGCACGCCCTCGTCGGTGATCCAGGTCGCCTGCTGACGGGTGTAGCTCTGCGCCAGCGACGCGCTGCGGGTGGCCGGCTCGCCCTTGTCGATCTCGGTCGCGGCGCGCCAGCACATCCAGCGGCTGGCCTCGGTCTCGACGAACATGTCGACCAGGCGGAAGGCTACGCTCTGCTTGCGCGCGAGCGCCGATCCGTGGACGTGGCGCTCCTTGGTATATTCGACCGAATGATCGTACACGCCGCGGCAGACGCCGACGAGGATCGAGGAGGCGCCGACGCGCGCGGCATCGACGATCCGCTGGACGTCGCAGCCGCGATTCTCCCCGAGCCGAGCCTCGTGGCCCAGCACGACATTGTCGAAGCGCACCGTGACCGAGGCGACGCCGGCGAGGCCGACCTGCCGATCGCCGTCGTCGACCGTGACGCCGGGCGCGTCACGCGGCACGATGAAGGCATCGGGCTTACCGTCATGCTCGGCGATCACCAGGAAATGGCTGCACCGCCCGCCCAGCGGCACCTGGATCTTGGCGCCGGACAGGCGATAGCCGGCCGGATCGGCCTCCGCCCTGGTCGACAGCGCATCGATGCCGTTGGCGATCAGCCCCGGCTCGGTCAGCGCGATCGCCGCGGCCTGGTAGCGATCGCCCGCGAATTGGGGCAGCAGCGCCTCCTTCTGGGCGGCGGAGCCCTGCTCCTTGACCGCCCGCACGAAGCCGAGCGGGCTCGCCAGCGCCACGCCGAACGCCGCGTCGGCCCAGCCCAGCTCCTCCAGCAGCAGCGCGCCGAGGATCGCGCTCTGCTCGGGTTCGTCGCCGTCCTGGTCGATCATCGACTGGACGATGCCGAGGCTCCAGAGCTGGTCGAGGGTCTCGTCGTCGATCCGGCCGTCGACATCGGCCTGGCGGGCGAGCGGGCGTAGGACCTGGCCCGCGAACTCCCTGACGGTGGAGCGAGCGATCTCCTGCTCTTCGGTAAGTTCGAACGAAATCAAGACCAATCCCTCCCGCTTGCGCGTCCGGCCATCCGGATCGATTCGCGATCCCCTGGCGCCTCGTCGTGTTGCTTATTTGTATGATGCAGTTGTTTCATCTTATGTCAAGGAATCTCGTCGCGGCTCCGCGACGGACCGAATCCGCCTCCCCGGCGGTCAGGTCGGCGGACGCGATGAAGGCCGCCGGATCCTCCTGCATGATCAGATAAGGATAGTCGGTGCCCGCGCAGACCTGGCCGGGCGCCATGTCCCGCGCGACGTGGCGCAGCAAGGCGGGCTCATAGACGTTGCTGTCGTAGAACAGCCGCCGCGCCTGCGCGCTCGGCGCGGTCGACAGCCGATCGCGCAGCTCCGGCACCATGCGCCACCCCTGGTCGAGCCGCCCGATCAGCGACGCCATCGCCCCGCCGCCATGGCTGAGCGCGATCCGCAGGCGCGGATGGCGCTCGAGCACGCCCTCGGTGATCAGCGAGGCCCCGGCCATCGCGACGTCGAGCGGGAAGCCGACCATCGGCGTGAAGAAAGGCGCGTGCCGCATCACGGCGGCGGTCGCGACCGGATGCAGCGCATGGACGAAGATGGCGAGATCGCCCGCCTCGGCGGCGGCGAAGACCGGCGCGAAACGCTCCTCGCCAGGCAGCGCGCCGCCGACATTGCTGCCGATCTCGATCCCGTCCACGCCGAAGCGCGCCTTCAGGTCGCGCATGTAGCGCGCCGCGCGCGCGGGCTCCTGCATCGGCACCATCGCGAGCCCGCGGAACCGGTCCGGCCGGCGCGCCACCATCTCGGCGATCGCGGCGTTGACGTGATCGGCCAGATATTCGGCATGCGCCGCGTCCTGCCAGTAGGACAGCAGCTCGGGCATCGGCGACAGCAGCTGGATCGCCACCCCGTCGCGGTCCATGTCCTCGCAGCGCCGCGCGACGTCCCAGGACCGGTCGTCGAGCTCGCGGAAGGGCTTGTCGCCCAGCATCAGCGTCGCCCGCGCCGCGTCCTGGCAGCGCATGCACGGCCAGGGCGCGCTGCTGCCGGGATCGACCGGCAGCGCGCGCGGGGTCATGTGGCTGTGGATGTCGATGAGGCCGGGCGCGCTCATGCCCTGTCGAGGAAGTCGTTGACCATGTCGTTGAACTGGTCGGCGCGCTCCCACTGCACCCAGTGGCCGGTCTTCGGGAAGACGTGCAGCTCGGCATTGGGGATCGACTTCAGGAACACCAGCGCATTGTCGAACGACAGCACCCGGTCCTCGCGCCCCCAGATGATCAGCGTGCGGTGCTGCAGCTCGTTGAGCGGCTGCCGCCACAGGTCGTCCTTGGGGTTGGCGCCCCGGCCGCGCAGCGGCGGGTTGGCCATGGTGTCGGGACGGACGCAGGCCTTGTAGCGTTCCTCGACCAGATCGGGCGTGATCATCGACCGGTCGAACACCAGCAGGTCGAGCACCTTGTCGAGCTTCTCGCGGGTCGGCCCCTCGCCTTCGTAGAAATGGACCATGCGCAGCAGCCCCTCGGTCGGATGGGGGCTCAGCGAATAGCCGCCGCCCGGGCCCATCAGGACCATCCGGTTGACGCGATGGGGATGGCGCAGCGCCAGGCTGAGCGTCGTGCCGCCGCCCAGCGAATTGCCGATGAAGCTGGCCTTCTCGATCCCCAGCGCGTCCATCAGGCCGAGGATGTTGTCGGCGAAGCCCTCATAGATCGCATCGGCGGTCGGCTGCGACGGAGAGTCGCCATAGCCGGGCAGGTCGGGGACGATGACGCGCCGCCCGCCGACGGCGAGCGGGGCGATGTTGCGGCGGTAGTTGCTGATCCCCGAGGCGCCGGGCCCGCCGCCATGGATGGCGATCAGCGGCTCGCCCTCGCCCTGCTCGACATAGGCCATCGGCGTGCCGTTGACCTGAACCGTGCGCTTTTCCAAACCGTCCGTCATCTTGTCCTCCCGGGTCAGAGCATCGTGCTGCCGCCGTTGACGCTGATCACCTGGCCGGTGACGAACGACGCCTCGGGCGATGCGAGGTAGAAGACCATCGACGCCACCTCGTCGGGCTCGCCGGAGCGGCCCTTCGGGATCACCGACAGGAACTGGTCGATCAGCGGATTGCCCTTGGCGGTCTCGGCCTCGACCTGCGGGGTCCTGATCATGCAGGGGGCGACCGTGTTGATGGTGATGTCCTTGCCGGCGAATTCGCGGGCGAGCCCGGTCGTCAGGCCGTGCATGCCGCCCTTGGCGGCGTTGTACATGGCGTGCGCCCACAGGCCGTTGCGGACCGAATCCGCCCCCATGTTGACGATCCGTCCATAATCCTGGGCGACCATCAGCGGCAGCACCTCGCGCGTGCACCACAGGCAGGTCCACAGGTTGCGGTCGATCGTCGTCCGCATCGTCGCCGGCGTATGATCGGCGAAGGGCATGATGATGCCGCCGCCCGCATTGTTGACCAGCACGTCGACCCGGCCATGGGCATCGCGCGCCGCGCCGACGAAATCGGCCGCGACCTGCTCGTCGCTCAGGTCGCCGCTGGTCAGGATCGCGTCGGGCGCGATCGCCGCCGCCACCGTCGCCAGCGCGCCGGCGTCGATGTCGGCCAGCACCAGCCGGCTTCCCGCCGCGGCGAAGCGGCGCACGATCGCCTGGCCGATCGCGCTGGCCGCGCCGGTGACGAGGACGACGGGCCCCTCCCCGCTCACGCCGCGCTCTCCGCCGGCAGGCGCTCGATCTCGCCATGCTTGCCGAACTCGGGATCGGGGACCGCCGCCCAGGAATCGAGCGATTCGAGCTTGGCCGGCAGCAGCCGCGCCTCGCGCGCGCCGACCTCGGGGAACTCCTCCATGCCGAAGCTGTATTCGACGGTCATCCCGTCGGGATCGAGGAAGTAGAGGAAGATCGAATCCGACGGCGGATGCCGCCCAGGCCCATAGACGATCTTCACCCCGTTGGCCTTCACCCGGTGATAGGCGCGGCCGATGTCGTCGATGTTCGAGACCATGAAGTTGACATGGTTGAGCCCGATGCGCGTTCCCCCGCCGACGCCCAGCGAATGGTGCAGCGGATTGGGGAAGCAGCGCATGAAGCTGACGATGTTATCGACCCGGTCCGACACGCGGAAGTTCATATGCTCGCGCAGGAAGGCCTCGGTGGCGGGCCGGTCGGTGCTGCTCAGCACGATATGGCCGAGCCGCTGGATGTCGGTATGGCTCGGCACGAACGGCGCCAGCTCGGCCATCGTCGCATAGAATTCGAAGGTGACGCCGGTGGTCGGCTCGCTGATCCGGAACGCCTCCTCGATGCCGAGATCGCGGCACTCCGCCGCGTCCACCGGGCGCGGCGCCAGTCCGATCTCCGCGAAATGGGCGCGCGCCGCCTCCAGCGCGTCGCGGTTCTCCATCTGCCAGGCGGCGCGCTTCACGCCGGGCACGTCGCCGCGCACCAGCAACAGGTCGTGATGCTTGTCGCTGCAGCGCAGATAGACGCGGTCGGCGCCGCCCGCGCCGTCGTCGGTCAGCCCGAGGACATCGGTGTAGAAGGCGCGCGACCGTTCGAGATCGCTGACGTTGAGCGCCAGATAGCCGAGGCGGCGATAGCGGATGTTCGAAACCGACATGGGAAATCCCCTCGCCAACCGGTCAGACGATGATGCTGACGCGCCCGTGCGGACGCAGGCTGCTCATGTCGAGCATGCTGCGCTTCGACAGGATCCTCAGCCCGTCCGCCTGGACGCGAATGCGGTGGAAATGGTGGCCGAAATAGCAATCGGTCACGTCGTTCTTGGCCCGGTAGGTCACGAACACCGATCGGACCAGCACCTCGTCGCCCTCCGCCTCGACGATGCGGACGTTGGAGATGCTGTGCGCGGTGCGCGAGCGGGGCCATTCGGAATGGGCGCCCGGCTTCTTCAGCCGGCGCACGCGATGCTGGAGCCGCGCATAATCGTCGGCGACCAGGAAAAGCTGGTCGGCCGAGTCCGCGTCGTCGTCCGCCCTGGTGGTGGGCACGTCATAGGTCGCGCCCTCGGCGAACAGCGCCAGCCATTCGTCGAGCTTCCATTCGTCGAGCAGCGCCGCCTCCAGATAGAGGAAGTCCTCGATCTCCGATCGCGTGGGCGTCCCGCCCTGCCGGTCCGCCGGCGCGCCGGCGCGTTCGATGGTCGCCATGCCGCTCACCCCGCCTTCGCCACCCGGCGATCCCATTCGCGCCAGAAGGCGCGCATCTGCGCCTCGTCGTCCGCCAGCGGCTCGTCCCGCAGCATCCCGCGCGAGATGTCGTTCCAGCCCGCCGCCGCGCGGTTGCGGTAGGAACGCTGGCAGGATTCGAGCGCCTCGACGTCGTCGGGCGTCGCGAAGCCGCCCGGCCCCAGGAATTCGAGGAAATTGTCGAGCCGGCGCTTGCGGAAATGGCGCGCCTCGCCCTTGGGCGCGAGCGCCCAGCTGTTGACGTTCATATAGTCGGGCTGCTCCGGGTAGAAGGTCCGGACGGTGATCGCCATGATGTCGTTGATCACGAGGTTGGGGAAGATCAGCAGGTTGCGGTTGCCATAGGCGACCTGCTCGGCCCGCTCCTTGCCGAGCCGCTTCTCCAACTCCGCGTAGATCGCCGCGATCTCCTCGCGGCCATCCTCGCCCCAGGCGGGAATCCATTGCGCGACCGGGCGGCCCCAGGGGGCGGGGCCCTCGATCACGGCATGACCGTTGCCCAGATCATAGGCGCGCGAGATATTGCCGCGCGACGGGAACAGCTCGGCCGGCCCGCCGATCGCGTCGACCAGATACTCGAGATAGGTCGAATGGGTCTCGTGCGCGTGATAGCCGTCGAAACTGTTCTCGACGAGCAGCTTCCAGTTGGCGCGCACGCTATATTCCTGGATGCCGCCGACGATCTCCATGCCGTCGGCGCCATGGTCGGCGACGACCTGGAGGAAGTCCTTCGCCCCGGCCAGATAGTCTTCGAGGCTCTCGGCGTTCGCGTCGAAATTGACGAACCAGAAGCCGGCATAACCGGCCAGCCTGGGCACCGCCACCAGATTGGCGCAGCCGTCCTTGTTGAAATCCTCGGGATAGGTGCCCGCCGCGAAGCGGGTGGCGAAGGCCCCGTTATTGTTGAACGACCAGCCGTGGTAGAAGCATTTGAACGAGATCGCCGATCCCTTGTCCTCCCGCACCACCGCCGCGCCGCGATGCGGGCAGCTGTTGAAGAAGGCGTGATAGTCGCCCTTGCGGTCGCGGTTGAAGACCAGGTCGCGGCCCCCGACCGCGCGGCGCACGAAATCATTGGGATTGGGCAGCTCGGACTCGTGGCCGATATAGAGCCAGCAACGGTCGAAGATGGCCGCCCGCTCCCGCTCCAGCACGTCCTGGTCGGTGAAGGTCGTGCGCGCGACCCGGAAACTGTCGCGATCCTCGACGACCCAGGCGGTCCCGGTCGGATGCTTCTCAAATGCGGTGGCCATGGCCGCTCCTCTCGATCCTCCGGCTATTGCTGACGCTGCGGCAGGGCGACGGACAGGCCGTCCAGTCCCTCGCCCAGCTTGATCTGGCACGACAGGCGCGAATTGGGCCGGCGATCGACCGCGAATTCGAGCATCTCCTCCTCGACCTCCGAGGGCGCGCCCGTCCGGTCCATCCAGCCGTCGTCGACATAGACGTGGCAGGTCGCGCAGGAGAGCGCGCCGCCGCAATCGGCAATGATCTCGTCGACGCCATTGTTGAGGGCCGCCTCCATCAGGCTCAGCCCGGCCGCGACGTCGCAGGCCGTTTCGCTGCCATCGGGACGCTGGAACCGCACTCTCACCATCTCACCCTCCGGCGCCGGCTGCGGCGCCCTTGTCCGGTATTCGTCCGATATAAGCGTCGGCCGTCAGAAATGCAAATATTGTTTTATACATCTGCATTACTCAGCGGCGACCGCCCTCCCCCGCGTCGCGGCGTCGATTTCGGCCGGCGTCAGGCCGATCGCCGCCAGCACTTCGGCATTGTCGGCGCCGACGTCGGGCGCGAAGGCGCGCGCGTCGACCGGCGTCCCGCTCATCCGCGCGAAGCTGTTGAGCAGCTTCAGCCGGCCCAGTTCCGGCCGGCCGGGATCGTCGAACTCGACGAAGGTCTGGTTGTGCACCGCCTGCGGATCACCCATGAACTGGTCGAGATCGTTGACCGGCGCGAAGGGCAGGTCGTTGGCGCGCGCCAGCTCGACGAACGCGGCGACGGTCATGTGCCGACACGCCTGGGCGATCTCCTGCATCAGCTCGGGCTGGTAGACGTTGCGCGCGCCCGGATCGGCGAAGCGCGGGTCCTTCCGGATCGCCTCCAGGCCAAAGATGTCGCAGGCGCCCTCGAAATGGCGGTCGGTCATCACGAAGCCGATCACCCAGCCGTCGGACAGCTCGAACGGATTGTAGATGCTCTTCACCCACTGCACCGGCGGCGGCGCGTCGAGGAAGGTGCGGGTATAGAAGAGCTCGGGCAGGATGAAGTTCGCATAGGCGTCCATCATCGAGATCTCGATCTTCTGCCCCGCGCCGCCCGCCTTGCGGTGGAGCAGCGCGGCGAGCATCGCCATCACCGCCGAATAGGAGGAGATCTTGTCGGCGACCGGCGACTTGATCGGCTGCGGCGGCCCGTCCCCGCCCTGGTTCGGCATCAGCCCGACCAGCCCCTGGATCACCATGTCGTAGGAGGCCAGCTCGGCATAGGGGCCGTCGGGCCCGAAGCCGGTGAGCGCCGCATAGACGATGTCGGGGTTGCGCCCGGCGACCGCGTCATAGTCGAAGCCGAAAGCCTCGAGCACGTCGGGCCGGAAATTGGTGACCAGCGCGTCGGCGCCATCGACCAGCTTGCGGGCGGCGGCGAGCCCCGCCGGGCTCTTGAGGTCGAGCGCGACGCATTTCTTGTTGCGGTTCCACTGCGCGAAGGCGGCCGAGCGCCCTTCGAAGACCGGCGGGATGCCGCGCATGATCTCCCCCTGCGGCGGCTCGATCTTGATCACTTCCGCGCCGAAATCGGCCAGCAACTGACCCGCCAGCGGCGCCGTCACCATCGTGCCCAGTTCGATCACCCGGATGCCCGAGCAGGCGCCGCCCCGCTGTCTTGCTGCCATCTCGCTCCGCTCCACTACCCCAGAATCATCGTGCCGGCCGCGCCGACAGCCCGCCGTCATGACCCTGTGGGAGAATGCAGGCACGGACGCTGTCGACAGGTTCCGTCGGCCGACTGTTATCGGACGCGCCCGAGCTTGGCAATATTTGTTTCATTCATTCACATTAATACCGCACGCGACAAAGCCACACATTGAAATGATTGTTTCAATTCGCTAGGAAGCGGCCGGCCACCCGCCTTGCAAGCCGCTCCGGCATGCTGCAAGGTGCGGGGCTGCGCTGTCGGCGAATGCCGCGGATTTCAGCCAAGGCCGGCGGCTAGATCGGCGTCGATCGAGAGGGTCTTCGAATGGACATTTCCGGGATCGCGATGGAGGATCGCAACCTGGTCCGGGTGATGGAGACCGCGTTGCGCGCGCGCCCGTCGCAGACCGCCATCCGCGATCCCGACCGCGCCCTGTCCTATGCGGAGCTGTGGGACGAGGGGCTGCGGATCGCGGGCGGGCTGGGCCGGCTCGGCCTCGGCCGCCAGCAGCCGATCCTGCTGATGCTCGACAACCATGTCGACAATGGCCTGCTGTGGATGGGCATCGGCCTGAGCGCGCGGATCGAGGTGTCGGTCAACACCGCCTATCGCGGCCAGATGCTGGCCTACATCATCGCCGATTCGCAGGCGACCGTGGCGGTGGTCGAGGAGCAGTATCTCGGCCGGCTGGTCGAGATCGCCGCGGATATCCCAGCGCTCCGCGCCGTCATCGTCCGCCGCGGCGCCGACACCGACGACGACAGCCGCCGCCGCGCCGCGCAACTCTGGGCGATCAGCGATTTCGCCGAGCTTTCCGCCGCCCCGCCGGCGTCCCCCGAGCATGTCGCCCCCTGGGAGCTGTTCAGCTTCTCCTATACCTCGGGCACGACGGGGCGCTCCAAGGGGGTGCTGTGCCCGCATGCCCATGCCTTCGGACAGGCGACCTCGGACGGGCTCGGCACCACGCTGCCGGGGGAGGTCCGCTTCGTGGTGCTGCCGCAATTCCACGCCGCCGGGCGCTGGGGCGGCATCTACAACGCGCTGATCCACCAGGGCACCGCCCATGTCGCGCACGGCTTCAGCGCCTCGCGCTATTGGGATCAGGCCCGCGCGGCCGGGGCCCGCACCAGCCAGCTGGTCGGCACCATGGCCGAATTCCTCCACCTCCAGCCCAAACGCGCCTCCGACCGCGAGCACGGGCTGCGCGAGATCTGCATCCTGCCGCTGCCGCGCTTCTTCGCCGCCTGGCGCGAGCGCTTCGGGGTGCGGCTGCTCACCGCCTATGGCTCGACCGAATCCGGCGCGATCATCTTCAACGCCGACGCCCGGTCGACCAGCGTCGGCCGGCCGCGCGACGGCTATGACATCCGCATCTTCGATCCCAACGACATCGAGCTGCCGCCCGGCGAGGTGGGCGAGGCGGTGGTCCGCCCGAGCCAGCCCTGGACCACCTCGATCGGCTATCTCGGCCGCGACGAGGAGACCGCGGCGCTCTGGCGCAACGGCTGGCTGCACACCGGCGACGCGCTGTATCGCGACGAGGAGGGCAATTTCTTCTTCGTCGACCGGCTCGACGACGCGATCCGCCGGCGCGGCGAGAACATCTCCTCGGTGGAGGTAGAGCTGCACGTCTGCGCCCATCCGGCGGTCGCCGAATGCGCCGCCGTGGCCGTGCCGAGCGAGTTCGCCGAGGACGAGATCAAGATCGCGGTGACGCTGCGCCCCGGACAGAGCCTGTCCGAGCCGGCGCTGCTCGACTTCCTCGACGGCACGATGCCGGGCTTCATGGTGCCGCGCTATGTCCGCCTGCTCGCCGAGCTGCCCAAGACGGCGACCTCCAAGGTCCGCAAGACCGAAATCCGCAAGGCCGGCGTCATCGGCTGCTGGGACCGGGCGACCGGCGCTTTCGTCACCGCCCCGTCCGACGGGGATCAGGGGGCGCCGGTCGCGCCGCACCATGGAAAGGAACCGGTATGAAGCCATTGGGCGTAGGGCTGATCGGCGCCAATCCCGATCGCGGCTGGGCGATCAGTTCGCACCTGCCGGCGCTGCTGAACGGCGGCGCGGACGGCGACGTCCGGCTGGTGGCGGCGGGCACCTCGCGCCCCGAGACGGCGAAGCGGGCCGAGGAGAAATTCGGCGTGCCGGGCTATGCCGATTATCGCGACCTGATCCGCGATCCGGCGGTCGACATCGTCACGGTGTCGGTGAAGCTGCCTCTGCATCACGAGATCGTCTCGGCCGCGCTCGACGCGGGCAAGCATGTCTATTGCGAATGGCCGCTCGCCCGGACCCTCGACGAGGCCGAGGACCTGGCCGCGCGCGCCAGGGCGTCTGGCAGCCACAGCATGATCGGCCTCCAGTCGCGCGCCTCGCCCGCGCTCGACCGGCTCGCCGCGCTGATCGGCGACGGCTATGTCGGCGAGATCCTCGGCGTGTCGGTGGTCGCCTCGGGCTTCGGCTGGGGCGGCGCGATCGACGCGGGCAACGCCTATCTGTTCGACGCCGACAACGGCGCGACCCTGCTGACGATCACCGGCGGCCATCTGCTCGACGCCGTTGCCCGCGCCTGCGGCGAGATCGAGGCGGTCAGCGCCTATCTTCCGACCCGCCGCTCGCGCGTGGCGGTGCTGCCGCCCGCCGAGCTGGCGCGCTACCGCGCGTTCGAGGCGGTGGTGGCCTTTCCCGAGGCGGGCGACACGCCGGCCGCCTCCGCCGACGTCATCGACGCGGCCGAGAGCTTCCGGCCGACCTCGCCCGACCAGGTGGCGATCACCGCGCGGCTCGCCGGCGGCGCGCCGCTCTCGGTCCATATCCGCGGCGGGCTGCAGCGCTCGACCGGCCTGATGATCGAAGTGATCGGCACCGAGGGGGAATTGCGCCTGACCGGCCCGGCGGGGGTGATCCAGATGGTGCCGCTGGCCTTGTCCGGTGCCCGGGGCGCGACCCGCGCGCTCGAGCCGATCGCGGTGGCGGAGGACCCGCGCGACGCGCTGGGGCCGATTTCGGCCAATCTGGCGCGGCTCTATGCCGCTTTCGCCCGCGATATCCGCCAAGGCACCCGCACCGTCGCCGATTTCGGCCTCGCGGCGCGCCACCAGCGGCTGATGGAAGCAATCCGGTCCGCCGGGGAAAGCGGCCGATGGACCGCCGCCGCCTAATTTAAGACATTTGTTTTTCCTGCTTGCGGATTCATGGCTTTGTTTTATTGTCGCCGCGAAAGGGCGGCGCGACAGGCTCGCGCGCGCCGGAGAAGCAGCGAGTAAGCCATGCATCCGAGCATCCACGCGGTCGCGAACGGGGACAAGCCGGCCTTCATCACCGCCGAGACCGGCGAGGTCGTCACCTATCGGCAGCTCGACCGGCGCTCCAACCAGGGCGCGCACCTCTTCCGCCAGGCCGGCCTGCAAACCGGCGACATGGTCGCGCTGTTCCTGACCAACGGGCCGCGCTTCCTGGAGACGGTGTGGGCCGCGCAGCGCTCGGGGCTCTATTATGTCTGCATGCCGGTGCGGCTGACCGCCTCCGAGCTTCGCTACATGATCGAGGATGCGGGCGCCAAGGCGCTGGTCTTCTCCGCCGGCCTCGCCGACACGGTGCGCGAGGCGGTCGACGGCCTCGGCGATCTGGCGCTGTTCGCCACCGACGGCGAGGCCGGTTTCGCGCGGAGCTTCGAACGGCTCCGCGACGCGATGCCCGACACGCCGATCGCCGACGAGGCGCCGGGCCAGGACATGCTCTATTCGTCGGGCACCACCGGCCATCCCAAGGGCATCAAGCGCCCCCGCCCGGCCGGCGGCATCGACGAGCCGACCCCGGTGACCAACCTCGCCCGCACCCTCTACGGCATGGACGCGGACAGCATCTATCTCTGTCCCGCGCCGCTCTATCATTCGGCGCCGCTGCGCTATTCGATGTCGGTCAACCAGCTCGGCGGCACCGTGATCGTGATGACGAAGTTCGATCCGGAGGAGGCGCTGCGGCTGATCGAGCGGCACCGCGTCACCCATGCGCAATGGGTGCCGACCCATTTCGTGCGGATGCTGAAGCTGCCCGAGGCGGTCCGCGAGCGCTACGACCATTCGTCGCTGCGCAGCACCTTCCACGCCGCGGCGCCCTGCCCGGTCGAGATCAAGCAGGCGATGATCGACTGGTGGGGGCCGATCGTCCACGAATATTATTCGAGCACCGAGCTGAACGGCTTCACCGCCGCGACGGCGGAGGAATGGCTGGCCCACAAGGGCACGGTCGGCCGCGCGATCATCGGCGAGATCCGCATCTGCGACGAGAATGACGATCCGCTGCCGCCGCGCCGCGAGGGGATGGTCTATTTCGAGAAGGGCAACCCGATCGAATATCACAACGATCCGGAGAAGACCGCCGCGGCCTATAACCGCCATGGCTGGACCTCGGTGGGCGACATCGGCTGGGTCGACGAGGAGGGCTATCTCTACCTCACCGACCGGCAGAGCTTCATGATCATCTCGGGCGGGGTCAACATCTACCCGCAGGAGATCGAGAACCTGCTGGTCACCCATCCGCGTGTCGCCGATGCGGCGGTGATCGGCGCGCCCGATCCCGATCTCGGCGAGCGGGTGGTCGCGGTGGTGCAGCCGCTCGACTGGTCCGACGCCGGCGACGCGCTGGCCGCCGAGCTGGACACCTTCCTACGGAAGGGCCTGAGCCCGGTGAAGATGCCCAAGCGGATCGAGTTCATGCGCGAGCTGCCGCGCCAGCCGACCGGCAAATTGTTCAAGCGGCTGATCCGCGACCGCTTCCGCGAAGCCGCCGCCGCGCCCGCCGCCTGACCGACCTCGCGGCGGCGCCGCCGTCCGCTGCTGGAGAAGCCGATGCTCGACATGTCCGCCCGTTTCGCCTTCGACGAGGACCACGCGCTGTTCCGCGACAGCGTCCGCAAGATGCTGGAGCGGGAGCTGCTGCCCAACCTCGATCGCTTCGAGGAGGAGGGGATCGTCAGCCGGCAGTTCTGGCTGGCGTGCGGCGAGGCCGGCATGCTCTGCCCCAACGTGTCGCCCGATTATGGCGGGCTGGGCCTCGACTTCGGCTACAACGCCGTGATCGACGAGGAACTGGCCTATGCGGGCTCCTCGGCGGGGGTCCCGCTCCAGAACGACATCACCGCCGAATATGTCCAGTCCTACGGATCGGAGGAGCAGAAGCGCCGCTACCTGCCGAAGATGGTCAGCGGCGAATGCATCAGCGCGATCGCGATGACCGAGCCGGCGACGGGCTCCGACCTCCAGGCGATCCGGACGACGGCGCGGAGGGTGGGCGACCGTTATGTCATCAACGGCGCCAAGACCTATGTCACCAACGGCCAGAACGCCGACGTGGTGATCGTCGCGGCGAAGACCGATCCCGGGCTCGGCGCGCGGGGCCTGTCGCTGATCCTGGTCGACGCCGATACGCCCGGCTTCGCGCGCGGACGCAACCTCGACAAGATCGGCCTGTGGTCGGCCGACACCTCCGAACTGTTCTTCAACGACGTCGAGGTGCCGGTCGCCAACCGGCTCGGCGAGGAAGGACGCGGCTTCGCCTATCTGATGAGCCAGCTCCCGCAGGAACGGCTGTCGATCGCCACCTCCGCCCAGGCCGCCGCGCAGCGCGCGTTCGACGAGGCGCTGGCCTTCGTCAAGGACCGCACGGCGTTCGGCCAGCCGATCTTCGAGTTCCAGAACACCAAATTCACCCTCGCCGACATGAAGAGCCAGCTCCAGGTGGGCTGGGCGCATCTCGACTGGGCGATCCGCCGCCACATCGCCGGCGCACTGACCACCGCCGAGGCGTCGGCCGCCAAGCAGTGGCACAGCGACATGCAGGGCCGCATCACCGACATGGCGCTGCAGCTCCATGGCGGCGCCGGCTACATGAACGAATATCTCATCGCCCGGCTGTGGCGCGACGCCCGCGTGACCCGGATCTTCGGCGGCACCAACGAGATCATGAAGGAGGTCGTCAGCCGGTCGCTCTGACGGAGGGCCGGTCGGCATTGGTTCGAGGAGGGCATCGCTGCGTTTCCGCCATGATCCCGAGGGTCTGCGCCTGCCCGTCAAGCTCGACTCGACCACCAATGGCGAGTTCGAACCCGCCCCGCTGGCGCGGCGCGACCGCCAGGCCATCGCCCTCGCCCAGCAAAGCGCGAGCGAGAACGCCCGCCGCACCGGCATGAGCCGGCGGCAGTTCATGATCAGCAGTTGCGGGGCCGCCAATGTGCTGATGGCGCTCAACGCCGCCGGCGCGGCGGCCGGCGAGATCGGCGGCGTCTTCGCGCTCGCCCCCGACGCCGCCGTCGACCCGGCGGCGGCGGCCGCCACGCTCGCCTCCGACGATTTCATATTCGACGTCCAGAACCATGCGGTGAACCCGACCGGCCCGTGGCGCCGGCGGGCGAGCGGGCTGCGTCTGGCCAAGAGCATGCGGGGGGCCACCGACGCGGGCAAGGCCTGGACCGCCGCCGACGACGAGCTCGGCTATCTGAACCTTCTGGACGGCGAGCACTACGTCAAGGACGTGTTCCTCGATTCCGACACGCAGATGGCGGTGATGAGCGTGCTTTCGGTCGACCATGACGACGAGCCGCTGCCGATCCAGGACGCGGCCGCCGTCCGCGCGCTGGTCGACCGGCTGGGGTCGGGCCGGCGGCTCCTCCTGCACGGCAAGATATTGCCCAACCATGCCGGCGACCTCGACCGGATGGAGGCCTTCAAGACGCAATGGGGCGTCTCGGCATGGAAGCTCTACACCCAGCTTCCCGGCGAAGGCAGCAGCGGCTATCGCCTCGACGACGAGGCGCTGATGACGCCCTTCGTCGAGAAGTCCCGCCGCCTCGGCATCGACATCGTCTGCGCGCATAAGGGCTTCCGGTTCGGATCGGGCGACCCCGCCTTCGCCACCTGCCACGACGTCGGCCGGGCAGCCCGGCTCTACCCCGACATGAAATTCCTCATCTACCATGGCGGCTACGACAAGGACGGCATCGAGGGCCCCTATGATCCCGACAGGGCGGAGATCGGCATCAATACCCTGGTGAAGTCGCTGCAGGACAACGGGATCGCGCCCAACGCCAACGTCTATGCCGAATTGGGCGCGACCTGGCGTCAGCTCATGACGCGGCCCGACCAGGCCGCCCATGCCTGGGGGAAGCTGCTCAAGCATGTCGGCGAGGACAATGTCCTGTGGGGCACCGACTGCATCTGGTACGGTTCGCCCCAGGACCAGATCCAGGCGTTCCGGGCCTTCCAGTTCTCCGAAAGCTTCCGCGAGCGCCATGGCTATCCCGAGCTTACCCCCGCGCTGAAGGCGAAGATATTCGGGCTCAACGCCGCGCGGGTGTACAAGGTCGACGTGCCCGGTACGCGTCGGCGTCTCGATCGCGACGCCCTGTCGCTGGCCAGGGAAGGCTATCTGGCCGAAGCCGATCCGAGCTTCCTGACCTATGGTCCGAAATCGATGGCCGAGTTCCGCGCCCTCCAGCGCTCAGGACACTGAGCGGGCCGACATCATGCGCCGTCGCGCGTCCCGGCCATCAGCGCCAGCATCTCGTCCACGGGACTGACGTCGGCGAAGGCCATGCGGCTCATCGTCCGCAGCGTGGCCTGGTGCCCTTCCTCCGACCAACTCGCATTGCCGTCCTCCGGAAAGAACACGCGATAGCTCATCTGCGCCGCGTCGCGCGCCGTGGATTCACAACAGCCATCGGTGAGGCAGCCCGAGATGATGAGCGTGTCGATGCCGCGCGCGGCGAGCGCCGCCTGCGCGTCGCAGGTGCCGGGGATGAAGGCGCTGAGCCGCGTCTTGTCCATGACGAGGTCGCCGGCGCCGACGTCCAGTTCCGGCCAGAGCGCATGGGTGGGCGCGCCGCGCCGGAACGCCTCGGCGGACAGAGCCCGCTGCGCGGCCGGCATCAGCTCCTGATAGGAGGTCCAGCGCTGCGGCTCATCGGGATCGATCGTGTAGCGCAGGAAGATGTTCAGCCCCCCGGCCGCGCGCAACGCCGCCGAGACGCGGTTGACGGCCGGGACGATCGCCCGCGCCGCCGCGACCTCGAACGGCGCCCCGCGCTCCAGGAACCCGACCTGCAGGTCGATCGCCAGATGCGCGGTCCTGCGGCCGATCAGGCTGGAGAAGCGCGGGCGCGGACGGCTTTCCATCATCGCGCGGACCGGAACGGACTGGGTCATGGCGCTCCTCCCTCCCACCGGGGCCTCGATCAGACGTCGAGCTTGTAGAGCTCGCGGGTGTTGTCGCGCAGGATCCAGTTCCTCTCCTGATCGGACAGATGCCTGGCATGCTCGGCCAGCAGCGCCTGGCTGTGCGGCCAGGTGGCGTCGCTGTGCGGGAAGTCGTTGGCCCACAGCAGGCGGCGCGGATTCATCAGATGCGCCACCTTGAACGCGACCCAGTCGTCCTGGAAGGTCAGGTAGACATTCTCGTGGAAATAATGGCTGGGCTTCTCCTTCAGGTCCGCGCCGGCCTTCAGCCAGTAGCGATGCTTCTCCCATGCATGGTCCATGCGATAGGCGAAATGCGGCGCCCAGCCGGCGTCGCCCTCGACGCCCACCAGCTTCAGCCTGGGATGCCGTTCGAAGATACCGCTCAGCACGAACATGCCGATCAGGTCCTGGTTGGCGCGGATCACCGAGTTGAAGCGGTTCATCGCCGGGCCGCGAGTGACGCCGCCGGCCCGCAGCCCCTCGCTGTCCTTGCCGCCCGCGAACACATGGAAGTTGATCGGCAGGTCGAGCTCCTCGATCACGCTCCACAGCGGCTCGAAGCTCGGATGGTCATAATCCTCGTCGGTCCCCGGCATGCCCGGGAAGATCACGCCGCGGAAGCCCTGGTCCTTGAAGCGGCGCACCTCCCTGATCGTCTCCTCGACCGAGATCACCGAGGTGCAGGGAAGGCAGATCAGCCGGTCGGGGGCCGGTTCCTGGAATTCGAGGATCCAGCGGTTATAGGCGTCGAAGCAGGCGCGCTTGTAGTCGGCGTCCGGATGGTTGGCGAGCAGCATCGCCACGGTGGGAAAGATGATCTCCGCCACGACGCCGTCGCGATCCTGGTCGGCCAGCCGGGCCTTGCCGTCCCAGCCGCCGCGATGGATCTCGCTGAACAGCATGTTGGCGTCCTCGAGGAATTTCGGGTCCTTGCCGGCCGCCGCCATGCGGCCATAGGGCACGTCGGTCTTCATGCCGGGGATCACATAGACCTCGCCGCTGCCCTCCTTGCGGATCATGTGCGGTGCCCGGTCGCGATAGCGCGGCTCCAGATGGTCGACGAACAGGTTCGGCGGCTCCGTCACATGGGAGTCGGCGGAGATCGCGCCCGTCCTCGTCAAAGTCGCTTCCATGGTCCTTCTCCTTTCGCGATTCCATGATCGCCCGTTCCGCCCCAGGGGCGCGGGCCTCGCTTCATTCCGCCCGGCCGCGCAGCGCCCGTTGCGCCTCGTGGGAAACGGGCGCGGCCAGCCCGCCCACCAGGCAGTCGATCAGTCCTTCGACGTGGAAATCCGTCTCTTCCCGGTCGCCCCGCGCCTCGATGGCGGCGAGGCCGGAGACGATCTGCAGCCGCAGCAGCCGCAACCGCATCCGCGCGATCTTCGGCGGCAGATAGGCGAGCAGCGCTTCCAGCGCGTCGGCCACCTTCCAGCCCGTAACCCAGAGCGCGCCCGGCTCCTGGAGGGCGTTGCGCTGGATGAACAGCGGCTCGTCGCGCAGCAGCCTCTCCAGGAAGCGCAGGCTGTAATTCCCCTCGGCGCGCGGCCGGAGCTCCTCGGCGAAGGGATGAACCCAGGCGCCGACCAGCGCCCGCGCCTCGGTGAGCCGATGCTCGCCCTCCAGCCGCTCCATGATCGCCAGCCGGCGGCGGTTGATCAGGCTCATCCGATGCTCGAACACCGCCTCGACCAGGCCGTCGCGCGACCCGAAATGATAATGGACCGCCGAGGCGTTGCGGTGGCCGGCCGCCTCGTGGACCTGCCGCAGCGACACGCTTTCGAGGCCGAAATCGGCGAACAGGCGCTCCGCCGCCAGGATCAGCGACAGCCGGCTTCCACCGATTTCCTGGACGACGCCCATGCAATCGCCTTCCATTAAAATATGTCCGATTCGACTCGTGATACGATTGTTTTAGCCCATTCCGGCGCGATGATCGAGTGAAAATTAATCCAGACCGATTATTTTGACGGTCAGCCAGCCGCCCGCAGGTCGAAATAGGTGGTGAAGCGCCGCCGATCGAACAGCCAGCGCCCGTCGACGCGGGCGAAATCATCCTCATAGACGCCGCTGAACACATGGACGCCGCTGCCGCGCTTGTGGCCGGTCAGGGTCGAGACCCCGGTCGCCCGGTCGCCGGCCAGGTCGAAGATCATGTTGCCGACCAGCGGCACCACCTCGCCATGGCCGCTCGCCGACCGGGCATAGAAGCGCGCCAGTTCCTCCCGCCCCCGCAGCTGCTGGTTGCGCCCCTCGAACGCGCCGTCGGCGGTGAACAGCGCGGGCACCTCGGCGCCGCGCCCCTGACCGACCAGCCAGGCATAGCGCGCCACCAGCTCACCCAGCGCGATCTTGTCGGCGATCGCGGCGAGGTCCGGCGCGGCCCCGCTCACGCGGCGTTCCGCGCCGGCGCCCGGGAATAGCCGAGCATCGCCCGCGCCTCATCGGGCGTGGCGATCTCGCGGCCGACCGCCCGGGCGACCGCGGCCATGCGCCGCACCATCTCGACATTGCTGAGCTGCTCGCCGTCCCATTCGGGCTTGTCGCCCAGGCCGGTGCGGATATGGCCGCCCATCGCCACCGCCAGCACATTGAGCTCGCGATGCGTGTCGCCATGGGCGGGGTCGTGCACGAAGGTCGTGTAATTGTGCGGGAACCATTCGTAGCGGATGTGCGGCGGGAACATGTCGAGCAGCGACAGGACGCCGGCCGCGTCGGGCATCGGGCCGTAGGGCACCGAATCCGACATGTTCAGATGCACCATGATCGGCTCCTTGAGCAGCCCCATCTCATGGTACATCAGCAGGTGGCGGACATGGCCGGGCTCGCGGACGATGAAGCCGGGCTGGAGGCCGCTTTCCAGGCACCAGGCGAGGAACTGGCTCATCTGCTCATGGGTGTGCGAGCTGACCCGGTCATAGACGAAGCGGCCCGCCTTGAAGTCGTAGCGCCCGATATTGGTCGCCCCGACATGGAGGACGAAGGTCTCCAGCCCGATGTCGGGCATCGCGCGCAGCGCCTTCACATGCGGATGCATGCCGCGCTCGGCCTCCTCGCGGCCGGCGGCGCCGGGATAGGTGTAGGTCGGATAGGGGATGACGTCGCATTTGGCACGGATCAGCCGCATCGTCTCGGCATAATGCTCGGCGCTGCCGGCGAGGCTGGAATCATAGCTGCCGTCGTCGGGTTTGTCGGGCACGCGGTTGTGGAAATGGATGATCGAGGCGCCCTCCCGATAGCATTGGTAGGCGTCCTCGGCGATCTCCTCCGGAGTGAGCGGGACATGGGGGTTCTCGCGGCGCACGACCGTCTCGTTCAGCGCCACCTCGATGATCACCTTCTTCTTCATGCCTCTCTCCAATCTTTCGAGATCACAGCCGCTCGATGATGATCGCGGGCGCCATGCCGCCCGCCGCACACATGGTGACGAGCCCGTAGCGCCCGCCGGTCCGTTCGAGCTCGTCGAGCACGGTGCCGATCAGGATCGCGCCGGTGGCGCCGATCGGATGGCCGAGCGCGATCGACCCGCCATTGACGTTGACCTTGTCGCGATCGAGATCGAGATCGCGCTGGAATTTCTCGGAAACCACCGCAAAGGCCTCGTTGATCTCCCAGAGATCGATGTCGTCCTTTGTCAGGCCAGCCTTCTTCAACGCCTTGCGCGCCGCGGGCACCGGCGCGTTGAGCATCAGCGTGGGATCGTCGCCGACATTGGCGGTGGCGACGATGCGGGCGCGCGGCTTCAGCCCATGACGCTCGGCATAATCCTTCGACGCGAGCAGCAGCGCCGCCGCGCCGTCGACCACGCCCGACGAATTGCCGGCATGGTGGACCGGCCGGATGTCGAGATCGGGGAATTTACGGTTGATCAGGCCGGCATAGGTGGTGCCCGTCTCGTCGATCGGCGTCCGGGCGAGCGCCTCGAAGGCGGGCTTGAGCTGGGCGAGCCCCTCGGCCGTGGTCTGCGGCCGGGGATATTCGTCGGCGTCGAGCAGCACCCGGCCTTCGTCGTCTACCACCGGGACGAGGCTCCTGGCGAAGCGGCCCTCGCGGATCGCGCGGTCGGCGCGGCGCTGGCTCTCCAGCCCGGCTGCGTCGAGCTCCTCGCGGCCGATCCCCTCCAGCGCGGCGATCGCGTCGCCGCAGACGCCCTGGTGCGACTGGGGGTGGACGGCCTGGAGCCGGTCATTGCCCGATCCGATCCCGTAGACCGGCAGCCCCGCCGCGGCCTCCTGCTGCGAGAGGGTGGCGGTCAGCGACATCATCTCGCTGCCGCCCGCGATCAGCAGATCCTCCATCCCCGCCATGATCTGCGCCGCGGCAAGGCTGACCGCGGTGATGCCGCCGCCGCAATAGCGATCGAGCGTGACCCCGGAGGCCCGCACGTCATAGCCCGCGTCGAGCGCCGCCATCCGGCCGAGATCGCCGCCCTGCGTGCCGCGCTGCATCGAGGTCGACCAGATGATGTCGTCGACGTCGGCAGTGTCGAAGCCGTTGCGCTCCCGGAGCGCCTTGAGCACGCTCGCCGCGAGCTGCTGGGGGTGCAGATGGGCGAGCGCCCCCTTGCCGGTCTTGCCGATGCCGCGCGGCGTGCGAACGGCATCAATGATATAGGCTTCCGGCATCAGGGGGCTCCCGTCACTGAGTTGCAATATATGTTTCAATCGTACGGCTTATCGTGCGCCATAGATCGACCGCGAACCGGGCGCAATGCCGCCTGCCGCCCGCAAGATGAATATGCTTGTATTAATTTCGGCTGACAAGCCCTTCCGGCTCCGCTAAGGGCCGCGCTGACCACAAGGCTTCGGCGCGGGAGATGGACATGGACGTGAAGGGTTTGACGGCGGTCGTCACGGGCGGCGCCTCCGGGCTGGGCGCGGCGACGGCCAGGGCGCTGGCCGCGCGTGGCGCGAAGGTGGCGCTGTTCGACCTTCAGCAGGAGCTCGGCCAGGCGGTCGCCGCCGAGATCGGCGGCCTGTTCTGCGCCGTGGACGTGACCTCGGACGCCTCGGTCGACGCCGGCTTCGCCCAGGCGCGGGCGGCGCTGGGGCAGGAAAGGATCCTGGTCAACTGCGCGGGCACCGGCAATGCGATCAAGACGGCGAGCCGCTCGCGGGAGGACGGCAGCATCCGCCATTATCCGCTCGACGTCTTCGATCGCATCATCCAGATCAACCTGGTGGGCACGTTCCGCTGCATCGCCAAGTCGGCGGCGGGGATGCTCGCCGTCGATCCGCTGGCGTCGGGCGAGCGCGGCGCGATCGTCAACACCGCCAGCGTGGCGGCCGAGGACGGCCAGATCGGCCAGGTCGCCTATTCGGCGTCGAAGGCGGGCGTCGTCGGCCTCACCTTGCCGGTCGCGCGCGATCTGGCCGGCGACGGCATCCGGGTGAACACGATCCTGCCCGGCATTTTCGAGACCCCGCTGCTGATGGGCCAGCCGACGCATGTGGTCGATGCGCTGGGCGCGTCGGTGCCCTTCCCGAAGCGGCTGGGCAGGCCCGAGGAATATGCGCGTCTCGCGATCGAGATGATCGAGAATCCCTATTTCAACGGCGAGGACGTCCGCCTCGACGGCGCCATCCGCATGGCGCCCCTGTGACGGCGCCGATGGCCTTTGAAACGATCCTCGTCGAGACCGAGGGACCGGTCACGGTCATCCGGCTGAACCGTCCGCAGGCGCTGAACGCGATCGATACGCAGGTGCTGGCCGACCTGATCGTCGCCTTCCGGGCGTTCGACGCCGATCCGGAGCAGCGCTGCGCGATCCTGACCGGCAGCGAGAAGGCCTTCGCCGCCGGCGGCGACATCAAGCAGATGCGGGAGAAGGGCTATGCCGAGATGTTCGGCGAGGACGTCGACGGCTGGAGCAGGGTCACCGGGACGCGCAAGCCGTGGATCGCGGCAGTGGCAGGCTTCGCGCTGGGCGGCGGCTGCGAGCTGGCGATGATGGCCGACATCATGATCGCCGCCGACAATGCCCGCTTCGGCCAGCCCGAGATCAAGCTGGGCGTCTGCCCCGGCATGGGCGGGTCGCAGCGGCTCACCCGCGCGGTCGGCAAGTCGAAGGCGATGGACATGTGCCTGACCGGCCGGATGATGGACGCGACCGAGGCCGAGCGCGCCAATCTGTGCAGCAAGGTCGTGCCGCTCGCCGATCTGATGGACGAGGCGATGAAGATGGCGCAGGCGATCGCCGCGATGCCCCCGCTCGCCGCCATCGCCAACAAGGAGGCGGTCAACGCCGCCTTCGAGACCGGCCTCCACCACGGCCTGCTGTTCGAGCGCCGCAGCTTCAACGGCCTGTGCGCCACCGACGACAAGGCCGAGGGCATGGCCGCCTTCGTCGAGAAGCGCCCCGGCGTCTGGAAAGGACGATAGGCGCGCGGCCTCTCGATCACTCCGGGCTGGGGATCATCCTCGCCGTATCGTCGCGATCATAATGGCCGAGCAGCTCCGCCAGCGGATAGGCGCGGCCATCCTTGATCACGGTGTCGACCTTGTAGAGATCGGCGACGTTCTTGAGCGGATCGCCGTCGACGATCACCATGTCGGCGAGCTTGCCGGGCTCGATGCTGCCGAGATATTTGTCGACGCCGGTGATCTTCGCGGAGTCGATCGTGCCCGAGCGGAGCGCCTGATAGGGGCCGAACGCCTCGGCGAAATGGATCAGCTCGAGGATCACCGAATAGCCGTCCTGCAACGTGCCGCCGTCGGTGCCCGAACCGATCAGCACGCCGGCGCGCTTCATCCGCCCGAGCAGGCCCAGTTCGTTGGTCTCCAGCCGCGATGCGCTGTCGCCGTAGACGCCGCGCATATAGGTCATGAGGCTCGCATGGGCGCGCTTGTAGCGCGGCGCATAGGCCTTGATCTGGGGAAGGTCGAGGATCTCGGGGTGGCGGTCCATCTCGGCCAGATGCGTCGCCTCCGGCGCGCGCCCCGCGCTGGTCGGGCTGATCGCCATGCCGGAACGGGCGAGGAGCTGGATGACGTCGTCATAGGACGTCCGGTTCATCGTCAGCCGGTCGGAAAACTCCATCCGGTCCCGGGTACCGAGATGCTCGACCGCGTCGACCCCGAAAGTCACGGCCGGATAGAGCTCGTGCGAGGCGACCGGCAGGCCATGGGCATGGGCGAAGTCGACCACCCGCTTCTGCACCTCATGGTCCATCGTCTCGTAGGTCTTGATGAAATCGAAATCGAGGTCGATCGCGCGCTGCAGTTCGAGTTCGAGCTGGGCATCGGCGACCGTCGCCGTGTTCATCCAGTAGAACAGCCGCCGCCCCTCGATCAGGTTGGCGTAGAATTGGCGCGGCCCGACCCGCTGGCCGCTCATCCACGCCTCGCGCCGTTCGAGCGCCTCATAGGGCTCGGCCCCCGGCTCGCGCAGCGAGGTGATGCCGAACGACAGCCAGACCTTGTCGACCTTGCTGCCGTCGCTGACGAACTGGTGGATGTGGGTCTGGAACAGGCCCGGCACGATCGCCTTGGTCCGCGCGTCGATCAGCTTCGCCCCCGGCCATTCGGCCCGGCGCGGGACGATCTGCTTGATGACATTGTCCTCGACGACGATGTCGACGTCGCGCAGATAGCGGTCCGACACGCCGGTGAAGACCCGGCCGGCCTGGATCACCGTCGTGCCGGGATTGGCCGGACGCCGCCAGCTCAGCTCGATCGGGATGGTCTCGACCTCGCCGTCGTCGAGGCGGACCCGCTGGAGCTTCCGCCCCGCCAGATAGGTCAGCGACCGCGAATCCCCGCTCCAGCTCGGATAGGAAGCATAGTCGCGGCTGAGCTGGACCGGCGGCTCGATGATGTTCGCATCGGCGTCGACCGCGGCGCTCCACAGCAGTCCTTCATGGATATAGGCCATGCGGGTGCCGTCGGGCGACCAGACCGGCCCGAACTGACTGCGCGACGAGATCGAGCGGTCGGCGACCGGGCTGGTGAAATGGCCCTTGCCGCTGTCCAGGTCGATCGTGAAGAAGGCGTTGTCGCCCTTGCGGAAGCGGTTCGAATAGACCCGCAGCGCCAGCACCGATATCTTGCGCCCGTCGGCCGACCATGACGGCACCGACGGCAGGAACAGCGCGTCGTGCGCCTTCTTCATCGCCCCGGTCGCGACGTCGACCAGATAGAGGGTCGCGCCGTGCCAGTCGGCCGAATTGCGCATGAAGACCGCGACGCTCTTGCCGTCCGGCGAGAAGCTCGGCTGCATCAGATCCTCTTCGGTCTGGGTCAGCCGCCGTTCGGCGCCGGTCGCGACGTTGCGCAGGTAGAGGTCCATCGTCCCCGTCCCCCGGCGATCGGAGACATAGGCGAGCCATTGGCCGTCGCGCGACCAGGTCGGATCGACGTCGAGGAAATGGTCGTGGGTGAGCTGGACGGGCTTGGGGTCGCCGACCGTCAGCATCCAGAGATTGCCCATCGCCGTGAAGGCGACGTGGCGGCCGTCGGGCGACGTGGTCGGCCGCAATATGCCGAGCACCGGCCTGTCCCCGGTCGAGGTCAGGTCGATCTCGCGCTTGCGATAGACGGGCGCGTCCTGGACGGTGAAGGCGGCGGTGAAGGGCCGCTTGGCGACCGTGTCCCCCTGCGGCGTCCAGACCCGGATGCCGCCGTCGGCGCCATAGACGAGGTGCCGCGCGTCGAGCCAGGAGGCGCCGGTCGGGAAGATGTCCTCGCCGGGCCGGCTGTGGCTGGCGACCTCCTTGCCGCTGGCCGCGTCGAACAGGGCGACGCGCGCATCGCCGCGCTCATAGTCGAACAGGATCGCCGAGATCCGGCTGCCGTCGGGGCTCCAGTGCAGCCGGCTGATCGACAGCTTCCCGCTGACCAGCGTCCGCGCCTTGCCCGCTTCCTCGACGATCAGGCTGGTCGTCCTGCCGGTGCCCTGCACATAGGCGGTGCGACCGCCGTCGGGCGACACCGCCGGGTGATAATCGTCCGCGTCGCCGCTGGTGACCGACGTCTGGACGCCGTCGTCGAGCGTCACCTGCCACAGGTCGAGGCTGCGGGTGCGATCCGAACTGAACAGGATCGCCTTGCCGTCGGGCCGCCAGCTCGGCTCGCGATCGTCATAGGGGCCCCGGGTGACGACCTTCAGCTCGCTGCCGTCGGGGCGCACCACCGCGATGTGCCAGTTCTCGTCGGTATAATATTGGAAGGCGATCCAGCGGCCATCCGGCGACCAGACCGGATAGCGCGCCTCGTCCATCACCGGGGTGATCGGCGTCGCCTTGCCGCCCGTCGCGGGCAGCACCCAGAGCCGTCCCTGCAGGTCGATCGCCAGCGAGCGCCCGTCCCGCGCCGCGGCGACGGCGAAGTTGGTCCCCTCGCTGACCTCGAAGCTGACCTCCTTGGCCGCGGCGATGCCGCACAGCGAGGTCGCGGCCAGCAGCGTGGCGAGCAGCCGCGCGGCGATGTTCGGTTTCCGCATCATTATCTTATTTCTTTCCCAGTTCCGCGCCGGCCGCGAGCTGATCGAAGCTGAACAGCCGCCCGTCCTTGATCACCTGCTCGACGTTGAGGACGTCCATCACGTTGGCGAGCGGGTCGCCGCCGACGATCACCATGTCGGCGAGCTTGCCGGGCGCGATGCTGCCCAGCCGGTCCTCGACCTTGCTGAGCCGCGCCGATTCGAACGTCGCCGATCGCAGCGCCTCGGCCGGGGTGAAGCCCTGGTCGACATAATATTGCAGCTCGCCGACGATCCCGAACCCCAGGTTGAAGAAGGAGGTGTCGGTGCCCGGCGGGGTGCTGATCCCGGCCTGATGAAGGCGCGTCACCGGGCTGGGCTTCGCCGATTCGAGGCTCGGATCGGCGAGCCCCTTGCCATCGAGCGCGGACTTCAGATAGCGCGACGCCAATATGCGCGGGGCGAGCATCCTCATCTGCCGCACGTCGCGCAGCGACTTGCCCTGCCGGGCGAGATAATAGGCGCCGGCGCGCGGATCGGCGCCCGCCGCGGTGGGCACCACGTCGATCCCGGACTGGCGGTAGAGCTGGAGCGCATCGTCATAGATCCGCCCGCTGATCGACAGGCGATCGCCGACGATGATGCGGTCGCCCGTCACCAGATGCTCGATCGCGTCGACCCCGAAGGTGGTGGCGGGATAGAGATCGTGCGAGGTGATCGGGATGCCGATCGCGTGGGCGGCCTCGACCGCGCGGCGCAGATAGGCGTTGTCGAGCCGCTCGTAGGTCTTGATGAAATCATAGTCGAGCCGTGCCGCGCGTTCGAGCTCGAGTTCGAGCGCCGGCCGCGATCCCACCGGCATCGACATCGGATAATAGAGCCGCGGCCCCTCGATCAGCCCGGTGGTGAACAGCCGGGGGCCGGCGCGCGCGCCGCTCGCCCAGGCTTCCTTCGCCTCCAGCCCCTCGCTCGGCTCGGCCCCCGGCTCGCGGATCGAGGTGATGCCGAAGGCGAGCGCGATGCGGCCGGTCTGCTCGCCGTTGATGATGAAATTGTGGATGTGGTTCTCGAACATCCCCGGGATGACGACCTTGTCCTTCGCATCGATCCATTCGACGCCGGTCCGGTCGCCGCGATGCGGCTCGACCGCGGTGATGACATTGTCGTCGACGACGATGTCGACATCGCTGCGATAGGCCTGGCCGACGCCGTCGAACAGGCGGCCGGCATGGATCACCTTGCGCCCGCGCGGGATGGCGTTGGTCCAGCTCAGGTCGAGCGGGATGTCCTCGATATGCGCGTCGTCGAGCCAGATGCGCTTCAGCTTGTCGGCCGACTGGTAGACGATGCTGCGCGAATCCCCCGCCCAGCTCGGCTCGTCGGCGAGGTCGTTGGTCATCCGCCGGGGCGAATCGATGAAGTCGCCGTGCCGGTCGGTCGCCACCGTCCACAGCACCCCGTCGGCCACGAACGCCATGTGGGTGCCGTCGGGCGAATAGATCGCGCCGTCCTTGGCGCGGATGCCCAGCGACTTGCCGGGGATCGGCGACGTCAGCCGCTGCTCGCCGCCGTCGACGGGGACGCGCATGATCTCGTTCAGGCCGTGGCGGAAACGGTCCGATTTCTCGGCAAGGACGACATAGTTGACCGATTTGCCGTCGGGCGACCAGCTTCCGACGCTCGGCTTGAAGGTCCAGCCATGGATCTTGCGGATCTCCTTGGTCTGGAGATCGACGATATTGGGGAAATTGGCGTGCCAGTCGTCCGAGGCGAGCATCGTCAGCGCGATCGACTTGCCGTCCGGCGAGAAGACCGGGGCGGCGACGCTCTCGGTCGTCTCGGTCAGCCGCTCCTCGCGCCCGCTCGCCATGTCGCGGACATAGAGGTCCATCGTCCCCACCCCGCGCCGATCGGAGGTGTAGGCGAGGCGGCTGCCGTCCGGCGACCAGGCCGGGTCGATGTCGACGAACGGATCGTTGGTCAGCCGCACCGGCTTGGGATCGCCGATCTTGAGCAGCCAGAGGTCGCTCAGCGCGGTGAAGGCGACATATTTGCCGTCCGGCGAGACGACCGGATGGAGGATGCCCTTGACCGGCTTCGGCGCGGTCGAGGTGAAATCATGCCGCTTGCGGGCATAGGCCGGCGCCGGGGTGACGATGAAATCGGCCGCGAAGGGGATCGTCGCGGCGGCGCCCGTCCCCTGGCGCTTGATCACGCCGTCGGCGGTGTAGAGCCATCCGCCCCTGGGCAGCGATTGCGGGCGCGCCACGAAGACGTCCTCGCCCGCCGCGCTCGCCAGCCGATCCTTGCCGCTCGTCGCGTCGGCGACATGGAGGCTCGCCTCGCCGCGCCGTCCGAGGCGACCGCTGGCATAGGCGACATAGGCGATCGAGCTGCCGTCCCCGCTCCAGGCGGGCAGCGCGATCCGCGACGGATCGGCGGTCACGACGCGGACCGCGCCGTCGACCGAACGGAGCCGCAGCTCGCTGCCCTTCGCGGCGGTGGCGACGAAGGCGATCCGGCCGTCCGTCGCAACGGCCGGGCTATATTCGTCCTCCGGCGCGCGGGTGAGCTGGACCGGCGCGGCGCGGTCGAGCCCGACCGACCATATGTCGAAATTGCCGGCGCGATCCGACGCGAACAGGATCGAGCGCCCGTCGGCCGACCAGACCGGCTCGCGATCGTCGGCCGCGCCGAAGCTGAGCTGTCGGAGGTCGCTGCCATCGGGCTTCACCGTGAAGATGTGCCAATAGCCGCCGAGATAATATTGGAAGGCGATCAGCTTGCCGTCGGGCGACCAGCTCGGCAGGCGGCTTTCGCCGCTCAGCCCCGGCACCACCACCGCCTTGCCGCCCTTGGCCGGCAGGATGCGCAGCTCGCCCTGCAGGTCGATCGCGATCCGCGTCGCGTCGGGCGACATCGCCGCGGTGAAATTGGTCCCTTCCCGCACCGTGAAGGTCCGGGAAGGGACGGCGGGGGAAGCCGCCGCGATGAGCGAGGACCAGCCGAGCGCGCCACCGAGCGCCGCCATGTGATGCAATCGTACCAGTCCCCGCTTCATTCCGATTTCCCCTCCGTTTCTTGTCGTTCGATGTCGTTCAGTAGCGGAACTTGACCGTCGCGCCGTAGGTCCGCGGCGGCGTGTAGGTGGCGAAGGCATCGCCGAGCACGTCGGTGACCGAGTTGATGTTCAGCTCATTGGTCAGGTTCTTGCCCCACAGCTCGACGCTCCAGCGATCGCCGGGCAGGTCGATCGTCACGCCCGCGTCGAGATTCTTCTGCTTGAGCGAGCGCTCGGTCACGAGGTTCTGGATCGAGGCGTAGTAGGAGGTCTGGTAGCTATAGTCGACGCGACCGGTGACCGTGAGATCGCCGACCGGCTGGCTGATGCTCGTGCCGATGAAATATTTGTGCTTCGGCACGCGCGGCAGGCGATTGCCGGCATAGTCGACGCTACCGGTGTTGAGCTCTTTGATCTTGCCGTCGGTGTAGGTGTAGTTGGCATAGATGTTCCAGCCGCGCACCGGCACCGCGGTCAGCTCGAGCTCGGCGCCCTTGATCGTCGTCTTGCCGGCATTGCCGTTGACCGGAACCGCCGGCAGGGCCGGATCGACGCTGGTCAGGATCGACACCTGCAGATCGGTGTAGCGCATGTAGAAGGTCGCGGCGTTGAACTGGAGCCGGCGGTTGAACCATTCCGACTTGAGCCCGACCTCATAGTTCCAGACATATTCGGGATTGAACGGCCGCAGCGCCGAGACCCGGTCGTTGTCGGTGTCGTTGAAGCCGCCGCTCTTGAAGCCGCGCGAGATCGTCCCGTACATCATGACCGCGGGCTGGATCTGATATTTGAGCGACACCATCGGCGTCGCCGCGCTCCAGCTCGCGCTGGCCGGCGCGGTATAGCCGGGAACGGTCACGCCATTGTCGCGGAAGCGCGAATAATTGGCGCCCGAGCCGGTCACGACATGCTTCTTGCGGTCGTGGCTCCAGCGGATGCCCGCCTCCAGGCTGAGCTGGTCGGTCAGCTCATAGGTGCCGTTGGCGAACAGAGCATAGCCGGTCGTCTTGTTGTTCGCGTCGAACTGGTAGCGCCCGGCCAGGCCCGGACCGAAATTGACGAACTCATAGTCGGTCAGCCGGAGGTGATCGACATTGTCATGGTAGAAGAAGGCGCCGGTGATGAGCCGGAACCGGTCGCCGATCTGCGAGGCCAGGCGGATCTCCTGCGAGAATTGCCGCGCCTTCTCATTGTCCTGCTGGATGAACAGCGTGTGGTAGAGGCTGCCCCGGTTCGGATCGGTGAGCGGCAGCACGTTGAGCCCGGTGCTGTTGGCGCGATTGTCGTTCTGCGAATGGCGCCAGGCGGTGATCGAGGTGATCGTGCCGATATCCCCGGTCCAGACGCTGTTCAGGCTGACGCCGTAATTGTCGATGTCGGCATAGCCGTCGTCGGGATAATTCTTGCCGCGACGCGGATTGGGGTTGGACTTGCCGATCGAGCCGGCGCCCTCGACCGCGAGGTCCCACCAGGGTCCGGTGCCGCGCCGCCGCGAACCGTCGACGTTGAGCTGGATGTCCCAGGCGTCGTTGGGCTGCCAGCGCAGCGCGGCGCGGGCGCCGATATAGCGCTCGTCCTCGATGTCGTTGCGGGTCGTCTCGTTATAGGCATAGCCGTCGTGCCGGCGCGCCGAGACGGTGATCTTGCCGGACAACGTCTCTGACAGCGGGCCGGTGAGCAGGACGCTGCCGCTGAACAGGTCGTAATTGCCGGCCGTCGCCTTCGCCTCGAAGCCGAAGCGATCGTCGGGCCGGCGCGTGAAGAAGGAGATCGCGCCGCCGGTCGCGTTGCGGCCGAACAGCGTGCCCTGCGGCCCGCGCAATATCTCGACCCGGTCGAGATCGCTGAAGTCGGTCGAGGTCATCGCCGGGCGGCCCATATAGACGTCGTCGACGAACAGCGCGACGCCCGGATCGACGCCCGACGACTTGTTGGTGTTGCCGATGCCGCGGATCGAGTAGCGCGGCTGGCCCGGCGCGAACTCGTCATAGGTCAGGCTCGGCGCGCGGGTGCGCAGGTCGTTGAACCCCTGGACGTTCGACTTCTCCAGGAAATCCCCGCTCAGCGCGGTGATCGCGAGCGGCACCTTCTGCGAGCTCTGGCTGGTCCGCTGCGCGGTGACGATGATCTCCTCGACCGCATCGGCCGCACCGCCTTCCTTCGCCGCCCACAGCGGCGTCGCCAGCGAGCAGGACGCGATCAAAGCCAAGGTCGATACCGCGTTCAATGTCAGCTGCCGCATAGATAATCCCCCTTTGCTTCCGATATCGATATCGGAATGTCAAAACAAATCCCCACTCCCTTTTGGGGATGGTCGATGGTTTTCAAAACTCCGTAGCCGATCGACCTTCTTTAGTCGCGACCATCCAAGGATTGGAGAGACCAATCCTTAATGAAAAGGGAGTATTTTATTTCGAAAACCTTTTATAAGGTAAGATATCCTTCAAATTATTTGCAATTGATTTCCTGTAAATCCAATATAACCACGATTTATATCAGGTCATCTGATAATCCCGGCGCCATCCTTCCCGATCACGGGCAGCTCCGCCCGGCATGCCGGACATCGCGACGGAGTCCGGGCCGGGGCGCCTTGGCCCGGCCGCGGTCGCGCGCTCGGTTATACCAGCGAGGAGCGGCGACGGTTCGGCCTGGCGGGCGAAGTCGCGCATCGCCGCGATCAGCATTTCCGCCGCGGACGAGAGGCGGCATTCGGCGCGCGTCGAAATGCCGACCGGGCCTATGGTGGGCCGCAGCAGCAACGGCAAGATGACGAGATGGCCCGCCCGCGCCTCGCGATGGGCGAGCTGCCAGGGCAGGATGCCGAGATAGTCGGCGTCCATCACCAGGCTGCGGTTGGTGAGCTGCGACACCGATTCCACGGCGTGGGGCGGCGGCTCGACCCCTTCGTCGCGGAACGCCTGGTCGATGTGCCGTCGGAGCGTGGTCTCCAGCCGGGGCAGGATCCAGTCCCAGCCGGCGAGGTCGGCGAGCCGCAGCGGATCGCGGCCGACCAGCGGATGGCCGGGCCGGACGATCACGCAGGAGACGTCGGTCAGCAGCACCTCCTGGTGCAGGCCCTGCAGCTCGTGATATTCGGGCAAGCGCCCGACCACCATGTCGAGCTTGCCGAGCCGCAGGTCGGGCAGCAGCCGGTCGTTGGTCCCCTCGACGATCGTCACCACCAGCTTGGGACGATCCCGGCGCAGCATCGCGATCGCGCGGGGCAGCAGGTCGGCCGAGGCGGAGAGCAGCGTGCCCACCGCGATCCGCCCGCCCATGCCGTCGCGCAGATCGTGGATCTCCTCCGCCGCATGGCCGATCTGCGCGGTGATCAGCCGGGCATGGGCGGCGAGCGCCAGGCCCGCCGGGGTCGGCACGACGCCCCGGTTGGTGCGCGAGAACAGCTCGATCTGGAGGAGCGCCTCGGTTTCCTGAAGCGCCTTGGTGATCGCGGGCTGGGTCATGCAGAGCGTGTGCGCCGCCGCGACCAGGCTTCCCCCGTCGGTGATCGCCAGGACGATGCGCAAGTGGCGCATCGTCAACCGCGACATGGTGGTCCTGAAATCCTGCATTCTCATGCGCTTTCTTCGCCGGCCTCCGGACGCGGCGATCAGGGGTGGGGCATCAGTCGCTTGGTCCTTTCGGCGCCGCGTCGGCATTGGTCATGACCAGCAATATGCTGGCCGGCCGATGGCTGCGGTTCTCGATCAGCCGCGCTTCGCCGGGGGCGATCCGGCACGAATCCCAGGGGCCGAGCAGCTCTTCCCGGCCGCCGCTGGAGACGGTCAGCTCGCCCTCCAGGACGAGGTAGAGCTTCTCGGCCGGGGACGCCGCGCTGCCGGTCGATCCGCCGGGCAGGAAATGGCACAGGTTGAGCAGCATCGCCGGCTCGACCGCGTCGTCGCGGCCCTGTAGCCGGTAGCAGCGCATGTCGACATGCCCCGCCGGGAAATAGGCCTCGGCCGCGTCGAAGCGGGTGACCTTCACGGGATCAGCACCACGCGATCGGTCGCGCCGCCGAGCACCGCCCGATAGGCCGCGATCGCGTCCGTCATCGGATAATGGGCCGCCTCGACCACCGGATAGGGGGTGAGCGCGCCGGTCTCGAACCCGCCGATGATGTCGTCGAGGATCGCTGCCGTCGCCGCGCCGTCGAACGCCAGCGTGTCGATGCCGACATAGCTGTGCTGGCCGCGATAGAAGGGCAGGATGTCGAACGGCACGCTGCGCTCGATCGTGGCGATGAAGATCGCCCGCGCGCGCAGCGCCATCGCCTTGTTGGCCTCGGCGAAATAGGGGCTGCCCACCGTGTTGAAGACGATGTCGGCGCCGCGCCCGCCGGTCAGCTCCCGGACCTGCTCGGCGACCGGGCCGTCGGCGGCGATCATCGCCTCGACCTTGCAGGCGCCGCGATCGCCCGATCGGTTGACGCCGATCACCCTGGCCCCCGCCATCGTCGCGATCTGGCAGGCGGCCTGCCCGACCTTGCCGTTGGCGCCGAGCACCAGCACCGTCTCGCCCGGCTTCGGCCAGCCGGCGCGGCGGAAGCCTTCGCAGGCGGTGACGAACGGAACGCCGAGCGAGCCGGCCTCGACGAAGGAGAGATTGGCCGGCTTGGGCCGGACATAGTCGCGCCCGACGACGAGGTAGCGGGCGTGGCTGCCGTCGCGGCTGATCCCCAGGTCGCCGGCCGATCCCCACACCGCCTGACCGAGCAGGTCCTGCGGCCCGTCGACCACCACCCCGGCCCAGTCGCGCCCCGGCGTCCGCGGCCAGACGGCGTGCGGCATCATCCCCAGCGTCGCCTTGACGTCGGACGGGTTGACCCCGGCCGCCCGGACCTCGACGACGACCTGTCCCGGTTCGGGCCGGGGCTCGGGCATCGCCTCGATCGCCAGCACCAGATCGTCGATGCCCGTCGCCTTTTCATGGACCCGCAGTCGGGACATCAGCTTCTCCCCTTAATCGAGCTTGAGATGGGCCCGCGCTTCGGCGGGCGTTGCCGGTTCGGCGCCGAGGCCGGCGAGAATCTCCCGCGCGCGCCGCACCAGCGCCGCGTTCGACGGCGCCAGCACCCCCTTCGCCATATGGATATTGTCCTCCAGCCCGACGCGGACATGGCCGCCGAGCAGCCAGGACTGCGCCACCATCGGAAAGGAGGCGCGGCCGACCCCGAAGCCGGTCCAGGTCGCCCCCGCCGGCAGCATGTTACGCGCGTAGAGCAGCGTCTCCGGACTGGCGTCGAAGCCATATCTGACGCCGAGCACGAAGGAGAAGAGGCCGGGCCCGTCGAGCTCGCCCGCCGCGATGAGGTCGCGGGCGAGATGGACGTCGCCGCTGTCGAACAGTTCGATCTCGGGCATCACCCCGGCCGCGCGGATGATCCGCGCCATCTTCGTCACATTGGCGGGCGTGTTGATCACCACCTGCTTGCCCGAGTTCATCGTGTTGAGGTCGAGCGTGCAGATGTCGGGCTTGAGGATCGGGATATGCGCGACCCGCAGCTCGGGCCGGATCAGCGTCGTGCCGGGCCCCGCCACCGCCGGCTCCTCGTCGCCGGGCACATAGCGCCCGCCGGGGCCGGTGGTGAGGTTGATGATCAGCTCGGGCCGCCGCGCGCGGATGCGCTCGACGACCTCGCGATAATGGTCGATCTCCATCGAAGGCGCGCCGGTCGCTGGGTCGCGCACATGGATATGCGCGATCGCCGCCCCCTCCTCGGCCGCCAGCAGCGCCGCCTCGGCGATCTCCTGCGGCGTGACCGGCAGGTGCGGGCACTGCTCGCGCGTGGTGATGTTGCCGGTCACCGCGCAGGTGATGATGACCTTCGCGTGCATCGCCGGCCCTAGAGGTGACGGCCGCCGTCCACCTGGACGACGCTGCCGGTGGTGAAGCGCAGATGGGTGGCACAGGCGACGACGGCATCGGCGACTTCCTCGGGCGAAGCGAGCCGGCGCAGCGGCGTCGACGCGGCGATCCGCTCCGACGCCTGGCGGTCGCGCCCCGGCACGAAATCGGTGTCGACCGCGCCGGGCGAGACGCTGACCACCCGGATGGCGGGGGCGAGCGCGCGGGCGAGCGCGGCGCCCATCGTGTCCATCGCCGCCTTGGCCGCGCAATAGGCGACGTTCGATCCGACCGCCGTGGTCGCGGCGATCGACGAGATGTTCACCACCAGTCCGTCGCCGCTCGCCGCGAGCATCTCCCGAAACGCGCGGACCGCGGCGATCGGGGCGCGGACGTTGTGGACCATCAGCAGGTCGATCAGCGCGTCGTCGAGCGCGTCGAGATCGGCGTGCGGGATCGCGCGGGTGACGCCGGCGCCGTTGACGAGGATGTCGGCCCGGCCGAAATCCTTCGCCACCCGCGCCGCCAGCGCCCCGATCTCTTCCGAGCTGGCGATATCCGCGACATAGCCGCGGTGGCCGTCGCCCGGCAGCCGCGCGGCGACGGCCTCGGCCCGCGCCAGGTCCCGGCCGCCGACCAGCGCGATCCGCGCCCCGGCGCGCGCCAGCGCCGACGCCGTCGCCGCGCCGATCCCGCCGGTCCCGCCGAACAGGACCGCGACCTTGCCGGCCAGGCCGACGTCGCCGCTCATGGGATCGGCGCCTTGGGAATGCGCGTCTCGCCCGCTTCGAGCACGAAGTCGCAGCGCAGCACCTGGAGATTGCCGCCCTCCTTCGGCTCGAAGCGGGCGACGAGCGGCTCGAGCACGCCGAAGGTCACGTCGGTTTCGAGGCGGTCCTGCTCGTCGGCGAAGATCTGGGTGACGAGGGTCGCATGGCCCGGCGCCGTCACCATGAAATGGATGTGCGCCGGCCGATAGGGATGGCGGCGCTGCGCCCGCAGCAGATCGCCGACCGGACCGTCGGTCGGGACCGGATAGCCGGCCGGGCGAACCGTCTCGAAATGATAGGCGCCCGCCGCGTCGGCGGTGAACAGGCCGCGAAGGTTCATCTCCGGCTGGCCGTCGTCCTGATTCTCGTAGAGCCCGACCGGCGACGCCTGCCAGACGTCGATGCGGGCCCCGGCGATCGGCCGGCCGGCCGGATCGCGGACGGACCCGCGCACCAGCAGCCGTTCCCCTTCCACCGCGCAGCGGACGATGCTGTCGCCCGGCGCGCATTCGGGCGCGTTCCTCCGCCAGAAGGGACCGAGCAGCGCGGGCGCGGTGCGGACGCCGTCGAGCGGCTTGTTGAGCAGCCCGACGAGGCTGGATATGCCGAGCACGTCGGCGGCGAGCACCACCTCGTTCTTCTTCTCGTCGGTGGCCTGGCCGATGCCGATCAGGAAATCGATGCCGCGCTCGAACTCCTCGTCGGTCGGCCGCACCTCGCGGACGAAGGCGTGGGCGTGGCGCACCAGCGCGGCCATCACCTCGCGAAGGCGAGGGTCCGGCGTCCGGGCCATGGCGAGCTCGACGGCAAGGGTGAGGTCGGCCTGGTGGTCGATGATCATCAGGCCACTCCCTGCAGGCCGGTCGCGGCGACGGCCACGGCCCCGGCATAGAAACCCGCCCCCATCATCGCGTGGGCGACCAGCGTCGCGACACGCTGCCGGTTCGGCCGGGGTATCCGCGCGCCCGCGATCCCCGCGCCGAGCGCCGGCATGATGACGAACCAGGCGAAGACGGTGGTGACGATCCCGGCGACCAGCGCGGGCGCGAGCGTCGGCCGGGCGATCCAGCCGGGCCCCATCGCCAGGATCAGGCCCAGCGCGAAGGCGACGCCGGTCGCATAATGAGCGAAGGTGCCGAGCCACCGCTCGGCGGGCGTGAAGACCGGCCCTTCCCCGCCGCATCCGAGCGGCGCGAGCAGCCAGCGGCCGAGGATCGCCCAGCGCGGCGCGCGTATCCCGGCGACCTTCTCGATCAGCCAGTTCCAGATGTCGAAGACGAGCGCGCCGGCCACCCCGGCACACAGGGCGCCGAAGCCGATAGTCCAGATCATGATGGCATTCCCCAAGAAGCGCTAGAGCGATTTCCAGGCAGATGGCAGCATCCGCCGGCTCGGAAATCGCGGTAAAACAACAACCTAGAGCGGCCGATCCGATGTAATCGGATCGTGAACCGCTCTAGGCGGAGGGTTCGACCTCCGCGACGACGCGCCCGATATTGGCCGTCAGCATGGCGTGAAAACTGGTCGCGGCCGGCGACAGGCCACGGCTGCTGGGCGTGACCACCGCGACGTCGAGCTGCGGCGCTGCATCGGCAAGCGGCCGCCCCTCGACGCCGAACGGCGCCAGGAACATGCTCGCCCAGGACGGCCACACCGCCACCCCCAGTCCCGCCGACACCATGCCGAGCACGGTGAGCATCTGCCGGACCTCGATCACCGGCTCCTCGGTGATCCGCGCCAGCCGCAGCCGGACGTCGACCTCGCGCCGGATCTGCGCGCCGCCCTTGATCGCCACGACCGGCTGGCCGCGCAGATCGGACCAGCGGAGCGTCGGCCGCGCCAGCAGCGGATTGCCCGCCTTGGCGATGATCAGCATCCGCTCCTTCAGCACGGCGACCGCCTTCACCCCGTCCGGCGTATCGCCGAACACGCCGATCCCGCAGTCGATCTGCCCCGAGGCGACCGCCGGAACGATCTCGGCCGGCGGCATGTCCTCGACCACGATCGAGATGTTCGGATAGCTCCGGTGATAGTCCGCGATGATCTCCGGCAGCAGCGCCGCCGCCATGATCGGCGGCGCGGCGATCACCACCCTGCCCCGTTTCCGCTCGACCAGTTCGGTCGTGCTGAGATGGGCGTGCTCGACCTCGATCAGGATTCGCTGCGCATGGACCAGATATTCCTGTCCGGCCTCGGTCAGCACCAGCTTGCGGGTCGTGCGGTCGAACAGCCGCAGGCCGATCGCCTCCTCCAGCTCGCGGATCAGCACCGACAGCGACGACTGGGTCGAGTTCACGACCACGGCTGCCGTCGTCAGGCTGCCGGTGTCGGCGGCCGCGACGAAAGCCCTTATCTGCTTCAGCGTGACGTTCAGCGGGGCCAATTTCTCGCTCGCTCTGCATGGCCATCACGAACCGATGGCCGAGGAACGATAGCCGGATTCGGCGATGATGCGCGACACCGATCGCAAAAGCTCGTCGCGGCGCTGCGCGAGGAGAGCGTCGGCATAGACCAGCTTGCCGCCCCGCTTGCGCACGATGCCGTCGACCAGCACCGTATCGACATTGGCGGCGTTCGCCTGCTGCACCGTGCTGAAGGTCGGCTCGTGCACCGGGAACATGTTGAGCGCGAGCCCGTCGATCAGCACCACGTCGGCCTTCTTGCCGGGCGTCAGGCTGCCGATCCGATCCTCCATGCACAGCGCGCGGGCGCCGCCGATCGTCGCCCATTCGAGCACCTGCCGGGGCGGAACCGGCAGACGGTCGGGCGGCGGCGCCCCGTTCCGCCAGGCGACGCGCTGGTCGAGCGCGCGTTGGTAGAGCATGGCGAGGCGCATCTCGTTGAAGAAGTCGCTGTTCGCCAGCGGGACGCTGTCGATGCCGAGCGACGGCATCGCGCCGAGCGCCAGCAGCCGCCCGCTGACCGGGTCCATCGGGTGGACGTGCACCTCGATATTGGCGGTCACCGTCACCGACGCGCCGCAGTCGACGATCAGCTTGAGCTCCTCGTCGCCGATATAGTTGGCGTGGACGACATTGTGCCGCGCGTCGAGCAGCCCGAGCCGCGCCGGGATGTGGAAGCCCTCGGGCGACACCCAGTCCTTGGGCCGGCGCGCGGCGTGCGAGCTCGACGGCAGGCCGAGGTCGCGCACCATGCGGAAATCATGCTCGACCACCTCGGGGATCGAGAATTGCGGCCCGAGGATCGCCACCGCCAGCGTCACCAGCCCGTCGTCGGACGACAACCGGCCGTTCCGCAGCGCCTCCACCCGCTCGCGCGGATGGGGGATATGGGTGAAGGGCAGCTCGCCCGGCGCCGCGTTCGGCTTGGCCGATCCATGGCCGAACACCGCGCGGATGCCCGCCTCGTCGAGCGCGTCGATCGAGCGATGGGCATAGTCGATCGAGGTGATGTCGTGGCACCAGTCGAAGATGGTGGTGACGCCGCCGCTCAACTGCTCGAGCGCGCCGAGCAGCGTCCCGACATGATTGTCGTCGGGCAGGAAGCGGGTGCCCATATTGCCATGGACGATGCGGTGATAGTCCGGCCCGGTCCATCCGCTGCCGATCGAGCGCAACCCGGTCTGCCAGGTATGGAGATGCGCGTTGACGAGGCCCGGTATGACGATCTTGTCGCGGGCGTCGATCACCTCGTCGGCGTCGGCGTCGATCGCCGGCCGCACCTCTGCGATGCGGTCGCCGACGATCAGGATGTCGCAATCGTCGATGTCGCCGAGCGCGGGATCGACCGTCACCACCCTGCCGTTGCGGATGAGCGTCCTCTTCATGGCGCCCCCCCGCCGTCAGCGCCCGAAATGCGCGTAGGAAGGATCGTCGCGCCCGACGTCGGCGGCGTGGACATAGCTGGTCGTCGCCGCGAACCGCTCGGGGGTGATGATGTCGATCGAGCGATAGTCGCGCAGCGTCCTGCGGCCGGCGAGCCACCAGCGGCCGCCGTCGAGACGCCAGCTGTCGAGATAGCGCGAATGGGTCTCGCGATTCTCGATGTCGCCATCGGCGCGCTTGACGACGAGATGCGCGGTGGCGGTCGTCTCGCTGACCGCCTTGTCGCCGTCGACCTCGATCAGGACATTGCCGATCGTGTGGCGGTTGTAGAGCATGTCGGTGTGCGCGGCCATCAGCCAGTCGACGAAGCCGGCCCAGCTTCCGCTGAACATGCCGGGAAAATCGACCGTCGCATCGGCATGGCCGATCGACAGCAGCAATTCCTTGTCGAGCCGGTCGAGCCCGCGGGGATAGGTGTGGATCAGCCGCATGATCGCGGATTGCGCCAGAAGATCGCTCACGCCTTGGTCTTGCACGTCGGTCCCTCGCCCTTGTTGTCCCCTTGGACTAGGGCCGGCCGATCAATAGGACCAATGAATAGATGGAAATGCTTCATCGTGTTTTACGATAGATAGTCCTGCCCGCTTGTGGGACGGTTCCGGCAGCCATATGCCCTGTCACAGCGAAGCAACCATGGGCAGGGACATGCACAAGATCACGATGCCGGACGGCGTATTCGAACCCGTGAAGGGCCTTTATTCGCAGGTGATCACGACAAGCTCGCCGATCCGGCACGAGATTGCCGGGTCGCTCGCCTATGACGCCGAGGGCAGGCTGCCCGAAACGCTGGCCGACCAGTGCCGGGCGGTGATGCGCAACATCGACCTGTCGCTGCAATCGGTCGGCATGGCCCCGGCCAACGTCATCCGCATGCGCATCTACACGCTCGACATGGACGCCTTCCTCAAGGAGGGGCTGCCGATCGTGTTCGGCTATTTCGGCGAAACCCGGCCGACCTCGACGCTGGTGCAGATCACGCGGCTCGCCAACCCGAAGATGCTGGTCGAGATCGACGCGACCGCCGCCCCCTTCGACTGAGCACCGGACAGGAAGAGACGATGGACGATCATAACCACTGCTGCGGGCATCAGCACCGCCGCGATTTCCTGCGCACCCTGGCCGTCGCCGCCGGGGGCTCGATCGTGGCCGCCGGCGCCGCCGGGGAAGCGCAGGCCAAGGCAAAGCCGCAGGCTCCTGCCGCGCCCCGCCCCGGCGCCCGCATCGACACCCATGCCCATCTCTGGCCGGTCGACTATCTCGACTATCTCGAAAAGCATGGCGCGCCGGGCGTCGCCATCGCCCGCAACATCCGCGCGACCGACAGCGAGCAGGACCTGCAGGCGCGCTTCGCGATGATGGATGCGGCCGGGGTCGCCAAGCAGGTGCTGTCGGCCTCGCCGCAGATCCTGCAGACGCCCGACGCCGCCGCCTGCGCGACCGGCGCCAGGATGATCAACGACACCTATGCCGACCTGGTGCGGCGCCACCCCGACCGCTTCCTCGCCTATGGCGCGGTGCCGCTGCCGCATGTCGCGGAGGCGATCGCCGAGGCGCGGCGCTGCATCGAGCAGCTCGGTTTCGCCGGGATCGCGCTGACCACGCTGATCGCGAACCGGACGATCGCTGATCCGGCCTATCTTCCCTTCTATGCCGAGCTCGATCGCCTCGGCGCGATCCTCTACATCCACCCCACCGGCTGCGGCACGCTGAGCCCGATGGTCAACGACTTCCGCCTCGAATGGGTGGTGGGCGCGCCGTTCGAGGATTCGCTGGCGACGCTCCAGCTATTGAAGGCGGACATCCCGCACAAATTCCCCAATATCCGCTTCCACATCGCCCATCTCGGCGGCGTGGTCGCGTTCCTGATGCAGCGCATCGAGGACAATTACACCGGCTGGAAGGCCTTCCCGCGCAGCCCCACCGCCGAACTGGCGAAGATGTGGTTCGACACGGCCAACTTCCACGGCCCGGCGCTGCGCTGCATCGCCGAGACCTTCGGCACCGAGCGGCTGATGCTCGGCAGCGACTTCCCCTATTTCCAGGACGAGCTCTACACCCGCATCGTCACCTATGTGGAGAAGAGCGGGCTGCCGGACGCCACCGCCGAAGCGATCCTGAGCGGCAACGCCCACCGGCTCTACGGCAAGGGCTGACGACGCCCTTCGCCCCCGTCAGTGCAGGCCGATGCCGAGCGGCGATTGCCGGTTCATCAATCGCCGCATCGCCTCGCGGTCGGTCAGCAGGTCCGAGACCTTGTAGGAATCGAACACCGTCATCATCGCCTGCATCGCCTCGGCGAGGACCCCGGTCAGGCCGCAGACCGGCGACAGCGCGCATCCCGAGCAATCGGCGAGCTGGAAGCCCTCCTCGGTCCTGCGCACGACCTCGCCGACGGTGATCTCGTTCGCGGGCCGGGCGAGGCGCATGCCGCCCGTCCGCCCCCGCACGGTCTCGATGAAGCCGTCGCGCGAGAGGGCGTTGACCACCTTCATCAGGTGATTGTGCGAGACATCGTAGGTGCGCGAAATCTCGCCGATCGAGCAGAGGCGGTCGTCGTTGATCGCGAGGTGAATCAGAACCCTGAGCGAATAGTCCGTGTAGCGCGTCAGCCGCACTCACCTCTCCCGAGACAATCGAAGGCCATCATATACCTGTATGATGGGGACATGTTAAGGGGCCGAGCCCACGCCTGCCCAGCCTGAAGCCCGCAGCCGCTTCCAGCAAAAATATTGGGCGAAGACCACAAATTAATTCGTTGGGCGGCCGGAACATCTGCTCCTATGAATCATGCAGATTTTATACATCTTATAGGAATATATGATGTCTGCTTTCACGCGACGCGACGCCGTGCTGACCGGCCTGGGGGCGGCCCTCACCGTTCCGACCCTGGCCGCCGCCTCGACATCGGCTGCACGCGCCGGCGCCGGCCGGGCCAAGGGCCGGCCAGGCGCGGCCCACCACAAGTTCGAGATGAACATCGAGGAGACCCGCATCACGCTGGTCGGCAAGCAGAGCTTCCAGACCTTCGCCTTCGGCGGGCAAGTGCCGGCGCCGCTGTTCCACGTCCGCGAAGGCGACGAGGTCGAGGTCGTCCTCAACAACCTGACGACCCTCCCCCATACGATCCACTGGCACGGCATCCTCCAGCGCGGGACCTGGCAGATGGACGGCGTGCCCGACATGACCCAGCTCGGCATCCAGCCGGGGGACAGCTTCACCTACAGGTTCGTCGCCGATCCCGCCGGCACCATGTGGTATCACTGCCACGTCAACGTGAACGAGCATGTCGCGACGCGCGGCATGTGGGGTCCGTTCATCGTCGACCCGGTCAAGCCGACGCCGATCGAGCGCGAAGTGACCGGCGACTATATCCTGATGTTCTCCGAATGGGCCTCCGCCTGGGCCGACAAGCTGGGCCAGGGCGGCGTCCCCGGCGACGTGTTCGACTATTTCACGATCAACGGAAAATCCTTCCCCGAGACGCAGCCGATCCGCGTCAAGGAGGGCGACGTGATCCGGCTGCGGCTGTTCGGGGCCGGCGGCGGCTTCCACTCGATCCACATCCACGGCCATGTGTTCCAGATCACCTTCAAGGACGGCCATCCGCTGCCGGCGCCGATCAACGCCGACACCGTCCTGGTCGGGCCGGGCGAGCGCTACGACATCATCCTGCGCTGCGACAATCCGGGCCGCTGGATGATCCACGACCATATCGATCACCACACCATGAACGGGCACACGCCGCACGGCGGGGTCATGACCCTGATCGAATATGACGGCATCCCGCGCGATCAGCCCTGGTACCACTGGGCGCACAAGGAATTCGTCCCGGACTTCTACTACGAGGAGAGCCTCAGGAAGCCCCATGGAATCTATCCGAACCCCGTTTTCAAGGGCGTTCCGGTCACCTGAGGAGGCACGCCATGAAGGCTCCCGTCATCATCACCGCCGGCGCGGCCGTCGCCGTCCTGGCCTTCGCCGCCCGTCCCGCCACGGTCGACGCCCAGGCCGCCGGGCCGGAGCTGACGACGCAATGCGCGTCCTGCCACGCGCTCGCCAAGCCCGCCGATGCGACGCTCGACCGGCTGTGGACCCGCAAGGGCCCCGACCTCTGGTATGCCGGGGACAAGTTCAACCGCGACTGGCTGGTCGGCTGGCTGCAGGACCCGACGACCATCCGCCCCGGCGGCGTCCTCTGGTTCAAGCATGCCAAGCCGGGCGAGCCGCGCGACACGATCGACGCCGCCACGGTCGAGAAGCATCCCAAGGTCGACGCCGCCACCGCCGCGCGGCTGGCGGACGCCCTGCTCCTGCTGAAGAGCGGTGGGCTCGTCCCCGAAGGCGCCTACAAGCCCGAGGCCGCCAACATGATGATGGGCAAGCTGGCCTTCGACAAGCTGCGCGGCTGCTCGTCCTGCCATCAGGGCCAGCCGGGTCAGGGCGGCCTGTCGGGCCCCGAGCTCTACGACGCGGGCAAGCGCCTGCGGCCGGACTATGTGCTCGCCTACACCCGGAACCCGCAGCAGTTCGACCCGCATGTCTGGATGCCGACGCAGACGCTGTCCGATCCCGATCTCCAGCGCCTCACCGGCTACGTCACGTCCCTTGGAAAGGAGAGCAAGTGATGCTGCGCTACGGATTGGCCACGCTCGGCATCGTCGCGCTCGGCGCGGGCATCGCCCTGGTCCGGCCGGCGGCGGCGGGCACGGAAAGCCCGAAGATCCAGGCGACCGCCCATCTCTACGACACCTATTGCGCGCAGTGCCACGGCGTCCAGCGGAACGGCAAGGGCGTCAACACCGTCGGCCTGTCGGTCCAGCCGCGCGACCATAGCGACACCGTCGCCATGTCCTCGCTGCCGCGCGAACAGATCGTCAAGGCGATCACCGACGGCGGCGCATCGGTCAACAAATCGGCGCTGATGCCGTCCTGGTCCGGCGTCCTTTCGAAGGACCAGATCGAGGATATGGCCGATTACCTCATGTACGTCTGCAAGTGCAACAAAGGCAGTTAACCGACTTTATTGAACAGGGGTGACATCATGCGAAAATCATTACTCTTCGCGGCTTCCGCGCTCATGGGCCTTGCTTTCCAGCCGGCACTTTCCAAGGAAGTCAAACTGCACCTGACCGCGAAGGAAGTATCGCTTCCGATCGACAACAAGGGGACGATGCAGGCCTCGTGGACCTATGAGGGCCAGGTCCCCGGCCCCCTGCTCCGCGTCACCGAAGGCGACACCGTCACCTTCACGCTGACCAACGCGCCCACCAACAAGAACTCGCATTCGATCGACCTGCACGCCGCCCGCGTCGACGTCATCAAGGACTTCGAGGCGATCAAGCCCGGCGAGACCAAGACCTTCAGCTTCGTCGCCACGCATCCGGGCGCCTTCTATTATCATTGCGGGTCCGATCCGATGTACCAGCACATCGCGCGCGGCATGTTCGGCGTGATCCTGGTCGATCCGAAGGACCCGAAGGCGCTGCCCAAGGCGGACCGCGAATATGTCCTCGTCCAGTCGGAGGTCTATGCCAATCCGGACGACCTCCACTCGATCATGAAGGCCGACTGGTCGCATGTCGTCTTCAACGGCGTCGCCTTCAAATATGATCCGGTCCACGATCCGGCGTCGACGAAGATGCTGGTGGCGAAGCCCGGCGAGCGCGTCCGCGTCTATTTCATCAACGCCGGCCCCAACGAATTCTCCTCCTTCCATCCGATCGCCGGCCTGTGGGACGCCGTCTATCCGAGCGGCAATCCGCAGAACAGGAAGGTCGGCATGCAGAGCATGGTGGTCGGCCCCGGCGACGGCGCGACCTTCGACCTGATCTCGCCCGTCGAGGGCGCCAATGTGATCGTCGACCATGCGATGTCGCATGCCCATACCGGGGCCATGGCGGTGATCATGTTCTCCAAGGATGCCGACCCCGCCATGGGACGCGGCAACCTCATCTTGGTGCCCTGAGGCGCCCCCACGCCTCGGACATCCGACGCCCCGGTCCCGCGCCGATCCGGCCGGCCCCTTCCCCTTCCCGGACGGACGGACATCGCCGCTCGCCACCGGGGCGTCCCCCCTTGCCAATCGCGATACGCGCAGGTGCCAATCCATGCCGGTCCGGACATCAGCCAGAACGAGCGGGCTGCTCGCGACGCTCCTGCTGGCGGCCGCTCCGCAGGCCGCGCGGGCCGCCGAACTGGGCTTTGACGACGACGCGAACACCATCATCGTCACCGCCCGCCATGCCGCGGACGAGGCCGAGCGCCGCGCCGATGCGACGCCGGGCGGCACCGACGTCGTGACCTACCAGGACTATGCCGACAAGGCGCTGGTATCGCTGCGCGACACCCTCGCCTTCTCGCCCGGCGTCTATGTGCAGCCGCGCTTCGGGCAGGAGATCCGCATCTCGATCCGCGGCTCCGGCCTCTCGCGCGGCTATCATATGCGCGGGCTTACGCTGTTGCAGGACGGCATCCCGATCAACCTGGCCGACGACAATGGCGACTTCCAGGAACTCGAACCGACCCTCTTCGATCATCTCGAGGTCTATCGCGGCGCCAATGCGCTGCGCTTCGGATCGGGCACGCTCGGCGGCGCGATCAACGGCGTCTCCCCCACCGGCGATCTCGCGCACGGCCTCTATGCCCGGCTCGACCTCGGCGCCTACGCCATGGTGCGCGGGCTCGCCTCGATCGGCGTGGGCGATGGCGACGCCAATGGCTGGTTCGCGATCAGCGCCGACCGCCATGCCGGCGACCGCGGCCATGCCCGGCGCCATTCGCTGCGCTTCAACGGCAATACGGGCTTCCGCCTGAGCGATCGCATCGCCACGCGCTTCTACGTCAGCGCCAACGCCATCGACCAGCAACTGCCGGGCGCGCTGACCCGATCGGTCGCGCTCGCCCGTCCCCGGACCGGCAATTTCGCGGGCGACCAGGCGCGCGACATCACCTCGCTGCGGCTCCAGAACCGGACGACGCTGGACCTCGGCCGGGCGACGATCGACTTCGGCCTGTTCCTCAACCTCAAGGCGCTGTTCCATCCGATCTACCAGCTGATCGACCAGGGCTCGACCGACCGGGGCCTGTTCGCGCGCCTCGACTATGGCGCGGGCCCGTTCGAGCTGACCCTGGGCGGCGAATCGCGATGGGGCACGACCCATGCGCGGCGCTTCGTGAACGTCGACGGCCGTCGCGGCGTCCCGACCTTCGACGCCCGGCAGACGGCGCGCACCTCGACCCTCTACGCCGAGGCCAGATTCCGGCCGCTCGCCGGCCTGCAACTCATCGCCGGCGCGATCCATGCCGACGGCTATCGCCGGCAGGTCCAGTCGCTGCCGGCGCCGGTCGTCGGCAAGGCCGCCTATGACGGCTTCTCGCCCCGCTTCGGGCTGCTCTGGGAGCCGACGCGCGACGTCCAGCTCTATGCCAATCTCAGCCGCTCGGCCGAGTTCCCGACCTTCGTCGAACTCGCCCAGGTCGCGGCCTTCGTGCCGATCCGCGCGCAGCATGCCTGGACGGCCGAGGTCGGGACGCGCGGGCGACGCGGGCGGCTGCGGTGGGACCTGTCGCTCTACCGGGCGCGACTGCGCGGCGAGATGTTGCAGTTCACCGTCGGCCCCGACATCCCCGCCTCGACCTTCAACGCCGATCGGACGGTGCATCAGGGGATCGAAGCCGGGCTGAGCCTGGAGCCCACCGGCTGGCTCCGCCTCCGCCAGCTCTGGCAATATTCCGACTTCCGCTTCCGCGACGACGCCCAGTTCGGCGGCAACCGCCTGCCCGTGGTGCCGCGCCACGTCCTGCGCACCGAAATCCGCTTCGGCACCGAAGCGCTGCATGTCGCGCCCAATCTTGAATGGGTGCCGCAGGGGGCCTGGGCCGACTATGCCAACCGGACCCGCGCGCCGGGCTATGCGCTGGTCGGGCTGACCGCCGGAGCGGCCCTCGCCAAGGGCGTCGACCTGTTCGCCGACATCCGCAACCTCACCGGCCGGAAGGCGATCGGGGACATCTCCGCCGTGATCGCCGCGACGCCGGCCTCGGAGATATTCTATCCCGTCGAGCGGCGCTCCATCTATGTCGGGGCGCGGGCGCGCTTCTGATCGCGGCGGTCAGAGCGGCCGGTCCTCGTCGTCCAGGATGCGCTCCGCGGCGCCGGCGACGTCCTCATATTGCCCGCTCCTGAGCGCCCAGAAGAACAGCGCGAGCCCCAGTCCGCCCAGGCCGAGCGAGATCGGGATCAGATACCAGAGGATGTTCATGCGCCGCCGCGCGGGCCGAGCCGCAGCGCGTTGGCGACGACGATGATCGAAGACCCCGACATCGCCAGCGCGGCGATCAGCGGCGTGACATAGCCCGCCACGGCGACCGGCAGGGCGACCAGGTTGTACAGCGCGGCGAACGCGAAATTCTGCCGGATCAGCCGGTCGGCGCGGCGCGCGATCGCGATCGTATAGGTCACGCTGTCGAGGTCGGGCCGCAGGAACACGAAATCCGCGGCCTGCCGCCCGACATCGGCGGCACTGCCCGGCGCCATCGAGACATGGGCGGCGACCAGCGCCGGCGCATCGTTGAGTCCGTCGCCGACCATCAGCGTCTTGTGCCCGGCGGCGGCGAGCGCCTCGAGATGGGCGGTCTTCTCGGCCGGCAGCAGCGCCGCCTGCACCGTGTCGATCCCGAGCGCGGCGGCGACCGGCGCGACCGCGTCCGGAGTGTCACCCGACATGATCTCGATCGCATGGCCCCGCGCGCGGAGCGTGGCGACGGCCGCCTCCGCTCCCGGCCGCAGCTCGTCCTCGAACAGGAAGGCGTGGAGGAGCTTGCCGTTGCACGACAGCACCGTGCCCTCGGCCTCGGAAGCCTGGTCCCCATCAACCGCCCACGCGCCGCGCCCGAGCCGCCACAGATCGTCGCCGATCCGCGCTTCGAGGCCGAGCCCGGCATGCTCGACGATGCTGTCGAAGGCGATGTCGGCGGGTGCCGCCGCCGCCGCGAGCGCCTGGGCATAGGGGTGATGCGACTGCGCCCCGATCCGCGCCGCGATCGCCAGATGGGCCGGATCGACGGCGGCGTCCGGCCGCAGCCGGGGACGCCCCAGGGTCAGCGTGCCGGTCTTGTCGAACAACGTCCTGTCGACCTCGACGAGCCGCTCCATGGCGGAGCCGTCCTTGACCATGACGCCATGCTCGAACAGCGCCCGGGCGGCCACGACCTGGACCATCGGCACCGCGAGGCCGAGCGCGCAGGGACAGGTGATGATCAGCACCGCGACCGCGATGGTCAGCGCCTGGTGCCAGTCGCCGGTCGCCGCCATCCAGCCCAGGAAGGCGAGCAGCGCCGCGCTGTGGACCACCGGGACGTAGAGCCGGGCGGCGCGATCGGCGATGCGGCGGAACTGGGTCCGCCCGCCTTCGGCCGCCTCCATCAGCCGCATCATCTCGGCCAGGAAGCTGTCCTTCGACGCAGCGATGGCGCGGATGGTGAGCGGCCCCGTGAGGTTGAGCGTCCCCGCGCGCAGCCCGCTGCCGGGAACGACCGGCTCAGGCAGGCTTTCCCCGGTCGCGAGCGCGGCATCGATGTCGGATCGCCCCTCGATCACGACCGCGTCGACCGGAATCCGGTCGCCCGGCCGCAGCAATATGGTCATGCCGGGCTCGATCTCCTCGGTCCCGACATAGGCGCGGCCGCCGTCGGGCGTGACGATGGTCGCGCCATAGGCGGCGAGCCGGCCGAGCCCCTTCACCGCCGTCCGCGCCTTCTCCCGCATCACATGGTCGAGCGTCCGGCCGATCAGCAGGAAGAACAGCAGCGACACCGCCGCATCGAAATAGGCGTAGGATGCGTGATGGATCGTGTCGTAGAGGCTCATCGCGAAGGCGAGGAGCACGCCCAGCGAGATCGGCACGTCCATGTTGGTCTGGCCGCGCCGCAGCGCCTGCCATGCCGAGCGGAAGAAGATCCTGCCCGAATAGGCAAGCGTCGGCAGCGCGATCGCCGCCGACAGCCAGTGGAACAGGTCCCGCGTCTCGCCGGCCGCGCCCGACCAGACCGAAACCGACAGCCCCATGATGTTCATCGCGGCAAAGCCGGCGACCGCCAGCGCGCGGATCATCCGGCCGAGCTGCGGGTCCTTCGCGTCCTCGCGCGCCTCATGGAGATAGGCGTCGTAGCCGAGCCCGGTCAGCGTCTCGCCGAGCGGCGGCGGCCCCGCGCTCTCCTGCCAGTCCACGCCCACGCGCCGGGTCGACAGGTTGACGCGCGCCCGCGTCACGCCGGGCAGCCGGCCGATCGCATCCTCGATCTTGCGTATGCAGCCGCCGCAGCGGATGCCGGGCACCGACAGGTCGCTGTGCCGCAGCCCCGTGTCGACCTCCCGGCTCGCGAGCAGGAGCTCGTCGGCCGACAGGCGGGTGATGGCGGAGAGGTGCGTCACGGCCTCACCGGACCGCGCGATAGGCGTGCCAGGTGGCGTGTCCGAGCCAGGGGAAGACGAGGACGAGCCCGACGAACCCGGTCGCGACCGACAGGAGGAAGAGGAGGAGCACCAGCAGGCCCCAGACCAGCATCGCCGCGAGATTGTTCCAGACCAGCGCCGCGCTGGTCCCCATCGCGGTCAGCGCGTCGACCCGCCGGTCGAGCATCATCGGAATCGAGAAGGCCGAGATCGCGAAGGAGAAGGCCGCGAACAGCCCGCCGATCAGCGTGCCCACCACCAGCATCGCGACCCCGGTCGAGGTGGTGAACAGCATCGGCGCGATGTGATCGAGACCGGGAAAGGACCTGACCCCGAAGAACAGCGCATAGATGATCACCGCAGCACGCATCCACAGCAGCATCACCCCGCACAGCAGCGCGCCGGTGAACAGCACCTGTCCGCCCGCCCGCGCATGGGGCAGCAGCATGCGCCGCAACGAGACCGGCTCGCCCTGCTCGATCGCGCGGCTCTTCTCGTAGAGGCCGATCGCCAGCGCGGGGGCGAACACCAGGAAACCGGCGATCGCGGGGAACAGCGCATAGTCCCAGGCCAGCCAGACCAGCCCGGCGACGATCCCGGCCGACAGCAGGAAGACGAACAGGCCGTAGAGCAGGCTCGGCCCCGGATGGCTGGCGAGATCGCGCCATCCGTCGCGCAGCCAGCCGAACGCCGCGCCGGGCGGCAGGTCGCGCGCATAGCGCCGTTCGATCGGCAAGGGCGGAACGACAGGCGGGATCTTGATCATGCTCTTCTCCCGATCATCTCAGCACGACGGCTTGGCGGCGCCGAAGTCGCCCCCCGCATGCTCGACGCACTGGGGCTGCGAGGTCGATGCGACATAGACCAGATGGGCGTTCGCGAGCAGGACAGCGCCCAGCGCGACGAGCGCCAGCGCGACGTAGAAGCGGCGCGAGCCCGGAAGCCTCATGGCTTGCCGCCCTTGTCGAGCAGGAAGACCGTCAGGATCTTGCGGTCGACCGGCGACAGGCGATGCTCCCACGCCGGCATCTCGCCCTGCCGCCCGTTGTGGATCGACGCATAGATCGCGTCGATATCGCCGCCGTAGAGCCAGGTCCGGTCGGTCAGGTCGGGCGCGCCGAGCTGCGCATTGCCGTGTCCCTGGTCGCCATGGCAGGCGACGCAGTTCGCCGCGAACACCTCCCGTCCCTTGGCCACCGATACGGCCTTGCCCTTCGCCCAGGCGGGATCGGACAGGCTCTTCACATAGTCGGCGACGGCGAGCACCGCGTCGTTGGCGAGGATGCCGTCCTTGCCGAACGCCAGCATCTGGCTGACGCGGGTGTCCTTGCTCGCCGGGCTGTTGATGCCGACCGCGATCGTATGCGCGATCGTGTCGGGGTCGCCGCCCCACAGCCAGTCCCGGTCGGTCAGGTTGGGGAAGCCGGCATGGCCCTTCGCGTCCATGCCGTGGCAGGCGGCGCAATTGTCGCCGAACAGGCGGTGGCCGTCCTCACGCACGTTCGCCATCAAGGCGGGATCGGCGCGGATCTGGTCGTAGTTCGACGTCGCGATCCGCCGCGTCCAGACGGCGCGGGCATCGGCGGCCGCGCTCACCCGCTTGGCGACGATCTCCTTCTGGTCGTTGTCGAGCAGGCCGCGGCTGTAGGTCCGGCCCAGCGGCCATGCCGGCATCAGCACCCAGTAGCCGACGGAGAAGATCACCGTCACGATCAGGAAGAACCAGACCGCCTTGGGGACCGGGGTGTTGAGCTCCTTGATCCCGTTCCACTCATGGCCGGTCGTCATGTGCCCGCTATGGGGATCGCGCTCGCCTACCGCCACGGCTTGTCCTCGTCGTCGATGATGTCGCGTGCCGCCTTGTCGAACCGCTTCCGGTTCGCCGGCCAGCAAGCGTAGAGAAGCGCCGCCGCCGCCATCGCGAGCAGGTAGAAGAGCCCGAACGACTTGGCGAAACCGACCAGCGTCTGATGTGCGATGTCCATGCCCGCCTACTCCTTCGAGGCCGGCGCGGGATGCGCGGCGTCGCTGAGCTTGCCGAGGATCTGGAGATAGGCGACCAGCGCGTCCATTTCGGAGGTCGTGCGCTTGTCGCCGTCGAAGGTGCGGATCTGCGTCGCGCTGCCATAGCGCTCGACCAGGCCCGCCGTATCGTCGTCGGGCGACGCCTGCGCCACCGCGTCGGCGGACGCGTTCGCGATCATCGCGTCGCTATAGGGCACGCCGACCGCCCTCAGCGCGCGGAGGTCGTCGCCGAGATGGCGGGTCCGGAGCTCGGTCTCGCTCAGCCAGCCGTAGCGCGGCATGATCGACTGGGGCACGACGTCGCGCGGGTTGCGGAGGTGCGCGGTATGCCACTGGTCCGAATATTTCCCGCCGACGCGGGCGAGATCGGGGCCCGTCCGCTTCGATCCCCAGAGCATCGGATGGTCATATTTGGATTCGACCGCGAGCGAATAGGGGCCGTAGCGCTCCACCTCGTCCTGCAAGGTGCGGACCATCTGCGAATGGCAGGCGTAGCAACCCTCGCGGATGTAGATGTTGCGGCCGGCCAGTTCGAGCGGGGTGTAGACCCGCATCTTGGGATCGCTCTCGACCGTGTCGTCGATCGTGAAGAGCGGCGCGATCTCGATCAGCCCGCCGATGCTGGCGACGATCATGATCGCCACCGCCAGCGCGACGGACTTGCGTTCGATGCGGTAATGGGTTCCGAACATCGGCGCTTATTCCGCAGGCTGGAGGTTGGCGGGAAGGGGCGCGTCGTCCGACGGGGCCGGCGCCCCGGCCGGCCGGCGGATCGTCATCCAGATATTGTAGCAGCCGACGATCGCCCCGATCAGGAACAGCAGCCCCCCGATCGCGCGGGCGATATAATAGGGGTGCATCGCGACCATGGAGTCGAGGAACGAGTAGGTCAGCGTCCCGCTGTCGTTATAGGTGCGCCACATCAGGCCCTGGATGATGCCCGAGTTCCACATCGCGAAGACGTAGATGAGGGTCCCGGCCAGCGCGAGCCAGAAGTGGACCTCGACCAGCGCCGGCGAATGCATCCGCTCGCGCTTCCACAGCCAGGGGACGACGGCATAGATCGAGCCGAAGGTGATCAGCGCGACCCAGCCCATCGCGCCGGCATGGACGTGCCCGATCGTCCAGTCGGTATAGTGCGACAGCGCGTTGACCGAACGGATCGCCATGAACGATCCCTCGAAGGTCGAGAGCCCGTAGAAGATCGCGGCCATCATCATGAAGCGCAACGTCGCGTCGTCGCGGACCTTGTCCCACGCGCCGTTGAGCGTCAGCAGCGCGTTGGCGGCGGCGATCCACGAGGGCACCAGCAGCATGACCGAGAAGGTCATCCCCAGCGTCTGCACCCATTGCGGCAGCGCGGTGTAGTGGAGGTGGTGCGACCCCGCCCACATGTAGAAGAAGGTGATCCCCCAGAAGCCGATGATCGACATGCGGTAGGAGTAGATCGGCCGCCCGGCGCGCTTGGGCAGATAATAGTACATCATGCCCAGGAAGCCGGCGGTCAGGAAGAAGGCGACGGCGTTGTGCCCGTACCACCACTGGGTCATCGCGTCCTGGACGCCCGAGAACAGCGAATAGCTCTTGGCGCCGCCGAACGAGGCCGGCACCGCGAGGTTGTTGACGATGTGGAGGATCGCTACCACCAGGATGAACGCCAGATAATACCAGTTGGCGACGTAGATGTGCGGTTCCTTCCGCCGCGCGAGCGTGCGCAGATAGAGCAGCAGATAGGTCACCCAGACGACGACCAGCCAGATGTCGGCATACCATTCGGGCTCGGCATATTCCTTCGACTGGGTGATCCCCAGGAAATAGCCGGACACCGCCAGCAGGCAGAACAGGTTGTAGCCGACCAGCACGAACCATGGGCTGAACTGGTCCGGCAGGCGCGCGCGGGAGGTCCGCTGCATCACATGGAAGGAGGTGGCGATCAGGGCGTTGCCGCCGAAGCCGAAGATCACGCCGGTGGTATGGGCCGGGCGCAGCCGCCCGAAGCTCGACCAGGCGGCGTCGAAGGTCATGTCCGGATAGGCGAGCAGCCACGCGACCCAGTCGCCGATGAACATGCCGAACACCGCCCAGAGCATGGCGATGACGATCCCCGCCTTGCTCGGGTCGTCATAATAGCTCTCCAGCCGGCCCGGCCCCGGCTCGTCATAGCCGCGCAGCACGACGCAGAGCACGATCAGGCTGTACGCCATCACCAGGAAGCCGTGCACCTGGAAGGGATCGGCGCGGTCGGCGCCCGCCGCAGCCATGGCGGCCCCGATGCAGATCAGCACGGCCAGGATCGCCACGCCCCATCGACGCTCGTTCAAGGTGAGTCCTGAAATCACGCCCCGAGTCCCTCCCGTTGAGCAGGTGCCGCCCGCATAGCATTAAACAGGTATTTTCTATACCTCTTTTTGGCCGGCCGGAGAACCGGTCGTGCCGGAGGATGATCGAGCGAACAGGCTATCATGATGGGACCAAATGGGAAGATCAGCAGTGCCCCGTAGCCGCCGCCGTCCTCCCGCGCCTTGCGCCAGATCAAATCCCGCCGGCGGCGCGCGTTTCCGCGTTGGAGGGTGGCCAAAGCCGATATCTGTCCGTCATCCTGATCTATGGTGTTTCAAGACGCCGCAACCTCGGATAGAAGACCCCGATCCAATTCCCGGCAAATGAGGCGATCGATGGCAGACGAAATCATGTTGGAACTGACCGCGGATATTGTCGCGTCCCATCTTACCAACAACAAGGTCGCCGTCGGCGACGTCGCCGAACTCATCCGGAACGTTCATGCGACGCTGACGAGCCTGGGCCAGCCGGCCGCGGAACCCGTGGCGGAACTCAAGCCCGCGGTCCCCATCCGCTCCTCGATCAAGCCAGATTATCTGGTCAGCCTGGAATCGGGCAAGAAGATGAAGATGCTCAAGCGCTATCTTCAGACCAATTACGGCATGTCGCCCGACGACTATCGCAAGAAATGGGGCCTGGCGGCCGACTATCCGATGGTGGCCCCGAACTATGCCGAGACGCGCCGCAACCTCGCGGTGAAGAGCGGCCTCGGCCGCAAGAAGGAAGTCGCTCCGCCGCCGCCGAAGGCGCGCAAGCCGCGCAAGACCACGCCGAAGGCCTGACGCCCGTCGAGATCGCCCGTTCGTCCGGGTGGCGCGCATCCCCGCACAGGGGGCGCCGCCACCGGCGAGGCCGCTCGTCCCGCGAAGTCCCGATATCCGCTGAACATCCGAAAGATAGCCCATGTCCTATGAAACGATCCTCGTCGAGACCCAGGGGCCGGTCACGGTCATCCGGCTGAACCGCCCGCAGGCGCTGAACGCGCTCAACACGCAGGTGCTGGCCGACCTGATCGTCGCGTTCCGGGCGTTCGACGCCGATCCGGACCAGCGCTGCGCGATCCTGACCGGCAGCGAGAAGGCCTTCGCCGCCGGGGCCGACATCAAGCAGATGCAGGAGAAGGGCTATGCCGAGATGTTCGGCGAGGACTTCTTCGCCGACTGGAGCAAGGTCACCGGGACGCGCAAGCCGTGGATCGCGGCGGTGGCGGGCTTCGCGCTCGGCGGGGGCTGCGAGCTGGCGATGATGGCCGACATCATGATCGCCGCCGACAATGCCAGGTTCGGCCAGCCCGAGATCAAGCTGGGCGTCTGCCCCGGCATGGGCGGGTCGCAGCGGCTCACCCGCGCGGTCGGCAAGTCGAAGGCGATGGACATGTGCCTGACCGGCCGGATGATGGACGCGACCGAGGCCGAGCGCGCCAATCTGTGCAGCAAGGTCGTGCCGCTCGCCGATCTGATGGACGAGGCGATGAAGATGGCGCAGGCGATCGCCGCGATGCCCCCGCTCGCCGCCATCGCCAACAAGGAGGCGGTCAACGCCGCCTTCGAGACCGGCCTCCACCACGGCCTGCTGTTCGAGCGCCGCAGCTTCAACGGCCTGTGCGCCACCGACGACAAGGCCGAGGGCATGGCCGCCTTCGTCGAGAAGCGCCCCGGCGTCTGGACCGGGAAATAGGCGAGGCGCTCAGGAGCGGGCGATCGCGGTCGCGGCGGGACGTTTGCGGACGACGTCGTAATAGGCGACATAGCCGACATGATCGGAGAGCATCCGCTCGTCGATCTCATGGCCGAACGGAACGCTGAGCCCGTCGACGGCGAGCTCGGCGCGTTCGCCCGGCACCGCAAGCTCCCAGTCGCGGGCCCGCGCCAGCGAGAAGGCGGCGTCCGACGGCATCGCGCCGCAGATCGCGGGCGCGGCCAGGCAACTGTGCAGCGCGTCCCTGACGGCCCCCGGCGCCCGCTCGCCCCATTTGCGCAGATGCGCGGTGAAATAGGCCTGGCGCGCGGGGCGCTGGCCGACGTTGAAGTCGCCCGCGACGATGACCGGCGTGCCGGGCTTCACATTGGCGGCGAGGAACTGGTCGAGCGCGTCGATCTGGCGGCGATAGGCGTAGAGCGAGCGATCATCGGCGACGTGCGAGGCGCGGCGGGAGTTGAGGTGGACGTCGACCACCGCGATCGGCTCGCCCAGCCCCGGCACCGCGATCATCGCCAGCACCGCGCCCTTGTTCGCCAGGCAATCGAACCCGGCGCAGGTCGGAAAGGCCATCCGCCGCACCGACAGGATCGGATAGTCGGACAGGATCTGGAGGCCGCTGTCGACGACCTTGCCGCTGCGCTCGCCGCTGAAGAAGCTCGCGTCGCGCTGGAAGGCGCGGTCGGCCTCGGTGGTGATCGCGGCGCCGGCCAATGACCGGTCTGGGCCGTTGACGATATAGCGATAGCCGCCCTCGACGCCGATCCGCTTGGCCTGGTCGGTGAAGGCTTCCTGCAGCACGACGATGTGCGGCTGCTCGCCCAGCAGCCGCAGCGCCTCCAGCCGGGCGCCGATCTTGGTGAACGCCGCCTCGCGGCCCAGCCGGACCGGCCAGGGCAGACCCTCGATATTATAGGTCATCACCGAGAGGCCGGGATGCCCGCGCATGTTGGTCATGACGAACGGCGTGTTGCCGTTGGCCGGGCGCAGCAGGCCCGGCACCAGCAGCGCCAGGACGATCAGCCCCAGCCCCACCGCGATCCGCGCCGTCATCTTCGTCGCCTTCGATCCGATCGTCATCGTCCTGCGCTCCGTTTCGAGCGCCAAGACGGCAAGCGCCCCGCAAAGCCGCACCGGTCCGGCGCGCGAAACCGCCTTTTTCGTGCCGATGCGGGTTTCGCCGGACGGTGGCGTCATGGCGCGCATGAGGATCGGATTTCTGTTCAATCACGACCAGGTCCACCAGGTCGCCCACGCCCTGCCCATCGCCCTGGCGATGCGCCGGCTCCATCCCACCGCCGAGATCGTCGTCGCCACGACCAACGACCGGCTGACGGCCGAGGTCCACCGCCTGGCGGGCGACGCCGCCGACGGCCTGACCATCGTCCAGCTCGCGCTGCGCAAGCCGCTGACGCGCTTTCTGGCCCGGCATCTCGAATGGGCGCTGCCGGTGCGCAAGATCGGCGTCTATCGCGACAATCTCGACCTGTTCGAAGGCCTCGACGCGCTCGTCGTCACCGAGAAGACCTCGCTCCTGCTCAAGACCCGCTACGGCCTGAGGGTGCCGATCATCCACACGCGGCACGGCGCGGGCGATCGCGCGATCGGCTTCGACAAGGCAAGCGCCCGGTTCGACCGGGTGCTCGTGTCGGGCCCCAAGATCCGCCGCCGCCTGGTCGAGGAGGCCCATGTCGCCCCCGACCGGATCGAGACCGTCGGCTATGCCAAATTCGACCTGATCGGGGAACGGTCGCCCCGCCTGCCCTTCCAGGACAACGGCAAGCCGACGGTGCTCTACAACCCGCACCTCTCGCCGCATTTGTCGTCCTGGTACCGCCACGGCCGCGCGGTGCTCGACCATTTCCTGCACGACGACCAGTTCAACCTGATCTTCGCGCCGCACGTCATGCTGTTCCACCGCCGTTTCGTCGTCACGATCGACAAGCTGCGGATCGACCGGCCCGGCGTCGTCGAGCAGCGTCATCTCGACGCGCCCAACATCCATGTCGACCTGGGCAGCCCGGCCTCGACCGACATGACCTACACGCTCGCCGCCGACATCTACCTCGGCGACGTCAGCAGCCAGGTCTACGAATTCCTCCACCGCCCGCGTCCCTGCGTCTTCCTCAACAGCCATGACGTCGACTGGCGCGGCGATCCCAATTACGCGCATTGGGCGGCGGGACCGGTGATCCATGATCCGGCCAATCTCGGCGCGGCGATCGACTGGGCGATGGTCGCGCGCGACCAGTATGAGCCGGTCCAGCAGCAATTGTTCGCCGACAGCTTCGACCTGTCGGACGAGCCCTCCTCGCTGCGCGCGGCGCGGGCGGTGCTGCGTTTCCTGGGCGCGTCCGCGATCGTCGAGCCGGCGCGCGACGGCAAGGAGCTGGCCGCCTGACCATGCCGCTGCGCAAGGATATCTGGCGGCCCGCCATCGTCGAGCGCCGCATGAGCGACATCGTCGCGACCGGCTCGATCGAGGGGGCGCCGCTGCACTGGCTGCCGGCCCTGCCGCCCTACAGCTTCCTGGCCGATCCGTTCGGCCTGTGGCGGGACGGCCGCTTCCACCTGTTCGTCGAACGCTTCGACTATCGCGACCGGCGCGGCGTGATCGAGCTGATCGTCCATGACGCCGGCCTCGCCCCGCTCTATCGCTGCAAGGTGCTGTCGGAGCGCTGGCACCTGTCCTACCCGTTCGTGTTCGAGGCCGACGGGCAGAGCTGGATGCTGCCCGAAGCGCACCGATCCGGCGGGTTGATCCTCTATCGCTGCTTCGACTTCCCCGACCGCTGGGAGCGCGCGGCGCGGATCGAGCTCGATTGCGTACCGGTCGACGCCACGCCCTTCTGGCACGACGGGCTCTGGTGGCTGTTCTACGCCGCCGCCGACGATCGCCACAGCAAGGTCGCCCATCTCCACGTCGCCTTCTCCGAGCGGCTGACCGACGGATGGCGGCCGCACCCCGCCAACCCGGTCCGCCGCGATTCCGCGAGCGCGCGGCCCGGGGGGACGCCGATCCTGCTCGACGGCCGGATCATGCTGCCGGTGCAGGATTGCTCGCATACCTATGGCGGCGGCATTGCCATGCTGGCGATCGAGCGGCTCACCCCCGACGACTTCGTCGCGCATGTCGAGCGGAGTATCGCCCCGCCCGCCGGGCTTCACCCGTTCGACGAGGGCATGCACACCTTGTCCGCCGCCGGCGAGGTGACGCTGATCGACGTCAAGCGGACGATGCTGTCGCTCCACGGCCTTGCGATCGAGGCACGGCGCGAGACGCAGCGCCTGTTCGCGCCGCGCCGCCGCTGACCAACCGCTCCATCACCGCGCGGCCGCGCGCCTCGAAGGCCTCGGCCCCGAACCGGTCGAGCACCATCGCGCGCGCCTGGGCGCCGATCGCCGCCATCCCGCCGGGATCGGCGATCATCGCCGCGATCTTGCCGGCAAGCGGCTCGACCGCGCCGGGCATCACCAGCTCGCCGGTCACCCCCGGCTCGACCGAACGGGCCAGTTCGCCGACCGCCGAGGCGACGACGGGCAGGCCCGCCTGCATCGCCTCGTGGGCGGCGATGCAGAAGCCTTCCGACCAGGACGGCTGCACATAGAGGTGGAGCCCCGCCAGGAAGGCGCGCGGATCGGCGACGAAGCCGGGGAAATGGACGTCGCGCACCCCCTTCTCCGCCGCCCAGGCCTCGAGCGCGGCGCGCTCCGCGCCCTCGCCGCCGATGGTCAGCTCGAACCGCAGGCCCAGCCGTTGCAGCCCCGCCGCCGCGCGCAGCAGCACGTCATAGCCCTTCACCGGATGCAGCCGGCCGAGGCTGCCGATCCGGATGACCTCGCCGGGCTGCCAGGGAACGGCGCGCGGCGCATCGGCGTCGGTGCGGAAGATCGGCCAGGTCATCAGCCGGTCCGGCCCGACCTTGAGCCGATCGGCCGTCAGCGCGGCGACAGCGTCCGAATCCGCCACCCACAGGGTCGTCAGGTGCCGGGTCGTCCGCAGCAGGCGGCGATTGGCGGGCTTGAGGAAGGCGGCGTGCTGCCAGCTCACGACCGGCAGCGACAGGCGGAGCCCGGCGATCTGGCCGAGCAGGGTCGCGCGGGTCAGCGACGTCCAGAGATGGGTCGGCCGCCAGTCGCGCAGGCGCCGGAGCAGCCAGCCGAGCGCCCGGCCATGGTCGCGTTCGCCGCCGGGGCGTATCTCGACTGCGATCCCCGCCGCCTCCAGCGCCGCCACGCCGCGTCCGTCGCGCCGGGTCAGCGCGAAGACGCGCACCTCGGCGCCGCAACGGCGCAGCACGTCGAGGATGGCGGGCACCGGCGACGATGCCCCGCCGCCCTCCATCGAATTGATGATGTAGGCGATGCGGAACGGAGGCGAACTCAGCGGCGCGTGCAGCATTACCGAAAGACGCCGCCGGCCCGGCCCACCCACACCTGCCCGGCCGATCCGCAGTGAAAAATTTTCCTGGTGCGGCATTTGGGATGCGCCGCCGTCTTTCGTGCGGCCGGCATAGCCCGCCGGCGCGATGGGAGGACAGCGAATGCGAGCCGCCGCGACCGGGCCCGTCCTGACGCTGATGCTGGCCGCCGGCATGCCGGCCGATGCCGCGCTGACCCTGATGCCGTGCAGCGGGTGCCAATTGCCCGTCTCCGCGCCGCGTCTGGCCGATGGCCGCAGGGCGTTGAAGGCGCTGATCGCCCCGCCGCGGTCGCAGCCCTCCTATGACGATCTGTTCCATGCCGGCCATGCGGCGGCGCGGGGCCTGACTGATCGCTGGGCCACTCATGTCTTCGTACCGGGCGAGAGCCGCTTCTCGATCGAAACGGTGCGCCGCCTCGCCCGCCGCTCGGCAGGCCCCGAAGCGATCGGCATGCGCCGCGACACGCTGTCGACGGGATCCGCCACCCTCCGCTACACAGTCCCGCTCGGCCCGGACGACGGCGTCTCGCTGGGCCTGATGACGGGCATGGAGAAGCAGCGCTTCGCCTTCGACCTGTCGCGCGGCCACCATGTCCGCAGCCAGATGCTGGGCCTCGTCGCCAACTGGTCGCACGGAACGCCGTGGCGGCTGGAGACCGGCTATCGCTTCGACTTCGGCAGCCGCACCACCTCCAGCCTCGAACGCGGCATCGAGCTCGCCGAAGGCGCGCAGCGCTCGCAGCGCGGCGCCTGGACCGCGCTCAGCTACACGATCGACCGGGCGGACGCCCCCACCAGCCTGTCCTTCGGCGTGCGGGCCCAGGCCTTCCGGCTCACGGACGACGACCGGCTCGCGCTGGGCGCGACCGGCCGAACCGACAACCGACTCGTCTTCACCACATCCCTCCGGTTCCGCTGATGGCCGTCCTTATCGCCGATCGCCGCATGACCCGCCTACCGTCCCCGGTCGCGCGCGGCTATGAGGTTGGCTCGACAGCGCCGAACGAGACGAATCGCATGACCGGGGACGGCCTCGAAGCCATCTTCATGACCCATCGCCCGATGCTCTCGCGCTTCTTCGCGGCGCGCGGCGCGGGCGCGGACGTCGAGGACCTGCTGCAGGAACTGTGGCTCAAGGCGCGGTCGGCGCAGACCGGGCCGATCGCCGATCCCGCCTCCTACCTGTTCCGCATGGCTGACAACCTGCTGCTCGACCGCCGCCGCGCCGACCTGCGTCGCAGCCGCCGCGACGACCAGTGGACCGGCATGACGCGCGGCAGCGTCGTCGACGTCTCCGACACGCCGTCGGCCGAACAGGTGCTGATCGCCCGCGAAAGGCTCCGCATCGTCGACCGCGCGATCGACGCGCTCGGCGAGCGGACCGCCGCGATCTTCCGCAGCTACCGGATCGACGGCCTCAACCAGCGAGACATCGCCGCGCGGATCGGCATCAGCCTCAGCGCGGTCGAAAAACATCTCCAGAAGGCCTATCGTGCGCTGGTGGAGGTTCGCGGCCGGCTGGATGCGGATTCCCCGGCTCCGCGTCGTCTCGACGTCGAAGGAACGAACGATGTCGCAGATTGACGAAGCAAGGAAGGAGGAAGCCGCGGCCTGGTTCATCCGGCTGCGCGATCCCGCGACCGCCGACTGGGAGGGATTCACCGCCTGGCTCGAGCGCGATTCCGCGAACAACGGCGCCTATGAGGCGGTCGCGCTGGCCGACGACGACTATGCGTCGCTGGTCGAGCAGGCCGCCCCGCCGCAGCCGTCGAACGACAACCCGGCCGGGGAGCCCCGCCGCCTGGGCCGGGTCGCCGGATGGGCGACGGCCGCCGCCGCCGTGATGGTCGCCGCGGTCTCCTACCCGCTGCTGACCGGCGCGCCCGCCACCTATGCGGTCGAAACCGCGGCCGGCCAGCGCAACACCATCCGGCTCGACGACGGCACGCGGATCGACATCAACGGCGATTCGAAGGTCACGCTGCGCAAGGACGACAACCGCTTCGCCTCGCTCGACCGGGGCGAGGCGACCTTCACCGTCACCCATGACGCGAAGAATCCCTTCGCCGTGAAGGTCGGCGACGACGTGATCCAGGACGTCGGCACCGTCTTCAACATCGTCCGCGACGCGGGCGGGATGGAGACGGCGGTGTCGTCGGGCGCGGTCGTCTACAATCCCGAGGGCGAGGCGGTGCGGGTGGCCGCGGGACAGGTGCTGCGCCTGTCGGCCGACGGCAAGACGGTGACGGTCGGCACGGTCGCCCCGGCGGACGTCGCCGCCTGGCGCAAGGACCGGCTGGTCTACGACAATGTCACGCTGGCGCGGGTGGCCGCGGACCTGTCGCGCAACCTGGGGACGCCAGTGCGTATTTCGCCGGACATTGCGGCCCGCCCCTTCAGCGGCGTAATCCTGCTCGGCGGCGATCAGGCCGCGCTGCTCCCGCGCATCGGGGCGATGCTGGACGTGACGATAACGCATGAAGTCGATGGTTGGCGCCTATCGTCGCACGCTGGTGACGGCCGCTAGGGGATTGGCCTGCATGGCAATGGCGGGGGCGCTGGCGCAGCCGGCGCTCGCCCGCGATCTGCGCTCCTTCGACATCAAGCCGGGCCGCCTGTCCGAAGCGATCGTCGCGCTGGGCGTGCAGGGCGGCGTCAGCATCGGCCTGCCGAGCGCCTCCGCCCAGAACCTGCCGGTGCCCGGCGTGCGCGGGCGGCTGTCGGTCGACCGGGCGCTGCGCCGGCTGCTCGCGGGAAGCGGCCTCCACGCCGTGCGGATCGACGACCGCAGCTATACGATCGCGGCGGACCGGGCGAAGCCGCGAACCGCGCCGGTGGCAGCCCCCGCCGGGCCGGTCGCCGCCCCGCCCGACATCATCGTCACCGCCAGCAAGCGCGACATCCGCCTGCGCGACTTCCCCGGCACCATCGCGATGATCGACGCTGCCGCCGCCGGGCTGAACGGCAACGCCCGCTACGGGACCCAGGCGCTGGTCGACATCATCCCCAGCCTGTCGTCGACGCATCTCGGCCCCGGCCGCAACAAGCTGATCATCCGCGGCGTCGCCGACAGCAGCTTCACCGGCCCCACCCAGGCGATCGTCGGCCAGTATCTCGGCGACATCCGGCTCAACTACAACGCGCCCGATCCCGATCTGAACCTCTACGACATGGCCGGGGTCGAGGTGCTCGAAGGACCGCAGGGGACGCTCTACGGCGCGGGGTCGCTCGGCGGGATCGTCCGGCTGGTGCCGACCCCGCCCGACCTGTCGCAGGCCGCGGGATCGGTCGCGGCCGGGATCGGCAAGGTCGAGGGCGGCGGGCCGAGCAACGACCTTGCCGGCATGATCAACCTGCCGATCAGCACCGGCCGGATCGCCCTGCGCGCGGTCGCCTATCGTTCGGTCGACGGCGGCTATATCCGCGACGCCGAGCGCGGGTTGAACCACGTCAACCGATCGAAGGCGGCGGGGGGACGGATCACCCTGCGCGCCCGGCTCGGCGACTGGACGATCGATGCCGGCGGCACGCTGCAGGACATGCAGAACCGCGACGGCCAATATGCCGAGCGCGACCAGCCCCGCTACACCCGGCGCAGCGCGATCGCGCAGCCCTTCGACAACGACTATCGGCTGGGCCAGATCGTCGTCACCCGCAAATGGAACGACATCACCCTGCTGTCGGCGACCGGCATCGTCGGCCATGACGTCGACGAGCAGTTCGATGCGACGCGCGCGCGGGACACCAGCCCGCGCCTGTTCCACCAGCACAGCCAGATCACCCTCTTCTCGAACGAGAACCGGCTGAGCCGCCAGAATCCCGACGGGACCGGCTGGCTGGTCGGCACCAGCTTCGTGTCGAACAGCGAGCGGCTGATCCGCGACCTGGGCGCGGCGACGGCGCCGGCCCGGATCGCCGGCGTCCGCAACTCGGTGCGCCAGATCGCCGCCTATGGCGAGCTCAGCCTGGGTCTCGGCCCGCTGATCGTCACCGCCGGCGGGCGGCTGGCGCACAGCCGGCTGACCGGCGAACTGCTCGACGACGGCAAGGACAAGAACGAGCCCAATCGCAGCGAGGTCGAGGTGCTGCCGTCGATCGCGGTGAGCTGGCGCCCCACGCCGCGCCTGACCACCTACCTCCGCTACCAGGAGGGCTTCCGCCCCGGCGGCCTGTCGGTCGCGGCGGGCAGCGGCGGGATCGTCTCGCAACGCTTCCTCGGCGACAGCATCGTCACGATCGAGGGCGGAGCGCGCTTCGGCCATCCGGTGCAGGACCGCTTCTCCGCCGCGCTCAGCCTGTCGTACAGCCATTGGGAGCATATCCAGGCCGACCTGGTGAACGGCGCGGGGCTGCCCATCACGGCCAATATCGGCAATGGCCGCATCCTCGGCTTCGAGGCGAGCCTGCGCTGGGCGCCCTTCGCGGGCTTCGCGGCCGAAGGCGGACTGTTCCTCAACGACAGCGAGCTGACCAGCCCTTCGGCGGGATTCGAGGACGCCGCCCATGCCGAACTGCCCAACATAGCGCGCGTCGGCGTGCGCGGGGCGCTCAGCTACGATCGGCCGATCGGCGGCGGCCTGTCGCTGTCGCTGACCGGATCGGTGCGCTATTTCGGCCATTCGCAGCTCGGCGTCGGCAGCCTGCTCGCCATCGAGCAGGGCAATTATGCCGACACCGCGCTCGGCCTGCGGATCGGCACCGAGCGGCTTGGCGCGTCGATCGACGTGACCAACCTGTTCGACGCGGCCCAGAACCGCTTCTCGCTCGGCAACCCGTTCGGCGTGATGGACAGGCTCCAGGTCACGCCGCAGATTCCCCGCACCGTCCGGATCGGCGTCGATGCCCGCTTCTGACCGCCGGCTGCTGGCGTCGATCCACGACGTCTCGCCCCGCTTCTCCGATCAGGTCGACCGGCTGGCCGAGCGGCTGGCGCGCCACCTCGGCGGGCCGCGCTTCGCGATGCTGGTGGTGCCCGACCATTGGGGCGACGCGCCGATCGCCGGCGACCGCGCCTTCCACGCCCAGCTGCGCGACTGGCATGCGGCGGGGATCGAGCTGTTCGTCCATGGCTGGTTCCATCGCGACGACAGCCGCCACGCCGGCGCCGCCGCCGGCTTCAAGGCACGCCACATGACCGCCGGCGAAGGCGAGTTCCTGGGCCTCGGCGAGGACGAGGCGCTCGATCGCATGCGGCGCGGACGCGCGCTGATCGAGGATATCGTCGGCGCCGAGGTGGCCGGCTTCGTCGCCCCCGCCTGGCTCTACGGCCAAGGCGCGCTCGCCGCGCTGGCGACCGCCGGCTTCGCGATCGCCGAGGATCATCTGCGCGTCTGGACGCCCGCCGACGGCCGCGTCCTGGCGCGCGGGCCCGTGGTGACCTGGGCCAGCCGCAGCCGGGGGCGCATCGCCAGCTCGATCGCCTTCGCCGCGCTCGCCCGCCATGCGCTGGCCCCGCTGCGGACGGTGCGGGTGGCGGTCCATCCGGGCGATACCGGGGTACCCCGCCTGCTCGACAGCATCGACGCCGCCTTCGCCCGCCTGCTGCGCGGCCGGACGCCGGGGCGCTATCGCGATCTCCTGACGGCCTGAAAAAATCGTCGCGCCGCCGTGCGGGAAAGCGAGCGCCGCGACGTCCTCGCTGCGAAATGGCAAAGCGACGAGGACTGCGTGTCGTCCCATCCGAATAGCGCCACGGCGCAGCTTCCGTCGATCGACATCCCCAACCGCAACTGGCCCAAATGGATATCGGCCGCCGTGTCGATCCTGCTGCTGGCGGTGATCGGCCGGCAACTGGGGCAGCTCGATCGCGCCGCGCTGCTCGCATCGATCCCCGCCAGCCCCGGTTTCTGGGTAGCGCTGCTCGCTTATTACCTGGCCCTGCCGCTGTCCGAGTGGATCATCTTCCGCCGGCTCTGGGGCCTTCCGGTCGAGGGCTTCGCGGCGCTGCTGCGCAAGCTGGTCAGCAACGAGGTGCTGCTCGGCTATAGCGGCGAGCTGAGCTTCTACGCCTGGGCTCGCCGCCGCGCGGGGATGAGCGCAGCGCCGTTCGGCGCGATCAAGGACGTCAGCATCCTCTCCGCGCTCGCCGGCAATATCGCGACCCTGGCCATGATGGCGCTCGCCTGGCCCTTCGTCGCCCATCTCGGCAACGGCATCCGGCTGCGCGATCTGGCGCTGTCGATCGCCGCGGTGCTGCTGACGTCGATCGCGATCGGGCTGCTCAAGCGCCGGATATTCTCGCTGCCCGGCGACCAGCTCCGCTTCGTCATGGGCGTGCATCTCGCCCGGCTGGCGGCGACGACGCTGTTGTCGGGCCTGGTCTGGCACTGCGCGCTGCCCGCCGTTCCGCTGACGCTGTGGATCGTGCTCGCCGCGCTCCAGTTGCTGGTGACGCGGCTGCCCTTCATTCCCAACAAGGACCTGCTGTTCGCCAGCGCCGCCCTGCTGATCGCCGGGCCGGGCAGCGACATCGGCCGGCTGCTCGCGATCGTCGCGAGCATCATCCTGGTGATCCACCTGCTCGTCGGCCTGCTGCTCTCGGCGGCCGAACTGGTGCGCGAGGCGCGCGAATGAGCCTCGCGATCGCCCTCGCCCTGGCCGCCGCCGCCATGCCCCCATCCACCCCGGATCTCGGCAAGCGCGAAGGCGCCTGCCGGCCGAACGAGCCTGGCCCGGCGCTGCTGATCGACGTGGTCGGCCTCAAGGATCGCTCGGGACTGCTCCGCGCCGAACTCTATCCGGCGGTCGACGGGGATTTCCTGGCCGACGACAATGTCCTGATCGCGGCGGGCAAGACCTTCGCGCGGGTCGACATGGCGGTGCCGCACAGCGGGCCGGTCCGGCTCTGCATCCGCGTGCCGCGTGCCGGCCGCTACGCGCTCTCGCTGCTCCACGATCGCAACGCCAACCTGAAGTTCGACCTGTCGGGCGACGGCATCGGCTTTCCCGGCAACCCGACGCTCGGCTGGTCGAAGCCGCGCGCCGACAAGGCCGCGTTCCAGGCGGGACCCGGCCTCACCACCATCGAGATCCGGCTCAACTATCGCCGCGGCCTCGCCATGCGTCCCCTGGAGGATCGATGAAGATCGTCGACGTCAGCGCCTTCTACGCCCCCGAGGGCGGCGGCGTGAAAACCTATGTCGAGCAGAAGATCCGCGCATTCGCGGCGCGCGGCCACGAACTGGTGATCGTCGCGCCGTCGGACCGCGACGCGATCGAGCCGCGCGGGCCGGGGTGCCGGATCGTCCACCTGGCCTCGCCGGCCATGCCGCTCGACCGGCGCTATCGCTATTTCGCCGAGGCCGGGCCGGTCCATGCGGTGCTCGACGCCGAACGCCCCGACTTCGTCGAGGCCTCGTCCCCCTGGCGGACCGCGTCGATCGTCGCCGGATGGCAGGGCGCCGCCCCCCGCGCGCTGGTGATGCATGCCGATCCGCTGGCGGCCTATGCCTATCGCTGGTTCGGCCCGATCGCCGAACGCGCGACGATCGATCGCCATTTCCAATGGTTCTGGAATCACCTGCGCCGCAACGCCCGCCGCTTCGACCGGGTGATCTGCGCCAATCACGGCCTGGCCGCGCGGCTGTCGGCGGGCGGCGTCGCGCATGTGGCGACGGTGCCGCTGGGGATCGACGCCGGCATCTTCAGCCCCGCCCATCGCGACGAGGCGTTGCGCGCCGACCTGCTCGCCCGCTGCGGGCTCGGGCCCGACGCGCGGCTGCTGCTCGGGATCGGCCGGCACAGCCCGGAGAAGCGCTGGCCGATGGTGATCGACGCCTGCCAGCGCACCGGCCTGAAGCGCCCGATCGGGCTGGTGCTGGTCGGCGGCGGGCGGGACAGCGCGCGGATTCGTCGGCACATCGGCGGCAATCCGCACGTCCACCTGCTCGCCCCGGTTCGCGATCGCGCGCTGCTCGCCCGGGTGATGGCGAGCGCCGACGCCCTGATCCACGGCTGCGAGGCCGAGACCTATGGCCTCGCCGCCGCCGAGGCCGCCGCGTCGGGCCTGCCGCTGATCGTCCCCGCCGAAGGAGGCGCCGCCGACCTCGTCCTGCCCGGCCAGGGCGAACAGTACCGGCCGGCGAGCAGCCGGTCGGCCGCCGCCGCGATCGATCGGCTGCTCGCCCGCGACTTCGGCGGGCTCCACGCCGCGACCCGCGCCGCCGTCGGACGGATCGCGACGATCGACGACCATTTCGACCGGCTGATCGCCGACTATGCAGGCCTGTCGCCGGCGGCCCGGATCGTGGCCTGAGGGGAATGGCCATGCAGCATCCGCCGCCGCTGTTCGCCCAGGCGACCCATATCGCGATCGTCATGCACGACTTCTCCAACGGCGGGACCGAGCGGATCGCCATCCGGCTCGCCAATCGCTGGGCGCGGACGGGCCGGCGCGTGTCGATCCTGTGCGGCACGGCCGAAGGGCCCGCCCGCGCGCTGGTCGATCCGGGGGTCGCGGTGATCGCGGTCTGGCCCGAGATCCGGCGGAGCCCGCTGTCGCGCTTCGCGCTGGGCCGCGCCTTCGCCGAATGCGTCGGGCTGCTCCAGCCGGACCTGCTGTTCGTCCCCGGCAATTTTCACATCCTGGTGATCGCGACCCTCGCCCATATGCTGGGCACCGATCGGCCGGCGATCATCTGCAAGCTCAGCAACCCGCTCCGCCGCCCGGGCCGGGCGGCTCCGTTCCAATGGCTGTTCGAGGCGATCATCCGGCGCATGACCGGCGCGGTCGACGGCTTCGTCGCGATGTCGGCGGCGCTGGCCGACGAGGCGCGCCAGGTGCTGCGCCGACCCGAGGTGCGGCTGATCCACGAGCCCAATATCGACGAATCCTATCGTCCGCCGCGCGGCACCGGCCAGCGCGACGGCCGCACCATCCTGTGCGCCGGCCGGCTCGTCCCGCAGAAGAATTTCGAGCTGGCGATCCAGGCCTTCGCCCGGATCGATCCCGCCTTCGACGCCCGCCTGCTGATCCTCGGCGACGGCGAGACGCGGCTCCGGCTGGAGATCCTCGTCGACCGGCTCGGCCTCAACGAGCGGGTGACGTTCGGCGGCCACGTCCCCGACATCCGGCCGGCGCTGGCGCGCGCCAGCCTGTTCCTGCTCAGCTCGCGCTACGAGGGCTATCCGGCGGTGCTGGTCGAGGCGCTGGCCGCCGGGGTGCCGGTGATCGCCACCGCCTGCTCGCCGGCGATGGCGGAGATCATGCTCGATCCGAGCTTCGGCCAGGTCGTCCCCGCCGATCCCGCCCGGCTGACGGCGGCGATGGAGAAGCTGCTGCTCGACCCATGGCGCCAGGTCGACGCGACCCGCCTGATCGAGCGCCACCGCGTCGACACGGTCGGCGACCGCTACCTCGCTTTCTTCGACGCCGCCGTCCAGGCGCGGCAGGAACGCGGCTGGCCGGCATAGCCGACGCCCCCGACCCGCGACAGGCCGCCGGATCAGGCGGCGATCAGCGCTTCACCACGCGCTGCTCGATCACCTGGTCGAGGGTCCAGCGCAGCGAGGAGGCGTCCGCCGGCGGATGGGCGATCTTCTCCTCGATGATGCGCAGCCGATATTCGATGCCGGGCTGCGGGTCGAAATCGACGATGCCGCCATAATGGAGCTGCCAGGGATCGCCCGGCTTCTCGCGAATCTGGAGGCAGGTCATCGGCGCGACGCCGTGGCAGGGCTTCGTCTCGGCCGAGACGTAGATGAACCGGCGCGGCGCGTCGGCGGCGGGCTTGTGCGCCGCCTGATAGGTCAGCCGCTCGCCCTTCGCCGTGCGCAGCACGAGCCGGTCGCCGTCGATCCGCCAGCTCCGCACCGCGCCGAGGCTCGCGACATAGCGGCGTTCGAAGGTCATCGCGGGTTCGGGGCAGGCCATCAGCGTGCTCGCGAACTGCCCCTTGCGGCCGCCGAGGCGGATCGAGCTTCCCTTGATGCTATAGGAACCGCCCGCGCGGTTGCACATCGTGTCGGTCGAGAAGCTGCCCCGCTTCGCGTCGAAGTCGAGCCGCAGCCGCTTGCCTTGGGGAACCTGCCGCCCGGTCCAGTCGACCAGGTCCCAATGTTGCGCGGCGAGCCTGGCAGGGCCCTGCGGCTGCGCGACGGGCTTCGCGGCGGCGGCCGCCGTGGTCGCGGACAGCGCAGCGGCGAGGACAATGGCGATCCGGCCGGGCCGATATTCGGAAATCATCTGAAAACTCCCTTTCGATGTCGCCGGCGCCTCTGGACGATGGCGGCTGAACCGATCGTGACGTCGGCGTTGTGATTGCGAAAGGATTTATCGAGCCTTCGAACCTTCCGCGGCGGTCAGCGTGGCGATGAAGACGACCGCGTCCATCGCGGTCGCGGGGGATATCTCGGCCTCGGTCACATGGTTGGCGCGGATCGACTGGGTCCGCCGCAGCCAGCCGGCCGCCGGCCCGGCCGTGCGGGCGGGGCGCAGGTCGAGCAGGAAGCGCTGGCTTCCGACCCGCGCCAGCGCGACGTCGAGGCTGCCGGCGCCGGGCGCGGCGGGGGGCAGGCCGGGCCCGTTCGCCCCCGATGCGATCGGCACGATGAACAGCCGGTCGCCGAGCGCCGCGCGGAGATGCTGGCCCATCGCCTTGGGCGCCCGCCGGTAGACCGACCAGATGCCGCCGCGCGTCGCCGCGTTCATCACATGCCCGTCATGCGCGAACAGCAGGACGCGCCCGTCCGGTCCCTCGCGATCGAGCACCCAGCGGGCATTGCCGGCCATCGCCGCGTCGCGGGCGGCGTCGGCGCGATAATCCTCCGGCGACAGCTCCTCGCCGGACGGTGCGGACGTCCGAAACATATGGTCCAGCTGACGGGCGAGCACCGCGTTGCGGCGCGCCCAGTCGAGCTCCTCGCGCCCCGACAGCGCGACGAGGCGGTCGCCATGGCGATCGAGATAGCGGACGAGCCCGTCGACCGCCGCGCGCAGGCGGCGGCGTTCGGTCCGATCGAGCGCGGCATGGCCGGGCTGGGTGAAGCGCCCGAGGAAAGGCTCGACCGCCGCTCGCGCCGCGCGTGATTCGGTGGCGCCGAAACGCACCAGATAAGCGAGCGCGGCGTCGAGCGTGATCCGCGCGTTCGCCCAGGCGCCGCTGCTGTCGCCGCCGCTCATGTCGATGCCGTAGAAGGCGATCTTCCGCCGATGCGCCGGATCGGCGTTGTAAGCGCGCATCCATTCGACCAGCGCGACATTCTCGGCGAACCGGCCGAAGCCCCAGCTCAGGCTCTCGCGGACCAGTTGGCGCGCATCGCCCGGCCCGCCCGCGACATAGTCGTGCAGCCGCCGGGCCTCGCCGGTGCCGCTCTCGATCGCGATCGCGGTGAAACCCTGATGCTCGACCAGATGGCGGAACAGGCAGTTGCGGAACGCCAGCGGCTCGTGCGCGCCGTGCGCCGGCTCGCCCAACGCGATCATCCTTGCCGCGCCCGCCGCCCGGCCGACCGCCGCCATGGACGGATCGTCGCAGGCGGGCAACGGCACGGCATGGTCGCGCGCCCATGCCACGAAGGCGGCCGCCGGATCGGGCTGGGCGACGGCCGGCGCGGACAGGAGCAGGCCGAGCGCGACCGCGCCGATGCGGATCATGGCAGGTCGATCCGGTAGAGCGGCACTCCGCTCAGCTTCAGCCGTTGCGCGCGGCCGTCGATGATCGTGTCGAACACCAGCTGCTCGGGCGCATAGGCCGGCTCGGCGAGGCGGAAGCGGCCCGAGCCGTCCTCGGCGAGCGCGTCGGGCGGCGCGTTGGAATCGGCATAGGCCATCATCAACCGCCCATTGCGGACGAAGATGCGCAGGCCCGGCCCCTCCTCGCCATGCGCCATGTAGCGGCCGACGAGCGGGCGATAGGCGGCGGGCGTCTCGGCCGGCGGCGGGCCGCTGCCCGCCCTGGCATAGTCGGTCGCGCCGTCGGAGACGCCGGTCACCGCGCCGGCGGCGTCGCGGAAGAAGAGGAAGCTGCGCGGCCCTTGCGGGGTGAGATAGGCGCCCCAGCCGTCGCGCGTCAGCCGCACCAGCGGCAGCGTCGCGCCGTCCTGGGCGGCGGTGAGTTGCCCCGACGCATCGACCGCGATGACGAGCCGCTCGCCATGCGGGCCGGCGAAATGGCCGGCGAAGCTGGAGGGTTCAGCGAACGGCTTCGGCACTGGGCTGGCGGCTGGCGCCTTGCCCGCGAGCCGCGCGATGATGCGGTCGCGCAGGCTTGGGTCGATCGGGCCGTTGCCGAGCAGCACCACCGCCACCCCCTGCCCCAGGTCGACGTTGAGATAGGCCTGGAATCCGGCAATCGATCCGCTGTGCGCCAGCACCCGGCCCTGGTCCCGCACCTCCAGGCCATAGCCATAATCGTCGAGCCGCGCGGTCGCGAGGCGCGCGAAGGCCCGTGCGGAGATCAGCCGCCCGCCCGGCGCGTCGCCGCGCGCGAGCAGCATGCGCGCATAGCTGGCCATGTCGCCCGCCGTCGAGACGATCGCGCCGTCCGCCGCCAGATAGGGAAACCAGGGCGCTTGATGATAGCTGCCGTCGGGCGAGCGCGCATAGCTGGTCGCGATCCGCCCGCGCAGCCGATCGTCGATCTGCGGCGCGGTGGCGGCCATGCCGAGCCGGTCGAGCACCCGCCGCTTCAGGACCAGCGCGAAGGGCTGTCCCTCGATCCGCTCGGCGGCATAGCCGAGCAGCTGATAGCCGAGGTTCGAATACCAGAAATGCGCGCCGGGCGCGGTGCGCAGCTCGACATCGTTCGCCGCCACGATCGCGAAGCGCATCGACGCGACGTCGAACAGATAATTGGGCAGGCCCGATGTGTGGGTGAGCAGCGCGTCGCCGGTGATCGCGGGAAAGGCGGTGCGCGGATGGAAATCGGGAAGGTAGCGGGCGATCGGCGCATCGGGATCGAAGCGCCCCTCGTCGGCGAGCTGCATCAGCGTGATCGCGGTGAAGGACTTGGAGATCGATCCGATCGCGAAGCGGGTGTCCGCCGTCACCGGCGCCCGGGCGGCGATGTCGGCATAGCCGTGCGTCGCGACCAGCAGGGTCCCGTCGCGATCGGTGACCGCGACAGCAAGACCCCAGGGATCGGGCGCCGCCGCGACCATCGCCCGGACGTCGGCGATCGCCGCATCGGGCACCGCCCTTGCGGTCCGGGCGGACGCCGCGACGGCCAGCCCCAGCGACAGCGCGAGGGCGAGGCCGAGGCGGCTCAGCCGAGACATGCGTCGACCAGCCGCTCGAAGCTCGGCCCGCCGCGCATCGGATCGGCCACCGGCAACTCCCATTCGCGGCTGCGGCGCGCGATCAGCGCCTCCGCCTCGTCGGCTGGCAGCCCGGCAGTGTTGAGCGACACCCCGGCGCAGCGCACCGCCGCATTGGTCCGCCGCGCCAGCCGCAGCGACAGCTCGACCGCCTCGCCGATCGACGGCAGCACATAGTCGGGCAGGCCCATGATCCGGTCGCGGCCATGCGCGTGGCACAGCACCAATATGTCGGGCTGCGACCCATGCAGCAGCCCCAGCGACACGCCGGCATAAGACGGGTGGAAGATCGAGCCCTGCCCCTCGATCACGTCCCAATGGCCGGGATCGGCATCGGGGCTGAGCCGCTCGGCCGCGCCGGCCACGAAGTCGCTGACCACCGAATCGATCGGGATGCCCGATCCCGCGATCATGATCCCGGTCTGGCCGGTCGCGCGGAAATCGGCGTCCAGCCCGCGCGCGCGGAACGCCGCCGCCAGCGCGAGCGCGGTATATTTCTTGCCCAGCGCGCAATCGGTGCCGACGGTCAGCAGGCGCTTGCCCGATCGGGGCCGGCCGCTCGCGATCGGCAGGCCGGGCGGGGGCACGCGCACGTCGATCAGGCGGCGGCCGAGCCGCTCCGCCGCCGCCCGCAGGCGCGGTTCCTCCACCAGCCGGTCGTGCGCGCCGCTGATGATGTCGAGCCCCGCTTCGAGCGCCTCGACGATGTACGGGACCCAGGCCGGCGCGATCGCGCCGCCGATCGACGCCACCGACAGCACCAGCGCGCGGGCGCCGGCACGATAGGCCTCGTCCGGCCGCATCAGGGGCAGGCCGAGCGACGCCCGCGCCCCGTCGCATTTATATTCGGCGACGCACAGATCGGGCGCCCAGTCGCGCAGGCCGAGCCCGGTCTTGAGGAAACCGCTGTCGTCGGCGTCGCCGAGGAACAGCAGATAGGGGCGCGGCAGGTCGAATCCCTGCGCCGACAGCGGGGCGATCGCGGCGGCGTTCATTTCCGAAACTCCGAACGGACCGGCCGGCCCGGCCGCACGTCGGGCACCAGTGCACCCTGGTCGACGACGAGTACGCCGTTGACCATCACGTAACGGAAACCTTCGGACGGGCGAGCCGCATCGCCATAGGCGGCCTTCGCGCCGACCGTGGCCGGATCGAACAGGACGATGTCGGCGTCGGCGCCCGCCTGGAGCCGCCCCTTGCGGCGCATCGCCGGCACGAAGGCCTCGAGCCGCTGTGCCGGCATCAGCGCCATCTTGCGGATCGCCTCGCTCCAGCCCAGCACCCCGGTCTCGCGGACATAATGGCCCAGCACGCGCGCGAAGGTGCCCGCCGATCGCGGATGGCTGTTGGCCCCCGCGATATTGCCGCCGTCGCTGGCGACGAGGACCGGCGGGTCGCGCAGCAGCGCGGCGATCGTCGCCTCGCTGTTCATGTGCATGATCACGCCGTCGTCGCCGGTGCCGCTGCGCAGCGCGTCGAACTCGGCCTGGGTCAGGCGCTTGCCGGTGCTGCGCGACTGGAGGTCGCCGACCCCGACGCCCCAGCGCTTCTCCCAGCCCGGATCGAAGATGACGCTGCGGATCGAATCGACCGATCCGTCCCAGGGATAGGTCTCGGTCGACACGTCGACGCCATGCGCCTTCGCCTCGCGCATCAGCCGCGTCATCAGCGGCGCGTCGGACATCGCCATGCTGTTGATGTGGACGACATGGACGCAGGCGCCGGTGATCGCCGCGTTGGCGATGCTCTCCTGCACCGATTCGAGCGTGCTGTCGGGCTCGACCAGGCTGCCGTAGCGGACATGGGTGAAGACGCAGGTGCGCATCCGCCCGGCGACGCGGGTGACGTCGAGCATCTCCTTATGGGTGATGCCGGGCGCATATTGGGTGCCGCTGCCGATCCCGATCGCGCCGGCGCGCAGCCCCTCCTCCAGCAAGGGCGCGAGACGGCCATATTGGGCGTCGGGGATCGGCCGGTCGATCTCCTCCCCGGCGAAGAAGGCCTCGGGCTTGTCGAGCGCGACGAGCCCCTCGGCGCCGCCGCCCTTCTGGAGGAAATAGCGGATCGGGGTATGGCCGACGCTGGTGCCGTAGTTGAGCAGCTCGCGCCCCGCGCGCTTCGCATACCAGCGGTCGACCGGATAGGCGCCGATCTCCAGTTCCAGCCGGGTGGTGACGCCGTCCCGCGCCTGATAGCCCGCCGTCTCCTGGTTGGTCGCGTGCGAGTGGAGGTCGATGAAGCCCGGCGCCGCGATCAGCCCACGCGCGTCGATCGTCCGCCGCCCCTCGATCGGCGCGACGGTGACGGCGGTGATCCGGTCGCCGTCGATCGCGATGTTGCGCACCGCGTCGAGCCCGCTTTCCGGATCGATCGCCCGCGCGCCGATATAGACGACGTCATGGACGGCCGCCGCCGCCGGACGGCCGGCGAGCGACAGCGCCGCCATCGCCGCCAGCGCGATCATCCTTGCGGGGACAGGCCTCAAAAATCCCTCCGCACCGAAATGGTGAAGCTGCGCGGTTCGCCGACGACATTGCCGTAGAACAGCGTCTGATAGTTGTTGATGTAATATTTCTTGTCGAACAGGTTCTTGAGGTTGAGCTGCAACCGCCATCCGTCGAAGCTGTAGCCGGCCGAGGCGTCGACCAGCGTGTAGGACGCGATGTCGCGGGTCGATCCGTCATAGGCGGTGTTCACCGAACCGACATAGCGGGCGCCGCCGCCGAGCAGCAGGCCGTTGTCGAACATGTAGCTGGTGAACAGGCTCGCCGTCGTCTTCGGCAGGAAGGTGACGGTCGTGCCGATCAGCGTCGGATCGTCGTCCTCGCGGATCTTCGGATCGAGCAGGCTCAGGCCCGCATTGACCTGCCAGCCGCGGACGATCTCGCCCACCGCCTGCAATTCCAGGCCGCGGTGGCGCACCTCGCCGATCGCCTTGTAGCGGTCGATCAGGTTGACGGTCTGGTCGTAGCGCGCCTGGTTCGCCTGGCGCACGTCGAACAGCGCGCCGCTCAGCAGCAGGCGCCGGTCGGACGAGACATATTTGACGCCCAGTTCATATTGCTCGCCCGATAGCGGCGCGAGCACGTTGCCGGCGGTGTCGATGAACAGCTGCGGCTGGAAGGATTCGCTGTAGGACGCATAGATGTTGAGCCCCTTGACCGGCTCCAGCGTCGCGGCGAGGCGCAGGCTGGTCTGGCTGTCGCCGCTGAAGTCCTGGCGCGGGCCGGTGCCCGATCGCTTGGTCACGTCGGGCTTGGACCAGGAGATGCCGCCGAGCAGGGTGAGCGGCTCCGCGACCTTGATGTCGGCCTGGCCCGAGAGCGTCAGGTAGCGCAGCCGCCGCCCCAGCGCATAGGCATAGCCCGGATATTGTGCGGCGTTGAGCGCCGCCTCGATCGCCGGGATGCCGTCGAAGATATTGGCCATGTCGTTGGGCAGGTCGGGCACCAGCCCGTTCGACTGGGTCCGATAGTCCTGATAATTGGCGGCGACGGTGACGAAGCTGCCGGCAAGGCCGAGATCGTCGAGCTTGTAGAGGCTCGACAGCCCGGCGCTGAACGATTCCTGGTCGTTCTTGGTGTAGCGCTGCGCCGCGAGGAAGAAGTCGCCATTCGGTTGCAGGTCGAAGCCGAAGCCCGACTGGCCGGTGGTGTTGTAATAGAGATAATTGAGCTTGAGGCTGACCGACCAGGCCGACGACGGCTCCCAGTTCAGACCGCCATTGACCCGCTTGACGCGGGTGACGATGTCGAAGTCCCCCGATCCGATGAAGAAGGAGCGGCCGACCGGCGCGGGCGATCCGTCGGGCAGGGTCGGGATGCCGTCGAACGGGGTGCGCCGATAATGTTCGTAGCCGCCATGGAGATAGCCGCTCAGCGTATCGGTCAGGTCGGCGTCGAGCCCGAGATAGGCGACCGTCTTGGCCGAATCGACGCGCTTCATGAAGCTGCCCGCCTCCTCATGCGCGGCGACGCCGATCGCGCGGATCGTTCCGGCCTCGTTGAGCGCGCCCGCGACCTGCCCCTCAGCGCGCCAGCGGCCCCATGATCCGCCCAGCACCTGGACATAGGACGGCGTGTCGGCCCGCGCGCTCTTGGTCACCTGGTTGATGATGCCGCCCGGATTGGCCGCGCCATAGACCACCGAGGTCGGGCCCTTGACGATCTCCAGCCGTTCGAGCGTCGCGAAGTCGGGCTCGAAGTCGAGCAGGCCGACGTTGAGCCCGTCGATCGCGTTGCCCGAGGTGAAGCCGCGCAGCTTGACCACCGAGCCGAAGCCACCGGGATTGCCGTCGAACAGCGCGCCCGGCGTATATTGCGCGACCTCGCCCAGCGTCTTGATGTCGGTCGCCTTCAGGAAGTCCTGGTTCACCAGGCTGATCGACTGCGGCACCGACTCGATCGACAGCGGCAGGCCGGTGGTGCCGCTGGTGTCCTCGCTCAGATAGCGATAGCCGGTGACGACGATGTCGCCGCCCGCCGCATCGGCCGGCTCGGGCGCCGTCTCCGCCTGCGCCGCGCCGGCCCAGAGGCCGACCGCGCCGATCGCCAGCAGCGACACCGACCATCCGGCCCGCTTCCTCATCCCCATGCCGTCGCACCGTCCGAGCGTCTTCATCGCACACCCCCATCATAGGTTGAATCCGGGAGGGCCCTCCCGGCCCTCGCCTCGCGCGCACCTTCCCGGCGTCTCGCGAACGGGTGCATTAGGTCCTCATGACATATTTCTGTCAATTGATAGTTTATACTAGAAAACTGTCATACACCGGATTAATATTCTCGCCGGAGGAGCGACGCGATGACCGACAATGCAAGGAAGCCGGGCGAGCAGGCCCCGACGATCCCGAACGTGCCCTTGCTGCGGCGGCTACAGGCCGGGCTCGACGGCTATACCGCGGCCGAGCGCGCGGTGGCCGGGCACATCGTCGCCCATTACGGGACGCTCGCCTTCGAGACGGCGGAGTCGCTCGCGACAAAGGTAGGGGTGAGCGAGATCACCATCGGCCGCTTCGCCCGCAAGCTGGGCTTCCGCAACTTCAAGGCGCTCAAGAACGAGCTCAAGGACGCCACCGTCCAGGCGATGCCCTGGCTGATCGGCGAGGAGCTCGCCGAGTTCGTCGAATCGCCGGGCGAGCCGAGCGACCGCGACGGCAACCGCCAGCGCGAGATGAACGCGCTGCTCGCGGTCTACCGCCTCGCCGAGACGCCGGGCTGGGCGGCGGCGGCCAGGCTGCTCGCCCAGGCGCGCACCGTCCAGATCGCCGGCTTCCAGACCGAACGGGGGATCGCCACGCTGCTGGCAAACCACCTCCAGTTCATGCGCGACGGGGTGCGGCTGGTCGATCTCGGCGCGGGCAATTATGCCGACATATTCGCGACCGACACCAGCGACACGTGCCTGGTCGTGATCGATATCCGCCGCTATTCGCGCCAGTCCTATCTGGTCGCCGAGCAGGCCAGCCAGCAGGGCATTCCGCTGATCGTGCTGACCGACCTGTTCTGCGACTGGGCGCAGCGCTTCACCCCGCATGTGCTGGCGGTGCCGACGCAGACGGGGCTGTTCTGGAGCTCGCCGGTGGCGCTGGTCTGCGCCGCCAACCTGCTCGTCAACGACGTCATCAAGCTGATCGGTCCCGGCGTCGAGCAACGGCTGGAACAGCTCACCCGGCTCCACCAGAGCTTCACCGGCTATGTCGGCCACCAGCCGCCGAGGCCGAAGCTGCCCTGACTCTGCGGGACACCGCCGGTGAAGACGATCATCCCGGACCTGACCCGGGATGATCATGTTAGTTTATTGTCATAATCTATCAATAGACAGAAATCCCGTCTTTGATAGTTTCCGGCGATGATGCCGATCGATGTCGATTCCGCGCTGGCCGCCCTCCAGCCCTGCCGTCCGACGCTGGACGCGCGCTGCGTGAAGCTGCCGCTGCGCGAGCCGTTCCGGATCAGCGACCATGTCTTCCACGAGGTCGAGACCGTCGTCGTCCGGCTCGAAGCCGACGGCCATGCCGGGCGGGGCGAGGCGGCGGGGGTCTTCTATCTGGGCGACGAGCCCGCCGGCATGCTGCGCACGATCGCCGAAGCGCGCGGCTGGATCGAGCAGGGGATCGACCATGCCACGATCGCCGATCGCCTGCCGCCGGGCGGCGCGCGCAACGCGCTCGACTGCGCGCTGTGGGACCTGCAGGCGCGGCGGGCCGGGCGCCCCGTCTGGCATCTGCTCGGCATGGCGCCGCCGCGCCCGCTGCTCACCACCTTCACGATCGGCAAGGCCGCGCCCGCCGTCATGGCCGCCGCGGCGCTGGCCTATGCGGAGGCGCGCGCGATCAAGATCAAGCTGGGTGGCGACGGCGAGGATGCCGATCGCATCCGCGCGGTGCGCGCGGCCCGGCCCGACGTCTGGCTGGGCGTCGACGCCAATCGCGGCCTGACGCCGGATCGGCTGGCGCGGCTCCTCCCCGCGCTGGCCGACGCCGACGTCCGGCTCGTCGAGCAGCCCTTCCCGGTGGGGGAGGACGCGCAGCTCGCGGCGTTCGACCTCCCCTTCCCCGTCGCCGCCGACGAGAGCGTCCAGACCCTCGACGACCTCGACCGGCTCGCCCGCTTCTACCAGGTCGTCAACATCAAGCTCGACAAGTGCGGCGGCCTGACCGAGGCGCTGCGCATGGCGGAGCGCGCCCATGCGCTCGGCCTGTCGGTCATGGTCGGCAACATGATCGGCAGCTCCCTGGCGATGGCCCCCGCCTATCTGGTCGGCCAATATTGCGCGGTCGTCGACCTCGACGGCCCCGTCTTCCTGAAGGCCGATCCCTCCCCCTCCGTCCGCTATCGCGACGGCCTCATCGACTGCCCCGGAACCGTCTGGGGCGGTCAACCTACTTCGGGACAATCGTCATGCTCGACCTGAGATTCTCGCTGGCCCTGCTCGCCCTGCTGCCGCTGCCCGCCGCCGCGACGCCGCCGCCGCGCGCCGCCCAATGGTTCGCCGATGTCGCCGCGATCGCCGACGACGCCAATGAAGGCCGCGCGACGGGATCGCGGGGCCATCTGCGCGCCGCCGATTATGTCGAGCGTCGCTTCCGCGCGATCGGCCTCGCGCCCGCCGGCGAGCATGGCGGCTTCCGCCAGCAGGTCGCGCTCGAGGAGCAACGCATCGATTATGCGCGCTCGCATGCCGAGCTGACCGATGCGCAAGGCAAGGCCGTCCCGCTCGCGCTCGGCAGCGACATGCTGATCGCCGCCTGGGCCGCGCCCCGCCCCGCCAGGGTCGACGCGCCGCTGGTCTTCCTGGGCTATGGCCTGCACCTGCCCGAGCAGGGGCATGACGATTTCGCCGGCGTCGACCTGAAAGGGAAGATCGCGGTGGTGATCGGCGGCGGCCCCGCCGGCATCGCCGGCCCGATCAAGGCGAGCAACCGGTCGGAGCGCAGCAGGCTGCTCGCGGCGGCGGGCGCGGTCGGCGTCATCGCGCTCACCTCGCCCCGGCAGATCGAGATCCCATGGGAGCGCCAGACGCTGCTGGCGCGGCAGGGGGACATGTACCTCGCCGACGCCGCGCTGCGCGACGTGCCCGACGATTTCTTCCTGGCGAGCGTCGATCCCGCCGCCGCCGAGACGCTGTTCGCCGGCAGCGGCCACAGCTTCGCCGAACTCGCGGCCGCCTCCGACGCATCGGCGCCGGTGCCGGTCTTCGCCCTGCCGGTCCGGCTCCGGGCGACGATCGCCGCCGAGCGGCGCCGGCTGGTCTCGCCCAACCTCGTCGCGCGGCTCGACGGCAGCGATCCGGCGCTCCGGGACGAACATGTCGTCGTCTCCGCGCATCTCGACCATGTCGGCATCGGGCCGGCGATCGACGGCGACGCCATCTACAACGGCGCGATCGACGACGGCTCGGGCGTGGCGACGGTGCTCGACATCGCCGCGCGCGTCGCCGCCGGCGAACGGCCGAAGCGATCGATGCTGTTCCTGATCGTCACCGCCGAGGAGCCGGGCCTGCTCGGCTCGACCTATTTCGCCCGGAAGCCGACCGTGCCGGCCGAGGGCCTGATCGCCGATCTCAATTTCGACGTGCTGCTGCCGCTCTGGCCGCTGACCACGATCCTCGCCCAGGGCGACGGGGAAAGCAGCCTCGGCGACCAGGCGCGCGAGGTCGCGGCGCGGCACGGCCTGGCGCTGGTCCCCGATCCGCTGCCCAACCGGAACAGCTTCGTCCGCACCGACCAGTACAGCTTCGTGCGCGCCGGCATCCCGGCGCTCGCGTTCAAATTCGGCTTCGCGCCGGGCACCGAGGCGTTCCGGCTGGAGGGCGCGTGGCGCGCGACCCGCTACCATGCCCCGAACGACGATATCCGTCAGCCGGGGCTTCGACCGGAGGAGATGGTGCGGTTCGACGACTATGCCGCCGACGTCGCGATCGCGGTCGCCAATGCGCCAGCGCGGCCGCGCTGGCTCGACGGAAGCGTCTTCAAGCGCTTCGCGCGCGGCTATGCGGTGAGGTAGCCGGTCGAGAGGCGGACCATCGAGTCGATGAATTCCTGGTCCGTCATCCCCGCCGGATTTTCGAGGATGTAGCGCCGCATGTTGGCGAGAACGGCGATTTCTAGGATGATCAGCGCCTGTTCGATATCCTCGACGACGATCTCGTCGCGATGCTGTTCGAGCAGCGCCCGGTTGGTGGAGTGGGTGAACTTCTCGACCGAGAGGTTCTTGGTGAGCTCGACCAGCTCGGGCGTCTGCTTCGAGATGCTGTAGAGCAGCACCTTGTTCTCGCGGAACTGGTGCAGCAGATATTCGTAGGTGGCGCGGCTCGCCTGCTCCAGCGGCAGCTCGATCGATTCGCGCAGCACCGCCCGCGTCCCGTTGGCGATCCGCGAGACGGTCTGCTCGATCAGCGCCGAGATGATCGCGTCCTTGTTCGGGAAATATTGATAAAGCGAGCCGATGCTCGCCCCCGCCTTCTCCGCGATGTAGTTGGTCGTCGCCTTCTCATAGCCCTCGTTCAGGACGATGATCTCGGCGGCCTCCAGGATCGCGTCCGAGGTCACCTTCGCCCGGCTTTGGATCGGCATCTTCCGTCGCAATGCTCAAACCCTTGTTTTAAGACGTCTTCCCAGTTGTCGCGTTGTGTATTTTGGCATGGTGACGATTGCAATCCGGCTTCCCGCCGGCCGGACGACGATCGACGCCCGCCCCCGGCGGGAGGGCGGGCGCGCTGCGATCGGACCCGGGGTCCCCGCGCCGGTCAGGGGCCGTCGGCGAGCTGTCGATAGGCATGCCCCCAATGATCCGCCACGCTGCTCACCGTGGGTTCGAACCGGGTCCAGTCGAGCTGCAGCCCCTCGCACCCGATCTCCACCGCCACCCCCGCCGGCCCGTTGACGTAGAAGGACAGCATATTGTCGTTGCAGTGGCGGCCGAGCGTCGCCATCAGCCCCAGCCCGTGGGCCCCGACCCGGTCGAGGCAACGCCCGACCTCGTCGACGTCCTCCAGCTCGAGCATGAGATGGACGATCCCGGTCGGCGACGGCTTGCTGAACAGCGCGAGGCTGTGGTGGCGGGGATTGTCGGCGTGCATGAACAGCACGCGCATCGGCGGGACGCCCTCGATCGGCAGCGCGATGGTCAGGTCGTCGCTGGCGCCGAAGCCGAGCACGGAGCGGTAGAAGTCGTGGGTCTCCTCCAGCGCCCCGGCGGCCGGGACGACGACATGGCCGAGCCCCATCTCGCCGGTGACGAACCCCCGGACGCCGGCCGGCGACCGGAAGGGATCGCCGCACCCGGTGCGCTCGCAGTAGAATTCGATGATATTCCCGGCCGGGTCCTCGGTCGCGAAATAATCGGCGACGCAGCGTTTCGCCGCGCCGGCCGCATCGCCGTCGCGCAGCTTGAGGCCGAGGCCGTTCAGCCGCTCGTACAGCGCGTCATGGTCCGCCCGCGACGCCAGCTCCCAGCCGATGCCGCTCAACCGATCGGCGTCGCCGGCCTCGACGCGGATGCGGAACGGATGCTCGTCGATCTTGAGGCGGACGTCCCCCTCCGTTCCGGGGACGTCCATCGCCCCGATGACGCCGGTTCCGAAACGCCGCCAGCCGGGCAGGTCGACGGAGGTGAAGCTGAGATAGCCGAGGCGCGAGACTTTCATGGGCCGACGGCCTCCGCTTGCCGGGCGGCACCCATCCGCGCGGTGAGGAAATGCTGGAGATGGGCGTTGAACAGCCCGGCCTGCTCGACCATCACCCAATGGCCGCAGTTCGACAGGAGCGTGAACGCGCAGTCCGGGCTGGCATCGAGGAATTTCGAGAAGCCCGACATCGGCGTGAACTGGTCCTCCCGCCCCCAGAAGCCGAGGATGGGGCAGCGGATATTGCCCAGTTCGTGCGCCATCGACGGCACCTTCAGCCGCGACAGCACCTCGACCGGCTGGGTCCGAAGGACCTCGAACCGTTCGTCGACCAGCCCGTCGTCGACCAGCGACGCATCGTGGACCAGCATGCGCAGCAGCGACCGCAACCCTTCCCGGTCGAGCGTCCCGCCGACGAAGGCCGACACCATGCTGCGGATGCCGGGCATGGCATAATAGACCTCGTTCTCCTCGATGCCGCCGGGCGCCATCAGCACCAGTCCCTCGACGCGTTCGGGATCGTCGAGGGCGATGCGGATCGCGACCGCGCCGCCGAGCGAGTTGCCGACCAGCACGCAGCGTCCGACGCCGATCGCGTCGAGCGCCTGCCGGATCGTCCGCGCGAACAGGTCGGTGGTGTAGTCGCAGCCGACCGGCTTGCTCGAATGGCCGAAGCCGATCATGTCGAGGACGATCGCCCGGCGCCCCGCCGCCACGATCGCGTCGATGTTCTGCTTGAAATTGCTGTAGCCGCTCGCCCCCGGCCCGCTCCCGTGCAGGAACGCGACCGCCGGGCCCTCGCCATAGCTCAGATAATGGATGCGGTGTTCGCCGACGGCGACCTCCTGGCCCCGTGGCAGCAACGGCTCAGGCATTGCGGCCTCCCTTCCCGATCAGATGAAATAGTCCTTGTTCTCGCCGCCCAGCACCATCGCGCCATAGTTGCGCGCCAGCGGCACCGGGTTGTTGGCGACGTGCGCGCGGGCGATGTGGATGTCGTGCCAGATGGCCTGGATCTCGGAATCGAGGAACACGCTGCGCCCGCCCGCCACGTCGAACAGCAGGTCGACCGCCTCCATCATCCGCACGACGGTCGAGCCGGTCTCGTAGCGGCACCGCGCCCGTTCGAGCAGCGATATGTCCTCGTCCCCCGCGATCGCGTCCATCAGTCCGTCGAAGTTGCGCAACAACGTCGCCTCGGCGCGGTCGATCAGGCTCCTCGCTTCTGCGACGCGGCGCAGGATGTCGGGATCGCCGGTACCCTTGCTGGGGTCGGTGCTGCTCGATCCGATCCGCTCGGCGAACAGCGCGAGCGCATGGCGCGCCGCGCCGATCGCGGGGGCCGCGACCGTCGCGGTGAAGACCTGTCCCCAGGGGAGGCCGTAGAGCTTGTCGGGCTGGTCGTGGAGCCGCCGATAGCCGTCCATCTGCGAATGGATGCGATAGTCGGGAACGAAGACCGGCCGGTCGATGACGATGTCGTTCGATCCGGTGCCCTGCAGGCCCATCACCCGCCAGCTGTCCTCGATCGCATAGTCCGCGCGCGGGACGAGCAGGGTCTGGAGCAATGGGCGGCCCTCGACGATCGCGCCGAGCAGTACCCAGTCGCAATGCCCGCTGCCCGAGCTCCATCCCCAGCGCCCGTGCAGCATGACGCCGCCCTCCACCACCTCGGTCCGCGCGCCGACCGGGTTGTACGAGCTGCTGACCCGCCGGTCGGGGTCGGCGCCATAGACCTCCTGCTGGGCGCGCCGGTCCATCAGCGCGATCTGGAAGGCGTGGACCGAGATGATGCCGCCGATCCAGGCAGTGCTCATGTCGCGCTCGGCGATCCGGATCAGCGCGCGGAGCCATTGCTGCGGCGTCGCTCCGGCCCCGCCCAGGCCGCGCGGCACGAACGACCGGAACAGGCCGGCCTCGCGCAGCGCCTCGACCGAGGCGGCCGGCACCTGCCGCGCCTCCCGCCCCGCCTGGGCGTTGCGGGAGATGAGGTCGAGACAGGGCCCGACGTCGATGGCGTCGCCCGTCTCCGGCGGCGCGGCCCGCGATGTGATGGTCGCCATTGCGCTTCTCCGTTCAGCTGGCCGCGCCATGGGCGTCGGCTTCGAGGTCCATGGCGATGTCGGGCGGACGCTGCTTGTGCGTCGGCACATGCCGGCCATCGACCTGTTTCCAGAAGCTCTCCGCCTGGTCGCGGGGATTGTAGAATTGCCGGTACCAGATCCGCCCGAGCGCGAAGTTCCGCTCGGTCGGCAGGCCCAATATCCGGATCGCGGGCTTCTTGTTGGCCCAGATGTCGAAATCCTGCTGGAAGGCGCTCAGCACCTCGTCCTGCATCCGCCGCGCCGCGGCCTTCAGCGCCTCGTCGGGGGCGTCCCCCGGCGACCGCAGCAGGTTGTTGTGCCAGACCTTGGTGACGCCGTCGTCGACGGGCGTGTGGAAGATGAACTCGATGCCGCGAACGTCGCCGATCGATTGCCGCGACAGCAGCAGGCCCGGCCCGGTATACCAGGTGTAGGTCATCAGATAGGCGTCATATTCGCGCCGGAAGCCGCCCTGCCGCTGATAGTAGAGCGGGCCGGCGAACTGGTTCTCGAAATATTCGCAGGGCGATCCGTGGGTCGGGCCGAGATGGTTCGAATCCGCCATGTTGTCGAGGATCTCCTGGGGATGGACGTTCAGCGTCCCCAGATGATCGTAGGCGCCGTTGATCCAGTCGGGCCGATCCCATTCGGGCAGGGCCGGCGGATCGACGTCGGGCGCGCCGTCCTCGGGATCGTGCCACATCATGATCGCCCCCATCACCTCCCGCACGTCGTAGGAGCGCAGCTTCGCCGCCTTGGGGCAGGGACCGTCATAGTCGGGGATGTGGTCGGCGCGGCCGTCGGGGGCATAGCGCCAGCCATGATAGGGACAGCGGATCGAATCCCCCTCGATCTGCTCGCCATGGACGGCGATCGAGGCGCTGGCCGACGCGGCGAGATGCGCGCCCATATGGCTGCAATGCGCGTCGAGCAGGACCAGCCGCCCGCTTTCGCCGCGATAGAGCGCGAAGTCCTTGCCGAAGAAGCGCAGCGCCAGCGGCGCGCGCCCGAGTTCGGCGGCGTCCGCGATCATGAACCAGCCGCGCGGGAAGGCGAAGTCGCCGAGTTTGTAATCCTCCGATCGTGCCACGCCTCGTTCCCGTCCTTCCCTGAAATTGAAGATCGCGCCGCCGCGCCTAAGCCGCGTGCGGGCGGGCGACGCCGGGCGCGCTTCGCGCCGCCATCAGCCGGTTCGCCGCCCGATAGGCCATGGTCAGCGCCGGGCCGAGCGTGCAGCCGGCGCCCGGATATTTGTCCCCCATGATCGACGAGGTGCAGTTGCCCGCGGCGAACAGCCCCTCGATCGCCACGCCCGCCTCGTCGAGCACGCGGGCATCGTCGTCGATGCACAGCCCGCCCTTGGTGCCGAGGTCGCCCGGATAGAGGCGCGCGCCGTAGAAGGGCCCCTTGGCGACCGGGCCGAGGCAGGGGTTGGGCGACACCCGCTCGTCGCCGTACATCCGGTCGTGCGCGTCGCCACCGCGCCCGAAGCGGGCGTCGACGCCCTGCCGCGCGAAGCGGCCCATCTCCTCGGCGGTCGCCTTCAGCCCCGCCGGATCGATGCCGAGCTTCGCCGCCAGCCCGTCCAGGGTCGCCGCCTTGACCAGCAGGCCGCGCTTGCCGAACGCGCCGGGGTTCATCCAGTCGGGCGATAGGCTCGCCTGCAGCAGCCCGCCGAACATGTATCGGGAACGATAGGTCCGGTCGAACAGGACATAGGCGGGGACGCGATCCTTCACGTCATAGTCCTCGCCATAGATGCAGGTGCCGTAGGAATTATAGGTGATCGCCTCGTTCATGAAGCGCCGGCCCTTGCGATCGACGATGATCAGCCCCGGCTTCGACTTCTCGAAGAACAGGATGATCGAACGGTCGCCCCACCGGACCGCCGGTCCCCACCAGGCTTCGTGCATCAGCCCGGTCGCGGCGCCGATCGCGCGCCCGGCGGCGATCAGGTCGCCGGTGTTGCCGGGGCTGCCGGCGGACCAGTCGGGCGAGGTCGGGTTGGCGATATGGGCGGGCCGCATCGACGCGCTGCGCTCGAACCCGCCCGCCGCGACGATCACGCCGCCGGTCGCGCGCCAGCGCTGCTCGCCGCCATCCGCCGCCGTGACGACGACGCCGTGGACCCGGCCGTCCTCGACCACCAGCCGGGACACCGGCGCGTCGAGCCGGAACGCGATGCCGCGCTGGCGGAGCGCGAGGAACAGCCGGCCGACCAGCGCCTCGCCCATGCACAGCCGCCGGTCGCGCCCGCCGCGCAGCCGCGCCTTGAGGTCGGTCGCGTAGCGCAGCAGCGCGCCCGTCGCGATCCGCTGCCAGCCCTTCGCGACCGCCTGGATCTTCGACGCCTCGGTGATCGTCAGGTTGATCCTGCCGAACGCCTTCGACGATGGCGGCATCTGCCGCAGCCGGGCGAAGTCGGCGCCGAGCCGGTGGCCGTCGAGCGGCGCGCAGTCCATCGTCCGCCCGCCTTCCCGCCAGCCGGGCATGGCCGGGTAATAATCGGGATATTTGGCGACCGGGCTGTAGGGAACGCCGATATCCCGCATATAGCCGATCATCTCGGGCGCGGTGCGGATATAGGTGCGGATCGTCTCGTCGCGGATCTGGTTCGCCGGGATCACGGCGCGCAGATAGGCGAAGGCCTCCTCCTCGCTGTCGGTCTGGCCGACCGTGCCGATCGCCGGGTTGTTGGGGACCCAGACGCCGCCGCCCGATGTGGCCGAGGTGCCGCCGAAGCGGTCGGTCTTCTCCAGCACCAGCACGCGCGCGCCGAGATCGCAGGCGCGCACCGCCGCGAGCAGCGCGGCCGCGCCCGATCCGACGACGATGACGTCATAGGTGCCGTCCCAGCCCTGGCCGCCCGCCGACCCCGATCCGATAGTGGCTGGTCGCATCGCTTCACTCCCATGCCCGCCCGGACGCCGCCGGCGCCGCCGCTCCTCAATCCCGTCATCGGGCTATGGCGGGACGGGGTTCACCTCAAACTCGCTTTTGATCGCGAAACCCTTGCCGGAACCCCGGAAATCGGGACGTCCGGCGGGTTGGACGACCGCATCCGCCGCCGTGAAAGCGAGTTTCTATTGAGCGATATCCGATCCCATATCCGGGTCGTCCGGCGGGATCGGCGCATCATCGCCTCCGCAGGAGAGGCGGCGCGCCCGGCACGGCCGCGAGCGGGAGGTCGAGCCATTATTTTCGAGACGATCAGATATGAGGTCGACGACGGCGTCGCGCGCATCGAGCTGAACCGGCCGCACCGCCTCAACGCCATCAACAGCGTGATGAGCCGCGAGCTGCCCGAGATGTGGCGCCGCTTCGACGCGGACCCCGACGCGATCGTGGCGGTGGTGACCGGCGCGGGCGACAAGGCCTTCTGCACCGGCGCCGACCTCGCCGACCTGCCGGAGATGCTTCTCGACGAGCAGGGCGCGCCGTCGATCGCCTCGATCCGCTGGACACCGCTCCAGAACCAGGTCTGGAAGCCGGTGATCTGCGCAATCAACGGCGCGGTGATGGGCGGCGGCCTGCACTTCGTCGCCGAATGCGACATCGTCCTCGCCTCGGAGAGCGCGACCTTCTGCGATCCGCATGTCAGCGTCGGCCTCGTCTCGGGGCTGGAGACGATCGCCCTCGCCCGGCGCATGCCGATGGGCCCGGTGCTGCGGATGGCGCTGGCCGGCAGGGACGAGACGATCACGGCGCGGGAGGCGCTGGCGCTCGGCATGGTCGGCGAACTGTGCGCGCCCGACGCGCTGATGGCGCGCGCCCAGGCGCTCGCCGCCAGGATCAGGCGCAACTCGCCGAGCGCGATGGCCCGCACCAAGCGCGCGATCTGGAGCGCGAAGGAGACCGGGCTGACGCAGGCCTCGCTCGACGCCTGGACGGTGATGATGCGCCACAACCAGACCCATGATTTCGCCGAGGGCGTCCGCGCCTTCACCGAGAAACGCGCGCCGCGCTGGGCCCCCTATTCCGGCATCGAGCCGAACGAAGCAGGACAATGACCGAGATAAGATTTGACGACATCGCCGGGCTCGAGGCGCTGGTCTCGGCCGACTATGGCCCGTGGAGCGAAGCCCGCACCGTCACCCAGGCGGACATCGCCGCGTTCGGCGAGCTGACCGGCGACCGCCAGTGGATCCATGTCGACGTCGCCCGCGCGCGGGCCGAGAGCCCGTTCGGCTCGACCATCGCGCACGGCTTCCTGATCCTCTCGCTGGTCTCCGACATGCGCAAGAGCGAGGGGTTCCGGATCGTCGGGCACGGCAACGCGCTCAACTATGGGATCGACGGCCTGCGCTTCATCCGGCCGGTGCCGGTCGACTCCGACGTCCACTGCCGGACGCGGCTCCAGGGCGTCGAGGCGAAGGACGGCGGGACGATGATCGAGCTCGGCCTCGCCGTCCATGTCGTCGGGCAGGAGGTGCCCTGCCTCGTGCTGCGCTGGAAGCTCTTCTACCGGCCCTGAGCAGAGAGGAATCGCCATGATCCAGGGCATCCCCCTGCCGGCCACCGACGATCCGCTCGATGCCGAATTCTGGGCGCGGGCGCGCGAGGGCCGGCTGGTCGTGCAGGGCTGCGGCCAATGCGGCGCGCGACGCTTCCCGCCGCGCCCGATGTGCCCGCACTGCCAGTCGGAGGAGGTCCGCTGGGACGAGGACCCGGGCGGGGGACATATCTGGTCCTTCGCCACCCCGCGCCCGCCGCTGCTGCCGGCGTTCGAGGCGCTGCTGCCCTATGTCGTGATCGTCGGCGCGCTCGACAGCGACCCGGCGATCCGCATCGCCGGGATGCTGGACGGCGATCTTCCGGACGGCGACGCGATCGCGATCGGCCGGCCGATCCACCTGGTCTTCAAGGCGGTCGGCGACGACTGCGCCCTGCCCTTCTGGCGCCTCGGCCCGAAAGCGACATCGCGCCCGTCCGGGCGACCAAGGGAGATTCCGACGTGACCACCCCCGCCGATCCCGCCGCCGCGGAGCTGCACGACTATGCGCTGGACGACCGTTACCGGAGGACATCCGGCAGGGTCTATCTGTCGGGGTCGCAGGCGCTGGTCCGCCTGCCGATGCTGCAACGGGTCCGCGACCTCGCCGAGGGCCGCAACACGGCCGGCTTCATCTCGGGCTATACCGGCTCGCCGCTCGGCGGATACGACACCGCGCTGAAGGCGGCGAAGAAGGAGCTCGACGCGCACCACATCGTCTTCCAGCCGGGCCTCAACGAGGAGCTCGGCGCGACGGCGGTGTGGGGATCGCAGCAGACCGACCTGTTCGGCGAGGCGCGCTACGACGGGGTGTTCGCGCTGTGGTACGGCAAGGGCCCCGGCCTCGACCGCGCCGGCGACGCGATCAAGCACGGCAATTATTCGGGATCGTCGAAGCATGGCGGGGTGCTCGTCCTCGCCGGGGACGATCATGGCGCGAAGTCGTCGACGACCGCGCACCAGAGCGACCACGGCTTCATCCATTACGGCATCCCCTATTTCAATCCGGCCTCGGTGCAGGACTATCTCGACTACGGCCTCCACGGCATCGCGCTGTCGCGCCATGCCGGCTGCTGGGTCGGCATGAAATGCGTGACCGACACGATCGAAAGCTCGGCGTCGGTCGACATCTCCGCCATGGAGGCGCCGATCCTGCCGCCCGAGGCGGAGGCGCAGGGCCAGGCCGGCCGCAACGCCCGCTGGGGCGTCCACCCCGTCCTTGCCGAGCAGTCGCATTACCAGAGGCGCCTTCCGGCGGTGCAGGCCTTCGTCAAGGCGAACCGGCTCAACCATCCGGTGATCCACGCCGAGGACGGCCTGCTCGGCATCGTCACCGGCGGCAAGGCCTGGCTCGACGTGATGCAGGCGCTGGAGGAGCTGGGCCTCGATCGCGACGGCTGCCGCAGGCATGGCGTCGGCGTCTTCAAGGTGGCGATGCCCTGGCCGCTCGAACCCGACCTGATCGCCGATTTCGCACGCGCCTATCGGACCATCCTCGTCGTCGAGGAGAAGCGCCCGATCATCGAGCAGCAGCTCGCCGGCCTGTTCGTCAACGACCGTTCCGCGCCGATCCTGATCGGGAAGAACGACGAGGCGGGATCGCCGCTGATCCCGTCGGTGGGCGAGCTCAATGCCCCGCTGCTGGCGGCGGCGATCGGATCGACCCTGGCGCGGCTCGGCGCCGGTCCCGGCCCCGCCGCCCGGTCCGCGCCGACCGCGACCGGCGCCGGACAGGCCGCCGGCCTCGTCCGCCTGCCGAGTTTCTGCGCGGGGTGTCCGCACAACGGCTCGACCCGGGTGCCGCAGGGCAGCGTCGCCTTCGGCGGCATCGGCTGCCACGGCATGGCGACCTTCCTGCCCGAGCGGAACACTCCGACGCTGTTCCAGATGGGCGGCGAGGGCGCGCCGTGGATCGGCCTGTCGCCCTTCACCGAACGGAAGCACATCTTCCAGAATCTCGGCGACGGCACCTATTATCATTCGGGCCTGCTCGCGATCCGCGCCGCCGTCGCGGCGAAGGTCAACATCACCTACAAGATCCTCGTCAACGACGCGATCGCGATGACCGGCGGACAGGTCATCGAAGGCAGCGTCCGCGTCGACGCCCTCACCCGGCAGGTCCATGCCGAGGGGGTCCGCCGGATCGCGGTGGTCAGCGACGACATCGACAAATATCGCGCCGGCCATGATTTCGCGCCGGGCGTCACCATCCACCATCGCGACGACCTTGCGGCGGTGCAGGAGGAGCTGAGGGAGGTCGAGGGCGTCTCGATCCTGGTCTACGAGCAATATTGCGCGACCGAGCTGCGCCGCCGCCGCAAGCGCGGCAAGGCCGAGGACCCCGACCGCCGCATCTTCATCAACCCGCGCGTCTGCGAGGGCTGCGGCGATTGCGGGGTGCAGTCGAACTGCATCGCCATCGAGCCGGTCGAGACCGGCTTCGGACGCAAGCGGCGGATCAACCAGTCGGCCTGCAACAAGGATTTCTCCTGCACCAAGGGCTATTGCCCCAGCTTCGTCACCGTCCACGGCGCCAAACCGCGCCGGCGCGGCTCCAGCGGTGCGGCGGCGCTTCCCCCCGCCGCCGCCGAACTGGCCGCGCGCTTGCCGACACCAAAGGTCGCGCCGGTCGACGCGCCGTTCAGCCTGCTCGTCACCGGCATCGGCGGCGCGGGCGTCGTCACCGTCGGCGCGCTGCTGGGCATGGCGGCGCACCTCGAAGGCAAGGGATGCTCGGTGCTCGACGTCGCCGGGCTCGCCCAGCGCAACGGGCCGGTGACCAGCCATGTCCGCATCGCCCGGCGGCCCGAGGACCTGCACGCGACGCGCATCGTCACGGCGGACCTCGTCCTCGGTTGCGACATCGTCGTGACGGCGGGACAGGAGGCGACGTCGAAGATGGTGGCGGAGCGGAGCCGTGCGGTGGTCAACACGCGGGTGGCGCCGACCTCGGCCTTCGCGAGCAATCCCGATCTCAACCTCGACGCGGGCGCCATGGTCGATCGGATCCGCGCGAGCCTGGGTGATGATGCGAACGCCGCCTTCGTCGACGCCGGCAGGCTCGCCGACGCGCTGATGGGCAACGAGATCGCCACCAACCTCTTCCTGGTCGGCTATGCGATCCAGAAGGGCTGGATGCCGGTCGGGATCGACAGCGTGCTGCGCGCGATCGACCTCAACGGCGTCAGCGTCGAGATGAACCGGACCGCGCTGCTCTGGGGCAGGATCGCCGCGGAGGACCTCGCCGCCGTCCAGGCCTGCGCGTTCGGCGTCGGCAGTGGCGAGGGGGAGGCCCTTCCGCCGCAGGAGGAGGCACTCGGCGATCTCGTCGCGCGGCTCGCGGCGGACCTGGCCGCCTATCAGGACGCGGGCTATGCGCGCCGCTATCGCGCGCTGGTCGCCCGCGTCCGATCGGCCGACGGCGGCTTCCCGGAGCGGCAGGCGGCGCTGAGCAAGGCGGTGGCGCGCTATCTCCACAAGCTGATGGCCTACAAGGACGAATATGAGGTCGCCCGGCTCTATTCGGACGGCGCCTTCCGGCGCGCGCTGGAGGAGGCGTTCGAGGGCGACCTGCGGCTCGAATTCCACATGGCGCCGCCGCTGCTCCAGAAGCGCGACCCGCGCACCGGCCGCTACCGGAAGCGGACCTTCGGACGCGGCACGATGCGCCTCTACGCGCTGCTCGCAAAGCTCAAATTCCTGCGCGGCACGCCGTTCGACCCATTCGGCCGCAGCGCCCACCGCAGGGAGGAGCGCGCGCTGATCGTCCATTATGAAGGGCTGATCGAGGAGGTGCTGCGCCATCTCGACGCGGAGACCTACGACCTCGCGGTCGAGATCGCCTCCTATCCCGAGCTGATCCGCGGCTACGACAGCGTCAAGGACGAGCATCTCGGACGGGCGCGGGCACGGCTGGAGGAACTGCGGCAACGCCTGCTCGATCCCGCCGCCGCGCCGCGCGCGCTCGAAACCGCCTGATCATTCGTCATCACGAGCGAAGGCCATCGCCATGCTGAAGGACAAGACCGCGATCGTCGGGATCGGGGAAACGCCGTTCGCCAGGAACCTGGCCGAGTCCGAATTCCAGCTCGCCTGCCGGGCGATCAAGGCGGCGCTCGACGATGCCGGCATCCACCCGTCCGAGGTCGATGCCCTGTCCTGCTACACCTATGAGGAGACGCCCGAGTTCGAGGTCGCCCGCGCGGTCGGCATGGGCGAGGTCCATTACCTCTCCCAGTCGCCGCACGGCGGCGGCGCAGGCTGCGGCGCGATCGGCCACCTCGCGATGGCGATCGCGGCCGGGGTCGCGAAGGTCGGCGTGGTCTGGCGCTCGCGCAAGCGCGGCGCGCGATCGAAGCGGCTCTGGGCCGGCGTGCAGGAAGTGGTCGCCGACCATTGGAAATGGTCGCGGCCGCAGGGGCTGCTTCGTCCGGTCGACGAGGTGGCGGTGCTGACCCGGCGCTACATGCACGACCATGGGCTGACGCGCGAGCAGCTCGCCGAGGTGGCGCTGTCGATGCGCGCCTATGCGGCCGGCAATCCCAAGGCGCTGATGGGCGGCCGGACGCTGTCGCTCGCGCAATATCTCGACGCGCGGATGATCTCCGATCCGCTCTGCCTGTTCGACAACTGCCTCGAAAGCGACGGCGCGATCGCGCTGGTGCTGGTCGGCAGCGACCGGGCCGCCGATTGCGCGCACCGGCCGGTCCGCATCCACGCCTTCTCGCAAGGCATGAAGCGGCAGCACCAGCTGATGACCGACTATCATGCCGACGACCCGCTGCGCAGCTCGTCCTGGACATGCGCCGCCAACCTGTGGCGGCAATCGGACATCCAGGCCGCGGACATCGCCGTCGCCCAGCTCTATGACGCCTTCTCGCCGCTCGTCCTCTTTTCGCTGGAGGCCTATGGCTTCTGCGGCCGGGGCGAGGCGGGGGCGTTCGTGGCCGAGGGTCATCTGCGCCCCGGCGGCCGCCTGCCGGTCAACACCTCGGGCGGCAGCCTCGCCGAGGTCTATCTCCACGGCATGAACCTCGCCACCGAGGCGGTGAAGCAGCTGCGCGGGACGGCGCTGACCCAGATCGACGGGGCGCGGACCTGCCTGCTGACATCGTGCGACACGACCCCCAACGGCGCGCTGGTGCTGCGGAGCTAGGATGGCCTGGCCGGCGGGAAGCAAGGGAAAACGAGTTAATATTGAGCCGCCTTACGCGGTACGCCCCTTCCCGACACCTCGGCGAAGGACCGGCGAACCGATGCCGCGGCCTGCCCGGAACAGGAGATGGATTTGGTGAGCGACGCGCTGTTCCTGCCGGTGAGACGGACGCTCTTTTCGAGCGAACATGTCATGTTCCGAACGACCGTCCGCAAATTCATGCAGGAAGCGGTCATCCCGAACCTGGATAAGTGGAACAGTCAATGCCACCCCGACCGCGAGGTCTGGCTGGAGGCGGGCAAGCTGGGCCTGCTCTGCGTGACGATCCCCGAGCAATATGGCGGCGCGGGCGCCGACCGGAAGTACAGCACCGTGCTGATCGAGGAGCAGCAGCGCGCCAACGCCGCCGGCCCCGGCTTCGTCATGCATTCCGAGATCGTCGCCGGCTATATCGAGCGCTTCGGCACCGAGGAGCAGAAGGCCGCCTGGCTGCCGCGCATGGCGCGCGGCGAGGTGATCGGATCGCTCGCCATGACCGAACCGCGCGGCGGCTCCGACCTGCGGGCGATCTCGACCCGCGCCATGGCCTTCGGGGATCATTACATCCTCAACGGCGCGAAGACCTTCATCACCAACGGCTACATCACCGACCTGATCATCGTCGCAGCCAAGACCGAACAGGACGACGGCACCACCGGCCTGTCGCTGTTCCTGGTCGAGGCCGATCGCGCCGGCGTCAGCAAGAGCATGCCCCTCGACAAGGTCGGGCAGAAGGCACAGGACGCCGCCGAGCTGTTCTTCGACGACGTCCATGTCCCCAAGGGCAACCTGCTCGGCCGCCAGGGGGAAGGGCTGCATTACCTGATGCAGGAACTCGCCTGGGAGCGGCTGATGATCGCGATCCGCGCGGTCGCGGGATGCGAGGTCGCGCTCGAGACCACCGTCGACTACGTCAAGTCGCGCAACATGTTCGGCAAGAGCCTGATCGATTTCCAGAACACCCGCTTCAAGCTGGCCGAGTGCAAGACCAAGACCCAGATCGCGCGCGTCTACATCGACAAGTGCATCGAGCTGGCCTGCGACGGGAAGCTCGATGCCGAGGCGTCCGCCATGGCCAAATGGTGGTGCACCGAACTGCAGAACCGGGTGCTCGACGAATGCGTCCAGTTCCACGGCGGCTATGGCTACATGCTCGAATATCCGGTCGCGCGCGCCTGGACCGACGCGCGGGCGCAGATGATCTACGGCGGCACGAACGAGATCATGAAAGAGATCATCGCGAGGAAGCTGTGACGGCGGCCGAGGCGCATGGCGTGCCCTCCCCGGACTTCCCGGATGCGGACGGCGTCGCGCTGGTCATCGGCGGCAGCGGCGGGATCGGACGGGCGATCTGCGAGAAGCTTGCGGCGGCGGGAACCGACGTCGCGCTGACCTACCGCAGCAACCCGGCGACCGCCGACGAAGTGGTCTCCGCCGTCGAGCGCCACGGGCGAAACGCCGTCGCCCATGCGCTGGACATGGCCGACCCGGCGGACGTCGCCCGCGCCTGCGCCGCCATCGTCGCGCGGCACGGGCGCATCCACACCGTGGTCAACGCCACCGGATCGCATATCGCGATGAAGTATATCGGCGACATCGGCCCCGACGAGTTCGGCCGGGTGATGCGCGCCGACGTCGACGGCTGGTTCGCCGCCGTCCACGCGCTGCTGCCGCACATGCGCGCGAAGGGCGGCAGCTTCGTCACGCTGAGCACGACCGGCCTGTTCCGCTGGCCGGCGAAGGACGCGCTGTCGGTCATCCCCAAGGCGGCGAACGACGCGCTGATGACCGGCATCGCGCGGGAGGAGGGTCGCAACGGCATCCGCGCCAACACCGTCGCACTGGGGCTGATCGACGCGGGGCTGTTCCGCAAGCTGATCGGCGTCGCCTATGACGATGCCTATATCGAGGCGGCCAGGCGCAATTCGGCGCTGAAGCGGCTCGGCACCGCCGACGAGGTGGCGGAGGCGGTGCTGTTCTTCGCCTCGCACCGAGCCCGCTTCGTGACCGGCCAGACGCTGACGCTCGATGGCGGCTACAGCCTCTAGCCCAATGCCGGGGCGGACGATCGACGCCGACGCCGCGATCCGCCTGATCCGGCCCGGCATGACCGTCTTCGTGCAGGGTAGCATCGGCCAGCCGCTGTCGCTGATGAGGGCGCTGGCCGACGCCGGCGCCGCGCTGCGCGACGTCCATTTCGTCTCGCCGCTGACCCCGGGCGTGAACGGCTTCCCGATCGGGCCCGAGGCGGAAGGGTGCCGCTTCACGAGCTTCTTCGACTATCGCGAGCTGCGCCGGTCGTTCCGGGCCGGCGGCATCGCCTTCGTCCCCAGCCATTACAGCGACATCGCCGACCGCATCGCGGGAGCCGGCGTCGACGTCGCGCTGATCCAGCTCAGCCCGCCCGACGCCGCCGGCCTGTGCGGCACCGGCCTCTGCGCCGATTTCGTGCCCGACATCCTCGACCGCTGTGGACTGGTGATCGCCGAGATCAACGCCGCGATGCCCGCGATCGCGAACGGACCCAAGGTCCCGCTCGACCGGCCCGACCATGTCGTCGCGGCCGACTACCCCCTGCCCGCCTTCGAACCGCCCGCGCCCGATCCGACGGCCGAGCGGATCGCGCGGAACGCGGCGGCGCTGGTCCGCGACGGGGACTGCATCCAGTTCGGCGTCGGCCGCATCCCCCAGCAGGTCGTCCGCGCGCTCGGCGACAGGAACGACCTCGGCCTGCACGGCGGCCTCGTCACCCCGGTCGTGCGGCCGCTGATCGAGAGCGGCGCGATCAACGGCCGGCGCAAGACGATCGATCGCGCCATGCATGTGACCGGGGCGGCGATCGGCGACCAGTGCTTCTACGACTGGATCGCCGGCCATGCCGCCTGGGCGTTCCGGCCGGTCTCCCACACCCACGACATCGCGGTCCTCGGATCGCTCGACGGCCTGGTCGCGATCAATTCCGCGATCGAGGTCGACCTGTTCGGCCAAGCGAACGCCGAGACCGCCGGCGGACGGCAGGTCAGCGGCAGCGGCGGCCTGGTCGACTTCGTCCGCGGGGCGCGGCGGTCGCACGGCGGCCGCGCGCTGATCTGCCTGCCGTCGACCAGCCCGGACGGGCAGCGATCCAGCATCGTGCCACGCCTGTCCGGTCCGACGACATTGTGCCGCACCGACATGCACTATGTCGTGACCGAACATGGCGTCGCCGACCTGTCCCACGGATCGGTCGAGGCCAGGGCGCGGGCGCTGATCGACATAGCCGCGCCGCAGTTCCGCGATGCGCTGCAAGCCGAAGAGAGAGCGATGCGATGAACCAGGATTTCGACGTCGTCGTCTGCGGCGCCGGCGCGGGCGGGATGCTCGCGGCGGTACGCCTCCACGATCTGGGCCTGCGCGCCCTGGTGATCGAGAAATCGTCGCGATACGGCGGGACGTCGGCCACCTCGGGCGGCGGCATCTGGATCCCCGACCACGGCATCGGCGTCGAGCCGGACAGCCGCGAGCAGGCGCTCACCTATCTCCGCGCCGTGTGCAAGGGCGATTATCGCGACGACAAGCTCGCCGCCTATGTCGACCATGGCGGGGCAATGATCGGCTATCTGGCGTCGATCGGCGTGCCGATGGTCTCGATCCCCGGCTTTCCCGACTATATCGCGCGGGCGCCGGGCGCCTCGACCGGGCGGTCGCTCTTCCCGCCAGAGCTCGACGGCGCCGCGCTGGGGGAGGAATTCCACCGGCTGCGGGATTCGCCCAATGGATACAAGCTGTTCGGGCGCTATGCGCTCGACCTCCAGCAGTCCTTCACCCTGTCGGAGCGCGCGTTCGGATGGCAATGGACCGCCGCGCGCATGCTCCTCAAATACTGGCTCGACCTGCGCTGGCGCCGGAAGACGCCGCGCGACCGCCGGCTGACGATGGGCCGGGCACTGGTCGGCGGGCTGCGCAAGGCGATGCTGGAGCGGAACATCCCGCTGCTGCTCGACTGCGGCCTGGCCGGGCTTCGCGTCGAGGACGGCCGGGTGACCGGCGTCGATGCGGTATCGGGCGGCGCGGCGCGGCGCTTCACGGCGCGGGCCGGCATCATCCTCGCCGCCGGCGGGTTCGAGCAGAACCAGAAGCTCCGCGACGAACTGCTGCCGGTGGCGACGAACCGCAACTGGAGCCTCACCCCCAGCGGCCTCAACGTCGGGGACCCGCTGATCAGCGGCATCGCGGCGGGCGCGGCCACCGAATCGCTCGACGCCAACTGGTGGGCGCCGAGCATGCAGCTCCCGTCGCGGACCGAGCCGAACATCGACCTCGCCGTGCCGATGTTCTTCGACCACCGGCATCCGCACAGCCTGTGCGTGAACCGGCTCGGGCAGCGCTTCGTCAACGAAAGCTGCTCCTATGACGAGTTCGGCCAGGCGATGATCGCCGATCACCGGCGGACCGGCGCGAACATCCCCTGCTGGATGATATTCGACGCCAGCTTCCGCCGCGCCTATCCGTGCGGCCCGATCCTGCCCGATTTCGTCATGCCCGATCGCCGCATCCCGCACGAATGGTGGGACAGCCATGTCTTCCGGGCCGGCAGCCTCGGCGCGCTCGCCGCGAAGATGGACGTGCCCGCCGCGACGCTGATCGCGTCGGTGCGCCGGATGAACGGCTTCGCGCGGGCGGGCAAGGACGAGGAATTCGGGCGGGGCGAGAACCGCTTCGACCTGTTCTTCGGGAAGAAGGACGTCGGCCCCAATCCCTGCATGGCGCCGGTCGAGACGCCGCCCTTCTATGCGGTGCGGATCGACCTCGGCGACCTGGGCAGCAAGGGCGGGCTGAAGACCGATGCCCGCGCTCGCGTCCTCGCCACGACCGGCGCGCCGATCCCCGGCCTGCATGCGATCGGGAATTGCGCCGGCTCACCCTTCGGCAACTGCTATCCGGGCGCGGGCGGGACGCTGGGCCCCGCCACCGTGTTCGCCTATATCGCCGCCAACGACCTCGCCGCGCAGGCTCGCCCCTAGCGCCCGGTGAAGACCGGCTTCCGCTTTTCCGCGAAGGCCTCGAGCGCGATGCGGTGGTCGTCGAGGAGCTGCGTGACGTTCTCGAACGCGGCGGCGCGGTCGATGATCGCATTGGCGGTGACGCGCAGGCCGGCGTTGATCGAGGCCTTGGTCCACTTGATCGAATGGGTCGCGCCCCGCGCCAGCCGCCGCGCCATCTTCGCGACCGTCTCGTCGAGCTCCTCGGCCGCGACCGCCGCGGTGATCAGGCCGATCTCCGCCGCCTCGGCCGCCGGGATCGCATCCCCGGTCAGCAGGTAGCGCCGCGCCCGCGCATAGCCGATGAGCTGCGGCCACATCACCGCGCCGCCGTCGCCCGCGACGAGGCCGATCGAGACGTGCGGATCGGCGAACACCGAGCCCTCGCTCGCATAGACGAAGTCGCAATAGAGCGCGAGCGAGCAGCCCAGCCCGATCGCCGGGCCGTCGACCTTCGCGATGATCGGCTTTTCGAGGTCGAGCAGCGCGTTCTGGATCTTGCGGTCGCGGCGGATGCCGGCGCTGGTCGCGGCCGCGTCGCCGTGCAGCGACAACAGCCATTTGAGGTCGCCGCCCGCGCAGAACGCCCCGCCCGAGCCCGACAGGATCACCACGTCGACGCTGTCGTCGCGGTCGACATCGTCGAAGATGCGCGAGAATTCCTCGTGCAGCCCCTGGTTGATCGCGTTCTTCGCTTCGGGCCGGTTGACCGTGATCGTCAGGATGTTGCCGTCCTGCGTGATCGCCAGTTCCTTGTAGCTGTCATAGTTCATGTGCGGGCATCCTCGATGCTGGGGGTCGCTCCGAGCGGCGGGTCCTCGACGAGGCCCAATCGTTCGGACATGTCTTTCCGAAGCCGGAATTTCTGGATCTTGCCGGACGGGGTCAGCGGAAATTCGTCGACGAACTCGACATAATGCGGGACCTTCCAGCGCGAGATGCGGGCGGCGCACCAGTCGCGGATCGCCGTGCCCGAGACGGCATGGCCGGGCCGCAGGTGCACGACGGCGCAGACCACCTCGCCATATTTCGGGTCGGGCACGCCGACGACGGCGACATCGCCGATCGCGTCATGCTCCTTCATGTAGGTCTCGATCTCGACCGGCGAGAGATTCTCGCCGCCGCGGATGATCATCTCCTTCGCGCGGCCGACGATCGCGACATAACCGTCCTCGTCCATCGTCGCGAGGTCGCCCGAGGCGACCCAGCCGCTTTCGTCCTCGACGCCCGGCCGGCTGCCATAGCCCGTCATCGCGCCGGGACCGCTGTAGAAGAGCTGGCCGATCGCGTTGCGCGGGACCGGCCGGCCGTCGCCGTCGCGGATCGACACGCTCACCCCGACCAGCGGGGTGCCGCTGGTCCGCGTCTTCTTGTCGACGCCGTCGCCGAGGATCGTCGTCGTCGTCACGCCGCAGGTCTCGGTCTGCCCGTAGCAGTTGATCACGTCGGCGCCGAAGGTGGCGCGGCAGCGGGCGAGCAGGTCCCTGGTCACCGGCGCGCCGCCGACGATGATCGTCGCCAGCGCGTCGAGGCGCCGCCCCGCGATCGAGGGATCGTCGAGCATCGCGATCAGCATCGTCGGCACGCCGATGAAGGCGGTGCAGCGCTCCTGTTCGAGGATGTCGAGCGCGATCCCCGGCTTGAAGATGTGGAGCGGCAGCAGCGTCGCGCCGTTGAGGCACGCGCCCGGCACCGAATTGCCCGAGCCGCCGACATGGAACAGCGGGAAGCCGACGCAGACCCGGTCGCCCTCCCCCAGCCCCCAGCGCCGATAGGAATTGCGCGCGGTCGTCGCGATCGCCGCGTGCGAGAGGCGGACCGCCTTCGGCACGCCGGTCGTCCCCGACGTATATTGGATCATCAGCGCCTCGCCCGGATCGACCTCGACGCGCGGCAGGCGATCGGGCGCGGCCGGCAGCAGCGCCGTCCAGATGCTGGAGAAGGCATGGACCCCGCGCAGCGCGGGCACGTCCGGGCGCGCCTCCGCGACGATCGTAGCGGCCGGCGCGCCGCCGATCAGGTCGGCATGGAAGATCGCGGCGGCGTTCGAATCGCCGAGCGCGAAAGCCAGCTCGCCCGGCCGGTAGAGCGGGTTCAGCGCGACGAGGACGAGCCCGGCCTTGGCGATCGCATATTCGAGCAGGATCCATTCGGGATGGTTCGGCCCCCAGATCGCGATCCGCTCGCCCGGCCGATAGCCCTGCGCGACCAGCGACGCCGCGAGGCGGTCGGCCGTCGCGTCGAGCTCGGCATAGCTCCAGGCGACGTCGGCCACCGCCGGCTGGTGCCGGTAGACCAGCGCCTCGCGCTCCCCCCATTGCCGCGCCGCGCCGGCCAGGGCGTCGCCCAGGCCGACCGCGACGCGGCACTGCGCCCGTTCCCGCTGGGGCGCGATCCGTTCGGACAGGAGAGGGTCCCGGTCGTTCACGCTGGTTTCTGGCCGGGCCTCGGACATCGGATAGCTTTGTTCTCTGGAGGACGGATCGCGCCGCGCCGCTGATTTCCCGACCGGGGTAACGCGGCGGCGCGCTCACCTTAAACTCGTTTTCCCTCCGATCCGGCCGCCGCCCCGGCTGCCCGGTATGCGAGTTATAAATGAACGAACCGGCCGGTAGACCGGCGGCGAACCTCGGGCGCCGCCGCCGGGAAGGAGCCGCGCCCGATCCCCTTTCGCACAGGATCGACATGACCAACTTCCACGAGGCCGAGCATATCCAGATGCTTCGAGAGACGCTGCTGCGTTTCATCGAGAAGGAGATGCCGCTCGACCTCGTGCGGAAATGGGACCGCGACAATCATTTCCCGCGCGAGGTGCATGCCAAGCTCGCGGCGCTGGGGCTAATGGGGCTGACCGTGCCCGAGGAATATGGCGGCGGCGGGCGCGACGTGCGCGCGACGATCATGGCGATCGAGCTGCTCTGCGGCCGCAGCATGGCGGTCGGCGGGCCCTATATCCAGTCGGCCTGCTATGCCGGCCTCAACCTCGCCGAGGTCGGCAGCGAGCGCCAGAAGGCCGAGCTGCTCCCCCGCGTCGTCGAGGAGGGGATGATCTTCGCCTATGGGATCAGCGAGCCCGACGTCGGCGCCGACGTCGCCTCGGTGCGGACCACCGGCCGGGTCGAGGGCGATCGCCTGATCGTCAACGGATCGAAGCGCTTCTGCTCGGGCGCGACGATCGCCAGCTACATCTACACGCTCGTCCGAACCGGCCCCCGGGAGGATCGCCACCGCAACCTGACGCTCGTGCTGATCCCGTCGGACGCGGACGGCATCACCTTTGAGGCGCAGGACGCGCTCGGCCTCAAGGGGACCGGCACCTACGACGTCACCTTCGCCGACGTGTCGGTGCCGCTCGCCAACGTGGTCGGCGAGGAGGCCGGGTTCAACAATGCCTGGACGATGCTCGTCGGCCCCGGGCTCGACATCGAGAAGATGGAGGTCGCCGCGATGGCGCTGGGCATCGCCTCCGCCGCGGTCGAGGAAGCCTGGGCCTATGCCCAGGAGCGCGTTCAGTTCGGCAAGCCGATCTCCGCCTTCCAGTCGGTTCGCCACATGCTGGCGGAGGCGAGGACCAAGCTGCACGCCTGCCGCGCGGTCACCTACCAGGCGGCCGACGCGCTCGACCGGGCCGAGGACGCCTCGCTGGAGACGTCGATGGCGAAGCTGTTCGTGTGCCAGACGGCGCAGGAGATCGTCCTCGCCTGCCAGCAGGTGCTCGGCGCCTATGGCTATATCAAGGAGTTCGACATGGAGCGGCACGTCCGCGACATCCTGGTCATGCCGATCCTCGGCGGCTCCTCCGCGATCCAGAAGAACAATATCTGCAACATGCTGAAGCTGCGCAAATGACGACGACGATTCCGGCGGCTCCATCGATAGGACCGGCCCTCCCATGCCGATGATCACCTTCGTCGCGCCCGACGGCGCCGAATATGTCGTCGACGCGCGCGGCCTGCATTCGGTGATGGAGGCGGCGCGCAACCATATGGTGCCGGGCATCGACGCCGATTGCGGCGGCTCCGGCTCCTGCGCGACCTGCCATGTCCATGTCGACGCCGCCTGGGCTCAGGCGACCGGCGCGGCGGACGAGATGGAGCAGGCGATGCTCGACTGCGTCGAGGAGCCGAGCGCCACTTCACGCCTGTCGTGCCAGATCCGCGTCTCCGACGCGCTCGACGGCCTGGTGGTGCGGCTACCGGCCCGTCAGGGCTGAGGCGGCACTCCGTCGGCGACCAGCAGCTCGGTGGCGACGCCGCTGCGGCGGCGCAGTTCGATCATGCCGGCATAGCGCGGATCGCGATACCAGGCCCGCGCCGATCGCATGTCGGGGAACTCGATCAGCACGACCGCATCGGGGGCGGGGCCGGCGCCTTCGAAGCTCTCGCTCTCGCCGCCCTTCACCAGATAGCGCCCGCCATGCTCGGCGACGAGCGCCTCGGTCACCTTCCTATATTCGCGATACCAGTCCCAGTTCGCGACGTTCAGCTTGCCGACGATATATGCTGCCATGATCCACCATCTTTCGACGGCCGATTAGCAGCGCGGGGCTTCACAATGTACTCGCGTATCGCCCCGAAAGGCGCCGCCCGCCTCGCAATCCCGGCCGAAATGCGCGATGCTCCGAACCGCCGGCAGGGTCCGATGGAGGCATCCGCCGGCAGGGAGGGACATCCGTCGCGACGATCCAATGGGCGAGCAGATGGCGAACGAGACTGGCAGCGGCGGAGAGGTCGATCGCCGCAAGAACCCGAAGCAGCAGCGCGCCGTCACCACGGTCGACGCGATCACCCAGGCGACCCAGCAGATCATCATCAAGGAAGGCTTCAGGAACGCCACGACCAACCGCATCGCCGAGGTGGCGGGCGTCAGCGTCGGATCGCTCTATCAATATTTCCCGAACAAGCAGGCGATCATCAAGACGCTGATCGAGGAGACCGTCTCCAAGGCCGCGGCCAAGGTCCGGACCGGCCTGCGCCGGCTGATGGAGGAGCCGCTCGAACCGGCGCTGCGCCAGATCATGACCCTGCTGCTCGCCATGTACAAGGAGAACGACTTCATCCTGTTCCGGATATTGGACCAGGTCCCCGAGCTGAAGGAATATACCAAGAACCTGTCGGTCGAGATCTACACCTATTCGACCAACCTGGCCTTCCTGGAACAGCATGAGACCGAGATCGTCGTCGCCGACCTGCCGACCGCGCTGCTCATCATCGAGCGGGCGACGATCCACAATATCGAATGTTTCCTGGCGCAGAATCCGACCGGCATCACCGAGGAGCAGCTCATCGACGAGCTGACGCGGATGGCGCTCAACTATCTGACCAAGTGAGGAAGGCCGCCTAGCGGCCGGAGATGCTCCGCTGGATCGCGCCGATCCGGTTGCGGACGAAATCGGACGCGAGCAGTTCGTGGAACAGCGCCGCTTCGGTCGCGATCGCGGCGGCGGTGCCGTCGGCATGGGGCGCCTTCGCCAGCGCCTTGGTGTGGCGGACCGCCTCGGGCGACAGCGCGACGATGTCGGCGAGCGCCCCCGCCGCCGCCGCCGCCAGCCGATCGGGCGCCGCCAGCTCGTTGACGATCCCCCATTGCACCGCCTGCTCGGCGGAGCAGCGCCCGCTGCCGAGGAACAGCGCCATCGTCCGCCGATGACCGATCAGTTGCGGCAGATGGAAGGTCGACCCGAATTCGGGAATCAGCCCCATCTTCGTGAACGGGAAGACTAGCGTGCAGCCGGGCACCGCATAGACCAGGTCGCAATGGAGCAGCATCGTCGCACCGATCCCGACCGCATCGCCGTTCAGCGCCGCGACGACCGGCTTGGGAAAGGTCGAGAGGCGCTGCATGAAGAGGTAGGAGGGCTTCTCGTCGAAGGCGATCTCCGCCCCCTGCGCGAAGCCGCTCACGTCATGGCCGGCGGTGAAGATCGAGCCGGCCGCCGCGAAGGACAGCGCGCGCACGCCGTCGGCGGCGGCAGCATGGTCGATCAGCCGCACCAGCGCCCGGTACATCGCGTAGGTGATGGCGTTCCGCTTCTCCGCCCGGTCGAAGGTGACGGTCAGGACGCCATCGGCGGCATGTGCGCGGAGGCCCTCGGGCAGGTCGTCGGCAATCGTGGCGGGAAGGTCGGTCATCCACCGGCGGTATCACCGAGTCCCATTTAGCTTCTGCTCGCATTCGCCTCGGAAATACGAGTTTATCGTGAGTTCGCGCTCACCCTAGGCTCGCCCCCAAGCAAGGCGAGAAGCACATGGAATATGATCCGTTCTCCGACGAGGCGATGCGCGACCCGCACGCCCTCTACACCAGGCTGCGCCAGGCCCCCGGCCCGCATTTCATCGAGAAATACAATGCCTGGGCGCTGGTCCATTTCGAGGACGTCTGGACCGTCAGCGTCAAGCATGAGGCCGACATCACCTTCACGGCCGGGCAGCCGCTGACCAACGTCCTGCTCGGCGAGCCGATCCCCCACGCCTTTCCCAGCATGGACATGAGCGAGCATCGCAAGTGGCGGCGGGTCGTCCATGCCGATTACACCAAGGGCAATGTCGAAAAGGACCGCGACCGCATCACCGCGCTCGCCCGCGAGCTTCTGGCGCCCCTCGCCGCGCGGAAGCGGTTCGACTTCTACACCGACTATGTGAACCGGCTGTTCGCGATCAACGCCGGCCATAATCTCGGCATCGACCGCGACAATGCGATCGAGTGGCGGCGCCTGATCGACGAGACGATGCACCGCAACCCCGGCCAGGTCGGCACCTCGTCGGCGCGCAACCAGCAGGCCGGCATGGAACTGCACCGCCAGCTCCACGCCTATGTCGAACGGATTCGCCGCGATCCAACGCTGGCCGGGGGGCATTGCGCCAAATATCTCGACGCCGAGGTCGAGGGCCGCCGGCTCGAGAACCAGGACATCGTCAACATCATCATCATCTTCCTGACGGTCGGATCGGGCACCACGCCCAACGTCTGCGCGGGGACGGTCTATTATCTCGCCCGGCATCCCGAGCAGCGCGACGCGGTGCTGGCCGATCCCGCGCTGATCCCGAAGGCCTTCTTCGAGGCCGCGCGGATCGACCAGCCGACCAACATGCTGTGCCGCCGGGCGGTCAACGACTTCTCGGTGCGCGGCGCCGAGATCAAGGCGGGCCAGAACCTGCTGATGATCTACGCCTCGGCCAATCGCGACGAGGCCGAGTTCGAGCGCGCCGACGCGTTCGACATCTTCCGATCCTATCCGCGCGACCTGACCTACGGCATCGGCGGGCACAAATGCCTCGGCATGCACCTCGCGACGATGGCGGGGACGATCGCGCTGGAGGAATTCTTCAAGGTCTCCGGACGGTACGAGGTCGACGCCGCGCACTGCACCCGCGCCTATGGCGAGTTCCTGTCCGGCTTCGACCATCTGCCCGTCATCCTCGGCGCCTGAGCCGAGCGACACCCGATCCAGGAGGACCCCATGACGATACGCAGCCTGGGCTACATAGGCTTCGGCGCGCCCGATCCGGCGGCCTGGCTCCGCTACGGCACCGATATCCTCGGCCTGATGCCCGCCCGCGCGCTGGCCGGCGAGGATTGGGGCATACCCGCCATTCCCGGCTCCGGCCCGAAGAGCGGCGGCAGCGGCATCGCCGAGGACGGAAGCGTCTATCTGAAGATGGACGACTGGCAGTGGCGGATCGCCGTCCACCCCGACGACACCAACCGCGGCGTCAAATATCTCGGCCTCGAGGTCGAGGACGAGGCCGACCTCGCCGCCCATGTCGCCAGGCTGCGCGAGGCCGGCTTCGTCGCCGAGATGGGCTCCGCCGAACAGGCCGAGGCGCGTTCGGTGAGCGGCATCGCCCATACGACCGACCCCTGCGGCAATGCGATCGAGCTGTTCCACGGCCCGACCGTCGACCGGAAATTCCAATCGCCGCTGGGGATGGAGTTCCTCGCCGGCCCGCTCGGCATCGGCCATGTCAACCTGCTCACCTCGAACCGGCTGGCGGCGGCCCGGGACTTCTACATGCGCGCCCTGGGCTTCCGGCTGGCCGACTATATCGCGTTCGGCGGCGGCAATTCGGCCAATTTCTATCGCTGCAACCCGCGCCACCATTCGATCGGGCTGCTCGAAGTCGGCCGCGCGATCGGCGTCCATCACCTGATGCTGGAGGTCACCAAGGTCGACATGGTGCTCCAGTGCCTCGAACGCGTGACCGACGCGGGGATCGCCGTGACCTCGACGGTCGGCCGGCACGTCAACGACAACATGCTGTCCTTCTACATGCGCAGCCCCTTCGGGTTCGAGGTCGAGATCGGCTTCGACGGCCGGCTGCTCGACGAGGACTGGACGCCGAACCGCTTCGTCGAGGGCGACATATGGGGCCATCGCGGCCTCGATCCCGAGACGATCGCCAGGAACCTCGCCGCGATGCCGCAGGGATAGGAGAGCGCCATGGCCGCCAGACTTGCCAAGCCGAGCCTCGATGCCGGACTGGTTTCGAACGACCTCGACGGGCTGATCCGTTTCTACAACGGCGTGCTGGGCCTTCCGCTCGCCGGCAGCGTGGATATCCCGAACGTCGGGCAGGTCACGCGCTTCCAGGTCGGCGACAGCGTGCTGCGCGTGCTGGTCCCGCTCGATCCGGCGCAACCGCCGCCGGCGGGCCCGCGCTTCTCGTCGACGGCCGGCATCCGCTACCTCGCGCTCAGGATCGGCAATCTCGCCGAGACCGTCGAGCAGGTCGCGCAGGCCGGCTTCACCATCGCCGTGCCGCTCCACACGCTGCGCCCCGGGGTCCGGGTCGCGCTGGTCGAGGATGCGGACGGAAACACCATCGAGCTGATGGAGGAATCCGCGCCGTGAACTTTTCCTTCTCCGAAGACGAGACGACCTTCCTCGAGGCCTTCCAGGAACATCTGGCGCGCGAGAAGCAGCGGTCCGACGCCGCCATCATCTTCGCGCCGCAGCGGGAGACCGACTCCTGGCTGGTGGACTCCCCCGAGCGGCGCGGCTTCATGAAGCGGCTGGCCGAGGCGGGCTATATCGGCATGTCCTGGGCGCGCGACTATGGCGGCCGCGAGCGGCCCGGCATCTACGACTATCTCCTCAACGAGGAGCTTTCGAGCCAGGGCGCGCCGATCATCGGCAAGGGGGTCGGCTGCATCGGCAAGACGATCATCGCCCATGGCTCCGACAAGCTGAAGCGCGAGTTCCTGCCGAAGATCCTCGCCGCCGAGATCGAGTTCGCGCTGGGCTATTCGGAGCCGGGGGCGGGATCGGACCTCGCCTCGCTCCGGCTCCGCGCCGAACGCAGGGACGACGCCTGGGTCCTGAACGGCCAGAAGATGTGGACCACCTCGGCGCATTTCGCCGACTGGTACTGGGTCGCGGCGCGGACCGACCCCGACGCGCCCAAGCACAAGGGCATCAGCGTCTTCCTGGTGCCGATGAACCATCCCGGCCTGACGATCGTCGAGATCGAGACGATGGGCGACCACCGGACCAACGAGGTGTTCTTCGACAATGTCGAGGTCCCCGCCGACTATCTGGTCGGGCAGGAGAATGCCGGCTGGCAATATGTCTGCGAAGCGCTCGATTATGAACGCTTCGCGCTCTACACGGTCGGCCCGCTGCTGCTCCGGTTCGAGGCGCTGGTCGAGCTGGTCAGGCGCACCGAGCGGGACGGTCGGCCGCTGGCCGACGATCCGGCGGTCCGCGCCCGCATCGCCGAGCTCGCCTGCGAGGTCGAGACCGCCAGGATGCTGCAACGGCGGGTGATCGCCAAGGCGATCAAGGGCGACGTGCCGACCGTCGAGGCCGCGATGTACAAGCTGTACAGCACCCAGCTCGGCCGGCGGATCGCCAATGAAGCGCTCGACTGGCTGGGGCCGCTGGCGCTGCTGTCGTCGGATTCGCCCGACGCCCCGTTCGCGGGGAAGTGGGAGATGTCGGACCGGGCGACGGTCGTCGACACGATCGGCGGCGGATCGTCCGAAGTCCAGAAGAACATCGTCGCCCGGCGCGGGCTGGGGCTGATGACCGGAGCTTGAACCATGGATCTCGATTTCAGCGAAGAGCAGGTGATGCTGCGCGACACCGCGCGGCGGCTCTGCGAAAGCCTGTTCGACACGAAGACCGTCCGCCGGCTCGAAGGCGAACCCGACAAGTTCAACCGCGCCTTCTGGGCCGAGCTCGGCACGAGCGGCCTGTGCGCGCTGCGGATCGGCGAGGCGCAGGGCGGCGCCGGCATGGCCGCGCTCGACCTGGCGATCCTGTTCGAGGAGTTCGGCCGGTCGCTCGCCTCCTCCCCCTTCCTGCAAAGCTGCGTGCTGTCGGCGCGCATCCTGTCCGCGCACGGGACGGAGGCGATCAAGGCCGCCTATCTCCCAAAGATCGCCAGCGGCGAGCTGATCATGATCCCCGCCGGGGACGGCATCGATCCGGGAGAGATCAGCATCGACGCCGGGCGCGGCACCGTCGGCGGCCGGACGCTGCTGACGCCCTTCGCCAGCGTCGCCGACATCTTCCTCGTCCATGACGGTCGATGCTGGGCGCTGGTCCCGGCCGACGGCGCCGGCATCTCGCTCGTCCCCCAATCCAACTATGCGTCCCAGCCGCTGTTCTCGGTCCGGTTCGACGCGGTCGCGATCGACCCGGCGCTGGCCTTCGCCGCGCCCGACCGCTTCGACCCGACCGCCGACGCGGCGAGCGACCTGCTGATCGCCGCCGCCGCCGAAGCGGTGGGCGCGGCGGACCGGCTGCTCGGCCTGACCGTCGACTATGCCAACCAGCGCAGCCAGTTCGGGCGGCCGATCGCCGCCTTCCAGGCGATATCGCATCCGCTGGCGGACGGCGCGACCGAGCTGGAGGGGGTCCGGCACCTCGTCTACCAGGCGGCCTGGGCCAGCGACGAGGGCATGGCCTGCGGCCATCTCGCGCGGATGGCGAAGCTGCGGGCGGCGGCGCTGTTCCGGCGGATCGCCACGATCGCCGTCCAGGTCCATGGCGGCATCGGCTATTCGACCGAAGGCGAGCCCCAGCTCTTCTACCGCCGCTCCAAATATCACGAGCTGATGAACGGCACGGCGGACGCTCTGAAGACGCGGATCGCCGACCATGTACTGGCATGACCGGCGGCCCGCCTGACGACGACGAGGCGCTGGGCGAGGAGGTCCTGCGCCTGATCGGCCAGCCGCAATATGTCTCGGGCGCCGGGATGCCCGCCGATCGCGGCCATGTCCGCGCGATGGGCGCCGCCGTCGAGAACGCCAACCCAGCCTGGTGGGACGACGGCGCGGCGGAGGACCTGCTCGGCGCCGCCTATTGCCCCGCGACGATGCTGGCGGCCTGGGGCCGGCCCGAACTGTGGGAGCCGGGCCGCGCGGAGCCGCTCAAGGCGCTCCAGGCGCATTTCGACCTCAAGGACCTGCTCGGTTTTCCCGCCTCGATGGCGGTGTCCTACACGACGAGCTTCCACCGCCCGGTGGCGAGCGGCGAGCGGCTGCGGACGCAGCAGGTGCTGCGGCGGATCAGCGATCCCAAGACGACGAAGATGGGCCGGGGCCGCTTCTGGACGATCGAGATGCAATATCTCGACGAGCGCTCGGACCTGGTCGGCGTCGAAAGCTACGAATTCTTCGGCTTCGGAAAGGAGCGGGCATGAACCTCGTCACGATCGACGACGTCGAACCGGGCCAGCAGATCCCCGTGCTGTCCTTCCACGTCACCGCGTCGCGGCTGATCGCCGGGGCGTTCGCGAGCCGGGACTATTCCCCCCTCCACCATGACAGGGACTATGCCGTCGACGTCGCCGGACAGCGCGACATCTTCGCCAACACCCAGTTCCAGGCGGCGCTGTTCGAGCGCTATCTCAACGACTGGTCGGGTCCGCTGGGACGGATCGCCCGGATGACCTTCCGGATGACCTCGTCGGTCTTCGCCGGCGACCTCGTGTCGCTGACCGGGACGGTCGACCGGGTGCTGCGGTCCGGGCCCTGCGCGCCGGCCGCATCGATCCTGATCGCCATGGCGGTGGACGAGCGGACCGCGACCGCGTGCGAGATCCTCTACGCGCTGCCCGCCGCCGCCGGGGACAATCCCTGGCGGCGGCGCGGCGAGGGCTGGCTGCAACCGGCGTAAAGCGCCCCGCGCTCAGGCGGTGATGTGGAAGCCGCCGTCGATCGCGATATGCTGGCCGGTGATGTAGGACGCCGCGTCGGACAGGAAGAAGCAGGTCGCCGGGGCGATCTCCTCGGGCGCGGAGAAGCGGCCGAGCGGGATCGCGTCGAGATAGCGGTGGCGGAACTTCTCCTCGCGGATCGTCTCGGTCATCGCGGTCTCGACCAGGCCGTAGCAGACGCTGTTGACGTTGATGTTGTACCGCCCCCATTCGCGCGCTGCGCTCATCGTCAGCCCCAGCACGCCGGACTTGGCCGCGCCATAGTTGATCTGGCCGAAGGTCCCGCGCCGGCCGGCGTCGGACGATATGTTGACGATCGAGCCGGGATTGGCGGCGCCGGCCTTCGCCCGGGCGATCATGTGGCGGCCGACCGCCTGGAGGCAGACGAACACGCCGGTCAGGTTGACGTCGATCACCGCCTGCCACTGATCGCGCTTCATGTCGGTGATCATCGCCGCGCGGACGATCCCGGCATTGTTGACCAGCCCGTCGATCCCGCCGAACGCGGCGGCGGCGTCATCGACGACGCGGGCGACGAAATCCTCGTCGGTGATGTTGCCGGCATAGCGCCGCACCGTCCCCGCGTCATGGCCGGCGAAGCTCTCCTCCAGCGCGTCGCCATCGATGTCGACCGCGACGATCCGCGCGCCCATCCGGATCGCGTGGTCGGCCAGCGCCTTGCCGATGCCGCGCGCCGCGCCGGTGACGAGGATGGCCTTGTTGTCGAGTGATGCGGGATGGGTCACGGTGCGTCCGATCGGTCTGGATGGAGGGAAGGAGCGGAGACCTCAGCTGCCGAGCAGGCCGAGGATCGAGATGCTGCAGACATTGTAATTGGGGAAGCCGCCCAGATTATGGGTCAGCGCCCGGCGCGGCCGGCTGAGCTGGCGATCGCCGGCGCGGTTCAGCAATTGGGTATAGCCTTCATAGACCATCCGCAGCCCCGACGCGCCGATCGGATGGCCGAAGCATTTGAGGCCGCCGTCGATGTTGCTCGCCACCTCGCCGTCGGCGTCGAACTTGCCCGCCAGGACGTCGCGATAGCCCATGCCGGGCTGCGACAGGCCGAGGTCCTCCATCGTCACGAGTTCGGTGATCGAGAAGCAGTCGTGGACCTCGACCAGGTCGAGCTCCTTCACCGGATCGACGATGCCGGCCTCGCGATAGGCCTTGCGCGATGCGATGCGCGTCGTGTGGGCATAGCTGCCGTCCCACGCGTCGTGCGACATCTCCGAACCGTTGCTGAGCGCGAGCTGCATCGACTTGACGCTGACCAGCTCGCCGGTGCGGCCGAGGCGCATCGCCATTTCCGGGCTGGCGACGATCGCGCAGGCCGATCCGTCGCTGACCCCGCAGCAATCGAACAGGCCGAGCGGATAGGCGACCATCGGCGCCTTGACGATCGCTTCCTTGGACAGCCGCTGCCGCAGATGCGCCTTGGGGTTCTTCGACCCGTTCTCGTGGCTCTTCCACGAGATGTGCGCCATCGCCTCCTTGAGCGTGGCCATGTCGACGCCGTGGCGCGCGGTATAGGCGCTGGCGAACTGGGCGAACGATCCGGGCGCGGTGGCGCCGGGCTGCCACAGGTCGTTGAACGTGCCCTTGCTGCGCTCGGGCAGGCCGCCATAGCCGGTGTCCTTGAGCTTCTCGACGCCGAGCGCGAGGGCGATGTCGACGGCGCCGGCGGCAACCGCATAGACCGCGCCGCGCAGCGCCTCGGAGCCGGTCGCGCACAGATTCTCGACGCGGGTCGCGGCGATGTTCGGCAGGCGGAGCGTCTGCGACAGCGACAGCGCCGACTTGCCGAGATTCTGCTCGTCCATCGAAAGGCCGAACCACGCCGCCTCGATCTGGTCCCGGTCGATGCCGGCATCGGCGATCGCCTCGCGGAAGGATTCGGAGATCAGGTCCTCGGCGCTGCAATCCCACCGCTCGCCGAAGCGCGAGCAGCCCATGCCGAGGATGACGACCTTGTCCCGGATACCTTCAGCCATTCAACCAGCCCCCTTCATGTCCGCAGGCGCGGCCTTCCAGAAATAGCGGTGGAAGAGCCGCTTCGGATCGCGATCCTTGATCCGGAACACGGAGCGGACCGGCGTCGCCACGCCCAGCCGGCCGGGCTCGAAATCGGTGAACTCCATCATCACCACGCCGCCGTCGTCGAAGCCGACATTGCCGTACATCAGCGGCGGATTGGCGGAGATCGCCAGCCAGTCCTCGGTGAAGGATCGCACCCGGCCGACCTTGTGCTGGAAGGGTTCGTCGACCAGCGTGTCGAAGCTGCGGCAGTCGGGATTGACGCAGCATGGCCCCTTGGGGAACTGCCGCGTCCCGCAGGCGGTGCAGAGCCCGCCGACGAAGCCGGTGATCGTCCTGCGATGGCGGTGGAAGGCCGACAGGGCGGTGCGGTTGTCGCGTTCCGCCCGGATGCCCCAGTCGACCTCGATCTGCTCGCCGAACGAGAGGAAGCGCAGATAATTGTCGTCCTCCAGCCCGGCGTCGAGCTGGGCGCGGACCGTTCCCTCGGCCCGGCGCTCCGCGATCGCCTCCGTGGTCTCGAACAACAGGCCTTGCGCACCCTGCGCGACGTTGAGCAGCAGTATCTTCTCGCCGGGGCCGGCCGTCTCCAGCGCGTGGCACAGCATCAGCAGCGCGTGGGCCGCGCCGGTGTTGCCGCATTCGGCGTCGAGCGGGTCGACCAGCCGGTCCTCGTCGATCCCGCAGGTCCGGGCGATCAGCCGCAGCGTCGCGCGCGAGACGCCCGCGATCGCGACATGGCGAATGTCGCCGATCGCCCAGCCCGCCTTGTCGAGCAGCGCGGCGATCGCCTGCGGGACGATCTTCATATGCCCTTCGTCGCGAACCCACCGCTCCTCGAGGACATAGTCGGTCCGCGCGCCCGTCGAGCGATAATGGTCGACGAAATCGATCGACAGGCAGTGCGCGGCGACGAAGCGGGCGATCAGGTCGCCGGTCCCGGTCGCGACCGCCGCCGCGGCATGGCCGAAGCTCAGTTCCTGGGCCGAGGCGATCCTCGCGGCGCGCTTGTCCGAGGCGACGGTGAGCGCGGGCCGGCCGCCGTCGAGCGCGTCGATCAGCGCGCCGGCGCCGCAGCCGAGATAGCCCCCGGCGTCGGCGCAACGGATGTCGGGCGACAGGGTCAGCGCCTCCGTCAGCAGCACCGAGCCGGCCCTGTCCGCGAAGGGCGGGGTCGTGCTGGCGAGCTGGACGAGGCCGGGCGCAAAGCCCGTCGCCCGGGCAAGGCAGGCGCGGGATGCCTCGACCGCCATGGTGAGGCTGTCCTCGTCATGCGCGCAGATCGTGCGATGGCCGCTGCCGAGCGACGCCAGCGCCGGGTTCGCCCATTGGTTGGCCGCGACGATCGCCTTGCGCGACAGCCGCCGCCGGGGGAGATAGCCCGCGATCGAGATGATGCCTGTGTCCGACAATGGCCTCTCCGTTGCAGTCGCGCGTCACGACATGATGGGCGGCGGCCGGCCGGGAGGTCCCGGGACGGAAAGCGTCCTTCGCGGACGTCCTGCGGCGCCTTGCCGATCTGCTAGGGTCAGGCGCGCTCACATAAAACTCGTTTAGCCTTCGGTTGCCCGGCCGAGCCCAAGATGAGTATCAGCTGAGCCCGCTCCCGCCCTAAGCCGTCCGGGCCCGCATCCCGCGGCGCCGGAGGAACGAGATGGCGACCGGCTTCAACGCGCTGATCGGCCTGCGGCACATCGGGCTGGACGACGGCCGCTACTGGATCGAGATCGATGCCGGCGACGCGCATGTCCACGAACGGGGGTTCGTGCATGGCGGCGTCATCCTGAGCCTGCTCGACATCGCCATGGCGCGCGTCGTCCGCCATGGCGAGGGCGGCGAACGCTACATGCCGACGATCGAGTTCAACGCCAGCTTCCTGCGCCCGATCGAGCCCGGACGCCTCCGCGCCTGCGGGACGATCCTGAAGCGGTCGCGAACGCTGTGTCGCGCCGAGGCGACCCTGTTCGACGCGCAGGGGCGCCCCGGCGCCAGCGGCCGCGCGGCGTTCGTCTCCCAGCCATAGCCAGCCGGGCTCCTTCGCGCGGCCATATACGAGTTCATTATGAGCATCGGATCAAACAGGGTGGACGCGATAGATCATTGACGAGACCCCCGTCGCCGAACGCCGTCGATACCCCGGTCTCGCACGCGAACGAGAACATCCATCGGGAGGGGATCCTATGACGAGCTGCATCGGCAAGCTGTTCCATGGCACGGCCCTGGGCCTTGCCCTGTCCATCACCGCGCAGGGCGCCGCCCAGGTCCGGACCGCGCCCGCCGTCTCCCAACCCGCGACGCTGGAGAATTGGGCGAGGACCGTCAGGCCGGCCGAGCGCGGCGCCCCCAACGTGATCGTGATCCTCACCGACGATGTCGGCTTCGGCGCCGCCTCGACCTTCGGCGGCCCCGTCCCCACGCCGACGCTCCAGGCGCTGGCCAACAGGGGCCTGCGCTACAACCGCTTCCATGTGACGGCGGTGTGCGGGGCGACCCGCGCAGCGCTGCTCACCGGGCGCAACCAGAACAACGTCAACATGGCCGTGGTGCCGGAACTGCCCGCGGCGCCCGACGGCTATAATACGATCATCCCGAAATCGGCCGGCACGATCGCGCAGCTCCTGCGCCACAACGGCTATTCGACGGCGCTGATCGGCAAGGCCAATGTCACGCCGATGTGGGAGACCGGCCCCGCCGGCCCGTTCGATCGCTGGCCCACCGGGCTCGGCTTCGATTATTATTATGGCTTCATGACCGCCGAGACGGACGAATATTCGCCGCCGCTCTATGAGAATACCCGGCCGGTCGACCCGCCTGCCCAGCCGGACTACATCCTCGATCGCGACCTCGCCGACCATGCCATAGGCTGGCTGCGCGAGCAGCACGAACTGGGCTCGCAGCGCCCCTTCTTCCTCTATTACGCGACCGGATCGACCCATGCGCCATTGCAGGCGCCGGCCGACTGGATCGCGAAGTTCCGCGGCCAGTTCGACCAGGGCTGGGACAAGCTGCGCGAGGAGACGCTCAGGCGCCAGATCGCCACGGGGATCGTGCCGCGCGGGACCAGGCTGGCGCCCCGCGCGCCCGGCATCCCCGCCTGGGACAGCATCGCCCCCGAGGATCGCAAGCTCTATGCGCGCCAGATGGAGGTCTATGCCGGCATGCTCGCCTTCTCCGACCACCAGATCGGACGGGTGCTCGACGCCGTCCGCGCGATGGGCCAGGAGGACAACACGCTGGTCGTCTTCATCGAGGGCGACAATGGCGCGAGCGGCGAGGGTTCGCTGACCGGCGTCATCAACGCCTGGAACCCGGTGAACGGGATTGCCGAGGACGCGGCGGAGAATCGCCGGCGGATCGACGAATGGGGCGGGCCCGACACCCAGCCCCATTATGCCGCCGGCTGGGCGGTCGCGATGAACACGCCGTTTCCCTGGATGAAGCAATATGCCTCGCACCTCGGCGCGACCCGCGCCGGCATGGTCCTGTCCTGGCCGAAGCGCATCGCGGCGAAGGGCGAGATCCGCACCCAATATACCCATGTGATCGACGTGCTGCCGACGATCCTCGCCGCCGCGAACATCCAGCCGCCGGAAAGCCTGGACGGCGAGCGCCAGCAGAAGCTGGACGGACTGGACATGTCCTATTCGTTCGACGCTCCGAAGGCGCCGTCGGAGCGGCGCGTCCAATATTACAACCTGCTCGACAATGCCGGCATCTACAAGGACGGCTGGCTCGCCTCCACGACGCCGAACAGCGTCCCGTGGAATTTCATGATGCAGAAGAGCGTTCCCTTCGCATCGCGGAACTGGGAGCTCTACGATCTCGACCGCGACTTCAGCCAGTCGACCGACCTCGCCCGCCGCTATCCGGCGAAGCTGGAGGAGATGAAGGCGCTGTACCGCGAGGAGGCGGCCAGGAACCACGTCCTGCCGGGCTTCAATCCGACGACGACCTTCCTGTGGGAGAAGAACCATGCCGCGCCGTCGAGCACGACCTTCGGCGGGCCGGTGTCGCGCCTGCCCTGGGGGATGGCGCCGGACGTCCTGAACCGGTCCTTCACGATCCAGGCGCATGTCTCGGTTTCGGCGCCGGAGCCCGATGGCGCCCTGGTCACGCAGGGCGGCCGCTTCGGCGGCTATTGCCTGTGCGTCGAGCGCGGCCTGCCGACCTTCGTCTACAATGCCGGCGGCGCAGGGCTCTACCAGATCAGCTCGACCGCGCCGCTGTCGCCGGGCGCGCACCAGATCGACGCGGCCTTCGACTATGACGGCGGCGGTCGCGGCAAGGGCGGCACGGTCACGCTCGAGATCGACGGCCGGATCGTGGCGACCGGCCGTGTCGAACACACGATCCCGATCATGTTCGCGCTCGACGAGGACTTCAACATCGGCCGCGACAGCGGCACGACGGTCAAGGCGGGCTATGCCCTGCCCTTCACCTTCAAGGGCGACATCGCCTCGGTGACCATCCAACTCGGCCAGCAGTTCGAGTCCGAACGGACCAAGGCCGAACGGGCGATGTCCGGGGACTGAGGGCCCGTCGTCGAAATCGATGAGGGACAGTTTCAATCAATCTTAAATCAAGGGCTGTCATCCGTTGGCCGATAGGGAGACAAGCGTCATCCTGACGAAAGTCAGGATCCATTGCCGCTCCGTCGGGATGGAGCCGCAGCGTCGCGGTTCTGGATCCCGGATCAAGTCCGGGATGACGATAGGGAAAACCGCTCCTTCTCTATCCGGTCGCCCGCGCTAACTGATGACGCGCCCTAGCTTTGACAAAAAGAGAGGGCGGCATCGCTGCCGCCCTCCATCGCCCCCGCCGGGCTTGGCCGCCGATCAGAACTTGACCTGGGCCTGCGCGGCAAGCGTCCGTCCCCGCAGGATGGTCCTCGTGAAGGACCCCGCCGACGCCACCACGCCGGTCGCCGATCCGCTGACCTTCACATTGGCCAGGTTGGTGCCGACGAACGCCAGCGTCCACTTGTCGTCGATATCGCCGATCCCCAGCCGCAGGTCGATCTTCCGCCAGGACTTCTGCCGGGTGACCGGGTCCTTGTCGGGCGACACGTCATAGGAGCCGGCGAAGGACAGCATGGCGTTCGCGCTGAACTTCAGGGCGTCGTTGAGCGGCTGGTTGAACGCGGCGCGGACGTTGCCGGTATATTTCGGCGCGAAGGGCGGCGAGCGGCCGCTGAGGTCCTGCGAACAGCCGATCTTGCCGGCCGCCTTGGCCTGGAGCGCCTGCAGGGCGGTGCAGCCGGCGTTCGCGTAATTGCGATAGCTGGCGTCGAGCAGCGCGAAGTCGCTGCCGAACTCGAAGCGGTCGTTGGGCCGCCACACCAGTTCAGCCTCGACGCCCTGCGTCCTGAGGCCGCCGACATTGGTCACGGTGATGAAGGCCGAGGTCGCGGTGAACTGGGTGACGCTCTGCTGCAGGTCCTTGTACATGCTGCGGAAGACCGAGAGGTTGAACGAAACCGAGCGATCGAACAGCACCGACTTGAGGCCGGCCTCGAACGCGTTCACCTTCTCCGGCGCATAGCTGAGCCGGTCGGGGATTCCCGTCAGCTCGACCGCGTCGAAACCGCCCGCCTTGAAGCCCTTGCTGTATTTCGCGTAGAAGGAGACGTCCCGGTTCGCCTTGTACTGCGCCGAGACCGACGGCAGGAACACCCCATCCGAAACCCGCGCCTGCGTCGTATGATCGACGAAGCCGGTCAGGAAGGCGGCGACCGGCTGGAGGCCCGCCGGCAGCGGCACCACCGACAGCCCATAGGTGTCGAGCGCCTGCGCGTTGGTGGCCGACTGGGTGCCCGTCTTCTTCGAATGGGTGTAGCGCAGCGCGCCCGTGATCGAGAATTTATCGGTCAGCGGGTAGGTCACCGAGCCGAAGGCCGAGAAGGCGTTCTCCTTCTCGCGAAGGTCGATGTCGCCGGCGAGCGGCGCGAAGGGGGCGAGCGGCGCCAGCGGCCCGGCCAGCAGCACGTTCGCGAACGGGAAATTGAGCGTCGTGCCGATCCCCGCCTTCGAGTGGAGATAATATACACCGGCGACATATTCGATCTTCGACTGGGCCGGAGACACGATCCGCAGTTCGACCGTCGACTGCTTCAGATATTCGCTGCTGTTGTAGTTGAAGAAGCTGGCGGGCACCCCGTCGGTATCGGCGACGATCTGAAAGTCCATCTTCGAATAGGAGGCCTGGGCCACCAGGCCCGGACCATCGATATTCTCCCGCTCGATCTTCACCATATATTCGGAAGCCTTGATGTTTCCGAACTCGCCCGGCTCCGACTGGCGATGATAGTCGAACTTGGACTCCTGGTTGGTCGCCAGCGCATAGGCGCAGGAGAAGGTCGCGGCGGTGGAGAACGGCGCCGCCGGCGGGCAATCGGTGAGCTGGGCGGCGAACGGCGCGATCGAATCCTGCTTGCCATATTCCGCCTTGACCAGGGTCGTCCAACCCGGCGCCATCTGCCACAGCGCGGACCCGCGGATGAAGCGGTCCTTGATCTTGGGATTGTCCTTCCCGGTGGAGTCGTTCTTGATGTAGCCGCCGAGATGCGAGTAGCGGCCGGCGATCCTGACCGCGAGCTTGTCCTCGACGATCGGTCCGCCGACGGCGGCCTCGACCGCCGGCTCATTGCCCTCGAACTCGTAGGAGGCGAGCGCATAGCCGCCCCAGTCCTTCAGGCTGGGCTTCTTGGTGGTCACGCTGAATGCGCCGCCGATCGCGTTGTTGCCGAAATAGATCGTCTGCGGCCCGCGCAGCACCTCGACCCGCTCCAGATCGACGAGCGCCGACTGGGTATAGCGCGAGCGCCCGTGATAGATGCCGTCGACGAAGGTCGCGACCGCCTGCTCGAAGCCCGCGTTCGACCCCGAACCGACGCCGCGGATATAGATGTTGTCCGACACGGTTCCCTTGGAGACGAACACGTTGGGCACGGAATTGGCGAGGTCCTGGATGCCGGAGACCTGCCGCTTCTTCAGATCGTCGCCCGAGATGACGGCCAGCGAGATCGGAACGTCGCGGATCGACTGCTCGCGCTTCTGCGCCGTCACCACGATCTCCTCGACCTGGGCAGACGCCACCGAAGGAACGCCCACGGCCACAAGAATCGCCACCGACTGCAACAGCGCGTGCTTCCTCTTGACGATCTTCATCATTCCCTCCCCTTTTGCCTCTCTGATTGAGAGCTAACCACATCCATTACTTGGACGACGGCCCTAATATGGTTGCGCTGCTAACTGCCCCCCTGTGAAAAATCACCTCGCATTGCGCTCGCTTTAAATTCAGGATCGCCATCGGAGACAAGCGTTCAGGCCCGCAATTCCGCCAAAAATTCGAATGCCGCCGACAGGACGCACCTGGACGTGGAGGACCGCCCATGCGGCTTTAAAGCGAGCGCAACACGAGCTGAAATTCGATCGGGCGCGATCTAGCGATCCGTCACGGAGAGGAAGGGCCGAGAGAAGGCCGCCCATGGACCCGGGAGCATCCTATGAAGGTCGACGATCCCAACTGGCATTCCCGCGTGGAAGCCCCGTTCGAGGCGGGGCCCCCCGACGGCATTGCCTGGGACGACGCGGCGGACGTCGTCGTCGTCGGGCTGGGCGGCGCGGGAATCTGCGCCGCGCTGGAGGCGCTCCACCAGGGCGCGCGGGTGATCGCGATCGACCGGTTCGGCGGCGGCGGGGCGACCCGCATGTCCGGGGGCGTCTATTATAGCGGCGGGGGGACTCGCTACCAGAAGGCGGCCGGCGTCGAGGACGACGCGGAGCAGATGTACCGCTATCTGAAGATGGAGGTCGCCGACGCCGTCGCCGACGAGACGCTCCGCCATTTCTGCGAGACCAGCAGCGAGAGCATCGACTGGCTGGCCAGGCACGGCGTGCGGTTCGACGGCGCGCTCTCCCCGGTCAAGACCTCCTATCCCGGCGCGGGCCGCTTCCTCTATTATTCGGGCAACGAGGCGCAGGCGGACTATGCCGATCACGCCCGGCCCGCGCAGCGCGGCCACCGCGTCGTCGGCGAGGGGCTGACCGGGCATCGCTTCTTCGATCCGCTGCTGCAGGCCGCGCTCGACATGGGGCTGAAGCTCTACGGCTACAGCGAGGCGCGGCGCTTCATCCTGTCCGACGACGGCGGGATCGCCGGCATCCAGATCCAGCATGTCGACGCGGCATCGTCCTCCGCGGCGAAGCTCGGCAAGATCGCGCGGAAGTTCGCCAGGGCGTCGACCCTGCTGTTCCCGAGCATCGCCGAACGGCTGGTGCGCGAAGCGAACGGCATCTCCGACAGGGACGGCGCGACCCGCTCGATCCGGATCGACAAGGCGGTGGTGCTCGCGGCCGGCGGCTATATCCACAACCGCAAGATGGTCGCCCACTACGCGCCGCGCTACACCGGCGCGATCCCGCTCGGCAGCATCGGCTGCGACGGATCGGGGATCAGGCTCGGCCAGTCGGTCGGCGCCCGGACCGACCGGCTCGACAACATCTCGGCCTGGCGGCAGTTCAACCCGCCCGCCGCCTTCCCGACCGGCATCGTCGTCAACGGCCGGGGCGAGCGCTTCGTCGCCGAGGATTGCTATGGCGGCAAGATCGGCCATCACATCGCCGAGGACCAGGGCGGGGTCGCCTATATCATCCTCGACGACCGGCTCCGCCGCCGGGCGCTGACGGAGGCGATGCCGGGCAAGGGCAAGCTGTTCCGGCTCCAGGGCGCGCCGGCGCTGATGGGTCTCTTCCTGAGCGCGAAGAGGGCCGCCACCCTCGAAGCGCTCGCCGCCCGATGCGGCATGGACCCGGCGGCGCTGCGGGCCTCGGTCGAGCATTACAACCGCGCGTCGGCCGGGCTGGAGGAGCCCCGTTTCCGCAAGCATCCCGACTTCGTCGGCGAGATCGTCGAGCCGCCCTTCCACGCGGTCGACATCTCGATCCACAACAGGAAATATCTGTGCCCTTCGATCTCGCTGGGCGGCATCGTCGTCGACGAGAAGACCGGCCAGGCGCTCGACGAGGCGGGCCGGCCGATCCCCAAATTGTTCGCGGCGGGCAAGAACGCCAAGGGCCTGTCCTCGCATCGCTATGTCAGCGGCATCTCGCTCGCCGACTGCGTCTATTCGGGGCGGATCGCAGGCCGTTCGGCCAGCCGATGATTCCCGTTCAAGCATATCGGAGGTGACGATGCCGGGCATCAGCTATGCCACCATCGGGTCGAACGACCTAGAGAAGGCCAAGGCTTTCTATGACGAACTGCTCGGGTCGATCGGCTGGGGGACCGCGATGGACCTCCCGACCGGCGGCCGCATCTATGGCGACGGCGCGTCGATGTTCGGCGTGCTGAGCCCCTATGACGGCGGCGCGGCGAGCGCCGGCAACGGCACGATGATCGGCTTCAGCTTCGACAGCGTCGAGGCCCTCGCCCGCTTCCACGCCAGGGCGCTCGCGCTGGGCGCGACCAACGAGGGCGATCCGGGCGAGCGCATGCCCGGCGCCTGTTTCGGCTATTTCCGCGATCCCGACGGCAACAAGCTCTGCGCCTACAGGATCGGCTGAGCGGCGGGGGCGGAGATATGCTCGTCCGCCGCGAAGATCGTGATCGAGGCGCGATCGAACAGCGCCGCCTCGTCCTCCGCCAGGATCGCGCCGATCCTCGGGTCGGCGTGCAGCGCCAGGAAGTGGCGATAGTCCTCCTCGGTCCAGAACCAGGCTTCGGTGAGCACGTCGAACGGCGGTGACGAGCCCCCTTCGTCCCGCGCGAAGGTGCGGCGGTAATCGGCGAAGACCGGGTGATCGCCCTTCTTGAGGACGTCGAGCGCAACGGCGCAATGGCCCTGCTCGTAGCGCGCGACGAACGCCTCGCGCGACATGTCGGCGCGCTTGCGCAGGAAGCCCATCAGCTTGATCGCCGGACGTCCGTCATGGCCGGCGGGACGCGGCTGGAGGCGGCTGCCCGGGGTGACGAACTCGTCGCAGGTGACGACCATGCTCGCCGCCGGATCGAACAGCCGGGCCTCGCTCACCCGCACCGATTCCGCATCCTCGCCAGCGCGGGCGAGCCTGGCGAGCTGGTCCGCATCCTCGTACCAGAGCTCGGTGACGACGTCGAAATCGAGCGCCGCGGCGGCCCCGCCCATCAGCGAGCCGGGCACGACGTAACTGCGGCGATAGTCGCTGAAATGGGGCAGCAGCAAGGACACCAGCGGCGCATGCTCGCGCTCGTAACGGTCGATCAGCTCGCCGCGCGCGATTCCCGCGCGGGCCTTCAACAGCGCCACCTGCTTGATCATTCGTCCCCTCGCTCCACCAGATGGTCTCCGCGCCATCCTTGTTAAGGGCGGCGGCGCTCAGGTGGAACTCGTTTGGCGATCAGAAGGTGTCGCGCGCGTCCAGCCGGCCCATGGCGACATAGGTGACCAGCGAGACGAGGATGCAGCCCGTCACATAGAGGTAGAACAGTTCCTCCCGGCCGAGCGCGCGGGCGGCCAGCGCGATGAACTCCGCGCTGCCGCCGAACAGCGAGACGGTGACGGCATAGGGCAGGCCGACGCCCAGCGCGCGCACCGACGGCGGGAACAGCTCCGCCTTCACGATCGCATTGATCGAGGTGTAGCCGCTGACGATCACCAGCGCCGCCATGACGAGCGCGCCGGCCGCCAGCGGATCGCGGACATGCTGGAGCAGCGACAGGATCGGGATCGTCGTCACGCTGCCGAGCAGGCCGAAGCCGATCAGCAGCGGCCGGCGGCCGATCCGGTCCGACAGCGCCCCGAACAGCGGCTGGAGCGGCAGGAACAGCAGCAGCGCCAGCGCGCACAGCAGGGTCGCGTCGCCCGGCGTCCATCCGGCACTGTTGACGAGGAATTTCTGGAGGTAGGTGGTGAAGGTGTAGAAGGCGACCGTCCCGCCGACCGTCATCCCGACGACGATCGCGACCGCGCGGGGATGCTCGCGCAGCAGCCGCCCCACCCCGCCCTTGCGGTCGGCCTCGGCGAAGGCGCTGGTCTCCTCCAGCCCGCGCCGCATGGCGAGGGCGACCAGCGCCAGTACACCGCCGACCGCGAAGGGGATGCGCCATCCCCACTCCGCGAGGCTCGCCGGATCGAGCAGCGCCTGGAGCAGCAACAGCAGCGCCAGCGCGAGGAGCTGGCCGCCGACCAGCGTCACATATTGGAAGCTCGAATAGAAGCCGCGCCGTCCGGGCGGCGCCATCTCGCTCAGATAGGTGGCGCTCGCGCCATATTCGCCGCCGACGCTCAACCCCTGGAGGAGCCGCATCAGCAGCAGGATCGCCGGCGCCGCGATACCGATCCGGTCATAGTCGGGCAGGATGGCGATGACGAAGGAACAAGCGCTCATCAGCAGCACCGACGTCGTCAGCGCCGCCTTGCGTCCGCGCCGGTCGGCATAGAGCCCCATCAGCCAGCCCCCGACCGGGCGCATCAGGAAGCCGGCGGCGAACACCGCCGCCGCGTTCATCAGCTCGGTCGTGCGATCCTCGGCGGGAAAGAAGCGCGCGGCGAAATAGAGGCTGAACGCCGCATAGACATACCAATCATACCATTCGACCAGATTGCCGATCGATCCGCCGACGATCGACTTGAGCGGCGATCCGGGCGCCGGCCGCTGGCTACCGTCGCCGCCACGCGCGATCCCGGTCACGACCGGGCCGCCGCGAGCAGCGCGTCCGGCTCGATCCCGGTGATCGACCGGTAGATGCCCGGATCGGTGGCGCCTTCGGTGTTGAACAGCAGCACCTCCGCATCGGGGCCGAGGTCGAGCAGGCGGCGGGCCTCCGCGTCGTCCGCCACGCTGAGCAGCGCGGCGAGGCCGACGCCGCCGCTCTCGCCCGCGACGATCGCCGGGTCGCCGTCGATCGGACGCGCGAGGCGCCGCATCGCGGCCGCCGCATCCTCCTCCCCGACGGTCATGAAGGCATGGGCGGTCCGGGCGAGGATGCGCCAGGCGACCGGCGACGGCTCGTAGCATTCGAGCATCGCCATCAGCGTGGGTTCGCCATGGGGGATCGGCCCGACCTTTCCGCGCCGCGCGCTTTCGAGCAGGCAGGCCGCCCGCTCGGGCTCGACCACGACGATCCGGGGCATGGCGTCGCCGCACACCTCGGACAGATGCGCCGCGATCGCCGCCGCGACCCCACCGACGCCGGCCTGGATGAAGACATGGCTGGGCGGCACGGGAGCGGCGTCGAGCACCTCGCGCAACATCGCGGTATAGCCCTGCATCACCCGCAGCGGGGTCGCCTCATAACCGGGCCAGGAGGTGTCGGACACCACCGGCCAGCCGCGCTCCGAACAGACGCGCAGCGCATGGGCGACCGAATCGTCGTAATTGCCCTCGACGCGCACCGTCGTCGCGCCGAGCGCGGCGATCGCCGCCTCGCGCTCGGCCGACACGCCGCGGTGGAGGAAGATGACCGCCCGCGCGCCCATCAGCCGCGCCCCCGCCGCAACCGAGCGGCCATGGTTGCCGTCGGTCGCGCAGCCGACCGTGACGCCCGCCGCGATCGCGCGGACCTCGGGCGCCGTCAGCATCGCCGGGTCGATCGGCCGGCCCAGCGCCCGTTCGGCCATCTCGGCGATGATCCGGATCACGGCATAGGCGCCGCCCAGCGCCTTGAAGCTGCCTAGCCCCAGCCGCGCGCCCTCGTCCTTGATCCGCAGCCCGCCGATGCCGAGCGCCGCAGCGAGCGCAGGCAGCCGGAACAAGGGCGTCGGCGCATAATCGGGGCACAGGCGCAGATAGGACAACACCTGTCCGGGCGCCTCCCGGCCCAGCATGAGCCGATCCATTTCCGAAATAGATCGATTTTTCTCTGGAAGTTCATTCAGCAATATCATGAAGACATCTCTTTGTTTATTTGAGATATCCTAGATAATTACTCGATATATTTGCTCTCTAATTTAGATGGATTTGATCAAATTAATTTCGCGACATAGTCCTCGCGCGTGATCGCCATCACCATGCCGTCCCATATCTGCCCGTCGATCCGCACGGCACCGGGCGTGAGCGCGCCGGGCACGAAGCCGAGCCGCCTGTAGAGCGCGATCGCGCGCCGGTTATGGGTATAGACGTTGAGGTCGACCCGCCCGATCGCCGGATCGGCGAAGAGCTCGCGCAGCAGCGCGTCGAGCATCGGGCCGCCCAGCCCCTCGCCGCGCCGCGCGGGCGCGATCGCGATCCGCGCCAGCCGGGCGCTGCCCCCGGCCCGGTCATAGACAGCCTGGCCATGACCGACCATCGCGCCCCCCTGCCAGGCCGACCAGCATCGCCGCTGCGGCGGCACGGCGTCGCCTTCCGCGAGCATCGCCGCGAACTGGGCGGCGGTGAGCGGCCAGGCGACCTGCGGGCCGCCCCACAGCACGGCTTCCGCCGGGCTCGCGAACCAGCCCGCCAGCGCATCGAAATCCTCCGGCACGAAGGGAAGCAGGCGCAGCCCGGTCATGGTCGCGGGCTTGCCATCGTCAGCAGCCGGCGGGGATTGTCGACGAGGATGTGGCGGATATCCTCCTCGCCCACCCCCGCCGCGCGCAGCTTCGGGAGGATATGGTTGTGGAGCGTGGCATAGCCGCCGCCGCCATAATGGCGCAGCCCGACCTTGTTGCAGATGTCGAGCGACAGCAGGATCTGGTCGCGATGGCCGTGCGCCACCGCCCAGGCTATCCCGGCGACGAGCGCGCCGACGTCGCCGACCGGCGACTGGTTCGGATAATATTGCAGCCGGTAATCGGCCTGGAGCGTCACGCCCCGCGCCAGCGCCATCCGCAGCAGATCGGGATCGGCGAGGATATAGTCGGCATGGCCGACGATCACCCGGTGGAGATCGGCCCCCTCCTCCGTGACGATGCGCAGATAGCCGATCCAGGGATCGACCCCGTGGAGGCTCAGCGCCGCGCCGGTCCGCCGGCTCGCCCGCGCGGCGGCGCGCAGCACCTTCAGCTCGGCCGGGTCGTAGATCTCGCGCGGGTCGACCGCGTCGCGCTCGGCCACCGGCAGCGCCAGCAGGCGCTTGCGCGCGGCGCCCGATCGCGCGCGGACATCCTCGTCGGAGGGGTCGGCCCCGGCCGGAATCCGGATCGACCGGCTGTCGACAGGGATTTCCCCGATGATGCCGGCGCGGATGCCGTCGGCCCCGCCCCGCTCGACGTCGCGGATCATGATCGCGGCGAGATCGTCGACAGACATGGCGGCGACAGCGTCGGGGTGGAAGGGCCAGCGATACCAGCCCGTCCCCATCACGATGGTGAGCCCGCTCGCCGCCGCCAGCCGCCGCAGCCGGGCAGGGTCGCGACCCAGGCCATAGGGGGTCAGGTCGACGATCGTCCGCCCGCCCGCCGCGGCGAAGGCCGCGACCTCGCGCCGGGCCAGCGCCTCGTCGTCGATCCGATAGTTGGTGCGCAGCCGCCAGTCGCGGCGCAGCTCGTCGATCATGTCGAGCGTCAGATCGGGGCTGTTGAAGAAGCGCGCCTGCTCGGCATCGCGCGGCACCGGCCAGCCGGCCTGCTGCATCCGCCGCCGCACCGCCGGGGGAACGTCGTCGGCGGATGCGGCGGCGGGCATGTTCTCGAACCAGTCGACGAACAGATGCTCGTGCATCAGCGTCGGCCCGAGCCGGTCGGGGGAGACAGGGCCGGTGACGGTCATCACCTGTCCGACCGTCGACGGCGCCGCGCCGCCAACCGAGGCGCAGACCAGCAGCAGGGCGGACAGCCCCGCCGCGAAGGCGCGCCGCCCCACCACCGGCCCGCCGCCGCTCATCGGCGCGACCATTCCCAGTCGAAGCGCTGGTCGGTGACGTCGTTGCGGAAGATCCGCCCGTCGGTCATCACGAAGCGGACCTTGTGGATGTCGGCGATCGCCTGGAGCGGATCGCCCGCGACCGCGACGATGTCAGCGTCCGACCCGGCGGCGAGCGTGCCGACCTGGCCGTCGAGCCGCAGCACCGTCGCCGCGACCGAGGTCGCCGCGCGGATCGCGTCGAGCGGCTTCATCCCATAGCTGACCATCAGGTCGAACTCGCCATTCTGGGTGCCGTGCGGGAAGGAGCCGACGTCGGTGCCGAAGCCGATCTTGACCCCGGCCTTGAGCGCCTTGCGGAAGGCGTCGCGATGGTGGGCGACGAAGCGCTTCTCGAAATCGGTGTTCTGACGCACCGCATAGGTGATCAGGGTCGGCACCCAATAGGTGTCCGACTTGGCGAGCGAGGCGATGTTCTGGTCGGTGAGCAGCGGGCCGTGCTCGATGGTCCGCACGCCGGCCGCGACCGCCGCCTCGACGGCGGGGCCGCCATAGCCATGCGCCGCGACGTCGCGGCCGTAGCGATGGGCTTCCTGGACGATCGTGCGCATCTGCTGCACGTCGAACTGGCTGAACGGCATCATCGTCACCGGGTCGGTCTGCCGCCGGGTGCTCGTCACATAGACCTTGATCAGGTCCGAGCCGCGCTTGATCCGCTCGCGCACCGCCGGGACGATCGCGGCGTCGCTGTCGATCATCTCCGCCGGCTGCGGGACGTGCGGCTGGATCTCGGGGTTGACCAGCGGCAGGTTCATGTCGCCGCCGGTGATGGTCAGCGGCACCCCGGCGACGATCATCTGCGGCCCCGGCACGACGCCCCGCGCGATCGCGTCGCGCAGCGCCGTGTCGGAATCGAGCGCCCCCTCGTCATCGAGGTCGCGGACCGTGGTGAAGCCGATGTTGAGCGTCTTGATCGCCGCGTCGACGCCCTCGATCGTCCGATAGGGGCTGGTCTTCCACAGGATCGAATAGGGCCAGACCTGATCCTCGTCGCGCAGGAAGAGATGGGTGTGCAGATCGATCAGCCCCGGCATCAGCGTGACGTCGCCCAGCTCGACCGTCTCGGCGCCGGCCGGGATCGCGGCGTTGACGCCGAGGATGCACGTGCCGCGCACCACGACATAGCCGCCCTGCGTCACCTGCCCGCTCGCCGGCTCGAGGATCCGGGCGGCGCGCAGCACATAGGCCTTGTCCTCCGCCACCGGGTTCTGCTGCCCGAACGGCACCTGCGGCGGCTTCAGGTTCTCGGTGCGCGCCGTGCATCCCGACACCGGCTGCCCCTGCGTCTGGTTGACGTGCGGCTGGATCGCGGCGCTCGCGGGGGCCGAAACCCCCGCGAGCAGGAGGAGGCCCGGAAGCGTCCGGCGGAGAGAGGGGAAGGGGGACGCCCGGCGGGCCATGGTGATCATCCTGTTTCTGGTCGTCATGAACGGGTCAGGGCCGGAAGCGCAGCTTGGCGCCGATGAAGAGGTAGCGGCCGACAATGTCATAATTCTGGGTGTCGCTGTTGAAGATCTGGTTGGGGACGAGCGGCGCCTTGCGGTCGAACAGATTGTTGATGCCGCCATAGAACTCGATCCGCTCGCCGACCTCCAGCCGGCCGTTGAGGTCGAAATAGTTCACCGCCGGAATATGCCGCTGGCTGATGTCCTCGACCATGCCGCCGATCCGGCGCCATTGCAGGCGGACGCCGGCATCGTCGTTGCGCCAGCCGAGGTCGACCGAGGTGCGCCATTTGGGGATGCCGCCGAAATTCTGGCTGATCCGCCCGACATAGTCCTGCCCGACCGTCTTGTAGTCGCGGAGATAGGTCGCCGTGCCCGCGAGGTCGATCGTGCCCACGTCGCCGAGGCCGATCCGGTCGAGCGGCAGCGCGTAATTGGCCTGGATGTCGAGGCCCGAGGTCTTCAGCGTCTGGACGTTGGCCAGCGGCAGCGTCGCCGTGAGTTCACCCGAGGCGCGTCTCGCCAGCAATTGGCAGGCAGGCTGTGCGGCCAGAGCGGTCGCGGTCGTCACCCCGCTCGCAAAGCAATTGGCGATCACACCGTTCACGCCGCTGAAGGCCCGATTGATATAGTCAGAAACCTTGATCCGATAATAATCCACCGAGAGGGTTAGCCCCGGCAGCCAATGCGGCGTGAACACGGCACCCGCAGTAATCGTTCGCGACGTCTCCTCGCGCAGATTCGCATTACCGACGCTATTGACGTCCAGCGTCCGACTGACCTGGGTGAAGCCGTTGGTCCGCGGGTCGGCGAGCCCCTGAAGCTGGCAGATCGTCGCCACCGCCGCGCTCGGCGCGGGCAGCACGCTGCCTGTCGGTGCGATCGTCGCACAGGGATCGGTGAAGGTCTGCGCCGATGTGTCCCCGCCCTGGAACAGTTCGAACACGCTCGGGGCGCGGGTCGCACGCTGATAGAGACTGCGCAGCCGCAGATCGGCAAAGGGCTCCCAACTACCGCCCGCCTTGAACGTGAATACCGTGCCGACGCTCGAATAGTCGGCGTAACGCGCTCCAACCTCCAGTGTCAGCCGATGAATGCCGGGAATGTCGGCAAGCAAGGGCGCGACCAGTTCGCCGAACACCTCCTTCACGTCATAGCTGCCGGCCGTGGGCCGCGACGGATCGAAGCCGGCGAGATCTCCGCGCCGCCGGATGTCGTCGGGCTGGTATTGGAAGGAGTCCTTACGATATTCGGCGCCCAAGGCGACGTTCACCGCGCCTGCGGGCAGCGTGAAGATCGGACCCGTGATCGAGGCACTCGCCGCATTGCGGGTGAAGAGCGTCTTATCCTTGGCATTGTCGACGCCGATATAGGCGAGATCGGCCGCCGTCAGCGAGTTCGGCCCGAAGAAGTCGATCAGCCGGCAGCCGAGAACCTGAACCGTTCCGGCCGGACAGCCGAGCAGCGAGGCGTTGATCCGTGATTGTGAGGCACCGCCCCGGATCGTCCGCGTCTGATCAGACCGACCATAACCATAATAGGCTTCCCAGTCCCAGTTCTCCCACAATTGTCCACGCAAACCGGCGTTGATCTGGAGCGCGTCGGTGGTGACGGTCTGCAGGCGCGGCCCCAGCTCGGTCAACCGGCGCTGGAAGCTGGCATTGGCGGTCGGGTTCGGCCGCGCGGCGAGCATGTCGCGCGCGACCTGCGGCAGCAACGGGTTGGTCGGCGACAGCGTGCCATTGGTCAGCGGACTCTCGCCCTGACGCATGTTCACCTTGTTATGGGTGAAATAGGTCTCGACGAAGGCCTCGATCGACGGGGCGAGCTCATAGCTGCCCAGCGCCGCCATCGACAGCCGTTCGAGCGGGATCTGCAGGAATTCCTTGTTGGAGAAATTATAGCGGTCGCCCGGCGTCGTCGCGGTCGGCAGGCTGTTGATGAAGCCGCGAATGCCGTTGCCGTCGGGCGTGAACGCATAGTCGCGCGCCGTTCCGCCGGTACCGAGGAAACTTCCGGCGGTCAGGTTGGGGTTGAGCCCGATATTGTCGATCCGGCCGGCGGGCGCGGTCGCCGAGCCGCCGTTGATGCTGACCCCGAAGCCCTTGCGGTCGGCCGCGCGGACCTCGCCGCGCCGGCTGAAGCCCGCCGACAGCACGACGTTGCCGCGCCCGTCGTCGAAGCTCGCGCCCAGCGTTCCCTCTATCAGCCGGTTGGTGCCGTCGCCGCGATCGGAGACGCCGGTCTCGGCGCGCAGGCCCAGCCCTTCATATTTCTTGTCGAGGATGAAGTTGACGACGCCGGCCAGCGCGTCCGACCCGTAGACCGCCGACGCGCCGCCGGTGACGACCTCGACCCGTTCGAGCAGGGCCGAAGGGATGCTGTTGAGATCGACGATGCCGAGCCCCGAGGAGGGCACCATCCGGCGGCCGTTGACCAGCACCAGCGTACGGCTCGGCCCGAGCTTGCGGAGGTCGACGCTGACGATGCCGTCGCCACGGTTGCTCGTCGCATTCTGCGACGGGGCGATCTGCGGCAGGTTGTTGAGCAGGCGATCGACGGTCGGGCTGCCCGACAGCAGCAGCGCCTGGTTGGTCACCGCCGTGACCGGGCTCGACGATTTGAGGTTCGGGTCGCGAACGCGGGTGCCCGTCACCACGATGTCGGACGCCGCCGTGGCGGCCGGAGCCGGTGCCTCCTCCTGCGCGGCGGCCGGCGTCGCCAGCGCCATGATGCTGGCCGCACCGAGCAATATCGTCCATCCGCGCCGTTGATCGGCCGTTCGCGCAATCATCATATCGAGCCCCTATCGATTATCTTCCTTGTTCTCCCGTCGAGAACAATTCTCGTCATCGAGATGCGTCGCCGATCTTCTGGATCGGTTATTTCCGCATCGATCGAGGCTATTTGATCGCACCTTCCGAACATTATCATCAAGTTATCTGTATTGATAGTTTCACCGACATTTTCGAACGAACTTCACTTCATCATGCACTTTGGGAAAGGAATTTTCATCGCGGCCGATCGATGCCCCGGCGGGCGATCCAGCGGGCGACGCGCCGGGCGACGGCGCGGCTGTTGTCGTCCATCATCAGCATGTGCGAATTGCCGGCGACGCCCTGTCGCGGCAGATCGATCCAGGCGGAGGAGGAGGCGCCCCCGGCGCTCCGCAACATCGCGAAATCGCGCGCGGCACCCGCATATTGATCGCGCCAGCCGGCGTCCTGGTCGACATGGTCGCCCCACAGATAGAGGTGCGGGATGGCCCGCAGCCGCGCCGCCTGGTCGGGCGACAGCCCGATCCCGCCCGACGGCTCGACCAGGACCAGCGCCGCCACCCGATCCGGCCGGAGCAGCGCCGCCCGCTCGGCGATCGGCCCCGCCGCGCTGTGCGCGACGACGACGCAGGGACAGGCGCGGTCGTAGAGCGCCGCAGTGCGCGCGACCTCCTCGTCGAGCGGCGGGCGATAGCGGGGAAAGACCTGCCGCGCGAAGGCGTCGAAGCCGGCGACCGGGAAGCGCCCCGCTGGATAGGGCCGGCGGGCGGCGGGGTCCGCCCGCCACGATCCCGGCGGGCCGATCCGGAACGTCTCCCAGAGGAAGGCCTTGTCGCGGATCGCCGGCGGCGCGTCGCCGGCGGCCGGCGGCGCGGGGGGCGTCCGCCCCGCCTGCCCGCTGTCGGCGACCAGCACCGAATAGCCCATGGCGAGGAAATCGCTCTGCCAGCCGGGCCGCCCGTCGGGCGTCGTCTCATAGGCCGCGCCCGACAGCGACCCGCCGGGGATCAGCAGCAGCGGCACGGGCAGGCGCGGCCGCGCCAGCCGCACATAGTGGACATAGACCTGCCCGGTCTCGATCGGCGCCCCGGGCGCGCCGTGCGATACTTCCCGTCCGGCGACGTAGAAATGGCCGATCGCAGCGATGGCGGGCAGGCCGCCCTCGCCCGCCGCCGCCGCGTGCGAACAGGCCAGGATCGCCAGGCCGATGCCCGCCCTTCTCCACGGCAACCGTCGCGATTGGCGCCTCGTCCCTTCCATCGGACCGATATGCGCCAGGGAGCGACCGGCGCTCAACCAGCGATGGCGAAGCCAAATCTCTTAATTCGGCCGGAAATCCGATCAAAATTGCGCGGGGCGACGCGAGCGCCTCAATCGACGGGCATCTCGAAGCTGGTCTTCACCCGGTCCATCGCCACATAGGTTCGGAACTTCTTGATGTTGGGATTGGCGAAGAACAGCCGCTTGGTGATCTCCTCATATTCGCTCATGTCGGCGACCGAGACGATGACGATGAAATCGACCTCCCCGGTGACATAATAGCATTGCTGGACCTCGGGCGCGGCGGCGAGCGACCGCTTGACCTGGTCGAGTTCCTCGGGCCGCTCGCTCTCGACCTCGAGTTCGACGATCACCGAGATGGGGCGGCCGATCTTCGACGGCGAGAGCACCGCCATGTTGGCGGTGACGATGCCGTCGGCATGCAGCCGGTGGATGCGCCGATGGACCGCCGCCGCCGAGAGATTGACCTGATAGGCGATCTCCCGCTGGCTCGTCATGTTGTCGCGCTGGAGGATGCGGAGGATCTTGCGATCGAAACTATCGAGATCGGCAGCGGCCATGGACACCTCGCGCAATTTTTTCTCGCCGGAATAGCCACAGTCATAGCGAACACGGGCACCACCGCAAAGAAATTCATCCACAGCTGATCGATAGTGGCGTCCGATCACGGCCGAGGCGGATCACCAGGTCCGCGCGATCAGGCATTTCGGCGAGGATGTGCCGGGTCAGCCGCTCGTAGAAACGGATGAAGCGCTCGACCTCGGCATCGCTCATCACGCCCTGCGCGCCCGCCCCGGCGGCGCGCGCCAGGCCATGCTCCTGCTCGACCCGCCAGTCGCGCACCGCCTCGAAGCCGGGGGCCGCGAGCAGGACCAGCAGGTCGAGCCGCGCGAACAGCGCCTGATAGTCGCCGGCCAGCGCGGCGTTGGCCGCGCGGCGCCAGCGGCCGTCCGCATCCTCCTCGCGTTCGAGGTCGTTGACCGGCTCGGCCAGCGCCGCCTCCGCCTCGGGCCGGGCGCCGACACACCAGCCTTCGAGGATCAGCAGCGCGGTATCACCCGGCGCCGCCTCCCAGGCGTCGGCCGGCGCGCGGTCGTCGCGCGCCTTGTCGAAGCGGGGCAGCGCCGCCGCCCGCCCCGCGTCGAGCGCGGCGAGGATGTCGAGGCCCAGCGCCACGTCATGGGTGCCGGGAACGCCGCGCACCGCGAACAGCGGATGGACGTCGCGGGCGAGCGCCATGCGCTCCGCCCGGGTGCGGTAGAGATCGTCGATCGACAGCACCGCCGTCGCCACGCCCCGCGCCCGCATGCGATCGGCGAGCGCCTCGGACAGGGTCGACTTGCCGCTCCCCTGCGCGCCGCAGATGCCGAGGACGAAGGGCCGCCGCACCGACCTGTCCATGGCGTCCCGCACCGCCGCCTCGACCGCGGCGAGCGTGGTGCCGGGCTCAGGCGACACGGTTGGGCGGCTCGCGGCCGTCGAGCAGCGCTTCGAGGTTGAGCACCGCCTGGCGCCCCATCGCCTCGCGCGTCTCGATCGTCGCGCTGCCGAGATGCGGCAGCAGCACGAGATTGGGGGCCGCCAGCAGCAGCGGGTTCACCGCCGGCTCGCCCTGGTAGACGTCGAGCCCGGCGCCGCCGATCCGGCCCTGCGCCAGCGCCTCGGCGAGCGCCGCCTCGTCGACCACGGTGCCGCGCGCGGTGTTGATCAGCACCGCGTCGGGCTTCATCCGCGCGAGCATCGCGGCGTCGATCAGATGATGGGTCTCGGCCCCGCCCGGGCAATGGAGCGAGACGATGTCCGCCTCGGCCACCAGATCGGCGACCGAGGCGCAATAGCGCGCGTCGAGCGGATCGGACGCCGGATCGAGCGGACGGCGGCTGTGATAGGCCAGCCGCACGCCGAGCGCCGCCTGCGCGCGCCGCGCGGTCTCCTGCGCGATCCGGCCATAGCCGATCAGGCCCAGCGTCCGGCCCTGCATCGACCGGCCGAGCAGATGGGTCGGCCGCCAGCCCGTCCAGCCGCCGGAGCGCAGCTCGCGCTCGCCCTCGCCGGCGCGGCGGGCGACCATCAGCATCAGCAGCACCGCCAGTTCGGCGGTGGCGTCGGTCAGCACGTCGGGGGTGTTGGTGACGGCGATCCCGGCCGCGCGCGCCGCCGCAAGGTCGATATGCTCGATCCCCGCGCCGTAATTGGCGAGGATGCGCGCGCCGCCGCCCCGGCCGATCACCTCGGCGTCGATCCGGTCGGAGACGGTGGGGCAGACGACGTCGAAGGCGCGGATCGCCTCCGCCAGCTCCTGCCGGCTCATCGGCCGGTCGCTCTCGTTGCGGTGCAGGTCGTGGCGCGCCGCCAGTTCCTCCTCGACGGCCTCCGGCCAACGCCGGGTCAGCAATATCCGCGCCACCCTCTCTCCTTCCGTCGCTCGATCGATCGTGGGGTCAGGCGTCCCGGCCGCCGGCCGCCAGCAGCGTGTCGCGGGGGAACTCGCCGAAGCGCAGCCGGTAGGCCTGCGAGAAACGGCCGAGATGGAAGAAGCCGTAGCGGGTCGCCGCCTCGGTCACCGAGCCCGCCTCGCCATTGCCCAGCGCCGCGTGGACCGCGTCCAGCCGCAGGTCCCGGAACCGCGCCATCGGCGAGACGCCGCGGAACGTCTGGAAATTCGCCGACAGCGTGCGCGGCGTGCTCCGCACCGCCTCGACCAGATCGGTGAGGGTGATCGCCTCGCCGAGATTCTGCCGCATATGGGCTTCGGCCCGGCGGATCGAGGCGGGCAGCGGCGCCGCGGCGCCATGGTCGGAATGGTGCAGCAGCAGGTGGCGGATCAGCAGGTCGAGGACCGCGCCGTCGGTCCCGGCCATGCGGCCCGCCGTCGCCTGCGTCATGATGTAGCGGACCAGCTCCAGCGTCCCGCAGCCGCCCCGGTCCAGCCGGAAGGTGCGGTCGAAGCGGATCGGTCCGCTGTCGGTGCCCGCCGCCCTGGCGACGGCGGCGCGCGGGATGCGCATGATCAGCTGCCGGCTGTCGCCCGACCAGCGAAGCCGGCGGCCGGCGAGATTCTCCAGCAGCACCGCGTCGCCCTCCTCCGCGACGAAGCCGCCATCGTCGTCCTCGACCTCCAGCCTGCCGCGCAGCACGACCTGGAACAGCAGATGCGCGGGCAGCCGGCGCGGCGCGATCGACACGGCGGCGCCGTAGCGGAGCAACACCAGCGGCAAGGCCCCGACGCTGGCGGTCCGCAGCTCGACCGCGAGCGGCGCGTCCTCCATCACCGCGAGGTCATGGTCGCTCAGCGCGCCGCCCACGAGCCGCCGCGCGCCCGCCAGGGTCGACTCCTCCATCGCCCGCAGGCGGTGCAGCGCGCGGTGCTCATCCTTCAGCAGGGCGAACTGGCCCATGGCGGCTCCTGACCTGATTCCCGCACTATACGGATGATATCCGCTAATCGCGGATATTGCGGAAGCGATTAATCGCGCAGCCTCCTTCCAACGACAAGGGAGGTTGCAGGAATGACCGACGATATGCTCGCCGCGCTGGTGAGACCCGACAAGGTCCACAAGCGCGTCTATACAGATCCGGCGATCTTCGACCTGGAGATGGAGCGCATCTTCGGCCAGGCCTGGATCTATGTCGGGCATGCCAGCCAGGTCCCGAAGCCCGGCGACTATTGGACCGCGCTGATCGGGCGCGAGCCGGTGGTGATGGTACGCGACCGGGACGGCGCGATCCGCGTCCTCTACAATCGCTGCCCGCACAAGGGCGCCAAGCTGGTGGCGGACGGCTGCGGCCATGCCGGCCCACTGTTCCGCTGCCCCTATCATGCCTGGACCTTCACCCTGGACGGCCGCCTCCGCGGCGTCCCCTTCCGCCAGGGCTATGCCGACACCGGCTTCTCGCTCGACGATCCCGAATTCTCGATGCGCCCGGTCGCGCGGGTCGCGGAGCGGCGCGGCTTCGTCTTCTGCTCGCTGGCCGAGGACGGGCCGGGGCTGGAGGACTATCTGGGCGGCGCGCTGGCGAGCATCGACAATTTCGCCGACCGCGCGCCCGAAGGCGAGGTCGAGGTGGCCGGCGGCGTGATGCGGGTGATGCAGCAGAGCAACTGGAAGATATTCTTCGAGAATCTCAACGACACCGGCCATCCGCAGGCGACCCACGAAAGCTCCTTCGCCGCCGCGCGGCGGACGGTGCGCGAGAAGCTGGGCGGCAAGACGCCGTTCCAGCTCCACATCATCGAAGGCAATGGCGAGCCCAACAGCTTCTGGGAGAGCCTGGAGCTGCGCTGCTACGACCATGGCCACAGCTATATGGACGCGATCTTCAACGCGCCCACCGACGCGATCAGCCTCGAATATCGCGACCAGCTCGTGGCCGCCCATGGCGCCGAGCGGGCACAGGCGATCCTGTCGATGAACCGCCACAACACGATCATCTATCCGAGCTGCTCGCCGCACACCGGCTTCCAGCAGCTCCGGGTGATCCGGCCGGTCTCGATCGACCGGACGCTGGTCGAGATCTTCACCTTCCGGCTGAAGGGCACGTCCGACGCCTTCTTCCAGCGGACGATCAGCTACACCAACATCGTCAACTCGCCCTCCTCGACGGTGATGGTCGACGACGTCGAGGTCTATCGGCGCTGCCAGGAGGGCATGGCGTCGGACGGCGGCGACTGGATCAGCCAGCACCGCATGGCCGGCCACGACACGCCGTTCGAGGGCGGGGTGCTGGGCGCCGGGATCAGCGAGGTGCCGATGCGCAACCAGTTCCGCGCCTGGTCGGCCTATATGGGGCCCGCTAATATCGGGAAGGCCGCGGCATGATCGCCGATCCGCTGCTGACCCACGCCGCCGCCGACTATCTCTTCCGCGAGGCCGAGCTTCTCGACGGCCGGCGGTGGGAGGAATGGGACGCGCTGTTCGCCGAGGACGGCATGTACTGGGTGCCGCTCCGCCACGACCAGCAGGACCCGTTCAACCATGCCTCGCTGTTCTACGAGGACGCGATCCTGCGCGACGTGCGCCGGCGGCGGCTGGAGGAAAAGCATGCCTGGTCGCAGCAGCCGGTGACGCGGACGGCGCACATCGTCGGCAACGTCCGGATCGTCGCGCAGGACGGCGCGGGCCTGCGGGTGCGATCGGCCTTCCAGATCACCGAATGGCGCCAGGGCCGCGACCAGCGCCAGCTTGCCGGCCATTACACCCATGACCTCGTCGGCGCCGGGCCGGACGACTGGCGGATCGCGCTGAAGCGGGTCGACCTGATCAACTGCGACGGCATCCAGGACCCTTATGAGGTGTTCCTGTGAAGACCGCCGTGCTCGCGCTCCATTATCAGAACGAGGTGCTGCACCCCGACGGCCGCATCCGCCTCGGCGTCGCCGAGGGCGCTCCGGGACGCGACGCCGTGGTCGAGGCCGCCGGCCGCCTGCTCGCCGCCGCCCGCCGGCGCGGCCTGCCGCTCGTCCATGTCCGCATCGCCTTCCCGCCCGGCCATGAAGGCGTCGTCCAGAACGCGCCGATCTTCCGCAACGTCGTCGCCTCGGGCGCGATGGAGGAAGGAAGCTGGGGCGCGGCCTTCCACGACGGGCTCGGCCCGTTGCCGGGCGAGGCCGTCGTCACCCATGGCCGGGTCAACGCCTTCTACGATTCGGACCTCGAACAGGTGCTGGCCGGCATCGGCGCGGAGCGGCTGATCCTCGCCGGGGTGGCGACCAACTCGGTCGTCGAGCACAGCGCCCGCCACGCCGCCGACATGGGCTATGCCGTGGCGCTGGCGGCGGACGCCTGCTCGGCGGGGCAGCCGCATCTCCACCAGGCGGCGCTCGACAATATCGCGCTGCTCGGCGAGGTCTCGACCGTCGCGGCGCTGCTGGAGCAGGACGCATGATATCGCTCGACGGCAAGGTCGCGATCGTGACCGGCGCGACGCAGGGCCTCGGCGCCGGCATCGCCGGCTCGCTCCACGCGGCGGGCGCTTCGGTGCTCGTCACCGGCCGCGATGCCGAGCGCGGGGCGGCGGTGGTTGCGGCGCTGGGCGAGCGGGCCGCCTTCGTCGCCGCAGACATCGCCCAGGACGAGGGCGTCACGACCTGCCTCGATGCCGCGCTGGCGCGGTTCGGGCGGCTCGACATCCTCGTCAACAACGCCTGTCTCTATGCCGATCCCGGCCTCGGCGCGAGCCGCGAGGAATGGCACCGCTCGCTCGACGTCAATCTGGTCGGCCCGGCGCTGCTGATCGCCGGGGCGGCCGGGCATCTGCCATCGCCGGGCGGCGTGATCGTCAACATCGGCAGCGTCGGCGGCAAATTCGGCGCGGCCGGGCGGCTGCTCTACCCGGCATCGAAGGCCGCGCTGATGCAGCTCACCAAGAGCGCGGCGGTGACGCTCGCCCCGCGCGGCATCCGCGTGCTCACCGTCTCGCCCGCCTGGACCTGGTCCCCGGCGCTGGCCGGCATGGCGGGCAGCGAGCAGCGCGCCGACGCGGTGGGCGCGCGCACCCATCCGCTCGGCCGGGTGGGCCGCGACGCCGATGTCGGCGACGTGGTGGTCTTCGCCTGTTCGGACATGGCCCGCTTCATGACCGGCGTCGACCTGCCCGTCGACGGCGGCTATTCGATCCTGGGCCCCGACCAGGGGCTGGGCCCGCGTCCATGGTTCGAGGGAGGGGAACAATGAACGCCCAATGGGACGTCGTCGTCATCGGCAGCGGCATCAATTCGCTGGTCTGCGCCGCCGAACTGGCGCTGAAGGGGCGCCGCGTGCTGGTGCTCGAACGCGACGAGGTCGCCGGCGGCTGCATGCGCACCGCCGAGGCGACCCTGCCCGGCTTCCGGCACGACCTGTTCGCGATGTCGCTGCCGCTGTTCGTCACCGCCGCCCATTATCCGCTGCTCGGCCCGAAGCTCGCCGAACGGGGCCTGCGCCTGCTGACCGCGCCGCAGCCGACCGCGGTGGTGCTCGACGACGGGCGGACGGCCGTGTTCGGCCCGTCGCGCGAGGCCAATGCAGCGATGTTCGATTCGCTCCATCCGGGCGACGGCGCCGCCTATGTCCGCGCGATGCGGGAGATCGAGGCCAACGCCCCGCTGATCTTCGGCCTGCTCGGCCAGGAGCCCCGCAGCCGCGGGACGCTGGGCCTGCTCGCCCGCACCCTGCTGCGCGAGCGGATCGACGGCCTTGCCGGGCTGACCGGCGATTTCCTGCGGCCGATGCGCGCCTGGCTCGAACAGGATTTCGGATCGGACCTCGCCCGCGCGCTGATCGCGCCGTGGATTCTCCACACCGGGCTCGGCCCCGACGCGCCGCTGTCGGCGCTGATGGGCAAGCTGATCCTGTTCACGCTCGAAGCGGTCGGCATCCCCTTCGTCGAGGGCGGCATCGCGCAGCTCGTCGCCGCCTTCACCGCGCTGATCGAGGCGCAGGGCGGGCAGGTCGAGACCGGCGCCGACGTCACCCGCATCCTCGTCGAGCGCGGCGCGGCGACCGGCGTCGAGACCGCCGATGGCCGGCGCATCGCGGCGCGCCGGGGCGTGGTCGCCAACGTCACCCCGACCCAGCTCTACGGCCGGCTGCTGTCCGATCCCCCGCCCGCGCAGGCGGAGCGCGCGCGCCGCTACGTCTATGGCCGCGCCGACATGCAGATCCACCTCGCGCTGTCCGAGCCGCCGCGCTGGCGCGATCCGTCGCTCGACGCGGTCGCGCTGATCCACGTCACGCCGGGGCTCGACGGCGTCTCGCGAGCGGTGAACGAGGCCGAGCGCGGCCTGCTGCCGGTCGAAGGGACGATCGTCGTCGGCCAGCCGGCGGCGACCGACCCGTCGCGCGTCCCGCCGGGCCAGGGGCTGCTCTGGATTCAGCTCCAGGAACTGCCGCGTCAGGTGCGGGGCGACGCCGCCGGACTGATCGCGCCGCCCGCCGACGGCCGCTGGTCGCCCGCGCTGGCCGAAGCCTATGCCGCGCGCATCCTCGACCGGCTGCGCGGCTGCATCGCCAATCTCGACGGCGCGCTGCTGAAGACGGCGATCCTGTCGCCGGCCGATCTCGAGGCGATGAACATCAACCTGGTCGGCGGCGATCCCTATTCGGGCGCCTGCTCGATCGACCAGTTCCACCTGTTCCGCCCGCTCGCCGGCGGCCGCAACCACGACACGCCGGTGCGCCGGCTGTTCCATATCGGCGCGTCGACCCATCCCGGGCCGGGGCTCGCCGGCATGTCGGGCCATATGGTGGCGGCGCGGCTTTAAGCCGCCGCCAGCATGTCCTCCAGCGCGCGGCCGCTGTCGTCGGCGAGCGCCTGGGCGCAGGCGTCGTCGAGCCATTGCGCCCGGCGCTCGGCCGGCGGGCGGGCGAACAGCGCGGCGCGGATCGCCTGGAAGTTGCGCAGGCCCCGGTCGAACGTGTCGCCATAGCCCTTGATCAGCCGCTGCGACCGGACGAGCCCGAGCGCGAGCGCCGGATCCTGCGCGATGCTGGTACGAATATCGCCGAGCCAATGCTCGATCCGTTCCTGCTCCTCGGCATAGCGCAGCGAGCGGCGGCGCAGCGGCCGCAGGGCCGCCAGCAGGCGCAGCATCAGGAACCAGCGCAGGCTGGTGGTCTCGACATGGCGGCCCTCGCGGAAGAAGCGATCGAGCCAGGACGACAGGCGCGGCGACTCCAGGATGAAGCGGCCGATCCCGGCGGGCAGCGTCTCGCACACTTCGCGCAGGCGCGGGTGCATGAACTCGGTGATGCCGACGATCTGCCCCTCGCCGGCCTTGACCTCGTCGCGGACCCGCTCGAAGCGGGTGGCGCGGCTCTTCAGGTCGGCGACGCGGATCGTGTCCTCATAGCTCATCCACAGCGCCAGGTGTCGCGCCAGCTCCGCCGTCGCCTCCCAGGGCGCCGCATCGAGCCCGGCGACGGCGCGCAGCCGGTCGAGATAGAGCGCGGCATAGCCGGCATCCTGATAGTCCATCAGCCGCTGGACGCCGTGCAGCGCCGCCTCATGCGCCGGCGCGGGCAGTTCGCCCAGGATGCGGCCGTGCAGCGCGCGGCCGGCGTCGGTGGTCGGTTGCGGAACGGCATGGTCGATCGCGTCGGGCATCGCCACCGGCGCCTGCGCGGCGCGGAAACCCTCGTCGAAGCCGCGCAGGTTGCTCGCCACCGCGATGCCGCTGTCGCGGATCGCCTGCTCGAACGCCTCGCGCGGAAAAGGCAGCGCGCCGCTGCCGCCGAGCGCGCCGAACATCACCGCGCTGATCACGCTGCCCGACCGATCGGTCGCCGCCTCCATGTCGAAGCCGATGAAGCGCTTGGCCCGCCGCGCGGCCGCCTCGACGATCCGCTCGCCGCTGCCCCGGCTGTCGCCCATCCCGCTCTTCTCGGCGATCGCGTAGATGCGGTGGGTCGATCCGATCAGCGTGGTCCGATCGGCGGTCGAGAAGTTGCGCAGCATCGCGCGGCCGGTCTCCATCAGCTCCGACGCGACGACGATGTCGACGTCGCCCGGCGTCGGCATCTGCGCGAGGATCGGCAGCCGATCGCCCGCGCGCGCCAGCTCGACATAATAGACGGTCGATCCGGTGCGCTGGGCGACGCCGGGTACCGAGGTCCCCTGCGCGAGCCAGCCATGGTGGCGCGCGACCTCCTGGATCCAGTCGGCGAGGACGCCGCCGCCCTGCCCGCCCAGCGCGAGGATGGCGATGCCGATCCGGTCGCGCGTCGCTTCGCCTGCCGCCGCCATCAGAACGCCCTCGCCGCGCGGAGCCGCGCATCGCGCTTCTGCAGGGCGCCGATCAGCCGCGACCGCAACGCCTTCCACCGGCCTTCCCACCGCCCCGGATTGGCGACGATGCTGGCGCGGTAGAAGCTCGGGCAGAGCACGGCGGCATGGCTCACCTCGCCGCACAGGCCGCAGCCGACGCAGCTATTGTCGACATGCGCGACCGGATCGCGGCGCAGCGGATCGGGGTTGGGCTTGATCGACAGCGACGGACAGCCCGACAGGCGGATGCAGCTATGGTCGCCGGTGCAGGTGTCGGGATCGACGCCGAAGCGCTCGCGCACCACGCGCTTGCCCTCGCTCATCGCCTTGCGGACGCGCGGCTTCTCGCGCCGTTGCCGGTTGAGCATGCATTCGGACTGGGCGACGACGATCTTGGGCCCGCGCTCGGGGCTGGTCATCGCCTCGCGCAGCGCCGCCATCATCCGCTTGAGGTCATAGGTGCGGTCGACGGTGCGGACCCAGCCCGCGCCGATCCCGCGCACCGCCCGCTCGATCGGATGGCGGGTGGTGCGCGCCCGGTTGTCGGCGCGCGACGACAATATGTCCTGTCCCCCGGTCGCGGCCGAATAGCCGTTGTCGACGATGACGGTGACGGTGTCGTCCTTGTTGAAGACGGCGTTGCCGATGCCCGAGGTCAGGCCGTTGTGCCAGAAGCCGCCGTCGCCCATCACCGCGATCGCGCGCTTGTCCTTCGGCTTGAAGGCGGAGGCGCCGGCGGTGCCCAGGCCATAGCCCATCGTCGTGTTGCCGATGTTGAACGGCGGCAGGATCGAGAAGAGGTGGCAGCCGATGTCGGCCGAGACATGGGTCGGCCCCAGTTCGCGTTCGAGCAGCTTCATCGAGGTGAACACCGGGCGCTCGGGACAGCCGGTGCAAAAGCCGGCCGGGCGCTGCGGGATCTGCGCCGCGACCGGCGCCGGCAGCGGCGCGATCGACAGGTCGGGCAGGTCCAGCGCGGGCTGCCATTCGGCCAGGAATGTGCGCAGGCCCTGCGCCATGACATGCGCGGTATAGTCGCCGGCGCGGGGCAGCACCTCCTTGCCGACGATCCGCGTCTGCAGGTCGGCGCGGCGGACGAGCGTGTTCAGCTCATGCTCGATGAACTCGGGCTGCCCCTCCTCCAGCACCAGCACGGCGCGCTTGCCGCGGCAGAAGGCGGCGACCTCGTCGGGGATCAGCGGATAGGTGACGTTGAGGCAATAGACCGGAAGCCGCGCCGCGCCGAAGGCGTCGGACAGGCCGAGCAGCTCCATCGCGCGGTTGAGGCTGTTGAACAGGCCGCCCTGGACGATCAGCCCGACCTCGCCCTCGTCGGGGCCGAACCATTCGTTGAGCCGGTTCTCCCGGACGAAGGCGATGCCGGCGGGCCAGCGCTTCTCGACCTTCTCGACCTCGTGGAGGAAATTGGCGGGCGGCAGCACGATGCGGCTGGTGTCGCGCACCGGCGCGGCCGCCGCCTCGTCGACGGTCATCGCCGGGCGGAGATTGTCCTTGGCGACGAAGCTGCCGGTCATGTGGCAGGAGCGGACGCGCAGCTCGAGCATCACCGGCGTGTTCGACGCTTCCGACAGCCGGAAGCCCTGCTCGACCGCGTCGACGATGCTCGGCAGGTTGGGGCGCGGGTCGATCAGCCACATCTGCGA